>NZ_AWEZ01000018.1 GCF_000468755.1 Olsenella profusa F0195
GGGCGAGCAGCCCGACGAAGGGACGGGCGGCGGCGAGGGTGGGCTCGATCGCCCAGGAGCCGTCCGGGGCGATGTAGCCCCACAGGACGTCGCCGGAGTCCATCGAGGGGCCGCTGCCGGCGGGCAGCAGCGCCGCGCGGGCGTCGGCCCCGGCCCCTTGCAGGCGGCGGCCTTCGTACGCCGGCCGCAGCAGCCACCCGCCGTCCGCCCCGAGGACGCCCCAGCGGTTCCCGTCGGCGGACGCCAGGGCGTAGGGACGGCCCATGAAGGCGTCCGGGGGGTTGAAGGGCCCCGCGTAGTAGAACCTCCCGTCGTCGCGGCCGTCGCCGTCGCCGAGGAAGGAGCCATAACGGTCCATGTAGCGCCAGCTGCTGTGCGCCACGGACACCAGCCCGCAGCTGAAGAACATCCCCCCGCCCTCCCCGCCGACGTCGTGGGCGCGCAGGGGCTCGAACGCCAGCCGCCCCGACGCGTCAGTGACGCCCACGTACCTGTCCAGGAGATCGTCGCCCACCCAGGCGACGAGGGCGGCGCCGTCCTGGAACCCGCCCGCGCGCCCCCAGCGCGGTGCGATGGCCCACCCGCCCGAGGCGTCCACGTAGCCCCAGAGCCCGGCGGTGTCCCTTGGCTCCACCTCCCAGGGCCTGTCCGGGTCCGGCCCCCCGCCGCAGCCCGCCAGGGCGAGCGCGGCCGCGGCGGAGCCGAGCAGGAGGCCCCGGCGGGTGAGGGGGCGGCCCCCGAGGGGGGCGCGGCGTGTCGTTGCCTGCGTGTCCATGGCATGCCCTCCCCTGCGGCTACCGGTCGGTGGGCGCGGGGACGACAGGACCCCCCATCTACAATGGAGATGATAGCGTACCGGTCGGTGGGCGCGGGGACGACAGACTCGACGTGCTGCCGGTTGGTGACCTTGCCGCGCCTCCGCAGCCTCCCATGGGTCATCAGGGGCACGCTGCCTCTCCCCAACGCCACCACCGAGCCGAGGGGAGGCGTCCCCCTATCAAGGTTCGCCACCATCGCGCCCCCCACCCGTTCCGCCCGTCCCCCCATCCGCAGGGCGCCCCGCCTCCCCCATGCGGGCCCACAGGTCGCAGAGCAGGCCCGCGGCGCGCATGCGGCCGACCCTGAGCCCCGACCGGGGCATGCGCGTGCGCAGGTGGAAGAGCGACTTGCCGCGCAACATGGCCGCCATGGCGGCGCCCGCCGCCACGAGGGAGGCGGCGAGGAGGGCCTCCTGCGCCGCGTCGCCGCGGCCCACGGCGGCCTGCCGGGCCATCACCACCCCGAGGGCGGCCAGCACGACGGCCAGCGCACGGAGCGTCCAGGACCACAGGCGGCGGACGAGGCGCCCGGAGGGGGTGCCGATCCTCCTGCCGCCGCCGGATCCCCTCCTGGCGAGGCTGACCGTCCCCTCGAGGAAGCGCGCGAGGGCCTCCCGCCCGCCGGGGCCGAGGGAGGAGGCGTCGGCGGCCGCGGTCGCGGACGGCACCAGCGCCCGCCCGGGGCCGACCCACACGAGCAGGACGTCCCCGCAGACAAGAGCGCGGGACACCTCCGAGTAGGGCGCCGACCGGCCCCTCCCCCACTCGAGGCGGTCCTCGTAGAGGCGCATGGGGACCAGAGGGCTCCCAACCCCGCCATCACCGGTCACGCGGCGCAGGACGCCCCGCCGCCAGGCGACGAAGCGCTCGCCGAGGAGCAGCATGCAGATGGCATGCGCCGTCGCCCACAGGACCAGCGCCACGGCGGCGACGCCGAGCGGGGACGCGCCCACGGCGCCCGCCGCCATCGGCGCGAGGGCGACCTCGAACAGGACGAGCGACAGCAGGACAAGCGACAGCTCGCCGGCCGGGTAGGTGAGCTCCGCGGCCGTGACCCTGGCCGCCGCCCGCCGCGGGTCCCTGCCGGGGTCGACGGGCAGGTCGAAGACGGGGCGCGCGGCCCCGCGGCCCCCGTCCGCCAGGTCGGCCTCCGCGCCAGCAAAGCCCACGGCCGACCAACTCCCTCCGTCACCCGCGCGGCGCCCGTGCCGCTACCGCATCCCGCACTGCCTGACGACGCTCCGGAAGAAGCCCACCGCACCGAGCCCGCCCACGGCCGCGATCACCATGGGCCTGCCGGTCATCGCGGTGACAACGACGCACACCGCGGCGGTGGCGACGGCGAGGGCGACGAGCGCCCGGTCCGCCGCCCTGGCCAGCCCGGGGTGGCGCGGGAGCGCCAGCAGCAGGGCGCCGCTCGCCGCGAGCGGTGTGCCGAACGCGAGGAGGGTGGCACATATGCCCGCCTCCGACGCCGGGTCGCCCGCCGCCCGGCCCGCGAGCGTCAGGCACCCTATGTATACTCCCATCCCAGCGAAGACCACCCCCAGGATGGCGAACGTGACCCCAGCGAAGGCGAGGCTCCTCCTCGCCCTCCGCCCGCCGGGGCCGTACCCGGGGCCGTCTCCCCATCCGTCCCTGTGCCGCATGGGAAGCATCCTCTCCCTTCGTCGGGGCCATCCCCCTGGCGCCACCACCAGCCTAGCGCCGCTGGCGGAGCGGAGGGGCAAGAGGCGCCCGACACGCCTACATGAGCCTCCTGAGCTCCTTGAGGGCCATCCCGACCGTGGCCGGCACCTGCACGAAGAGCACGAAGAGCGGGTAGTGGGAGCGCGTGGCCACGGCGGCGGCGACCAGGACCGCGACCACGACGACCTCCATCGCCAGGGTCGCCCGGTAGGCGGCCCGCGCCATCTCCGGGCGCGACGGCACCAGAAACATGAGGACGCCGCTCGCGGCGAGGCTGGCGCCGAGGACCACGCAGGAGACGAAGAGGCCGACCCGGGGGGCGTCCAGCGTCAGGTCGTGGACCGCCTCCGGCAGCGCGTAGGCCACGGCGCCCAGGAGCGCGGTCCCGATGACCACGAACGCCACGCCGCCGCGCCGGATCGCCCCGTAGTCCGGGCCGACGCCCGGCAGCCCGCCGTCCAGGCGGAGACGGACCCTCCCGCGCCTCCTCATAGCGGCCTCCTCCCTAGGGCGCCCCATGTGCCATGGGCCCGGCGGCGGTCCGTCGCGCCAGACGCGGGCGGACGGGCCCATGGCGCCCCCGCGTCGACGGCGGCGGCCGCGACAATGCAGGCGACCCCGACGGCCACGCGCCAACTGAGCTCGCTCATCCTTGCCATCGGTCCTCCCAACTGTCACGCGCGCCCGGCGGCGGCCCGTCGCGCACCCCATCCGCCACCGCACGCGCCCCGGGGCCGCCCCTAGTACGGCGCCTCGTCGCCCACCCGGACGCCCAGGCCGTCTATGACCTGGCGGAGGGTGAAGCCCGAGGGGTCCACGCCGGCGGCGGAGAACAGGGCCCGCACGTCCATGCCATCGTAGCACCAGACGTAGCAGGTCCCCCCGTCGCAGGGCACCTCCCGCACCCACGTGGGGGCCGTCCCCCCGATGGTCAGGTCGCCCACGGCCGGGTCGACGGACACGCCGAACGCGACGGGGCGGCTCGACGTGAGGCAGGCCGAGAGGGCGTCCGCCACGACCTCGGCCGTGGTGTAGTCGTACAGGGGGTCGAGCGGGCTCGACCTCTCGCCGGGCCTCGCCACGCTCGCGCCCCAGAAGCCGGTGGCGGCGTAGCGCCCGCCCTCGCGGGCGTACGTGACCATGCGGACCGCCGGGCACTTGGGCGACCCCGAGGGCTGGACCACGAGCGCCTCGCCCGCGTCGGGGAAGTCCTCGACCACCTCGACGGCCGGGCCGCCCCCCGCGTCAGCGGAGGCCGCCTCGCCGAGCGTGTCACGCCACTCCGCGTCCTCCGGTGCGGCCGCGACAGCCCCGTCCGCCACCTCGGACCTCTCCCCCACGGACTGGGGAAGGTCGGCCGGGGAGGACGGGACAAAGGCGCACGAGTACACGCAGCCGCCCACGATCAGGGCGGGGATGGCGACGGCGACCACGGCCACGGCGATGAGGGCGGCGCGCAGCCAGCGCCGCGGGCCCCTGCTCCCGATGGGCCTCGCCCGCGTCCCGTCGCCCGCATGCATACGTCCCCCCATTGGAGCCTCTTATCCTAATCATCGTCGCCTCCAGGCGACTTTCGTCCTGTATTGCCGGCAATTGGATATGGGACATAATTTCCCGACGGCGGGGATCGCGTAATGCATGCCTTGAGGCCTAGTCCTCTCCGAGGAGGATCGCGCCCCCGCCCGACGGAGCTGCGCCAATCAGCTGGATAGCACCTTGTTGCTTCATTTCGCAAGAGGCTGCGCGCCGCCGGGACGAGGGGAGCCCCGCCATGGCGACGTGTCCCCGAGACGGAAGGAGGCAAAGATGCGCTGCTGCATAGGGATCGACCTGGCCAAGAACAGGCACCCGGCCGCGGTCATCGCGGAGGGAGGCGAGCGGCGGCTGCTCGGCTACGAGTTCCGCAACGACGGCGAGGGGTTCGCGTCCCCGCTCGTCGCGCTCTCCGAGGCCGGCGCCACGTGCGCGGAATCGGCCGACCGGCCACTACGGGAGGAGCCTGATCGCGTTCCTCGAGGCCCACGGCTACGAGGCCTTCGAGGTGAACCCTCTGCTCACCGCCAACTGGCGCAAGGCGACGGGCGTGAGGAAGGCGAGGAGCGACGCGGTCGACGCCGAGGCGCTCGCGCTGTGGCTCCTGGCCGGGAACCCCGCAGCGCGGCGCCGGTCGAAGCCCGAGACCGACGACATGAGGTCGCTGGCGAGGTCCCGCAACTCCCTGTCGCACATCGTGGGCGATTCGAAGCGCAGGGCCCACGCGATCGTCGATGTGGTCTTCCCCGAGTTCCATGGGTTTTTCGCCGACGACTTCGGGAAGGCGGGGTCGGCCGTGCCGGGCAAGTGGGGCTCGGCCGCCAACGTGGCCTCCGCGCGCGTCGACCCCGTCGAGAAGGCGATCCGCGGGGCGTCCGGCGGCAGGTTCGGCCGGGCCGACGCCGAGCGCCTGAAGGCCCTGGCCAGGTCGTCGGTCGGCCAGCACAGCGCCCCCCTCGTGCTCCGGCTGCGCCAGCTGCTCGCGCAGATCGAGTTCACGAGGGGCCAGATGGCCGAGCTCGACGCGGAGCTGGCGCGCATGGTCGGCGGCTCGCCCATCACCACGATCCCCGGCATCGGCGCCGTGTGCGCTGCGGGGATCCTCGGCGAGATAGGCGACGTGTCGCGCTTCGAGAGCGCCTCGAGGCTCGTCGCCTTCGCGGGCTGCGACCCGTCGGCGTTCGAGTCCGGCGGGTACGAGGGCCCAAAGGCCCACCTCTCGAAGCGCGGCTCGCCCTACCTGAGGTGGCACCTCTGGCTTGCCGCCGACCGGGCCAGGATGTTCGACCCCGTCCTGCGCGACTACTACATAAAGAAGCGGTCCGAGGGCAAGTGCCACAAGGTCGCCGTCAGTGCCGTGGTGCGCGAGCTGTGCGCCATCGTCTTCGCCGTGCTGAGGGACGGCAAGCCCTACGTCTGCCCGGTTGCCTAGCGGGCGGGCGCAGCCGAGACGCCTTCCCCCATCGGCCCAGGCGGCTCGCGCCGCCCGCTTCGCCATGCCCGGAAACCATGTCCCATATCCAATTGTCAAGGTGCTAGAAAAATCATCTGACCCATTGACTTTTACATAGCTGGCTCCTCTCAGGCACGGCGCACATGACACAGAGGATACGTCCTGAGGCCGTCCGGCATTCCAACACGATGGCAGAGCACAGCCTAGCCCGCGCATGCGGCAGCGAAGGCCGGCGCCGACAGGAGCTGCCGTAGGACATAGACCCAGCCGGCTGCCGCAGGAGCCTCGTCGACCCCCTCGACGCCCACTGCATTGTCGGCAACCGCCGCAATGACCAGGACCGTCATGCCGGCCAGAGCGGCCGCGTAGCCGATCTGCGGCCAGCTGAAACCCTTGCCAATGCTAGCCCTCACTCCAGTCGTTGTGCCAATGATGTTTGGGAGCTTGGAGGAAACCGAGTGCTTCACCCCTACGCCGGAGTGGGAAACTTCCCATCCATATGAAGACGTGGGGCCATCACCATTTGTATAGTTAACGGAATCTGAAATGCCCCACTTCTCCCCCCAGTGAAGAGACACCGATGTAGACAGCTTTATCTTCGTCCCAGGTATGGAGATTGACGGCGTGTTCAGGCTAATGCCAGTGGCGGAACCAGAGGCGTCCTGCTGCATCACGATCAGGCCACCGCCATTATGCTGATAAGCCTCCCCACCGACTTTGACGCCGTCAATATCCACTTCCTTTTTCTTAAGCGTCCGATCGATGCCATACACCTGATGCTTCCAGAATTCCTGCGCGTCGTTCGCCCTGTCGCCGACCCACTCCTTCGCGTCGTTCGCCCTGTCCTTGATCCACTTGCCCGCGCCGGACCAGTCCGGCCAGCCGCCGTCGACGTCCACGAGGTTCACGGGGTCGCCGAAGCAGCACGCCCAGCGGTTGAGGGTGCGGGGGGAGGCCATGTAGCCCCGCCTCGGGTCGGGCGAGCAGAACCTCCGAGCGGAGGGGTCGTAGTCGCGCAGGCGCGCGTGGAGCAGCCCCGTCGCCGGGTCGGGCGTGTACCCCGCATAGCCGAATGCGAGGCCGTCCCAGCCGCCCTGCCCGAAGGGGTCCTCCAGGAGCGTCGTGGCGAGGTCCGACGTGGTCGCCAGCGGCGTGCCGTTGGCATCGCTCACGAGGCAGGTGCCGCTCGACCACAGGGGCATCGCCCCGTCCGCGAGGGCGGGCCGCAGGTCGCCCTCGCGTCCCCAGCCCAGGGTGTTGCGCGTCGCGCGGAGGGGGTCTATCGCCCAGCCGAAGCTGCCGTCGGGCCCCTCCTGGCAGACGCGGTTGCCGAGCGCGTCGTAGCCGTAGGTGGTGGTGCCTCGCTCGTTCGTGGACGAGACGAGCCTGTCGGCCGCGTCCCACGAGAGCTCGAGGACGGGGGCGCCCTCGCCGTCGGTCACGCGCGAGAGGCGCGAGCGCGCGTCCCACTCGTAGCGCCTGACGCCCTCCGGCCCCTCGGAGCTCGCCATCCTGCCGGCCGCGTCGTAGGCGTAGGTGGTGGTGCCGCGCGGCGTGCTCGCGCGGAGCACGTTGCCCAGGGCGTCGTAGTCCCAGGCGTCCCGCTCCCTGCCGTCCTCCGACACGGAAAGGAGCCTGCCCGCCCCGTCGTACGAGTAGGCGAACTCGCTCGTCGCGCCGTCGCGGGTGACCGTCCGCGCCACCCTCCTGCCGAGGCGGTCGTAGGCGTAGCCCTCGGACAGGGCGTCGTGCCCGTCGGCGTCCCTCGCCACGAGCGAGGCCAGGTTGCCCCGCCCGTCATAGGCGTAGGAGACGCTCGTGCCGTCCGAGAACTCCCTGCGCGCGATCCGCCCGGCGTCGTCGTAGGCGTAGCGGACGCCCATGTCGCCCTGTGTGATGCCCGAGACCCTGTCGGCCCTGTCGTAGGTGTAGGTGACCTTGGGCGCCCGTGAGTGGGCCACCGAGAGCAGCCTCCCCGCCCCGTCGTACTCGTAGTCGACGGCCGTGCCGTCGCCCATGTCGGCGCGGACGGGGTGCCCCAGCCCGTCGAAGCTGACCGCCACCGACGCGCCGCCGTCGCTCACCGTGGCGTGCCGCATGTCGTGGGAGAGCGAGCCCTCCCAGACGCTTCCGTCCGGCCTGGTGACGCGCATGCTCCGGCCGTCCATGCCCACCTGCGACGTGGTGGTGCCCAGGGCGTCCTCGTGCGAGCGCAGGCTCCCGTCCCGCGCCCACGTGAAGGACTCCGTCCCGAGGGGCCCCTCGATGCGGCTCAGCCGACCACCCTTGGTATACCTGTAACGCTCCTTGAGGAGGGCGGATCCCCCCTCCGAGACGGAGACGGCGCTCGCGCGCCCCGCGGCGTCGCGCGAGACGGAGGCACGCACGCCATCGGCCGCCACGCGCACGATCCTGCCCGCCCAGTCCCGCTCGAAGGACGCCCTCTCGCCCACGGCGTTGGTGGTGGCGACGACGTCGCCGTTGGCGTTCCGCCTGGCCTCGAACAGGAGGCCCTCCCCGTCGAAGGAGGCGGTGACCCTCCCGAGCGCGTCCCGCGCCACGCTGACGTCGCCCACGCGGTTGTCGGATACGGATCTCACCCTCCCATCGAAGCCGTATCCGATCGACTGGGCCGCCCCCAGGCAGTCCGAGACCCCGACGACCCTGCCCGCATCGTCGTAGTCCCACTCGACCCACCTGCCCGTCGCGTCGGTGGCGCGGCGCAGGTGCCCCGCCTCGTCGTACGTGCACGCCAGCGTGCGGCCGTGGGAGTCCTCGGAGGACGTCAGGCGCCCCGCCTCGTCGTAGGCGGCGCTCATCCACTGGCCGTCGTCGAGCTCCGCCCTGACGACGCGCCCGGCCTCGTCACGCTCGACGCTCAGCTGGTGCTCCCCCTCGGTCACGCGGGCGAGGTCGCCCCGGGCGTCGTAGGCGTAGGACCGCGGGGCTGCGCCCTCGGCCTGCTCGGACGTGAGCCTGCCCTCCGCGTCCCAGCCATAGCGGGTCGTCCCGGACGGCGCGAGGACGCGGGTGGGCCTTCCGAGGGGGTCGCGCTCGACCCTCGTCTCCCCCTCCCCCGGCACCTGGAGCGACATGGGCTCGCACGAGGCGTTGAGGGTGATGGACGTCCGGGTGCCATCCGGGTCGACCACGGAGAGGCCGCCCCCGTCCTCGTCCCAGGAGACCGCAAACGCGTTGCCCTCCCCGTCCGTCACCGAGGTGGGGAGCCCGTCCTCGTATGAGACCGAGAGGAGGCGCCTGCCGGCGACCGTCACCCCGCTGACCCTGCGGCCGTCCCTCTCGATGTCCACGCCGGCACCGCTCGGGAGCTCCATCCTGCTCACGTCACCCGCCTCGTCGTAGTCCCAGCGCGTGCGGGCGCCCGCACCGTCCAGGCGCCCCTCCCAGAGGTTTCTCGCCGTGTAGGTGTAGCGCTCAGAGACGGGACCCCTCCTGACCTCCGTGGTCCTGCCCTGCTCATCCTGGGCGAACGCCTCGTGCCCGGAGCGCGCCGACTCGTGCGTCGTGCTGTCGGTGGCATACGAGAAGGCGTCCTCACCCTGCCCCGCCAGCCGCTGGCGCGCGACGCGGCCGTGGGCGTCGTAGGACTGCCTGAGCTTCCATCTGCCCGTCGGGTCGACGACGCCGCACAGGCGGCCCTGCTCGTCGTAGGCATAGCCCCAGGTGGCGCCGTCCGGCTTGGTGACAGACGCCAGGAGGTCGCCCTCGTAGGCATAGCTCACCTCGCGACCGGCGTGGTCGCGGACGAGCACGACGTGCGCCCCGGCGTAGGTGACGTCGGCGTGCCTGCTACCGCCGCCGGTCTCGAGGCGGACGGGGAGCCCGGCCTCGTCGCGACGCACGACGGAGGTGACGCCCAAGGGGTCGCGCACCTCGACGAGCCTGCCGTCCCCGTCGAAGGCCCGGCTCGTGCCGTCCGGGCGCTCGAGGACGTAGGAGTCGCCCTCCCGCGTGATGGTCTCCTCCACCTCGTCGACCGTCTTCCACGTCCCATCGGCGGCGTCGGGCGCGAAGGCGCGCCGCCTGCCGTCCGGGCGCAGATGGGTGACGAGGGCGCCATCGAACGCCAGGCGCTCGTCGAGCGTGCTTGACCAGCCGAGGCCGAAGAGGCCCACGTCGGGGGAGTCCGAGTTGTACATCCTCTCCACCGAGGCGCCCGGCGCCCCACCCAGCCTGAGGTCGAGCTCCGGGTAGATGAAGTTGCCCGTGACCATGTTGACGGGGTCGCCGCCGTAGGCGCAGCTGCTGTTGGCGAGGCCGCGCATGGCCGCTGCCGCCCCCGCGGACTTGGCGTAGTTCGCGACGGCCTTGGCCGTGGCGTTCTCCCTCATCGCGGGCTCGTTTGGGTCGAGCTTGGACATGCCTGCGGTGATCTTGCTCACGAGGGAGGACACGCCGCTGAGGTAGGCGTCCCAGTCTCCCGAGAACGTCTCGAGCTTCCCCTTGGCGTCCTTGACCGCGGCCTCCGCGGCGTCGTCCACGCTGAGGGAGCAGGTCTTGAGCTGCGAGAGGATGCCGCGCACGTCCGCGATCACCGGCCCCACCCTGTCCAGCGCCTCCCCGAGGGCCGTCACGTCGCCCCTCACGCCGCCGGCGGCACCGTCGTCGAGCACGAGCCTGGCACCACCGGAGTCCCCCGAGCCTCCCAGGGAGGCGGGAAGAGCCTCGGCCTTGCCGCGCAGCGCCCTGGCGTCCTTCGCGACGTCGTCGAGCAGGTCCCCGACCGAGGATATGTCATCGGACAAGCCCTGCTCGACCTGGTTGGCGACGATGTCGATGCGGTTCGCCCACTCGTCAGCGGCGCCGCCCTCCCACGCTCCCTTGACGCCACCGCTCACACCGGTGAGGCTGGCCTTCTGGTTGCCGACTTCCCGGGCGGCGGCGTGGTACTTGCCCGCGGCGCTCTCGCACTCGCCTATGGTCAGCTTGATGCTCATGCACGTCTCCTTGCGCTTCGGTGACCGTTGTTCCCTGGGTTGGCTCCTACTCCACCGGCGTTGGCCGCTTGCCGCCGCCCGAGCCTTGCGACCCGGACTCCATGGAGCTGGCCGCCTTGTCGTCCGCCTCCTTGTACGTCTCGTTCGACTTTGCGATCGACCCCGACTCCGCCCTGAGGATCCGCGCGGCCGCCTGCGTGAACTTCACGAGGGTGCCCGAGGCGGCCGAGAAGGAGCCGCGGCCGTCCCCCTCCCAGGCGCCGAGTAGCGCGCTCGAGGCGTCGCTCAGGGACTTGGCCTGGCCGTCCATGCCGTCCGCCAACGTGCCCAGCTTCTGCGAGGCCGCGCTCAGGGCCCCGTGGTCGACCACTATCGTCTTGCCCGCCATATCTGATCCTCCGCTTCCCCGGCTGCCGGGATGCAGGACAAGCTACTTGCTGCTCGCTTCCTGCTCCCTCTGCCGCTCCTCCGCTTCCTTCCTGTCCTGCTCGGCGTGGTAGGCCCTGTCCTCCTCCTGGTACGCCTTGAGCGTGGACTGCAGGTCCGCCCGCTTGGCGCGGATGTCGGACGCGATCTTGCCCCGTGCGTCGCGCACGCCCTTCGAGTAGATGTCGCTCGAGACGCTCGCCGTGGAGACCTCCACGGCCGTGCCGACCGCGCTCGCGAGGCCCTGCGTCGCCTCCTCTATGCCCGAGGCGGCGGTGTCGAGCCCGGGGAGCCCCTCCTCGGCCCGCGCGAGCGTGTTGAGGTCCGCGTTGACGTTCCCGATGTCAGCGCATCTGCATGCCATGTCGTCCGTCCTTCCCGTGTCGTGAGGCGATGCCGCCTGGGTGCGGCCGCCCGCCAGGTGGCCCATTGCCCCCGCAACGTTCCCGTACACCCTTGTACACCTCAGCCCACCTGGTCGCATCCCAGACGCGGCCGTCTCCGCACGCCCTCCACGAGTCCGGCCCAGAGCGGCGACATGCCGCACGGGACGACCCACGGCTGGTCGGCGCCACCCTCGGTTACGTCGAGGCCGAGGGCCGGCTCCTACGCCAGCCCGAGCGCCGTCAGGAGCCACATCGGGAAGAGGACGGCGAACACGGCCCCGCCGCACACGGCGAGGACGAAGAGGCTCCTCTGCCAGCCGGCGAGGCCGTCCCACCACCAGCCGAAGCGCCCCCAGGTAGAGCCTCTGTATGCGGCGTCGAGGTGGGACACCAGGTCCCCTACCGCTCGGCGTCGCTCACCACGCCCTACCGCATGAGCAGCACGACGAGCAGGTACGTCGCGAGGGAGAGCACCGCGATGAACGCCAGCGCGAGGAGGAGCTGCTCCCACACGGGGAGCGCCCCCACCCGGTCGTCGAGGGTCTGGCGCCGCGCCCCGTGGGGGCCCGGGACCCCCTCGGGCAGGTCGCGCTCCGCCGACACGAGCGCGCCGTGGGAGCGCGCGGCCCCGTAGAGCGCCGACAGGGCGTCGCCGTGGGAGACGTGCGTGAGCGGGAAGGAGGTGACCCTCCTGCCACCCGCCATCACGTAGATGCCCCGACCGTCGTCGGAGATGCCGTCCCTGGATGGCCGTTTGTCCCCCATCCAGCGCGTAACGATACCGGGGCGAGACGACCACAGCCGTCTCGCACCCAAAGCGGAGCATCTCACATGTCATGGGCGAGTGTGGCGCGGCCATGCAAGGTTGCACCCCCTTAGCGTCACGACAGCAGAGATGCCACGCACAGTAGGACGAGCATCAACGCGGCCATGAACGCCACGATGGACGCGAGCACGACCAGCCCCTGCCGCCAACCAGAGAGGCCCTCAAACCAGCGGCGGGCCGGGCCCCAGGGGGAGAGTCCCGGCGGCAGCTCCAGGGGCGAGGCAACGGGTATGCCGCGCCTGCGCGCCGCGTCGAGGAGCAGGCTCGGGGAGGCCCCTCCCCCGAGGCTGCCCCTCTGGACGGAGAGCACCCTCCTGCCGCCCGACACGAGGGTGATGACGTCGTAGTCGTCGAGGGTGTGGCTCGGGGCGACGCCCACGGCGTCGAGGGAGCCCCACGGCACGTCCCGGTCGGGGAGCAGCATGCGCCTCAGGTGGACGCCATCGTCGTCGACCTCCAGGCGCCAGCGGGAGTAGTAGACGGCAAAGGCCAGGCAGAGCGCGGCGACGCCGAGGATGACGGGCAGGGCCCCCGCCGCCGTGGGGTTGCCCTTGTACAGGGTGTAGGCGCAGAAGGCAGCGCCGAGGAGGAAGCCCGCCGCACAGACGCGGAACACGGCCGGATAGGCCCGGGGCATCCTGTAGGAGGGCCTGTCCGGGTCCCCCGGGGGCTCGCCCCCCTCGCGGCGGGCCAGCACCGTCACGAGGGCCAGGATGGCGACCACAACCCCTGTCGATATGAACTGCATAGCTTCCTCACGCTCCCTACTTTAGGCGCACCCGCCACGGACGAACTGGTCAAGCTGTCTCACCAAATCTGCGTACCCCTGTGACTGGCTGACGCCATCCTTGGTGATATCGAGATGGAACTGAGAGATAACAAAAAGTAGGTTCTTGACTCCGTTCTCAGCACCAAACTCTTCGGCTGCCCTAACACCCGCGGTCCCCCATGCCCATCCACCAACTGTGGGAACTGCATTCAATGCCCCTCCTACGAGAGAGTGAATACCAATCGTACGGATATCGCCAGGATTACCAGTCTCGCGCATGTTTAGATAGACATCACTAGCGGCTTGTGATGCAGCACCCACCGCAAATCCTGCCAAAACCTGTGTACCAAGTGACACACCACACGTAAGCCCTGCGACTGCGCCACAAGCAGCGCCCTGTCCGCCTGCCGCTGCAACCTTGCCAAACCAATCCACCTGGTCGAGCGACTTATGCTCCACCATGATTTCTTTCGCCGCTTCCATTCCACCACCTGCAAAAAATCCAATTGCGGCACCAAACAGAACAGTAGGAAATCTACCAGTAACATCACAGTAGCGCGTGGGGTTGGACGCGGCGTAGGCGTAGCGGTTGAGCGTGTGGGGCCTGTCGGGCGCGCCCCCCACGGGGTCCGGGGAGAGGAAGCGCCCGAGGCGCGGGTCGTAGAGGCGCGTGGGCGAGGCGAGCAGGCCCGTGGCCGGATCGGCCACGTAGCCGAACGCGCCGAGGGGCACGAGCGGGTCGGACGCCAGCGGCACGCCGAAGGGCGTCGATCCCAGCGCGGCACCGAACTCCCCGCCGCGGCAGACGCGCAGCGCCTGGCCGAGCAGGTCGCACATGACCGGCTCGAGGGCGCCGCCGGCGGGGTCGACGGCGCCGACGCAGCCGGCCGGCGTCTGCAGGTAGACGCGCTCCCCCGCCGCCGTGCGCCTGCGCACGAGCGAGTGGAGGGGCGCCGACGGGTCGTGCAGGTCCTCCGAGAGGCCCCCCACGCCGCGCGGGCGGCCGAGCGGGTCGCGCAGGTGGCGGCGGCGGCCGCCGCCGGCCCACTCCGTCGAGAGCGGCCGGCCCGCGTCGTCCAGCGAGAGCAGCGACGCGCCGCCCGGACCCTCGACGGAGGCGAGGCAGCCCGCCCCGTCGTAGGCGTAGCGCGTCGTCCCGCCCTCGCCGCGCAGCTCCACGAGCCTGTCGGCGGCGTCGTAGGCATACGAGGCCCCCAGCGAGGACACCCTGTTGCCGCGGCCGTCGTAGGCGTAGCGCTCCAGCTCCTCGCCGTCGCGCGAGACGCCCACGAGGCGCCCCGCGGCGTCGTAGGAGAGCTCGAAGCGGCCGGACTGCCCGGGGGCGCCCCAGCGCTCGGCGACGAGCGCCACGAGGTCGTCGCGGGCGTCCCACTCGTAGGCGAGGGTGTCGCGGTGCCCGGCGGCGTCCACCAGCTCCATCGACGCCAGGCGGCCCGCCGGGTCGAGCGCGACGGACTGCGAGGAGCCGTCCGACCAGCGGCGGCGCGACAGGTTGCCGCGCCCGTCGTAGTCGAGCTCCACCCAGCCGCCGCCGGCCTCCACGCGCACGAGGCGGCCGAGGCCGTCGTGGCGGTAGCGGATCTCCGTGCCGTCCACGTCGAGCAGGGCCCTGTTGCCCCGCTCGTCGTACGCCCACCCGAGGCGCGCGCCGTCCGGGTGCCTCACGGCCGTGGGCCGCCCGGCGGCGTCCACCTCGATGCGCGAGGCGCCGCTCCCATCGGCGGCCTCCACGAGGTTACCCGCCGCGTCATAGGCGTAGCGGTGCTCCCCGGCGGGGCCGCGATCGGCCACCGTGCGCCCCATGGCGTCGTACGACCACTCGTGCACGACGCCACCGTCGTCCCTGCGACAGACGTTGCCCGCCGCGTCGTACCCGAAGCGGGACATGCGCCCCGTGGGATCCTCGATGGACGTGACGCGCCCGAGGGCGTCGCGCACGTACCTGGCGGGGCCCTCGCTGCCGGGCCTCAGCACCTCGGCGGCCTCGCCCGCGGGGTCCAGCACGCTCGCCGTCCTGTTGCCCGCCGCGTCCGTGACGGCCGCGAACCTGCCGTCCGGCCCGTAGGAGAAGCGCAGCTCGCCGTCGATGCCGTCCTCGGACGTCCTGTTGCCCGCCGCGTCCAGCCGCCAGCGGTAGCCGCGCCCGAGCGAGTCCTCCCGGGAGACGAGCCTGCCGCGCCCGTCGTACGCGAAGTCGATGGCGTAGTCCCCGTTCACGACGAGGCGCTTCTGGCGCCCCGCCGCGTCGTACTCGTACCGGACGCTCGAGCCGTCCGCGAACCTCCTCTCAAAGAGCCTGCCGGCCGCATCGTAGGAGCGCTCCTCCCCGTCGCGCGGGCCCCGGGCCGAGGCGAGCCGCCCCGCCGCGTCCCACGTGTAGGAGTTCGTGCCGGCGGGCCCCTCGATGCCGACGATGTTGTCGTCGGCGTCCAGGCTCAGCCCCGTCCTCCCACCGCCCGGCAGCGTGAGGGCGGCGAGGCGCATCGCCGCGTCGTAGCCGAAGCTCGTCTTGCCCCCGTCCGGCCAGGCGAGGGAGAGGAGCTCCCCGCGAGGGCCGTACTCCCACCGCACCTCGGAGCCGTCCGGCCCCGTCTCGGAGCCGACCCTGCCCGCGTCGTCGCGCCGCAGCTCGGTCCTGTTTCCGAGTGCGTCCGTGCGCGCGACCACCCTGCCGGAGGCATCGCGCTCCCACGTCTCGGTCCCCCCGCGCGGGGACTCGTGCGCCACCAGGCGGCAGCGGGCGTCCCACCGCCAGCGCTCCGTCGAGCCGTCGGGCCGCGTCACGGACGCCAGGTCGCCCCAGGCGTCCCACCCGTACCGGGTGACGTGCCCGCCCTCGTCCACGAGGCGCGTGGGCAGCCTCGAGGGGCCGGCGTAGTCCCACGACCGCGACGAGCCGTCGGCGAACGTGACGCGCACAAGCCTGCGCATGGCGTCCCACCTGAGCCCCACCGTCGACCCCGAGCCATCGGAGACCTGCACGGGCAGGCCCCTGTCGTCAGACGTGGAGCGGAGGGTCACGTCCCCGCCCGCCTCCACGCTCCTCGGCAGCACGCCGCCGTCCCACGTGGCGCGCGCCTCGCGCCCGGTGGGGTCGCGTAGGGAGGTCGCCCTGCCGGAGCGGTCGCGCGACCACGACCAAGACGCCCCGCTGGGCGCCCTCAGCCCCGTCAGGTAGTCGCGCGCGTCGTAGGAGCGCGCCCTGGCGAGGCCGAGCTCGTTGACGCTGAGCGTGCTGCGCCCCGCGGAGTCGCTGCGATGGAGCGTCACCGAGCCGTCGCGCTCGGTGACCTCGACGGCGTCCCCGTCCCAGCGGTAGGAGACCTCGCCCCCCGGCAGCAGCTGGGAGAGCACCCGCCCGTCCTGGTCATAGGCGTTCGAGCAGATGAGGCGTCCCTCCTCGTCGCGGAGCTCCGCCAGCAGGTCCTCCTCGTTGGAGAAGGCGATCGCTGCTCCGGTCTCGTCCGTGACGCCCGCGAGCATGCCGCCCGCGTCGTAGGAGAGGGAGACGGAGCGTCCCGTGTCATCGGAGACGGACTCGAGCCTGCCGCCCTCGCCGTACGAGAACGACAGGGTCAGCTCGCGCACGACGGCCCGGCGGACCCTCCCCTCGGGGTCGCGCTCGAGCGTCGTCGCCCTCCCGAACGCGTCGACGACGGAGCCGAGCCCACCATGCTTGTCGAAGTACCACTGCTCCCCACGACGGCCCTCGAGCCTCCACCCCCTGCCGAGGCGGGACACGTGCTCGTCCCGGCCGCGCGACTCGGACCAGACCCCCTCGGAGATGGCGACGAACCGCTCGGTCGAGCCGTCCCCCCAGGTGACGGCGATGCCATCTGGCCCGTCCTCGAGCGACGCCTCCAGGCCGTGGCGCCAGCCGGGCCCCAGCGCGCCCGCCTCGCGCCTGAGGGAGTTGTAGGTGAGCGTGAGCGCGGGTCTGCCGCCGTAGGGGAAGTACCCCCTCGCCCACGTGAAGTTCCCGTTGACGAGGCTCACGGGGTCGCCGCCGTACTCCGTGTTCTCGTCGCTGCCCTGCTGCCCGCCCGGCGCGCTGCCGGCGATGGTCTCGGCGACCTTGGCCGTCTTCTCGTCGAGGTCGGCAAACGTACTGTCATCGAGCTCGCCCCAGCTGCTGGTCTCGGAGTTCCAGCCCGCGGCCGAGATCGCCCCCATGGCCTTCTGGGCCGTGTCGATGAGGTCGGAGAGGTCGACGTCCCCATAGATGCCGTTCGTCTGCTCGCAGTACTGGTAGATGCGCGAGAGCATCGCGCCCGCCTCGCTGGCGGCCTGCTCCTGCTCGGCCCTGTCCGACTTGTAGGAGGCCTCCTGCTCCTCGGAGCAGCCTCCCTCGGAGCTCGCGGCCTGGTTGTGGTCTGAGTCGAGCTTCTCGATGGCGGAGTTCGCGGCGTCCTGCTTCTGTTTCCACTCGTCCTCGCTCACCCTGTCCACGCCTCCGAAGAAGCCCGAGAGCGCCCCGGAGACCTGGGTGTCGATCTGCGAGACTCGTGCGGCAGCCGTGCTCAGCGCCGTTAGCACCGACGCGTATGCCGCGAAGCGCTTCTTGGCCGCCGCGTACCCGGCCCCCGAGAGCCCGTCGTCTCCGACGAGGCCATTGATGGCCTCGACGCGCGACTTGGCCTCCTCGCACAGGTCGCCTATGCCCTTGTCCTTGCCGTCTATCTGCCCCGTGACGGCGTTCGGTCTAATCTCGATTCCCACGTCAGCCTCCTCAGTCCTGCGTATGGGTGGTATCGCTCACGAGCGCCCTCATGCGGGCGGCTATCCCGTCGTAGCGGGCGTCAAGCAGGGAGATCCTCGCGCGTCCCCTCTCTTCCTCCGCCTCATGGGCTCGCTCGAGCTTCGCGCACGCGTCGCGGTGCAGCTCCTCGAGGCGGGCGTGCGACGCCCTGAACCATGGGTCGCGGGGTATCCCCGCGCCCATCTCCCCTATGAGCAGGCCACGCCGGACGATCGCCGCGTCCTCGTCCTCGTGCCTCGCCCGCATCGCGACAACCCCGGCATGCGCGGCATCCATCTCCGCGTCGATGCGGCGCAGGGCGCCGCGCAGAGCGTCCACCTCCCTCTCGTAGTCCCCCTCCATCAGAAGTTCTCCGCACTGTTCTGGTCGGCCTGGCTGATCGCGTTGCCGGCGGCCTCCAGGTTGTCCGCGTCCGCAGAGAGCCCCTCGAACGCCTTGCCGGCAATGGAGAAGACCTGCTGCGCCGTGGAGGTGACCCCCGCCTCGGCCTGCGTGTTGTCATCGCCCACGCTATCCACCGTGGGCGCCGACCAGGATGACTTCATTGCCTGCGCGTGCTGCTGCGCCTGCCCGTTTTGGGCGATCGTTCCATCCGCCATGCGAGTCTCCTCTTCACTCGTGTCCTTCCGTCGCCCCACGCCCTTGCCGCGTGTGGCGTCCTTGCCGGTATGTCCCTCCTATGGGCCCCAGTCATCGTCGTCGGAGACCGCCACGAACTTCGACGGCCTCGCCTGGGCGTCGCGTATGTAGTAGCCCCCGCCCTCGCCCATGCTCTCCCTCAGCCGGGAGGCCGGCGTGACCACCTGGAGCGCATAGGCGCTTGCCAACCCAGGGCCAAGCCAGATCACGCCATTGCGGAACATCAGGCGCTGGCCCCACTGGTGCGCCTGTATGGCGTTCAGGTCCGAGGCGGACGCCGCCGCAAGCAGCAGCGTGTCCCCGCGCCCCCCATCGCACACGGCCGAGACCAGCTGGGCCTCATCCGGCCCATCGAAGGCGCTGCGGGCGTCCAGCACGAGCACGAGGCGCCTCCCGCCATCCCCCTCATGCGAGCTGAGCGCCATGGCGGCGGGGCCGGAAAGCGCCCACCACGGGGCGGCGCCCAGGATCCCGGCCGGGTCAACGACGATGACGTCCCACCCGAGCTCGTGGGCCACCGCCGCACACGCCTGCATGAACGGGACGCACTGAAACGCCTGCGTCGCACACACGAGGTTGGCATGCTCCCTGTCCTTCCCAAGGACCACGGGCATGAAGTCATCGCCCCTGACGCCCACCGGCAGCCCGCCGCCATAGTCGCCCCGCGGGAGGAGGGGCGGCGTGAGCACCTCGGGAAGGCTGGGAACCCGCCTCGCCATGGCGGAGCCCCGCCCCCGCCTGTCGATCTCGCCCGCGACGCGCTCCAGGATCGCCGTCTGAACGGGCACGCCCTCCCCGCAGGCATAGGCACACTGGAACATGTAGAGGTCATCGCCCTGCCGCACGAGGCCCCGGCCATCACCCTCCGGGAGGGCGGCCCCGCGGATGCTGCCGAGTATCGCCAGGTAGTCGGACTCATCGGCAAGCGCCATCACGAGGGACTGGCCCACGTTGGCCCGCATGCGGAACCGCACGTCGCGCTGGGTGTCCGCGAGCAGCACGAAGTGCATCCCATAGCGCGGCCCCTCGCGCATGAGCGAGTCGAGCCGGTCCTCGACGCTCGGGACGAGCTCGAAGAGCTCCGCGACCCCGTTGAGCACGACCGCGATGGAGTACATCCGGTCGGCGCCGTCGTGCCGCGCGTTATAGTCGCCCAGCCCCGCATAGCCCCTGCCGAGCGCCGCTCGCCTGTCCGACATGGTCTTTCGCAGGTACTTGAAGAGGTTGGAGACCCTCTCCGCATCGTTGGCGGGTATGGCGTCGGGCACCTGCGGGGCGCCGTCGAACGCGAGCAGTGCGCCGGCGCCCGCGTCGACGACGTATGCGCACACCTCGTTCGGGTCGGCGTCCAGCATGTTCCACAGCAGGGAGACGGCGAGGTCCTCCTTGCCCGACGAGGCGTGGCCATAGATGGCCACGTTCCCCTCCCTGGAGAGCGGCAGCGCCAGGGCGCGCTTCTCCTGGCGGGCCGGGTCGTCCACCTCGCCCACGAGGGGGTCGAGCTCCCAGGGGGCGTCGCCTGCGCGGGCGTCGGGATAGCGGGACCTGAGGGCGGCCACCGTGGGGTGCGGCTCCAAGGGGTCGAGCCAAAGCCTGCGGGCGGCCCTGCCGCCTGCGACGCGGCGCAGCTCGCCCAGCACGGCGTCGAGCTCGGTCA
>NZ_AWEZ01000019.1 GCF_000468755.1 Olsenella profusa F0195
TGTTAGTAACAATCTAGATTTCACCAGTCAATACAATCTTCACGACCAGATGCCGCAACGCACCCGCACCATCTGTCACAACGCACCCTCGCCATTCCTGGCGCGCCCTCACCGCGTCCGTCAGGCCCCACCCCCCTCCGTGACGCCCTCCCGGGACCCGCAGGACTGCTCGTGGGGCCCCTCCGGCCCGATGGTCCTCTCGGCGACGCCCCCGTGCACGAGGCGCCCCCCGCCCGGCTCGGCCTCGAGCACGCACCGCTCGAGCTCGATCCCCGGCCCGTGCCCGCGACTGACGCCCTGCGCCGTGCCGTGTGCCGTCGTGCCCGCAGGGGTCGGCGTCGCCCCCAGCACCACCGCCGACCTCGGGTCCGTTGGCCCCAGAAGCGCGGACGGCCCGCCCGCGGCCATCGTCGCCCTCCTTGCCGCCGGGCCTCCCCGGCCCATCGGCCGGCAGATCCCTCGTGCGGTACGACCTGCCGGTTATCCTGGCCATCGTGCAGTGGTGGCAGAGCCTGTCGGCGATGGCCGACGCCCTCACCGGGTCGCCGAAGACGTCCGCCCAGCCGGCGATCCCCACGTTGGTGGTGAGGATCGCCGAGCGCCGCCCGTGGCGCGCCGACACCAGCTGGAGGAGCAGCTCGGCGCCCGAGGCGTCTATGCCCAGGTAGCCCACCTCGTCTATCACGAGCAGCGACGCGTGGGCGTAGCACCTGGTCCTCTTGGCGAGCGTGCCGAGCCTGTCGGCCCTGGCGAGGTCGCCCATGGGCCCGGCGCAGCCGGCGAGGCGGACCTCCTTGCGGGCGCGCACGGCCTCCACGCCGAGCGCCACCGCTATGTGGGTCTTCCCGACACCCGGGCTGCCCACGAGCAGCACGTTCCCCGCCCGCCCGGGGAACCGCAGCGTCGCCAGCTCCTCGACCTTCGCCCTGGGCACGCTCGGCTGGAACCCGAAGTCGAAGTCCGCGAGCGCCCTCGCGTAGGGGAACCCCGCCGACCTGACGCGCCTCGCGAAGTCGTCGCGGCGCTCGGCCGCGACCTCCGCCTCGGTCATCTCGAGCAGCGCGCCGGTGAAGTCCCTGCTCCCGTCAGCGACCGCGTCCATGTAGGTGGGCAGCATGGCCGACATCTCGCCCAGCCCGGGCGTCGCCAGGCTGCTCCCCGGCCTCTCGTAGGGGCTGGCCTCCCCCGCCGCGACCATCAGCGATCGCCCCCGACCGTGCCCAGGCGGTCGAGCAGCGCCAGGTTGGCACGCGCGGCCTCCTCGATGTCCTGGTCCTCGTAGCGCCCCTTGCCGGCGATCGCCTCGACGTAGTGGCCCTCCTGGTAGCTGGAGGGCCTGTCGGCGACGGTGGTGTCGTGCGTGGCGACCACTCTGCCGGCCACGCCGGCCACGAGCTGGCCGCCCGGCATCAGCAGCAGCTTCGCGCGCCTGCCGATGCAGCGCCTCGGCACCGACCACTCGCGGCCGGCGGCGCGCACGAGCATCGTGCCCGGCACGGTCCGGTGGCTCACGTCGCCCACCATCCCCTCCAGGTGGCGGAGGTTGCCGACGGGGCGCAGCGCCTCCTTCTCGTCGCGCACGAGCAGCACCATCGGCGGCAGCCCGGTGGTGCCGTTGGGCTCGGCGTCGCGGCGGCGCTCTATGCGGTCGATGGTGCCTATCAGGTCCTCCTCGCCGTCGAAGTCGCCCTCGTAGGCCATGAGCCTGGCGAGGAATCGGTTGGCCGACTCGTCCTTGCCCTTGGTCTCGGGCGACCGGGGGCGGCACAGCCGTATCTCGAAGCCGGCCTCCCGGGCGAAGCGCCAGGCGCGCCCGGCGCCGTCCCGTGGCGCGGGTGCGGCTCGGGCCCCTCGTCGGGCAGGCCGCAGGCCATGCCCCTCCTGTTCATGTAGTGGATGAGGTCGTCGTGTCCCGGCAGGTCCTTGTCCGCGTGGCGGTCGAGCAGGTACTCGTGTATGCCCTTCTTGGTCACCCCGGGCAGCTTGGCCTTCTCCTCGATCACCTCCCTCACCTGGTCGAACCCGCTCGGCCTGTCGCTCCTGTGGTCCTCGACCCGGCCACCGCCTCTCCAGCACTTCGCGACGGTGTGCCTGTCCATCCCGTACTTCCTGGCGAGTGCCGCGAAGTTGGGCTTGGTGCCCGCCTGGCGGCACATGCCCGGCTCCCCCATGATGTTCCGCTCCAACCCGCGCCCTCCCCTCCTGGCCGTCGCCTCTGGCCGTCAGGTCGAGCGTATCCCGTACGTCGCCTCCGTTGTGCCGGATGGTGAAAGCACGCTGTGCCCGCCGGCGCGTCTGCGTTGTGGCGGTCGGAGCGATACGTTGTGCTATCTGGTGATTTCTAAGTTACAGGTAACAGCGGGTCGCCGTGCTCGGCGGCGAGCTCGTCCGCGTAGCCGAGCGCCCTTACCGTCCGCTAGCGCGTGCGGCGCCCCTCGCGGTAGCTCTCGTAGACGCACAGCTTGGTGCGCCCGTTCTTCTGCGTGATCCACTTGAGGAACGTCTCGTGGCCCCCTCGTTGCTCGGCTACCACATGTTGTATTACATACCACGCAATGCCACTCTAAAAACATTCTTCAAGCTTGACAAACGAAACGCCCCGTCGGGGCAGGTCAGCGCACGAATAGATCTCTGTCGGTCAGCTACTCAGCTGCCAAAATCTGGAGGTGGCGTGCCCTCATGAGGTCCTCGCGACAGTCCTCCCTCGCCCGCGACAGGTCGCGCGCAGCCTCCTCGGCAGGCGCGGGGATATGGACCTCGACGATGTTCCCGACCGCGAGTATGCGGGCGAGGAAGCAAGCGTCGCGCCTGTCCGTCTTCACGCGGTCTCCGGAGGGCCTGATCATCTTCGAGACCGCCCCGACTACGCACTCGATTCCCGCCGATTCGATCTTGCGCTGCAGGTCAAAGCCGGTGGGACCGGACTCGTAGACGCATCTCACCGGCTCGGGGAAGCCCTCGTCGGCGATCCACGCCGCGATGCCGCCCGCGTCGTATCCGAAGCCCCTCTGAACGATCTCGCCGGTTTCCGGGATGAATGCGCAGGCCGCGATGCTGCGGGCGTGCACGTCCAATCCGATGCTGGTACGATGATTCATGGCTGGAACCTCCTGTGAATTGTGGCGTGGACGAGTCCTTGCAGACCGAATCCTAACCCACGTTGCCCGGAAGAGGGCCCTGCATCACAGAGTGAGGTTCCAGTCGCTCTGCATATCGTCTAGTGAAATTAGCGAGAATTGAGATGAAATGATTAAAAACGTTAGCGACCCCTCTATCGCAAGCATACTCTCCACCGATGTGCTGAAGGTCTACAACATACCGCGCTACCAGCGCGAGTACACATGGGGCCAGCGTGACTGGGCAAACCTCTACGACGACCTCTTCGACAACGACCCCGGCTACTTCCTCGGCTCAATCATCGTCATCCAGGGCGAAATCGACCCGAAGAACAATATCGTGGACTTAGAGGTCATCGACGGCCAGCAGAGACTAACCACCATCAGCCTGCTGCTTACCGCGCTGTATGCTCGAATCAACGAGCACCCCGATGCCATCGACGAAGACATGCGGTTCGACAACGTGCGTCCACTGCGAAACAGGCTCGTGCTCAAGTCGAACAAGGGAATGACGCGCGTCGTGCCGCAGGTGCAGAACCACAACCAGGACGACTACCGCTGGATACTCAAGGAGTACGCTGGGCTCGCCGTCGTGATGCAGAGACCGAAGTACCACGGCGTGCGTAAGATCTCCAAGGCCTTCGAGTACTTCTACGACAGGCTCGGCGGAGAAATTGCCGATATGAGCAACGACAATGCCGTGCGCACCCTGCTTGAGAAGAGCAGGCTGCTTTGCTCCGCAGTGCTCGTTCAAATCAACGTTGACAGCCATGCCGACGCGTATACACTGTTCGCATCGCTGAACAACCGAGGCGTGCCCCTCTCCGCCGTCGACCTGATCAAGAACACCTTGCTTGCCAAGGTGGCAGACGCAGACGGGAACGAGCTCGACTACTACTTCGAGCAGTGGCAGGAGGTGCTTCGCAACCTCGGTGACGATTACGCCACGCAGGAGCGCTTCTTCCGACAGAACTACGACGCATTCAGGCGCGACGTTAACAGGCCGTTCGTGCAGGAGGGAGGCGCGCAGCTGCCGCTCGGCTCGGTAGCCACGCGCTCGAACCTGCTCAAGATCTACGAGAAAAGAATCGGCCAGGAGCAGGGCGCGCTCGGGGTGCTCGACGAGCTCATCGGCAACTCAGCCATCTATTCGCAGATCATCGGCGTGGACCGCGAGGGGATGGACGGCGAGCTCGAGCGCCAGCTCGTGGAGATCGCCCGTGCGCAGGGCGTCCCCTCGTACCTGATGCTCCTCTACCTCATGAAGCGGAAGTTGGATCTTGGCCTGAATGATAATCTCATCGCCAGAATCGTGGCGCTGCTCGTCAGGTTTTTCGTACGACGCAACGTCACCGACACGCCGCCCACCCGCGACTTGGAGCGCCTGTTCATCAGTATCTGCGAGGGCATAGAGGACGAATGCCTGAAGGACGTGGGGGTCGCCTGCTACATCAAGCGGAAGCTTGTCGACGTTTCGGCGAGCGACGCGGCCTTCAAGGAGCGCCTCGAGGGGCCAATCTACGATGTGAACCCGGACATGACACGCTACATCCTCACCGTGCTCGCAGAGCCCAGCGTAACTAAAGAGATGAAGGGTCTCTGGGAGCGCTATCCATCGGGCAACTACGTGTGGACCATCGAGCACGTGTTCCCGCAGGGTGAGAACATACCCGCTAGCTGGGTGAACATGATCGGCGACGGCGACAAGGCGAAAGCGCAGGAGATCCAGGCCACGCATGTCCACACCCTCGGCAACCTGACCATCACCGGATACAACTCGAAGCTGAGCAACATGCCTTTCATCGAGAAGCGCGACCGCAAGGACTCGAACGGCGCGAACGTCGGCTACCGCAACGGGCTGAACCTCAACGACGATCTGGTGAGTGTGGACTGCTGGACGAAGGAGCAGATTGAGGCAAGGACCGAGAAGCTTGTGAAGCTCGCATTGCAGGCGTTCACGTTCGACGACATTGAGTTTTAGCTGGGCATAGGAGACGATTAGTGGGCATATTCGATAAGTTCAACAACCAGGATCTTGGAGACGAAGAGGCTTTCGAGGAGTTGTGCTGCCAACTGTTTGAGACGTGGGGCACACACGCGAGGGACTTCGATAACACCTGGACTTATCGTGATATACGTGGTGATGGCGGGGACGGTGGCATCGAGGCGTACTGGAACAATACTAACAACAATGAATATGTCGGCATTCAGGCGAAATGGTTCAGAAAGTCGATGACGACATCCCAGTACAAACAAATCAGGAATTCGATTGACACGGCAATGGAACTGCGTCCAAACATGACGAAGTACATCGTCTGCATACCGCATAATCTAACCTCGTGCAGGAATAGCAAGAATAAGAGGGTCTCCCTCGGCGAGGAAGACACCTGGAAATCGTTCGAAGAGTCGGTGGCACAGGCTTATCCGGGTCTAGAACTCGTTTTATGGGATGAGCATTTCATCGGGGCTCTCTTGCAACAACCTGAAAATGAAGGGCGCTGGCGATTCTGGTTCGAGAGAACTGCAATCAATCCCGAAGGAGTGCGCATCGCACTTCAACGCACCCTAGAGAGTTTAAAAGACCGCTATGTACCCAAAATTGCAGATGGTGGCGACATGGCTGTTTTTCTCGACAGCTTCTTCGGCACAATCGAGAGCAGAGCCGCCCTCGTCAAAGAGATAGACGTCTGCCTCAATGTATGTCGCGATCTTGCATATGCAGCCAACTCATTTGCAAGCATCGAAAAAGAACTGACTGAAGAGCTGAGAGAATCTGCAACAAGGTGCCGTGATGTCATCACTGCGTATGCCGACTCGCTGAGCATATGGAGACACATGCTGATGGCAGAACCGCAGGGGCTAGTCGAAATCGACAACGTTGACGTTGACTATGGGGCAGTTGAGCGATTCGAGGACGACGTCCAGGGCTTGAAGGAGAAGTACAAGCTTGTTGGGCACGTAAATGAGCTCATTAGGTTGATAGACAGATTCAGAGAGCTGCCGAGCGAGTATGAAATCTGGGGGAAGATGCGTGATGCGTATAGCTACCCGCACTGCCTCGTTGTCGGCGAACAGGGGACCGGCAAGACCTGTGGCTTTGCTCGTAAAGCAGCTGGATTCTTGGAAGATGACCTGCACCTGCCCATCTTCATTCGGGCTGCAGAAATCAACGAACACGACGGATGGAAGGAAATCATAAGCAATGCCCTCGGTCTCTCTGACTGGGATGAGGCCGAGCTGTGGCAGGCACTGAGCTCATCAGCCGCAGTGCACGACATGCGCAAGGATGGCATCACTGTACGAGCCAAGATTGCTGTATTTGTCGATGGGCTAGACGAACGGCAGCCGGCGTCGCGCTGGACCGCCTTAGTCAGGCAGGGCGATGCCATCGCCGACGAGTATCCGAGGATAAGGTTTGCCTACTCGTCGCGACCCTACGGTATCGAGAGCAAGCGCACCGACGACATATGGGAATGTACGTATCACATCGATGCTAAAGGCAATGTGCCAGCTTATGAGCTGTTCGATCGCTACATCAAGTACTACTCAATTGACCTTGCCGGCGACACGCGCTACAAGTGGATGTTTCGAACACCCATGGAACTTCGCATGTTCTGCACTGCATACAGTAGAAGGCGGATCGACAAGAACGTGTCAACCTGCCTCACCGCCCTTGTCAACGCTGAAGTCGACAGGCTCGAGGACGAATACGCTGATCGTGTAGGCAAAACGCCGACGATGCATCAGACGCCGGTCAGATCCACGCTTATTGCGCTTGTGAAAGCGCTCTTAATAGATGCCAACCCAAAAGACTGTGCGGCTATTGGCAGCGTAATTGAGAGCGCAGGTATCCAGTGTGAGCACGTTGGTGACATGATTGATTTCCTAGAAGGATACGGGATTCTCATCGCCATTCGGAAGGCAGGGGCCACAAGCGTTTCCCCGGATGTCGTAATGTACCAGCCAGGATCGCGCCATCTGTGGGATTACTTTATGGCTGTCGTGCTCATGGAGACGAGAGGCGACGTAGCTGCCAATACCCTTTTGGATCACCGTGACGCAAGAGGAATGTACGCGATTCTCCTAGTCGAAAAGCGTGGAGTCTTGCCGCTTAAGAGCGAAGACCTAATCAACGCACTTGGCATGGATGGTGCACGACAACTTACCATCGCAGCACTCGCAGACGTGGAATTGGGTGCTGCCGGAAGGTTCAGACAGTGGGCGCTTGATGAGATGGCGGCAGACAGAGAATCGCTATCGGATATTGTGAACGGGATTGTTGTCCAGGTTGCTAACATACGGAACCACCCACTTGGGCCAACTCTCCTAGATGAGTACATGAGGGCATTCCAGACTCCTGTCGAGCGTGACAAGGTTTGGTCAATACCAAGAAAGATGTACGACGACTGCCGCCTGTCCATGTATTTTGAGCGTGATGCCGTAAAGCATATGCCCTGTTTGCACGATGGTGACGCTTGGAACCAAATGCCGCTGCTATTAACTTGGTGTCTAGCAACGGTCAGCAACCTTAGACGACGCCACTGCAGAAATGAACTCGTCCGTTGGGCGATGCGTAATCCTAGCGAGTTCTCCGAGCTCTTCAGCCACTTCATCGACTGCAACGATCCGCAGATTCGCGAGAACCTGTTCGCCATCGCCGCGGAGGTTGCGTGTCAAGGAAACGTCGATAGGGAAATCAAGAGACGCCTTGCAAGAATCGCTATCGACTCTGTTTTCAGCTCTCCCGACAAGCCGGGCAACAGAGACGCGGCCATACGGCACTATGGAAGGATGATCATAGAGAAGTGTCGCGCCGACGGTGTCATAGACTCGAGCACTGCAGAAGTTTGCCGACCCCCATACGGCATTGATACCGAAGCGGGCGCGCTTCCCATCTATGCGGCTGCCGCAAAAGCAGACAGGATGGGGGGATTTGAGACCATTCATTACGACCTTGCCCGCTACGTGCTCGTCGACAAACTGGAGACGGCGTTTGGCATCCCGCATTATCACACAAAGGGTGACCGGAATACGGAAGATGTGCGGCGCCTCCTAGAGCGATCCGCAGCGAAAACAGGCATCGAGACACCGACCTTTGAGAGCTGGGCAATTGCCGCAGCTTACCAATACCTCATTGATCACGGTTACGAACCAGATATTTTCGTTGGCCCGATGAGCAAAAATGGATACCGCCTTGGCGGTATCGACCGCAAGATATCGGGTTCTTTTGGCAATGCCGATCATGGCTCACAGAGCACTGTGATGACCGTCGCAGAAAAGTACGTTTGGTGCGCAAGGAACGAGATATGCGGCTTCATGGCCGACAGAGTGCCCGTATTCGAAAGTACATGTCGAAATGGCATTGTCCAAGATTCCTGCGAGATCGCATCTGACTACAGCAGCTTGCTGAGCTACCAGAGTCCACTGTTCGAGGCAACTGTAAACCGTCTTACCACCGAGAGAGAGGACATCGTGCCGTCCTTCCCTACCGCATTTTCATGTGATGACGGTGAATCGATTTGCACTGAGCAAGAGCTAAACGATTGGATTGGCTCTGGGGACGTAGATGCTCCCATTTCCCTCTTGGACAGTGAACCTAACATCAGCACCTCAATCGAAGACATCGCGATACCTATTGCCCTGTACGCTAGTGACTGGAGTATATGCGGAAAACAGGCCTGTTGCTGGGCATATTGCGGGGCCATGGACTCCACTGAACTAGCAAAACTTCAAGAGGACGGGACGGTGGCAATAGATGGTTACGACCACGCCTCTACGTTTGCCACTAGCATTAACGTGAGGGCCACCTATATTTCGCCAGTCGAATACATGTCAGCACCTTGGATCAATGAGTACGACGAGGAAGGCGGACGTGACAAGATTGCCGATGTCCATGTCTCGGCCTCTCCGCTCTCGGGAAGAGGGGTTGAAAGTCTGACTGACATTGGGGACTACTGGTACCGCTTTCCCTCGAGACTCGCAATGGACTTGTGTGGCGTGAAGCACACTGACGGGTTGCGCTACTTCAATTCAGATGGTGCGGTCATCTTCGAGGACGTGGACTATGGCGAGCCGTATAGGAAGCAATATCAGGCATTGCTCGCTAACAAGAGCCTACTCTTCGATGGCCTGCGCGCCCGAAACCTGCACCCTGTTTGGTATGCAACTCTCCAGAGAGATAGCAACAAACTCGCCGATGAACGACTCTCGGAGACCGAAGCGCGATGCGAACTGTCCTGGCTTATCTGGATTGATGGAGATGGGAACTATCGCTCATGCCGCATGTCAGATGAGCACCCCGTGCCAGAGCACACGTATGAACCCACTGAGTTTCTCAAGGAGTTGCTAGACAAATACTCTACTCATGCTGATGAGCATGAAGAAGCGATTGAATAGAGCCGCGACAACAGTATTGCTCTGAACTTGTGACAGCCCACTAACCTCATCGCAGGCTGGTGGGCTGCCTTCATGTTGGCTGCCCCAGTTAACGAAAGGCAGGCAAGCATGGACGGTGAGACCAATGGCGGTCAGGAAGCCGCGCAGGGTGCGCAGGAGACGCCGCAGCAGCAGGGCTAGGGGCAGCAGGAGGCGCAGCGGCAGGGCCAGCAGGAAGTGACCATCGGCGGTGCCCTCGACTACGAGAGGCAGATTGCCGATCGTGTCGGGAAAGTTGGTGTAAGCGCAAGTAGCAAGTCGACGTGAGAAAACGGCCGCCGTCCTAGAATCCGAGATTGCGAAGTAACGGGTTCGAGGAAGGGACGACGACCGCAATGCAGAGACTACCGGAGACGCCGATCGCGGCGCAGGTGGCACCGGGGCCGCTACCCAGGTTCCAGGACGGCTCGATCAACATGCAGGAGCTGGTGCGCCAGCTCGCCGAGTCCATCGCCAACGAGATCATGAGCACCGAGGCCGACGAGGTGTGCGCAGGCGGCGCGAACAGCAGGAACGGCTACAGGGAAAGGCGGCTCGCGACCTGCGTCGGCACGCCCGCGCTCAGGGTCCCCAAGCCCGGGAGCGGCAGCTTCTTCCCGGACGACGTGATCGAGCGCTACCAGAGGGTCGACCGCGCCCTCGTGGCAGCCGTGGCCGAGACGTGCGCCACGGGCACGAGCACGCGCAAGGTGCAGCGGGTCACCGAGCGGCTTGGCGTGGCGAGGCTCTCCAAGGACCAGGCGGGCTCGATCGCGAGGAGCCTGGACGCCGACGTGGACGAGTGTTAACGCCACAATAGTTTTGTCCGGCCAGACCACAATGGGAAGCCGTCCGCGCCATCACGAATCGGCCACCCATGCCACCGTGTTTTGTCCAGCTGCGCCACTGTAATACGCTCCCCTCCGTCGCACGCATCGACGGGAGGGAGAGGCGATCGGGGAGGAACATCATGGGGGAGCTGAGCATGTACAGGCAGGCCGGCACCAAGCCGAACTCCGGCGAGGTCGAGAGGAGATACGGCACGGGCAGGCACACCGTTGCCAGGTACTGGAGGGAGGACAAGGACGTCGAGGACCTGAGGCGCAGCAAGCCAAGCGCCTTCGACCAGGTCAAGAAGGTCATCGAGGAGAAGTCGACCATGCCGGGCATCACGAAGGGGGCGGTGTACGAGTACCTGCTCGACAGGCGTCCCGACCTCAGCCTACCCAAATACGGCGCCTTCACCCAGTACTGCAGGCGCCGCGGCATCGCCTTCTCCGGAGCCTGCGGGACGGGGCCCCACCCCAGGTTCGAGACCCCGCCCGGACGCCAGATGCAGTTCGACTGGAAGGAGGACCTGACCATGACCGACGCCAGCGGGGAGGTCTTCGAGTCCGACGCCTTCTCCGCGACGCTGGGCTTCTCGCGCCTGCACAAGCTCGCCTACGCGCCGACGCGGACCGAGGACGTCCTGCTGGGCTGCCTGCTCGGCACCTTCAAGTTCTACGGGGGCGTGCCCGAGGAGGCGGCCGCCGACAACATGTCGGCCCTGGTGACGTTCTCCGGCGGCAGGCGCGTGCGCTCCGAGCGGGCCTGGCGCTTCGCCAGGGAGGCGGGATTCGAGCTCCAGCTCTGCAGGCCGGGGTCCCCCCAGACCAAAGGCAAGGACGAGAGCGCCAACCGCTTCATGGGCAGGCTGCGGGCCTATGACCGCGACTTCGAGGGCCTGGAGGGCCTGCTCGCCGCGATCGCCCGGATAGAGGCGAGGTCGAACCAGGAGGCGTGCGAGGCCACGGGGCTACCGCCCGTGGCGCCGTCCGTGCGGGAGAAGGAGCGCCTGCGGCCGATCGGCAACATGCGCCTGCTCGAGGAGATGGTCGGCGAGGTGAGCGTGCAGGAGGTGCCGCCCACGATGCTCGTGAGGGCGGCGGGCAGGCAGTGGTCGGTGCCCCGCTCGTGCATCGGGAAGAAGGTGACGGCGGCGACCATGCCGGGCGGGCAGATACGCGTCACCGCCGCCGGGGAGCTCGTCGCGGCCCACGACGCCTCGCGGGGCACCGGCAGGATAAATTATGCCGAGGAGCACTACGCGCAGGCCATAGCGGGCAAGGCCCGGTTCGCCGACGCCAACATACGCCAGGCGGCCAGGGAGAACCTGGAGCTGCTCGACCAGATGGGAGGCGGCCATGAGTGACGCGATCGGCGAGGCGAGCCCGTACCCGCGGGCCCAGGGCAACCTGGCCACGCTGCGCCTGCACGAGATGGCGTCGGGGCTGCCGGAATACGTGCGGATGGTATCGGAGGGCAGCGTGGACTTCGTCGGGGCCCTCGCGCAGATGACGCGGACCGAGGCGGGGGCCCGCGAGGCGCGGATGACACGGCAGCGCATGTGCCCGTCGGGCTTCCCCCACGCGAGGACTCTCGCCGACTCCGGCTGGGCGTCCCGGCCGAGCGTCCCCAGGGCCAAGGTCGAGGAGCTGGCGTGCCTGCGGCTCGTGGAGCGGGCGGAGAACGTGCTGCTGGTCGGGAGCCCCGGCGTGGGGAAGACCCATCTGGCGATCGCGATCGGCGTGGAGGCGGCCGGGGCTGGCCGGGAGGTGCGCCTCGCCGACTGCGCCAGGCTGGTGGACGACCCGAAGGACGCCCGGTCCCGGGGCATACCGAGGAAGCGCCTCAGGTACTACGCGCACCCCGAGCTGCTGATCATCGACGAGCTGGGGTACCTGGGCATAGACGAGGGCGGCGCCGACCTGCTGTTCCAGCTCGTGAGCACCCGCTACGAGCAGCGCCCCGCCGTCGCCACGACCAACGTCGGGATCGGCGGCTGGGCGGGGGTGTTCGGCGACGAGGTCGCCGCGAGCGCCATCGCCGACAGGCCCTGCCACCACTGCCACATGATCAGGATCACGGGCAGGTCATATAGGCTCAAGGACCTGTCCGCAGAGAAGAGAAGGGAGGGGTAGTCCGAAATCGGGCAGGACGCGGTGGCGCGTCTGGCGCAGCCATGGTGGCGTACCTGGTGAAATTGTTTTGGTGTGACTGGTGGAAAATGCATTGACATTAACAAACGCCTCCGCGTCGTGCATCTGCGGCACCGGCACGAACAGGTTCCTGCGGTGGTAGCCCACCTTCGCCTCGACGTTGCCCTTCTCGTTGCCCGAGTAGGGGTTGGCGGAGGCGTGGTCGAGGCAGTAGTGGGCGAAGAACCTCCTGAACATCTCGCTCAGCCTTACCTCCCCGCACACCCTCCGCCCGACCTCGGTGGCGTTGTCGAAGACGGCCCGCGCGGGCACGCCGCCCACGAACTCGAAGACGTTCCTGAGGCCCTGGCACACGCACTCCGACGTCTCGCCCCAGAACACCTGGGCGGGCCCGACGTCGGGGTGCGGGAAGCTGACCGTGAGGTACCTCCCCCTCGTCACGACGCCCCTCACCCGGAAGTCCGCCTCCCCGAAGTCGACCTGGCACTCGCCAGGAAGCCAGCTGAGCTGCAGGTATCCCTGCGCGTCCCTGGCGTCCCTCTCCTCCGCCATCTCCTCGCGCCGGCGCTTCACATAGCGCTGCACGGTGGAGTAGCTCCCGCCGTAGCCCTCCTCGTCGCGCAGGCGGACGAAGACTCGGGTGGCCGTGTGCCGCTGCTTCCTCCAGTTGCGGCAGTCGTCGAGAAGCCAGGCGTCGATCGTCGCCTCGTAGGGCTCCAGCAGCTCGCTCTCCGCGGCACGCCTCCCCGGGCGCGAGGGGGAGAGGTCCTCCATCCTCAGGTACTTCCTCACCGTGGGCTCGGACACCCCGGTGTTCCTCGAGATGCTCGCGACTGACTCGCCACGGCTCCTCCTCCTGCGTATATCCTC
>NZ_AWEZ01000020.1 GCF_000468755.1 Olsenella profusa F0195
TTCTCAAATCCGAATTATTCTTATTTTCGCGAAATAGAGGGGAGCCCACATGAAGCTCGTCGAGAGACCCAGGTACCTGGAGAGACTGAAGAGGCTCATCGGCACGCCCGACATCAAGGTGATCACCGGTGTGCGGCGCGCGGGGAAGTCCAAGCTCCTCGAAGCGTTCAGGGACTACCTCATACGCGAGGTCGACGGCGCCAATGTCATCCACGTGGACCTCAGCCTGCTCGAGTTCGAAGAGCTCACGGAGTACCATGCCCTGAACGCCTATGTCACCTCCCATCGCATCGAGGGCGGGCGTAACTTCGTCCTCGTGGACGAGGTGCAGATGTGTTCAGGATTCGAGAGGACCGTCAACAGCCTTCACGCCTCGGGTGGCTACGACATCTACATCACGGGCTCGAACGCCTTCCTGCCCTCGAGCGACCGCGCCACCCTCTTCACGGGCCGCACCGTGAACGTGGACGTGTTCCCCTTTTCGTTCGAGGAGTACCGCTCCTACTTCGAAGGGGAGCAGGTGGATGATGCGCTCGGGCGGTACCTGCGCATGGGGGGCATGTCGGGAAGCTACGTCTACGAGGACGAACGAGACCGATACGGCTACCTCTCCGACGTGTGCGACACCCTCATCCTGCGCGACATACGGCAGAAGCACGGCGTCAGGAACGCACGGCTGCTCGAGAGGCTCTCCGACTACCTGATGGACAACGTGTCCAACATCACCTCGGCGCGCAGCGTAGCAGATGCCCTCACGTCGGCGGGGACCAAGACGAACGACCGGACGATCTCGTCGTACATGTCCCACCTCGAGGAGGCATTCGCCTTCTACCGGGTCAAGCGCTATACATCCGGGGGAAGCGCTACCTCTCGTCCGGAGACAAGTACTACCTGGCGGATCACGCCTTCCGTTACGCCAAGCTCGGGACCCGCAACATGGACTTCGGCCGCATGCTGGAGAACGTGGTGGCCATCGAGCTCCTGAGGCGGGGGTACGAGACCTACGCGGGCGTTCTCTACAAGCAGGAGGTCGACTTCGTGGCCATACGGGGCAGCGAGAAGCTGTACATACAAGTGAGCGACGACATCAGCTCGCAGCCGACCTTCGAGCGGGAGTACACGCCCCTCCTCTCCATCCGCGACGCCTACCCGAAGGTAATCCTCGCCCGCACGAGGCACGAGACCTACACCTACGAGGGCATCGAGGTCCACGACCTCGCAAGGTGGCTTGCGAGGGAGGGCTGAAGAAGCCGGTCTGGCAAGCCCCAGGAGGGGAGACGCTGCCCACGAATGCCGAGATCCGCTTGGTGGACAGGTGACTGAGCGGGCGAGGATAGCCTACCCGCCGACGTTGCTGTCCATCCCATGCGAGTAGACCACGTAGATGAGGCGCGCCACCGGCTTGGGCCAGAACCTCTCCAGCATCTCCAGATCCTCGGCACCGCGGGTCCTGTCCGCGATGAGCTTGGAGGTGGTCGAGCCACCGTGGATGCGATGACGCATGAGGATCTGGGGCGCATAGATGAACTCGCCCGGCAGCCTAGAGAGCCGCTCCCAGGTGGCCCAGTCCAGATTGCTTCGCATGCCCGTCACGAAGGGTGGGTTGGGGACGTTGCGCCTGCAGAGCGTGACCGAGGGGCAGCAGATGGCCGAGCCCATGCGCAGCATGCGACGGCGCGCCTTCACGCTTCCAAAGGCACGCGGATCGAGGAAGGGCTTGAGCAGACGGCGCTTGATGCGCAGCAGTCGGTTGTCATCGACGGGAACGCCATCGCGTAGCTCGCCGTAGTTGGTGAAGAAGATGAGGGGGAGCCGTGACGCCTCCAGCATGCGAACGGCTGTGGTGGCGTACTCCGCCTCGTAGACGTCATCCTGATGGGCGATGGTCACGAAGGCGCCTGTCGCCTTGGAGTAGGCAAAGTTCCAGTCCTCACCGATGCCATGGGCGCCCTCGTTCACATAGATGGGAAGGTCGTACTCCTCTGCCAGATGGGACAGCCAGGAGGAGGGCGTGGCCGTGGAAAGGTAGACCTCGCTCTCCCGGTAGGTCTGCGCCTTGATGGACTCGATGCAATCCCTCAGGTACGGGCTCTTCCCATAGGCGCAGATGGCAAAGGTATGGGTTGGTGTCACGTCGGTGGCCTTCCGCCTCGCTCCGGCAGGGTCTAGGCATAGACTATAGTACGCGGCGCTTGGGCCCGCCAGAGTTCCGGCAGCACCCCAAGAGCGGAAGACGTAGGCTCCCGTACCCCGAGGAAGAACATGAACATCCTGTACACGGTCGATGACGCATTCGTTCCCCAGCTTGCGGCTGGCATGTGCTCCATCTTCGAGAATGACGGGGATGCCCGGGACATCGACGTCTACGTCTTCGGACAGGGCATCTCCGACGGGCACGCCCGCATGCTCGACGAGTTCGCCCACGGCTATGGTCGGCGCATGCACCTCATTGACATCTCGAACCTCATGGACCTCATCGGCGTCGACTTTGACACCAAGGGGTGGAAGAGCATCGTCCTTGCCCGCCTCGTGATGGCACGGCTGTTGCCGGCGGACGTCCATCGCATCCTCTACCTCGATGGCGACACGATCGTGCGTCGCTCGCTCCAGCCCCTCTGGGACACGGACTTCGAGGGGAACACCCTCTGCATGGTGGCGGAACCCACAGTTGATCGGCGCCGTCTCGGTGAGATCGGCCTCGCGGGGAGACCCTACTACAACGCCGGCGTGCTCTTTGTGGATCTGGACGCGTGGCGGACGACGGATGCGGAGCACAGGCTGCTCGACTGCATCGAGCGTGAGGGGACACATCTGTTTGCCAACGATCAGGATGCCATCAACATCGCGCTGGCCGCTGAGATCAAGCAGATCTCCCCTGCCTACAACTACGCAAACACCTTTGACCTCTACCCCTATCGCTTCCTGGCGAAGCTCGTTCCCGCATGGGTCGACCGCGAGACCTTCGACGCGGCACGCAGGGATCCCGCCATCATCCACTACCTGGGCGAGGAGCGGCCCTGGAGGCGCGGCAACACCCATCGCTTCAGGGATGACTACCTGCACTACCTCGCACTCACGCCCTTCTCGGACGCACCGCTCGAGGAGGGCTGGACGTCGTACTTCAGGCTGTGGAACGCCTTCAACGTGCTCACCCACCCGTTCCCCGCGCTCAGGCTGCGCATCATCACGACGCTCATCCCCGTGTTCATACGCCATCGGCAGCGCCAGCGACAGAGGGATGAGCAGGGCACCTAACGCTCCATCACGTTGACGCCGTCGCCGAAGTCGAGCATCACGGGAAGGTGCGTGTAACGCTCCGACATCGGCGGGAACTGCCGGTAGTCGCCATAGAGCGTCGTGAGGTAGGAATCCGTGTCGTGCGGCCCCATGAGCCTGAGCCCACAGAACGCGATCTCCCGCGTGGGAAGGAGCACGTCAGTGGCAAAGGCGCCAAACTGCGGATAGGCCGTGTCGACCCATCGGTCGCCCGCATCATTGACCGCCAGCAGGGACTCAAAGGAGTCCATGAGCTTTTGGGGAGTGTAGAGCCGCCCGATGGTGTAGTGTCCGATGGCAAAGCCCGCACGGAAGAGTCCCGGCGTCCTCATGGAGGCGGGAACGCGCGGCGTGTGTACGCTGTGGAGCCAGGCCTTCTGTTGGAGCCTCACGGCCGCTTTGCCCCGTTCGTCCGCACGAACGGGATCCCGGTCAAGGGCAACGTAGGGAAACACGTCAACGAAGATGGACTGTCGACATCCAGCCTGTTCGTAGAGGTCGTCATAGAACAGCGTGCCATCCAGGAACACCTTGGCCCACAGGACGGGAAGGCCCTTGGTGTCACGCATCGTATGAAGCGAGAATCCCTGGGGCAATGCCTTGGGTGCCAGTTCCAGGAAGCGTCGGTAGTCCTCGATGGGCATGCCCACGTCGGCATCGTCGTCCCAGGGGATGAAGCCACCATGGCGCACGGCCCCCAGGCAGGTGCCCGAGTCGATGAAGTACGTGATGCCGTTCTCGCGGCATGTGGCATCTATGGCAGCCAGGATGCTGCGCTCGGCATCCTGCAACCGCTCGAGAACCCCATCCGGGTATGACGCCTTGTCCATGTCTTCAGCCTGCTCTCAATCGATGTGTCGGTACAACGTGAACGGCTTCACGGCCGGACGGCCTCCCGCCTCCTGAAGAGTCGCAGGAGCCTGATGGCGCAGACGGCAAGCCCCACGAGCATCGATACGATGATGACCATGTTGAGGCCGTTCATGTAGAATGCATCGATGAGGGGCACCATCAGCACCATGCTCACGGCAAACGTCGCGGCGTTGGCGATGAGCTCGCCACTCATGTCGCGCATGATGACCAGCACGTCGGAGAAGAACCAGATGAGTGCGATGAGCGTGGCGCAGACCAGCGTGGGTGGGAAGAGGTAGGTGTAGGCATCGATCGAGGGACCGTAGACCAGCCGAAGCAGGGGGGCGCCCGTCACCGAGAGGATGACCACGATGACCAGGATGGCTCCGAGCATGCGGACGAGGATGCCCCAGAACCAGCGCCTGAACTCCGCCACGGACGACGCGTTCCAACGGTCGGCCAAGGGGACCAGCAGGGGGCTGTAGAGGTAGCGCGCGGCCGCCTGGATGAGCACCGTGGGCGTGGCGACGGCGGCGTAGTACCCCAGCTGCTCCGTGCCAAAGACGGAGCTGAAGTACTGCCTGCTCACGGACACGACCATGCTCACGAGGAGCGAGGACAGCACAGCCGGCAGGCACGTCACGAAGAGCGACCGCACCTGCCCGCCCGTGATCCCCAGGCCATGCAGGCCCAGGAGCCGCGCATGCGGCAGGTCGTAGAGCAGGGTGGTGGCAAGACCGGCAGCCATCATGCCGGCTATGGCCACCCAGAGGCTGTCGAACACCTTGAGCCCCATCCCAAAGAGCACGATCACGAGCACGCCACGAACGAACTGCGAGATGCCGATGAAGTCCATGCGACCACGGCTCTGGTCGATGCCATAGAGCACGTCGCAGAAGCTCTCGTCCATCTTGAAGAGCAGGTAGAGCAGGATGGCCACGATCACCTCTGCCGAGGCGCCAATGAAGAGCGTGTAGGGCACCAAAAGCGCAAGTCCCACCAGGATGGTGATGAGACGGAACGTGACGTAGTTGGCCTTTGAGTACGTTCCCCCCACGTCCGAGACCTGATAGGTGCGGATCGTGTACGTGGCGATGGGAACCAGCATGTTGCCCACGGTCATCGCAAGGGCGAGGATGCCCGAGTTGTTGTAGTCGCTGCTCAGCGTGACCACGATGACCGTGGTGAGCCATAGGCAGCCCTGGTACATGAGGCTCCCTATGGTGTTGAACAGCATGTTCCTCTTGATGCTGAGGGCCTTGGGCCCCTCGGCCTTCTCTTCGCCGGACATGTGGCCCTCTCTGTGCCTCGGTCTGCGGCGCCCCCAAGGCACCACCCACGACGGTCCATCATCCTACGCTCGACCAGTGCGGTCAACCACATTCCCCGGCAGGGGTGCGGGAGGCGCTGGGGCGCCCATGCCTCACTCCTCGTAGGGCACCTGCCAAAGGTCCTGTGCGCCCGTGTGCTCGTCCAGCGCGGACGAGAACCAGCGACCCGCCATGTCGTTCTGCTCCACCAGCAGCTTGGTGTCCGCGTCAATGGTCTCGTCCGCATCCATGGCGGCGATGATCTGGTCATAGGAGCTGCGCACGTCCCTCAGCCCCACCACGGCATCGGTCTCGGTGGCGTCAAGGACCATGCTCTTGCCCTCGTCGTTGCTCCAGGCGTCCCAGGTGGCAAGGCTGCCATCATTGGGGTTGCCTGCCATGAGGAAGTTCTTGAGGTAGTCGTTGAACGCCTTGGCCATGGCCTGGTAGCCGTCCTGATCAAAGGTGTCGGGCACCATGGAGGTGTAGTTGTTGGTGCTCGAGAGCATGGGCACGAAGATGCCATGGAAGGCACCGTAGGGGTCGATGTGGACGGCCGAGCCCGCACTGCCAAAGTCAACCTGGCACACGTAGATGTCGCTACCATAGGTGTCCGCCATCTGCTCGGCGCTGCACTCGGCGTTGAAGATGCGGTACATATCCGAGCCATACCTCACGGCAAAGTCCTGCGCCGCGGCAAGCACGTCTCCAGGGGCATCGCTCATCAGGTCGCCCGTCCAGAAGGGGTCGCCAAGGCTGAACAGGCTGAACTCGGTGGCGCCTGTGAGCATCATGAGGGGCACGGCGTGGTACGAGGCATTCTCGAAGCCGCCCTTGGGGATCATGACGCCATCCTCGAACAGGTGCGGGAACACGCTCATGCGGATAGAGGCATCGCCCATGAGCGGGGCAAGCCGATCGCCCCAGAGGTTGTAGAGCCAGTCCCGCACGTCGGAGCCATCTGAGAGGAGCCAGGCGTAGGCCTCCCGGTCGCTTGTCGCCTTGCCGTCCTCCAGGGCCAGCGGCACCAGCGCCGCGGCGATCTTCTTCTGCGCGGGCTCCACCTCGGCCGTGGTCATACCGCCCGAGAAGGCGATGGCCTTGTCGAACCTCCCCTGGAACGTGGGGCTCATGAGCATGCACATGACGTCGCGCCCGCCCGCGGAGAAGCCCGTGACGGTGACGTTGTTGGGATCGCCACCAAAGGCGTAGACGTTGGAGCGAATCCAGTCGAGCGCGCGGGCGATATCGAGCAGGGCGAAGTTGCCCGTCTCCACCCCCAGCGCGGGCAGGCAGTTGAAGCCGAGGAGCCCCAGACGGTAGCTCAGCGACACATACACGATGCCGTCGTTGATGGCCAGATCCTTGCCGGGAATCTCCTGCGCAGTGCCCGTCTGGTTGTTGCCGCCGTGGATGTAGACCATCACGGGCAGGCCGCTCGCGTCCTGTGGGGCGTAGACATCCAGGTTGAGACAGTCCTCCACACCCGTGACCTGGTTGTTCGCAAACTGCAGAGCCGCCGCGGCGGGCTGGGTGCAGGCGCGCGCATCGCTCCAGGAGTCGGGCGCTTCAGGTGGCTGCCAGCGCAGCTCGCCCTCCGGGGACTTGCCGTAGGGCACGCCGTACCAGATGTTGACGCCGCCATCCGTGATGCCGGTCACGGTACCATACGTCGTCTGCGCCGTCGGCGCATCGGGCGTGCCCTTCGTGCTGGTGTCCGTCCCCGTCCCATCCGATGGCCCCGAGCTGCCGGAGCAGCCGGCAAGCAGCAGGCTCGCCAGTGCAGAGGCACCCACGAGCCCCCGGCGGGTCACGTTCGTATGAAACGACAGGTTGCTCATCACGGTCCCCTTCCCCACCACGTATGCGTGGCACACACTGATTGTTGAGCAGAGGGGGTGGGAAACGTGCCCCCCTGGCGTAAGTGGTATCGTACCCGCCACTAACGGGATGTGCCACGAGCCATCCGCTCACGATCTGCAGGATGGCCTTGCCCATGTAGGTGCATGAGGCATCGAAGATCCGAGACGCCACGCCCTTGAGATGGGAGCCACCCTCAAGGTCAAGCTGAATCCAATGATTGAGTTCCCTGCTTGCGTTCGTATAGAACTCTGCCAAGGGAACTTCTGCCTGAGCAGCGCGGGACGCCAAGCCCAACGTCAGCGCAATGCCAAGCAGAACAGTGCACGTCAGAGACAAGAAGCCAGTTCGTTTCATACTCGCCCACTCACGATTGTGGGAAGTAGCCAAACGCACCACGCCTGAGACAATCTCGGCTCGCGTGCGCTATATATAGAGTCAGGGAGATCCACATACGACGAGAAGGGCGGCACGCGTGAGCGACCTTTCCACCTGCCCCACCAACGCAGCAGCCAGCGATGGCGACACCCCGCACGACGAGTGCGGCGTCTTTGGCGTCTGGGCCCCCGGGCGCGACGTCGCCCGCATGACGTACTTCGCACTGCGTGCGCTGCAGCACCGCGGCCAGGAGTCCGCCGGCATCGCCGTGGGCAACGGCGACACCGTGCTCGTACGCAAAGACCTTGGCCTGGTGACGCAGGTGTTCTCGGATGCCGACCTCTCGGCCATGCCAGGCAGGGTCGCCATCGGGCACGTGCGCTATGGCACGGCTGGCGCCAAGGGCTGGGAGTCCTCGCAGCCGCACCTCTCCACCATCGACGACGTGATCATCGCGCTGGCGCACAATGGCACGCTCGTCAACTTCGACGCCCTGCGCCGCGAGCTCATCGAGATGGGCATCCCCTTCCGCTCCAACACCGACTCCGAGGTGGCGGCCAAGCTCATCGGCTACTTCACCGTGCGCGCCGGACGCCTGCGCTCCGGCATCGCACACACCATGCACCTGCTCGAGGGCGGCTATGCCATCGTGCTCGTGCGCGAGAACGCGCTCTACGCCTTCCGCGACCCGCACGGCATCCGTCCGCTCGTGCTGGGTCGGCTGGACGGCGACGGCTGGGCCGTCGCCAGCGAGACCTGCGCCCTCGACATCGTGGGCGCCACGTTCGTGCGCGAGGTGATCCCAGGGGAGATCGTCCGCATCTCCGAGGATGGCCTGAGGTCCGAGGCGGGTCTCGAGCCGCTGCCGCCAGCCCACTGCATCTTCGAGCATGTGTACTTCTCGCGTCCCGACTCCGTCCAAGATGGCTCGTCGTTCTACAAGATGCGCCACGACATGGGCCGCCGCCTGGCGCGCGAGACCCCCGTAGACGCGGATCTCGTGATCAGCGTCCCCGACTCCGGTACGCCCGCAGCGGAGGGCTTTGCCGCCGAACTGGGCCTTCCCTACGGGACGGGTCTCATCAAGAACCGCTACGTGGCGCGCACCTTCATCCAACCCACCCAGGAGCTGCGCCAGCTGGGCGTGCGCCTCAAGCTCAACGCCCTGCCCGACGCCGTGGCCGGCAAGCGCCTGGTGATGGTGGACGACTCCATCGTACGCGGCACCACCTCCAAGCAGATCGTGCGCATGCTGCGCAACGCCGGTGCCACCGAGGTGCACGTGCGCAGCGCCTCCCCCATGGTCATGTGGCCCTGCTTCTATGGCATCGACACGGCCGACCAGGATCAGCTCATCGCGGCCAACATGTCCCTCGAGGAGATTCGCGGCTACATCGGCGCGGACTCGCTGGGCTTCCTCTCCACGAAGGGCCTGCTCGACGTGGTGCCCGTCAACGGCTACTGCACGGCCTGCTTTACGGGCGCCTATCCCGTGGAGATTCCCGAGTCGTTCTATAGGGACAAGTTCCCGCCCGGCAACCGTCCTCACAACCTGTCAAACGCCTCGGCGACCTCACGGATGTCCATCGACGAGGTGGTCGCAGAGTAACAGGCGGGCTCCCTTCTCGCCACACCCGGTCATGCCCCATGCCCTGTCATGTCCCCGTCGTGTCCCCGTCGTGTGGGTGCTTGTCGCATGCCCTGTGGGTGCCATTCTCTGCGTGTGGGTGCTTATCGCATATTTCCACCTCCGCCGAACTGGGGTTTTATCGGTCTGTTCCGGGAGAAAAGCACCTACATGAATCGATTGGCACCCACAGAGGTGAAGAAAGACACCCACATGACGAGGGCAGCGGCATATCAGCGGCGGCTATCAGCAGTGACGCGTGAGCGGCAGCTACCGGCAGCACCACGTCGGCAGCACCACGTCGGCAGCGCACCGCCAACAGCGCCCCGCCAGCAACGTCACAGCACGGCCCGCCCCTGCCTACAGCCTGCGCAGGCCCTCCCAGCCCCACATGAGGATGGGGTCAGGTATCACCTTGGCCAGGATGCGTAGGATGGCGCCCGTCACGCAGCAGGTGGCGATGGGATAGTTGCAGCGGTTGACCAGCATCGACCACCAGGCGACCCTGCGCGGCGAGAGGGTCGGCATGGGATGCCGTACCGTGGTGCCGTTCGCCGTCCGCCGTGCCACGTCCATGAACTCCGTGCGTATCCATATGGGACAGACCGCCGTCACGAAGATGCCCCGCCCGCGCAGCTCGAAGCGGAGCGACCGCGTGTAGCTGCGCACGAACACCTTGCTGGCCGCATACACGCCCAGCCCCGGGAGCGGCGCGAACGATGCCGTCGAGGCAACCTGCAGGATGCGGCTCCCCCGCCGCATGAGCGGCAGGCACAGCTGCGTCATGTCCACGAGCACACCACAGTTGAGCCGCACCATGCCGTCCACCTCGACACGGCTGAGGTCGTCGCAGGTACCGAACTTGCCAAAGCCCGCCGCGTTCACGAGCAGCCCCACAGAGAGCCCCGCCCGCTCCCGGGTGGCCTGCGCGAGCAGGGCCTCCATCCTGTCCATGGCATCAGGCGCAAGCAGGTCGAGTGCCACCACCCGCGTGGGGACGCCCAGTTCGGCGGCGAGCTCGCGCAGGCGATCCTCGCGCCGGGCGATGAGCCAGAGCTCCTCGTAGCGCCCGCTTCCGGCGGCGATGCGCGCATACTCCCTGCCCAGCCCGCTCGATGCTCCCGTTATGATCGCAATGCCCATGGCATACCCCCTGTCCCTTTGGGCACAATCCTAGCGGTCGGCCGCGATCGGTGGGCGGAGAGGAGATGCGACGATGGGCCCACGAGAGGCGCACCCAGACAGCTCGTCCGTGAGGTGCGACACGGGACTTCCCGAGGAGCTCGGCCACGTACTGGGCAGCGATCCGGATGGCGAGAGATCGATGCTGCTCATGGCCCCCTCTCTGCGCGACGCCAGGCCCACGCGGCCCGAGGACATCGCCGACGAGACGCCTGCCATCCTCGAGCAGCGACACGCCGGGGACCGCACGAGGCCCCACGGGCGGTCGTGGACGCACTACTATCAGATGCGGCGGGATGGCTGTGGCGATGTGCCAGACGAGGGGGACGATGGCCATGATGACCGGCAGGACTGAGGGTTTCGGCAGGGCGCTCGAGGACGAGTTCCTGGAGCTTGCGCGCTCGCTTGGTGGTGACGTGGCAAGCCGCGCCCGGGGCGACGCCTATCTCGCCCGCACCAACGCCCTCTACCATGGTGCACCCTGTGACTGGGCCTTCACGCCCAAGATCTTCGACCGCGACCAGATTGCCACGCTGGCAGACGCTGCCGAGACCATGGGGCGCATCATGGAGAAGGTCACGTGCACCTTCTGTGCCGACGAGCGCGTACGCAGGCTCTTCAACCTCCCACCAGCCCTCGAGCGCCTGGCACTCGTGCCAGGCGGCTACGAGCGACAGATCCCACTCGCGCGCGTGGACGTGTTCTTCGACGAGGAGACGGGCGACTACCAGTTCTGCGAGCTCAACACCGACGGATCGGCCGGCATGACCAATACCGTTGAGGTCACACGGGCCATCCAGCAGAGCGAGACCTATCGTCGCTTCGCCGCGCGTCATCCCGACATACGGACGTTCGACATCCTGAACGGCGCCGTGGACGCCCTGCTCGACACCTATGCCAGCTGGCGGGAGGGCCATCCCACCGCATCCGAGCGACCTGCCGTGGCCATCGTGGACTACACCGAGAGCGCCTCCCTTGACGAGCTGGAGGACATCCTCATGCTGCTCTCGGAGCGGGGGCTGTATGCGCAGTACGTGGACATCCGCACCCTCCGTGTGGGCGAGACCACGGGCGTGCCACGACTCATGATGGACGATGGCCCCATTGACCTGGTGTATCGCCGCGCCGTGACCTCCGAGGTCGCCGAGAGGCCCTGTCCTGGCGTGGACGCGCTCACGCGCGCCGCCGCCGAGGGGCTGGCCTGCGTGGCTGGTGGCTACCGCACCTGGCCCTGCGCGGCCAAGACCGTGTTCGTCGCCCTGTACGACCCCCTGATGGAGGAGGTCCTCTCGCCCGAGGAGCTGGACTTCGTGAGACGCCATGTGCCCTACACCCAGCAGCTCGCTCCCGAGAGCGACCTCGCACCCTTCGCGGAGAGGGACCGCTGGATCGTGAAGCCCGCAGGCGGCTACAACGCCGTGGGCGTGACAGCGGGCCGGGACTGCACGCAGGCGGAGTGGGAGAGCGCGCTCGCTCGGACGGCACGGGCCAACGGCGTGGCGCAGGCCTACGCGCCCCAGTACCGCACGCCCGTCATGCGGGGCGGCGTGCTGGGGCCCGGCGAGGATCCACTTGCGGCGGAGCCCATGAGCAACATGGAGGGGCTCTACCTCTTCAACGGGAGGTTCGGCGGCGTGTTCACGCGCTGTGGCACCCAGAGCGTCATCGGCGAGCACACGCATCGTCTCAACATGGGCTGCCTTGTGGTGGGGTAGACCAATCCACACGGCCTGGCCGACCCACCCGTCTACATGAGCGCACGCACGCGCCGGCGCAGCTCGGGCAGGACATCCTCCTCGAACCAGGGGTTGCGTGCCATCCACATCTGGTTGCGCGGAGAGGGATGCACCAGCGGAACGTACGTGGGTAGGTAGTCCCTGAAGTTGCGCACGACGTTCGTGAGTGTGTCCTTGCTCCTGAGTCCCAGATAGTGCCTGTTGGCATAGTTGCCCACCAGCACCGTGAGCTCGATCTTGGGCGTGAGCTCCCACAGGCGCGGGTGCCACTTCTCGGCAAAGCCCTTGCGTGGCGGCAGGTCGCCCGACTTTCCCCTGCCCGGAAAGTAGAAGTCCATGGGCACGATGGCGAGCTTGCCCGACTCGTAGAACTCCTCGCGACTGACGCCCATCCAGTCGCGCAGGCGGTCGCCGGACTTGTCGTTCCACACGATGCCCGTGTCCTGCGCGACGCGACCTGGCGCCTGCCCGATGACGGCGATGGTCGCCTCCGGCCCCACCGAGTAGAGCGGGTCGATGCCGCGCCTCGTGAACTCCGCGTTCTGGGGATCGGCCCTAATCTCATCGAAGACCTGCTGGAATGGGTCCTTCTCTGCCATATGTGTCATCGCCCTTCGGTTGATTGTCATTAGTATGTACCACTACCGCCTCACATTCCGTCGCAATTACGACGAATGTGGCAATCCTCCCCGACACTTGCGCTACGCTAGGCGCCATGGAAAGGAGCCCCATGTCCACCTACCTCAACCCCAGCCCCGTCTTTGGGCCCGTGCACAGCCGCCGCCTCGGCGTCTCGCTGGGTGTCAACCTCATGCCCGCCATGGGCAAGATCTGCTCGTTCGACTGCATCTACTGCGAGAACGGCCTCAACGAGGAGCACCGCACGAAGGATCCCTATGTGACGCTCCCCGAGCTCACGCAGGCCCTCGAGGGGGCGCTCTCGCAGATGGGGGAAGGCGGCGAGACACCCGACGTCATCACCTTCGCCGGCAACGGTGAGCCCACGACAAGCCCCATCTTTCCCGAGGCCATCGCCACGGCACGCCAACTACGCGACCGGTACTGCCCCTCGGCTAGGGTTGCCGTGCTCTCCAACGGCGCCTACGCCGACCGTCCCCGCGTCCGCGAGGCACTCATGGGCGTTGAGGACAACATCCTCAAGCTGGACACCGTGGACGCCGACTACATACGGCTGCTCGACCGGCCCGCTGGCGACTACGACGTCAAACGTCAGGTGGAGACCTTCGCCTCCTACGGGGGTCATGTGATCATACAGACCATCTTCCTCACGGGCACGGTGTGGGGACATGACATGGATGACACCGGCGAGCACTACGTAGGTCCGTGGCTCCATGCCCTCGAGCGCATTCGCCCCTCGGGCGTCACGGTCTATACCATCGCGCGCGACACGCCCGAGCCGGGCCTGCACAAGGCCTCGCCCGAGGCGCTCGATGCCATCGGGGCGCGGGTGCATGCGCTGGGCATCCCCTGCTCCGTATCGTACTGAGGCACACCTTGCACCACCTCCCACCCCAACTCACCGAACTTATGGGGAGCCCCTGCTTTTTGCGGGGGGCCAACGAGGGGATGGTAGCCTAGATGCCACTGGAAGACCCGATGGGGAGAGGGCATGGGCGAGCTCGACGACCGGCAGACGCATAGGCACGGCACCCTGCAATCGGGCAGCAAGTTCAGCCGCCGCGCGGGTTCGAGCACGGTCAGGAACGCACGGCCCACCTCGCGTGATGTACCCGTCACCAAGCGCCGACTGCAGGACGCACCCGCACGGCCTGCGGAGGACTATGACGACCCTCGCCGGTACGCCGAGATGAACCGTCGGCGCACCGCGCGCCCCCGGACAGGCGCAGACGTCGCCCAGCGCGTCGAGCGTGGCATGCGGGAGCGCCTGGAGCAGGGGCGCGACGAGGTGCTCGAGCGCTACCAACGCGGCCGGCAGCGTCCAGAGGACGGCTTCTCGCGCAGGCGCGCCTGGGGCCGCAGGCGCGCGGGACAGGCCGACGCCCCACGCAGGCGCCGCCACGTCGGGCGCACCATCCTCATCGCACTGGCGGCCGTCGTCGCGGCGCTCCTCGTCATCTATGCCATCGTGTTCGCACCCATAGACCAGAGGATCGCCTTCAGCGATGCGGACGGCCGGGCGCTCTCGGGCAAGCTCACGACGAGCACGCCGCTTGCGCCCTACTACGCGCTGCTGCTGGGCTCGGACGATCGCGAGAACGGCGAGCCCGCGCGCACGGACACCATGATGCTGGCGCGCATCGACCCCCTGGGCAACAAGGTCACGCTCGTCTCCATCCCCCGCGACTCCAAGGTGGAGATCGACGGCCACGGGACGCAGAAGGTCAATGCCGCCTTTGCCATCGGGGGCGCCTCGGGTACGGTCGATGCCGTGGAGAAGCTTACCGGCATTCGCGCGAGCCAGGTGGCCGTCATCGACTTCAACGGCCTTGCCAAGCTCATCGATGCCATCGGAGGCATTGACGTCAACGTCCCCGTCGCCGTCAACGACCCGGAGTATGCCCAACTCGTGCTGCCCGCCGGCGAGCAGCACATGGACGGCGACACGGCCATGCGCTTCTCACGCGTGCGCCATGGATTTGCGCTGGGCGACTACCAGCGCCAGGCCGATCAGGCGCTCGTGATGAAGGCCATCGTGGAGAGGCTGCGCACCAACCCCACGCTGCTGCCCGCCGCCGCCGATTCCATGGGCGAGGTGATGGACACCACCTATCACTGCTACGACCTCATCCCCCTGCTGCTGCGCATGAGCCTGCAGGCACCAACGATGTACAGCGCATCGCTGCCCTCCGCAGCCAAGATGGAGGGCGGCGTGAGCTACGTCATCGTGGACGCCGATGCCACCAAGCAGCTCATGAGCGTGGTGGACGCCGGCGGCGACCCCTCCACCGTGGCGAACGGCTACCAGGAGGGCTCCACCGTGCCGGACGAGGGCTCTGCCCCCACGGGGAGTGGCAGCAGCGGCTCGAAGCCCACGGGCAGGTCAAGCGGCACGGGATCCTCGCGCTCAACCGGTAGCTCGCGCTCCACCGGCGGTTCGGGCAAGACCACGGGCACCACATCGCGCAGGCGCTGATGCCTGCCGCGCCGCTTGCGCCGCCCTACGCCTCGGCACCCCAGAGCAGCTCGCCCTCGCCGGGCCGCTCGCCCAGGCGGATGGCGCGAATCGCCCCCTTGTGAAAGGCCACGGACTCCCCCGTCAGCGTGCAAGCCAACCGCTCCATGAACGGAACGTGCCCCACGGCGACGACGGTCGGCTCATGCGCGGCGCCAAGCTCGGCCAGAAACCGTTCCTCGTCCTGCTCGTAGAGGGAATCGTGGGGGTCTATGTCCTCGGGGTCAATGCCTAGGGCGTGGGCGACGACCTTGGCCGTCTGCAGCGCGCGAACGGCAGGGCTGGCCCACAGCGCAAGCCCCTTTACTCCGTGCAGGGAGGCAAGCGCCTGGGGGTATGCTCGCTCCAGCGCCCGCAGGCCCACAGCCGTGAGCTGGCGCTCCTTGTCCCCATGCGCATTACGGGGTTCCGCATCGCCATGTCGCACCAACACCACCGTCGTGACCATAGATGACCCCCTCACGTCAAACTGCACACGCAACGCCTTCATTGTGACGCAACGGACACGTTTGCCCAGGTGCTTTTTCCGGGCAATCATTGCGTGTGCACTTCTGTCCCACATCCTGAGATCGGATTCGGTCGGATCCGTTTTAATGTACCCCCATGGGGTATAGTACGCATCGTACGGAACAAGGGGGTCCAATGGTCGACAGCTGTCATGGCAAGAAGCACACACCGCGTTCGGACGAGCTCAAGAGGAGCGTGACCGGACGCCTCAACCGCGCCATCGGCCAGCTTGAGGGCGTCAAGTCCATGGTGAAGGAGGACCGCTACTGTGGAGACGTCCTCACGCAGCTCGCAGCGGCTGAGAGCGCCGTCAAGGCGGTGTCGCGCATGATCCTCAAGGATCACCTGGAGACCTGTGTGGTCGAGCAGGTATCGGTTGGCAACACCGAGATCATCGACGAAGTCATGGACCTCATGAAAAAGTTTGGTGCGTAGGAGGCAATACAACATGGCTCAGACACAACGGCGGGAGACGTTCGACATCAGGGGGATGACCTGCGCGGCCTGCGAGGCGCGCGTGCAGAGGTCCGCCGCGGCCGTCAAGGGCGTGAGCGAGGCCAGCGTCAACCTGCTCAAGAACTCGATGGAGCTCAGCTACGATGGCGACCCCAAGACCATCGACGCCGTGGTCGCCGCCATCGACAGGGCTGGCTACGGGGCCGTGCCGCGCAGCACAGGCAGGGTCACCACGCGCCAGAAGGCCCCCGCCTTCGTCGACCCCAAGGTCAACGCCCAGAAGGCCGTGCGCGCCAGGCGCAACCAACTCGTAGGCTCGCTCGTCTTCGGCGTGCCCCTCTTCTACCTGGCCATGGGTCCGATGCTCGGTTGGCCCGAGGTGCCGGGGCTCGACGGCATGGGCAACATGATGGCCGCCGCCGTGACGCAGCTGCTGCTGGCAGTGTGCGTCATGTTCGTCAACCGCAGCTACTTCACCATGGGCTTCAAGACGCTCCTCCACGGCTCGCCCAACATGGACTCGCTCATCGCCATCGGCTCGGCGGCATCCTTCGGCTACAGCCTCGTCGGCGTCTACCAGATGGCCTTTGCGCTCGGCCACATGGACGTGGGGGCCGCGCACGACGCGATGATGCACGCACTGTTCTTCGACTCGGCGGGCACCATCCTCGTGCTCATCACGCTCGGCAAGTACTTCGAGGCCCGCGCCAAGGGCAAGACCACGAGCTCCATCTCGGCCCTCATCGACCTCGCCCCCAAGGAGGCGACGGTCGTGCGCGGCGGGGAGGAGGTCAAGATCCCCACCGGCGAGGTCTCCGTCGGCGACAGGGTCGTCGTGCGCGCCGGTGAGTCGGTGCCGGTGGACGGCGTCGTCGTGGAGGGGTCGGCCTCGGTGGACGAGTCCGCCATCACCGGCGAGCCGCTGCCCGTGGAGAAGGCCGCAGGCGACACGGTCACCGGCGCCACCGTCTCCCGGCGCGGCTGGTTCGCGATGGAGGCCTCCGCCGTCGGGGCCGACACGACGCTCGCCCGCATCATCCGCCTCGTCGATGAGGCCACCAGCTCCAAGGCCCCCATCGAGCGTCAGGCCGACCGGATCGCCGGCGTCTTCGTGCCGGTCGTGCTCGGCATCGCGGCCGTCACCTTCGTGGCGTGGGTCGCCCTCCTCGTGCCGGGCGACCTCGCCACGGCGATCAACCACGCGGTCTCCGTCCTCGTGATCTCCTGCCCCTGTGCCCTGGGCCTCGCCACGCCCACCGCCGTCATGGTGGGCACCGAGCGCGGTGCCAAGGCTGGCATCCTCGTCAAGAGCGCCGAGGCGCTCGAGACGGCGGGTTCGCTCGACACCGTCGTGCTCGACAAGACCGGCACCATCACCGCGGGCACGCCCGAGGTCACCGATCTGCGGCTGGCACCCGGCATCACCAAGCGCGACCTGCTCCGCGTGGCGGCCGCCCTGGAGCGCAAGAGCGAGCACCCACTCGCCGAAGCCGTCTGCGCCTATGCGGACGAGGAGGCGCCCGGCGTGGACGCGACCGCCGAAGTTACCGACTTCACGCAGGTCGCAGGTGGTGGCCTCGTGGCAACGGTGGACGGCCATGCGGTCGTGGCCGGCAACGCCCGCCTGATGGGTCAGCGGGGCATCGACCTCACGGACCTTTCGGCGGACGCCGATGCCCTGGCGGCCCAGGCCAAGACACCGCTCTCCTTCGCCTCGGACGGGCGCGCACTCGGTGTGGTGGGCGTCGCCGACGTCGTGAAGCCCACCTCGGCAGATGCCATCGCACGCCTGCGCGCGATGGGCATCCGCACGGTCATGCTCACGGGCGACCAGGAGCGGACCGCGCACGCCATCGCCAGCCAGGTGGGTGTCGACGAGGTCGTCGCCGGAGTGCTCCCCGACCAGAAGGAGCGCAAGGTCCACGACCTCCAGCGCCAGGGGCACAGGGTCGCGATGGTCGGCGACGGCATCAACGACGCCCCGGCCCTCGCCCGTGCGGACGTGGGCATCGCCATCGGCGCCGGCACCGACGTGGCCATCGAGTCGGCCGACGTCGTGCTCATGCGCTCCGACCCCGGCGATGTCGCGACCGCCATCGAGCTCTCGCGCGCCACCATGCGCGACATCCGCCAGAACCTGTTCTGGGCCCTGTTCTACAACGCCATCTGCATCCCGGTGGCCATGGGCGCCCTCACACCCCTGGGCATCACGCTCAACCCGATGATCGGCGCGGCGGCCATGGGCTTCTCGTCCGTGTTCGTCGTGTCCAACGCCCTCCGGCTCTTCGCCTGGAGGCCGTCGACCGGTGGAGCACCCGCCGCCACGCCACCAACCGCCATCGCTACCTCTGTGGAGGGAAAGGAAGGGAACGAGACTATGACCACGAAGACCCTGGACATCGAAGGCATGATGTGCGACCACTGCGTGCAGCACGTGACGCAGGCGCTCGAGGGCGTGAGGGGCGTCAAGAACGTCCACGTCTCGCTCGAGGACCACAAGGCCACGCTCGAGGCCGGCGCGCTCGTCTCCAACAAGAGGCTCGAGAACGCCGTCGAGGATGCCGGCTACAAGGTAACCGGCATTGCGTGATGCGCATCCCAAGTAGCGAGGCGCTCGGGGTGCCAGGGGTGCATGCCTGGCACCCCACGGCCCCCCTTACAGCAAGCATCCATCCTTCTAGCGCTTAGGTGTACGAGGGAACAGGCATATGTGGTGTCTTGTCAACAGACAACGTGTCATGTAAGATGAGTGCATCACGTGTACGTGCTCACCTTATGATACAAGGTAACAAGACAAGGGAGTCATGCATGAATACACACGAAAGCAACCTGTTCTCAGACATCAGCCTCCGTGGGGCGCGCCCCATCATCAAGACCGTCCTGTGCGTGACGGCCGCGGCGCTGTTGCTCTGCCTCTCGGCCTCTGTTGAGATTCCCCTCCAACCGGTGCCCTTCACCCTACAGGTTCTGGCCCTGGGCATCATTGCGGCAACGTTTGATCCCGGCGAGGCGGTCGCAAGCGTACTCGTCTACATCGCCATCGGCGCCCTGGGCGCACCCGTGTTCTCTGGCGCCATGGGTGGGCTGCTGCGCCTTGTGGGCCCCACGGGGGGCTTCATTGTGGGCTTCGTCCCGGGTGTCGCGGTGGGGTCGCTCGTCCGCAAGTTGCTCATCAGACACAGGATGCCCCGCCCCATCGCGACGTTCCTCGCGCTTGGTGCCATGATGGTCATCATCTACCTGCTTGGTTGGGGCCAGCTCGCACTCGTCGCTCACCTCTCCCCCACCGCTGCCTTTGCCGCCGGTGTGGCCCCCTTCGTCACCCTGGACATGCTCAAGTCAGTCATCGCCACCAGTGTGGCATGCGCCATCGACGCGGCAACGGCAAGGTAGGGATCCCTGACGCGGATCGAGGGGTCTCGGCGACTACGCCGACCGTGACAGCACATACGGCGACTCGGGCGGCCTTCTGCGGAAGGTCGCCCCTTCATCATCTCGTCCGTCTCGTGCCAAAGGGTGCCGTGGGGTTACGAATGGTGCGGCGTGCAGTGCTCGTATCCCCGCATGCGGCCATCATACCCTACAGTATCCACTAGCTACCGAGGGCAGCCGGCATCGGCTGCCCCATCCTTTCGTTGGAGCAGGCATGACACGTCACACCACCCCCAAACGCACGACAAACTTCAATGTCAGGTACTTCTTCCGCAACCTCAACGACCAGATACGCACCGACCGGCGCACCTTCATCCTCTACACCATCCTGCGTGCGCTGGTGATGATCACCCTCGTTCGTTCCATCATGATCGGCTCCATCGAGAGCGCCGCGCTCTGCGTGTTCTCGCTCGTGCTCTTCCTGCTGCCGGCACTGGCCGAGACCCAATTGCGGATAGAGATCCCGCCCCTGTTCGAGGGCATGATCTACCTCTTCATCTTTGCCGCCGAGATACTTGGGGAGGTCAATCACTACTACGTGCTCATCCCCGGCTGGGACTCCATGCTCCACACGATCAATGGCTTCCTGTGCGCGGCCGTGGGCTTCTCGCTGGTGGACCTCCTCAACCGGCACAGCCCTGGCCTCGAGCTCTCCCCCCTCTACCTGGCGCTCGTCGCCTTCTGCTTTTCCATGACCATCGGCGTGCTGTGGGAGTTCGTGGAGTTCGCCGTCGACCAGACGCTGCTCTTGGACATGCAGAAGGACTTCGTCATCCAGGCGTTTGGCTCCGTGATGCTCGATCCCACCCAGTCCCCGCACTCCGTGCTCGCAAGTGGCATCGTACGCACCACCATCGAATGCGCCGACGGGCAGTCGTTCGTCATCAATGGAGGCTACCTGGACATCGGCCTCATCGACACCATGAAGGACCTCTTCGTCAACTTCGTCGGTGCCGCGGTGTGCTCCACGGCAGGCTTTCTCTACACGAGCGGTCGTGCCAAGGGCACGCTCGTGCGCGGATTCCTCATCCATCGCCCTGGCGACACATCGCTTGCCACCATCAGCCATGACGAGCGGGAGGAGGCTCACCCACTCGAGCCCCACGCTAGATGACGTAGAAACAGGCCGGCAAGTTATGCGACGCTCTCTAAGCTTCATAGCTGCCGTTATTCATACCATAGGCTCCACAAGACGCCACAAGGAACACCACTTGGGACGCGCCCGGGACGCAGAAGATCCCCGCTCACCGCCCGTCTGCTACCACTCGACTTGCCACAATCTCATATTATTGCTTGATTTTATGGCAGCTCGTGCTATTATGGAGTTGCAAGCAAGGAGAGCGAGAGAGGGAGCAAGTCATGAGCGATGACGCCATCACTGAGATTGATGTCGAGGGCATGGATCAGATCGACGAGGACGAGTACGAGACGATGTATTACATCAAGCCCAACGATGTCCTCGAATATGGTCTGACTGTGCTTGTTGACGCAGATGGCACAATGCTGGTACCCACGGACTGGCAGACGCCGATGCCCCGCACCATGGCGGATGTGCCCGAGACCGACTGGGTACCAATGAGCGAGATGACGAGGTAGTGAGGAGGGGCGCGTCGCGACATGGCTGGCAAGCCCATCGATTTGACCGGACAGAGGTTCGGGCGCCTCGTCGCCGTCGAGCTTACGGACAGGCGGGACAGGCACTCAGGTGGCGCCATATGGAGGTGCCGGTGCGACTGCGGCAACACCTGCGAGGTTGGCGCGCACGAGCTGCGCAACGGAAACACGAGATCGTGCGGGTGCGGGAACGCCGAGAACCGCAAGCGATCCGGCGAGAACCGCAACGACGCCGTGCTGAGCGATGGGTCACGTGCTGACAGGTACCTGTCCTCACGCCCGCGAGCTGACAACGTAGTAGGCGTGCGGGGCGTGGGCGTGAGGAAGTCGGGGAGGTACTACGCAGAAATAACGTTCGGCGGCGTGACACATACCCTTGGCACGTTCGACACGCTCGACGAGGCGGCATGGGCGCGCAGGGAAGCGGAGATAAAGCTATACGACCCGTACCTCACGGCACACGGGAAGCCGCCGACGAGCGAGGAGGAGTTCCTGAGGTCGCTCAGGGCGGCGGAGGAGAAGGAGGGGAATCATGCGCAAGGTAATCAACAACCGCCTGTATGACACCGGCACGGCAAGGCTCGTCGGCAGCCACCAGGCGGAGGTGGACGGGGGCTCCTACGTCTTCGGCGACCTCTACCGCAAGAGGACGAGCGAGTACTTCGTCGAGACGAGCGGCACGCTCGTCGGCATGGAGAGGACGATTACCCCGCTGTCATACGACGAGGCCCGCGAGTGGGCCGAGTCGCACCTCACGGCGGAGGAGTACGAGGCCGAGTTCGGCCCCGTCTCCGAGGGTGGCGGGGATGAGGTCGTAAGCGCGCGGGTAAGCGCCGCCGCGAAGCGTGCACTCGAGCGCGAGGCCCAGCGCACGGGCGAGACCCAGACGGCCATCCTTGAGCGCCTACTACTGTCGCTCGCGGGCGAGTAAGCGCCTATACCGACTAGGGCCGGGCCGTCACAGGCCCGCATACGGCCTCTCAGCGAGCCGTCTACCTGCGCAGACGCAAGAGCGCCCCCATCCTCCCGCAGGAGGGTGGGGGCGTCGTCGTGTGTGTCGTGGCCGTGCTGCGATGATGCCGCGATGGTGCTACTCGCCGTCGTCGAGCCCGTCGAGTGCCGTGGGGCCGTCCCATGGCTCGGGCTCTGGCGCCTCGTGGTGCGTGCATGCCGCATCGGGCTCCGTCGCATGCTCCCACCACAGGCACCAGATGATGCGCCCGTCGCCCGGGTAGCCGTGCGTGGCGTGGCGGCAGGTGGCGCACGTCGGCGATGACGCATCGCCCACTAGGACGTCGTCACCTCGAGCCTGATCTCGGCGAGCTTGGCGGCCACGGCGTCGGAGACGGCCTTGGCGACGGCCTCCGGGTCGGCGCCCTGGGCGCTCGCAAGCGTCCTGATGGCCTCTGCCTGGGCCGAGATGGTGGCCTGCAGCTCCTGGATGCGCAGGTTGGTGTCGACGACGTTCGCCAGCACCGTGTGCGTGTCGTCGCCGCCGATGGTCTGCCTTATGGCGTTGACCACGCGGTCGATGTCGATGAGGTTCGTCCAGGCGGATCCTGGTGCGGTGTCGTCCTGCTGCCCGTCGTTCGTGAAGGCCCAGACGTCGTTTGGCGTAGGCAAGTCGTCCTCGCTTCCCGGGGCGCTCCCCGCCCCTGTCATGTAGTCGTACCACTGCTGGCACATTCTCACGTACCTGTCGTGCTGCGGCATCCCGACCCGCAGGGGGCCGGGGCAGTCGGTGCTTGCGAAGTCGGAGTGCCCGAAGAGGTTCCTCCCCCAGGCAGGTCGGCCGAGCCCGTAGCAGGCGCACAGGGCCGCGACCAGGTGCGAGCCGCTCGCCATGCACGCGTCGGTGAGGTATCCGGGGTTTCCGCCGCGGTTGGCGTGCTCGATGCCGATGCTCCGCCTGTTCTCGGCCTTGTTGCCGCAGTGCCACGCCATGTCGCGGTCGCGCACCAGCTGCGTGATCCTGCCGGTCGACGCCACCGCGTAGTGCGCGCTGGCCGGCCTCGTCTGCCAGACGCCGTAGCATCCGGCGCCGTCGAGGTCGCCGCCCATGTAGTGCACGACGACGTGCCGGATTGGGCTCCCGGCGCGACCGCTCGTGTAGTGCGTGCCCAGCCATCGGTTCTCGTCTGCCGTGAGGCTCGCGAAGTCCATCTACCTCACCTCCTTCCGCCCTGCGGGGGCCACGCGCTCCCGCTCCTCGTGGCCGCAGTGCCTGCAGTGCCAGCCCCTCCACGCGTGCGCGCCCCGCGTCTTGGCCACGACGACCACCATCTCGTCACCGCACACGGGGCAGCGGCGGGGCCCGTCCGTCCCCATCGCTACTCGCCCGCCGCCGGAGAGGCGTCCGTCCCGGGCGTGCCGGACGCCTGGGCGACGAGCGCGGCCGCCGCGTCCTCGGGGGTCGCCCCCGCCTTGCGCAGGTCGACGTACACCTGCGCCTCCTGGGCCGCTCTGCTGAAGTTGTGGTTGCGCCAGCAGCCGTAGGCGATTGCCCCGCCGGCGACTGCCAGCGACAGGACGTTGGTGACGAGCGAGGCGTCGACCTGGTAGCCCGCGAACCCGGCGACCACCACCACGATGGTGACGACGGCGCCGAGCAGGGCCTTGACGGACTCCTTCATCTTCTTCTCCATTCTCTGCGTCTCCGCAGGTAGACGGCCCTATCAGAGCCTGTTTACGGTGTCTTGCGTCGGGCGCGGGGCTGCCTCGCCTGGACGGGACGGCCCGAGCCGTCACCGGAGCCCTGGCCCTACATGTCGTCCATGCGTATCTCCAGGTGCTTCACGCGGCTCTCGACGGCCCTCATGCGCTGCTTGACGATGGCGAGCTCCCTCTCGTGGACGCCGGTGAGCTGCCTCAGCTCGCGCATGCCGTCGCGCGTCTCCGACACCATGTCCGAGATGTAGGAGAGCTTGTCGCTCAGCATCTGCTGGCGCTCTATCGAGGCGTTCTCTCGCTCGTTGCCGGTCTCGCCGTGCTCCCGGAAGGAGAGCAGCAGGGCTATGGCGGCGACCATCAGGCTCCCGATCGTGGCTATGTCATCGAGTGGCACCGATCCCCCTATCCAAGGCCCACCGGGACGGCTATCTGGCCGGAGTAGTGGCCGAAGCTCCCCGCCCGGGCCATCACCGTCCCGTCCGACATGATGTACAGGTACCCGATGTGCGTGCCGTCGGAGACGACCGTCATGCCGCTGATCGAGTATCCCCCCTGCATCCCCACGATCGCCTGGAGGTTGACCCTCGATATCCGGCCGATCGTGCGCCACTCGTAGTTCTGCTGCAGCGTGATGTTGTAGATCTGCACGACCACGAGGAAGCCCCTGGTGGCGTACCACGCCCCGGTCTGCAGCATCTCCGTCCACGTCCCGCTCATGAGGTTGGCCGACAGGCCAGACCCATACCGCCTGTAGAAGGCGAGGTTGTGCCCGAACATCGACACGTTCTCCTGCCCGTCGTTGCCGCGCTCGAGGACAATGGCCGCGGTCGAGCCGTCCGGGCGCCTGTCGATGCCCATGCCGGCGCCACGCGTGAGGAAGAGGCCGCCGAACTCGTTGGGGTCGTTTCCCGTGCCCACGGTCGCGTAGCGGACCGTCACGCCCGCGTCCTCGTAGTGGTAGGCACCCAGCTGCAGCGCGCCGTCGTTGAAGCTCGCCCCGTCGCGCGTGATGGTGCCACCCACGTGGTCGCCGCCCGTGCGGAAGTCCACCGAGTCGGAGTCGATGGCGACGTTCGCGGCGGCGGGGTTGCCGATCGTGGCCGTGGCGCCGTAGACGGGGGCCGAGCAGTTCTGCCAGTCCGAGCCGTCCCACAGCAGCGTGAGCGTGGCTCCGGCCACCCAGTAGGCGAAGGGCGCTCCGTTGGTCATGATCGCCTGCGGCTCGCCACCGTCGATCGACAGCGTGGGATATGGAGCGGTGTTGGAGTCCGAGAAGTTGCAGTGGGCGACGAGCCCCACCTCCATGGCCGGCATCACGCCCTGCGAGGTGGCCTCCTTCGCGGCCGTGCCCGATGGCGTGAGGCTGACGAGCATCGCCACCTGCCTCGTGTCCTCCTTCGTGGGCAGGGCCGCCGCCGTGACCGTGATGGGCGCGCAGGGGGACGAGCGGTTGTGGGACGCCCTGCCGTCCGGCAGGCACGCGTCGTCCTCGGAGGACGCCGTTATGGTGCGCTCTCCCTCGCGGACGCGCACGGTCTGCGAGCCCGCGTGCGTCAGGTGGCCGACCACGACGCCGTCGACCATGAGGTTGACCCACATGAAGTCGCCCGGGATGCCGCCCTGCAGGCTGCCGTCCCACGAGATGGTGACGAGCAGGCCCTGGGCCGAAGCCGTGATGCCGGTCGGCACGCCCGGGGGCGTGACGTCCCCGACGTGCGTGGCCATGGTGGTGCCGTCGTCGTTGCCGAGGCCCATCACGGTGCGCGTCCCGTCCTGGTTGAGCACCGAGACCGGGCCGATGGGGGCCGTGGCGGCCCCGCGGGCGCCCTCCCGCGCGCCCAGGGCCTCCTGCGCGAGCCTCTCGGCCACGCTCTGGAGCCCCGTGAGCTTGGTGTGTCTCATTGCCCCCCCCCTATGAAATCGGATCGAACGTTGCCTGGCCTCCCCGCGCCCAGGTAGGGTGCTGCATCGGGTCGAAGGTGAGGGCCACCTCGGGCCCGGCGGTGCCCGACATCTCCATGAGCCGGAGGTGGTAGGTGCCGTCCGGCAACGTCGGAAAGCCCTCCACCGCCACGTCGACGCGCTGGCCGGGCCACACCACGCCGGGCTGCGGCGCGTGCGGGTCGGCGGCATCCACCGTGCCCGTGAGCTGCACGACCGGGCGGCTCACCTCGGCCAGGTGGGCGTCGGCGTGGCTCGCGAGGACGTCTGGCGTCTCCCAGTCAACGCTCGAGCGCGTCGCCTCCATGAGCGGCCAGGGGTCTCCCTGCTCGCAGAGCGTCATGTCCTCCGACTGGTGGCAGAGCATGGCGGTCTCCTGCCCGGCGCCCGTCGCGAGCACGCGCTCGCACGGCCCCTGGCAGGCCACCTTGAGGCCCTTGAGGGTGCCCCCTCCCGGGCGGCACGTGAGCATGGGCACCTCGCCGCCCATGTGCACGTAGGGGTCGCTGTCGGTGCCGCCGTCCAGCGTGAGCCTCACGTGGGCCTGGTCGGCGAGGTACGGACGCAGCGCGAGGTCGGGGCCGTTCGTGACGTTGGAGATGTTCTCGAGCAGCCGCCTCGCGCTTGAGTTGGCGACGTTGTAGCCCCAGTACGTTCTCTGGTGCGTCCCGACCTCGCCGAGGTACGGCAGGTCGATGGGCAGCTCTCCGCCGCGCTTGCCTGACGTGCAGAGCCTCACGACCTCGGAGGCTATGGCCCGGAGCGACAGCCCGGAGAGCGCGACCGAGCTGGTTGTGGTGCCCCAGACGGTGCCCTCCTGCTCCCCCTCGTGCTGGTAGTCGGCGTCCTTCGCCCACGTGGAGCCGGTGCCGAAGGTGCCCTCTGGGAAGAGGTGCCTGGATCCGAGGATGCCCATGGCCGACAGGAGCGAGAAGCTCGTGTCCTGCCAGGTGTCGGTGCGCGGCCCTATGGCCCCGAAGACTACCGGGCGGCCGTCCCACATGAGCACGAGCGCACGGCGGTAGCTCGCGAGCGCCCGCTCGCGCTCCCCCTGGGACCCCCACGGCAGCGCCGTCCACGGGACGGTTATCCCCGAGCCGGTGTAGTCGCCCGCGCCCTTGTCCCTGGTGGTCGAGAGCGAGCAGTCCGACACGCTCACAGACCACGAGAGGCGCGGTATGTCGATGGGCTCGCCGAGGAGCCCCGTCATGGTGTCGGCCAGCCTGCACTCCCACATTATCGGGCGACCCCCCGGTCGACCACCAGCATGCGCATGCCGACGTTGGCGGTCGGGTATCCCGGCTTCGTCGAGATCAGGTCGACGGCGGCGCCCTCGTGCCACCCGTCGCGCGCCGAGACGACGTGCGTCCCGGCCCTGAGGGTCGTGATGAGTGACACGCCCTTCGTCTCCCACGCCCCGGAGTAGGCGATCTCGTCCATGAGGGACGATGCGCCGTCCACGAGTATGTCCACGACGAGGGAGCCGGTGGAGTTGAAGTCGTGCGTCGTCGCGGTGCGGTCGTAGCGCACCTCCACGACCCTGTTCGTCGGCAGGCTCAGCGTGGCGACGGCCCTGGTCTTCCAGTCGGCGTTCGACGCCGAGACACGCTCGCCCGTCGAGTCCCGCACGTCGGCCAGCACGCCAAGCGACGCCCCGTAGGGCACCGCGTCGTGGTAGGAGCCGCGCGTGACGGCCCCGGCCGTGCTGGTGGCCCCGGCAGGCACCTGCATGTCGCAGATGCGCTGCGCCCTGGCCGGGATGTCGGGGGCCACGGGGCTCACGGCGGGCGCCCCGTGGGTGACGCCGAGCGTCACCAGGTTGTCGGCGTCCCCGAACGTCACGTCGTGCGCCATCACCCACACCGCGTCCACGCGCGGCGTCGTGCCGGCGTTCGGCGTCGTGGCGACCGTGCCGCCCTCGCAGTACGCCTCCACGTAGCCCTGGGATCGGTTGGCCCCCATGGGGATGACGGCGACGCCTGGCGAGACCGCGTAGGACATGGCGGTGCCGCCGCTGACCCTGAGGCCGTCCACGACGCCGCCGGCCTCCCAGTGCGCCGCGACGATGCGGCGCATCATGGCCGCCGTGCAGCCGTTGCCGGCCGCGTCCTGCGGCACGGGGAATCCGACAGTGCTCATGTGTCCTCCTATACGTACGTGTCGTAGCACGTGACCTCGCACGTGCACCCGGCGTCGGCCTCGAGGGCGAGCTGGAGCGTGCCGCCGGGCCCCACCGACGGGAAGCGCCGGGAGTCGAGCCTGCGGGTGACGTCGACGCCGCCCTGTCGCGCCGTCCCGCGCATGCAGTCGAGCACGATGGGGTTCCACACGGGATCCTGTCTGCTCGAGACAGCCTCGCCCGTCGCCACGTCCGTCACCGCCCACCCGTTGGGTGAGCTGCCGCCGATGGCGATGGTCGGCCACGCGGTCGAGGTGCCCCGGTTCCCTATCACACAGAGGCTCTGCACGGCGCCAGAGCCGCCGAAGCTCACGGGCCAGGAGAGGCTGCCCTTCGCGTCGAAGACGAGCCCCATGGTCGAGGCGGCGCCGCCGAGCATCCGGCCCGTCCGGACGGTCGTCGAGAGCCTGCGCGGGTCGGGGCACACGACGGTGATGGAGCCGACCACCATGCTCCCGGCCTCGTCGAGCTTGTCCCACATCGCCCTGAGGTAGCCGACCGACCACGTGCCGCCCGCGCTCGAGCCGTCGTCAATGACGCGGATGCGCACGTTGCGGTGCGCCATGGCGTTGACCGACCCCATGAGCGACAGGACGCCGTCCCTGTCGTCGGCGACTGCGGCTACCCCGATGGTGACCGTGCGCGGCCCGTAGAGCACGGCGGCGTCCTCGACGTCGAAGTCGCCGTCGCCCATGCCGCGCGCCACGGAGGGCACCTTTAGATCGGGGTGGCTGTACCAGCCCTTGGTGTCATCCGTTGCGACGAGGCACGGGTCGTCGACGGGCGCCCCATGGATCGTGACGTCATCGAGGCCATCGGCCGACAGGATGATCAGCATGTGGCCCCCTAGAGCTCCGCGAGCGCGGAGCGGTTGAGTATCGCGGCTGCGCTGTAGAGGTCCTCGTCGTCGCGCACGATGACCACGTGTTGGTCCACGGTCGTGCCACCTGACGCGTCGCTCCCCCTGAAGAAGTCTGAGAGGGCGTCTGACATGAAGCCCACGAGCCTCTCGACGGGAAGCACCGCCTCCGGCCCGGCCTCGCCGCCGCCCAGGACGCTCCCACCGCTGGCGCCGAAGATGGTCGGCCTCGTGAGGATGCCGCCCCTCGCGTACCAGCTGACGCCGATGGTCGGTATGCTCGGCGGGTCGAGGCTGAAGCTCCCGGATATAGAGAAGTGCGGCAGCTTTATGTGAGGCAGCTCGAGGTGCAGGCCCTTGAAGAACCCGCTTATCGCGCTGAGCCCGTTCGAGACGACGTTCTTCGCATCGCCGATCCTGCTCGATATCGTGCTGGCTATGGCCGAGAAGACGCCGCTGACGGTGCTCGAGATGCCGTTGAAGACGCTCGTGAAGACGCCTGCGATGCCCCTGAGGATGCCGCCTATCGTCCCCGCCATGGCGTTCATGATGCCGCCGAGGATGTTCGCGAGTCCGCTCATGACGGACTTCGCGCCATTGGCAGCCATTGACCAGTCACCGGTGAAGACGCCGACGAAGACGCCGACGATGGCCTCTATGGTGCCGACCACAGCCTGGACGATGCCAGCTATGACCTGCATGGCCCCGGAGATGACGGCACCGGCCACGGTGAACGCGGCCGTGAAGACGCTCGACACTATCCCAGCAACCATCGTGAGGGCCGGGCCGACCACGCTCGCCAGAACCATTGCCACCGCCTCGAACACGGGCTGCAGCGTCTGGAACATCGGCACGAGGTACGTGCCGATGGCATCCCCTATCTGCTGGAACGCCGTCTGCGCCGCCTGCAGGGCTGGCGTGAGCAGCGGCCCGACGTTCGCGGCGAAGTCCTGGAAGCCCTGGACGAGTATGTCCCATGCCGGGCCGAACGTCTGCGCGATGTAGTCGCCTATGCCCTGGAGCGCGGGCACGAGCGTGCCCATGAACCAGTCCGCGACCGGCTGCAGCATCGTGAGGGCGTTCGTCCCGCCGTCCGCGATGCCCTGGAGGTATCCGGCGAAGCCCTGGATGGCCTGCGCGCCGATGTTGATGGCGTCAGCGAGGCCCTGCCCGACCCACTGCACGAACTGCGAGATGACGGGCATCACCGCGTCGACGAGCGGTGCGGCGAACGACACGAAGGCCTGGGCGAGCTGCCCTATCGAGCCGAACAGGTTGCCGAGGGCGTCCTGGAGCGGAGGGCACACGGCCACGATGCCGAGGAACGCCGCGACGGCGACGCCCACCGGGCCGCTCATGGCACCGAGGAGGCTCGTGAGCGGCGCAAGCACTGCGCTCAGGCCTGGTATCCCGGAGATCACCGGCGCGAGCCCACCACTGGCGAAGGCGGCGAAGCCCGCGATGACAGGTGCGAGCGCGGGCATGATGGGGCCTATCTTGCCTGGAACCTCGTCTATGGCCGCCGAGAGCCTCTTGAAGAGGTCGACGGCGCCCTGGATGACCGGCGTGGCGAGCGGCTCGACCATCCTCGAGAGCGCGGCACGCACGTTGGCGGCCGCTCCCTGGAACGTGTCACCGGACGCCTTGGCCGAGTCCCCCAGGCCCTCGCGCATCGCGTCCGAGAACGTCTGGAAGTCTATCTGGCCCTTGGAGACCATGTCGGAGACCTCGGCCGTGGTCATGTGCAGGTGGTCGGCGAGCAGCTGTAGCACTGGCACGCCGGAGCTTGTGAGCTGGAGCATGTCGTCGCCCATGAGCTTGCCGCGCGCCGCGACCGACGAGAAGATCGTGCCTATGTCGTTGAAGCTCCTGCCAGAGGCAGCGGCGACGTTCGCCACGGCCTGCAGGCTGTTGGTCATGTCCTGGCCGCTCCTGATACCTGCGGCGGAGAGCGTGGCCGCGGCCGTCGCCGCGTCGCCGAGGCCGTAGGCGGTGCCACGCACGGCGGTCGTGGCCGAGTCCATGATGCTGGCGATGTCGGCCGCGTCGTGGCCGAAGCCGGCGAGCTTCTTCTCCGCGTTGTCGATGGCAAGGGCGCGGTCGAAGCCACCTTGGACGGCTATGCCTGCGACAGCGGCCACACCGGCCTTTCCGACGCTTCCGAGCGCACCGACGAGCTGTCCGGCGTTCTCCCTCACGGCAGTGAGGGAGCTGGACACCTTATCCTTTATGGACGACCTCACGCCGTCCCACGTCGATGACGCCTTGGCCCTCAGCCTGTCCCAGGCCGAGCCCGTCTCAGAGGACATGCCGTTGACGTCAGACGTCGCGGAGCTCGTCGCCTGCCTGCACTTCTGCTTGAAGGCGTCGAGCGCGCCGGAGGCCTTCCCCACGCCATCCGTGAAGCCGGACGAGTCGGCCGTTATCCTCGCCGACAGCGTGTAGTCAGCCATGTGTCACCGCCCGTCGATGTGTGCCTGTATGTCGCGCATCTTGTCTCGCGCCTGTCGTGGGCTCATGCGCCTCATGGCAGTGAGGTCCTCGTAGAGCCTGACCGCCCTGCTTCCCTTCTTGGCCATGGCGTTGGCGAGGGCGTTGGCGAGGGCGTCCCTCAGCGTCTCTGCCTCCTCGGCGTCCCTGTCCTCGATGGCGCGCGCCAGGAGCACCCTCTGAGCCTGCGTGATGCCGTCCCACTGGTCAGGCGTCCACCCGAGCCTCGCGGCCACGTACGCCCACTCGGCGTCCTCGGCGTGCTCCCGTGGGACGAGCCTCATCCACGGGTGGCCGACGCTGCCTGCGCTGGTGCGCCTGATGACCTGCCTTGTGAGGGCTACTGGAATAAAAAACCACAGTCGCGGCTGAGAGCCTCTGCGGCCAGGTTCATGAGCGACACCATGCCGTGCTCGCCGATGTAGCCATCGACTACCTGCATGGCACGCGTGGGGTTCACCCACGCCGCGCTGCCGACCTCGCGCAGGCCGTAGGCAACCACCGTGCGCTCGTCCTTGATGGTCGGCATCTGGCTGAACACCTGCACGACCGAGCGGTTCCCGAGGGCCGCCTCGGCCATCTCTATGCGCTTCGGGACGTACACGATCTCGTACTCGGTGCCGCCCTGCTCGAGCGTCGTCTGCTGCGTGTCTGCCATGCTGCCCTCCATGTCGGCGGGAGGCGTACGGGCCTCCCACCATGATCGTCGCTGTCAGTCCTAATGGCGGTTCGACGGCTTCGCCGCCGCCTTGGCGGCTGCGGCGGTGTCGATGTCGAACCAGGTGAGCTTGCCCGTGCCGGTGAGCGAGATGCTCGCCGTGGAGTTGTCATCCGCAGGGGCGTCGTTCTCGTACTTGGTCACGTAGGCCAGGCCGCCGCAGCGCGGCGTGTAGTTCGTGTCGTCGTACACCTGCTTCATGCAGATGGCCGTGCCGTCCTCGAAGGCCTTGCGGAGGGCCTTGTCGGACTCGCTGTCCTTGACGGTCGCCGTGTCGATGTCGAGCGTCCAGCTCTTGGTGGACGGCCGGTTGATCTGCCAGGTCTGCTTCGTGTCCTTGCTGGTGAAGTTGGTCGTGTCCGCAGAGAGCGAGATCTTGGCGCCGGTCTCGCCGTCGATGGCGAGCAGCTTGGTTCCGTCCGCGTTGAAGATGCACGTGAGGATGTCCGAGCCCTTGAGGGCGGCCACCGACTTCTCGGTGACGCAGTACGCTCCCGAATCGAAGTTCGTGGTGGGTGCTGGGTCTGGCATTGATGCCTCCTATTTCGCGATGAGCCCGTACGAGACCGTGAGCTCGTATGCCACGATGGCATGCCACTCGCCCGTCCCGTCGCGCTTGATGTTCTGGATTCCCATGTCGTCCTGGCGCACCAGGTTGAAGATGGGGCACTCGGACGCGTCGACCACCACGTCCTGCTCCATGGCCTCCTCGAGGGAGGCCACCATGGCAAGCACGCCCTCCTTCGACCTGGAGGGTGACGATATGGCATGTATCTGCACGTCGAAGACGTCGAGGAACATGGTCTTCGACTTGCCGGGCCTGCTCCCCACGAGCGACACCGAGTAGAGCGGCGACGGCTCGTCGTCCGGGTCGAGGACGCACCTGGTGCCCGTGCCGTCCTGGATCCTCGCCACTATCGCGGCCACGAGGTCGACCGGCGAGAGCCGCCTCAGCATCCGCCTGCTCATAGACCGGCCTCCCTCAGCGCCTCTCCTACCCTGCGTTCGAGGATAGGCTGGGCCCTGCGTACCTCCTGCGACAGGAAGTGCCGTCCCTCGACGTAGGGGGCCTTGAGCCGCTTGCCAAGCTTCGGCACGTACCTCCCGACCTGCTGCCGGTGCCCGTACTCGACGTGCGGGGCGTACTCGGCGTTGTAGCCCACGTATCCCTCGGTGTCCGTGACCTCCTGCCTGAGCGAGTTCACCAGGCCGCCGGAGTCACGCGGCGTCGATGCCCTGAGGTCCTCGGCCATCTCGTTCACTGTCGCGGTGATGGCTGTCCTCACGGCGAGCTGCCCGAGCCCATCCAGCGCCGCCGAGAGCCCACCATCGTCCAGCGTGATGCCCATTGCTAGCCACCCTTCTGCCTCGTGCAGTACAGGGATCGGCGCCTGCCAAGGTCTGACACCTGCGTTACCTCGTAGGTCTCGCCGTCCTGACCTACCGGAAAGCGGATCGTGTCCGCCCTGCGGACGGTGGCCACGGGTGCCGTGGTGACCAAGGCGAGGTCGCAGGCCCTGTAGCCGTTCCCCTCGTTCTCGGTGGCCGTCAGCCCCCATGGGGTGGTGCGCACGCGCACCCTTCCCAGGCTCCTTGACTCGCGGATTCGGTTGCCGAGCCTGTCACGCCTCCCGGTGTCGGAGAGCTCATAGAGCTCCGCCATGCGCCACCTCATACGAACCTCACCTTCGGCAGCCCGGACGAGCCGTCCGCGCGGGCCATGTCGGCGAGCGCGGACAGCTCCCGGTCGTACTCGGAGAGGAGGTCGTCGACGAAGGTGACTGACATGACGTCGCCCTGGCCCTCCGACTCGGACGTGATGCCCTCGTCGAAGCGCCGGTTGACGGCCTTGACCGTGGCGTCCACCACGATGGACTCAGCCAGCGCAGGGAGCCTTGCGACGCCTGCCCGCAGGCACACGCGGTCGGAGACGGACTGGACGGCCTCCGCCAGCCACTCGTCGGACGGGACGTCCTCCCAGGCGTCAAGCCTCGCCTTGACGCGATCCAGGACGGCCATGCCGCCACCTCCCTGTCATTAGGCTCCGGGCGTGATGGTGCCCTTGAGGACGGCGTCAGACACCTCCGGGAAGACCTTCGTGCCGCCCATGACGAGCGTGTCGATGCTCGCGTTCGTGGTGATCACGGCGTGCGTCATGCCAAGCATGCCGGTCGCGTCTGACGTGAGGCCGAAGGTCTGTGCAAGGTCGCCACCGTTGGCGGGCACGTAGGCGATGTTCAGGTTCTGTGCGGCTGTGCCGAAGACTGTGCCTGCGGGAACTTTTGCACTCGTGAAGGTCGTGCCGAGCCCCAGGAAGTCCTTGATGTAGGACATACCGAATGCGCTCTGGGTCGTGATGGTGGCCGTGCCGAGGTAGGATGCCACGTCGGTCGGGTTCACGAAGAACGCGAACGGCGGGACTCCGTCGTCGTCGATGTCACCGAAGCCGTCGTAGTCCTCGAAGATGGTCTCGAGCGCGGCCCACATGTTGGCGAGCGCGGCCTGCAGCGTCTTGCCCGCGGGAGCGGTCTTGGTCGTGCCGGTGACGGCGGCGAGCAGGTCAGACTTGATGTTGCCCTGCAGGCCCGCGACGAACTTCGCGTCCGTGTCGTTGATGGCGCGGTCACGGCCCTTGCCCTGGACGGCCTCGGCCGTGGTGTTGCGGCGCCACTTGCTGAGGCCGAGCGTGATGGTCTGGTCAAGGGTGCGGGACACCTTGGAGAGCGGGATGTACTCGCCCTCGGCGACGTTGCCGCCCTTGACGTCGGTCGTGTACTTGTAGGTCTTGATCGTGCCTCCGTCGGCAACGGGGATGAGGTTGGTCATCCCGAGCAGCTTCTGCAGGCGCTGGATGCCCTGCGCGAAGCGGTTGACGTAGTCGATGGAGATGTCAGGTGCGAGGTCGGCCGCCTTGGTGACGCCGGCCTCCGGATAGCTCAGGTTCGCTGCTGGCATGTCATGCCTCTTTCTGCTGGTTGGTGAATAGCTCTATGTGCTCGCGGATGGCCCTCTGGCGCTCGGCGGTGTCCTTGATCGCCATGACGTCGGACTTGGTCATCGGCTTTCCGGTGCCGCCCGCCTTCGGCGCGCTGCCAGAGAGCCTGGCCTTCACGGCGGACTCCACAGCCGCGTCGAAGGCATCAGCAAAGGCATCGACCGCCGCCTTGGTGTCCTCGGCCGTCTCGCCGACGAGCATGCCCACGAGCTCGTCCGGCACGCTGATGCTGCGCCCGGCGAGCTGCCTCCTGGACTCTGCGACCATGCCGGACACCGACTTCTCGCGCTCGAGCTCGTCGAGGCGCTTCTGCAGCTGGTCGCGCTCGTACTCGGCCTTCTGGGTCGCGTTCATCTCGGCGAGCTTCGCGGCCTCGGCGACCTTGGCCTCCTGCTGCTCCTGCCACTTAGCGAACTTCTTCGCGATGATCGCGTCCACGTCCGCGTCGGTGTAGGTCTTGCCGCCCTGCTGGGTGCCCTCGCCCTTCTTGGTCGGGTCGGTCTGCTGCTGGCCCTGCTGGGCGCCCTCGCCCTGCTGCTGCGTGCCGTCGTTCTCGTCCGCCATCCGCGTGCTCCGTATCCCCGCATGTCATGGCCCTGCGGCTCGGCCTTCCCACGGTGCTTTTAGCGTCATCACGTCTCGGACGCGCGAGCGGGCCACCGTCCCCGGTTGGCCCTACTCGCAAAGCTCGATGATCCTGTCCACGGCATCGGCCGTCGGGTAGCCCCTGCAGCGCATGAGCTCCTCGTCCCCGTCGTCCACGGTGACCGTCGGGAGGTAGTCGATGTCCCTGTCCATGGCCTCGCACGGGCACCAGTCGATGTCCTTGGTGAGCGGCTCTATGCCCTCGTCCTCGAGCGTCGGCACGAGGTCGCGCAGCGTCCCCCTGCACGGGGAGCACCAGCTCGCGTGCCAGATGGTGACCGTCGGCATGAGGTCCTCCTATGGTCGGGGCGGCGGGACTCGAACCCGCAAGGCCGCACGGCCACGTGCTCCTGGGGCACGCGCGTATGCCAGTTTCGCCACGCCCCGAAATCGGGTATACTGCCAGTGACGCCGAGCTCCACCCGGGTATACGAACCAGAGCAGAGAATCGGCGTCATTCTTTATCTGAACACCCTCTCAAGAAGCTCGGTGAGGGCGACTATTACCTTTATATCGCCCTTCTTAATCATCTCCTGCAGCACCTCTTCCTCCTGGGTATCGGTGAGCGTGCGGAGAGATAGGTCTACGATGACGTTCTCGCTTTGCCGTGCTGCATCGCCTATCCTCACCTTTGCCTTGTATGCGCTGCGTGTGCCGAGGCGTTTCATCTCATAAGGAATACCGTCAAGAAGCATGTCTGCGTTGTGTGATCCCGGTTTGCTCGATTCGAGCTTGAATCTCACCTTGTGGCCGTTCCTGGCGAGCCACGTTGCCGCCTGAATCTCCTTGGCCTTGGGCTTCGCCCTGTACTCGGCGCTCACGCGCCCGTCCGATATCGAAGACAGGTAGGCGTTCACCGTCTCGTCATAGCCCCTGCGGCTCTTGCCGGTGGCCCTGTAGTCCCTCCAGACGCGCCCGAAGTCGCTTTCGATGCGGCCGCATTCGTCCTGGACGGCGCGCGCCCTCTTCGCACGCTCGCCATCATCCGTCATGCGCCTGGCGGCAAGCTCGGCACGCTTGGCGTCCACCTGCTGGCGCGTCCAGGCGTCCCAGTCGTCGACGGCCGGCGCTATCTGGCAGCGGCAGTTCGGGTGTATCGGTGGCAGGTTCACTCCGGGCATGGCGTCCTCGACGCGGAACGTCTTGCCGGTGAGGCCCGAGCACTCGGAGCACGTGCGCTCGTCGCCTATCGGCTCGACGCGGTACTCCTCGAAGCCCTCGCGGGCGAGCTCCGCGAGCTGGGCCTGGCGCGAGACGTAGGTGCCCTCGGTATAGACCAGGCGCATGACGCTCGACTCGGAGACGCCCACGAACCGCTTTGACACGGCGTCCGCCAGGCGCCGGTAGGACTCGCCCCGCGCCAGGGCCTTGGCCATGTCGTCCTGGACGTAGGCTGCAACCTTGTCAGCGTTGTTCCAGACCCTCTGGCTGTAGCTCTCGCCAGCATTCCAGGGCGTCCCGACGAAGCGGCGGATCGTGTCGTCGTCCATCGAGTGGAACGACCTGCCGTAGCCCATCGCCTCTGCCACCGCGTTGGCGCCGCGCGCCGCCTGGCGGGCGAAGTGGGCGCCAAGGCCGTCCGTCGCCTGGGCTGTGGCACGCGCCAGGTGGAGCCTGGCCGACGCCTGGAGCCCCTCGAGGCGGTCAAGCTTGTAGATGCTCTTGCGTATGGCGACCATGTCGGCCTTGTCTGGGTGGGCCGTGGCCCATGCGTCGCAGTCGCGCATGAGCAGGTCGCGGTCTGCCTCGTCCATCGCCTCCAGCATCGTGCGGTAGCGCAGGACGCCGTCCTGCCCGTACCGCTCGTAGTAGCTCGCAATCTCCTTGGAGAGGTCGGCCATCTCGGTCTCGTAGGCCCTGGACACGCGCCTTGCGAGGGCGTGCTCGTCTGACTCCATGGCCGCGTCAGCCCTCGCGATGCGACGCTCCCAGTAGGTGGCCACCTACCCCTCCTGACCGCCCCTCTGGGGCACCAGCGCGGCGGCGCGCGCCTCCTGCTCGTCCGCCTTGCGGCGCATCTCCGCCTTGGGGTCGGGGACGTTGGAGAGCACGGAGAGCTGCGTCTCCTCGGACGTGATGCCCGAGAGGTTGCCGGCTATCTGCGATTCCTCCAGCAAGTTGTTCGGCAGGTTGCGCGTCATGATGACCTGCACGCCCTCCCACGCGTCCGGAGAGAGCGAGTTGCCCGCGTAGCCGCAGAGCAGCATGTGACGCCGACCAAGCCCGCGCTTGAACTTGCGCTCCTTGACGAGGGCGAGATCACTCATGGCCTGAAGGCGGTACTTGATGGCGATACCGCTCGAGGTGTCGAAGCTCTCCGAGCTGAGGTCTGAGACCATCGAGAGCGTGAAGATGAGCCTCTCGAGGCGGTCTATCAGGTGCTCCTGCGTCCCGTCCGCATCCGGTTTCGGCAGGAAGTCAACGACCACGTTTGACGCGTCGCGGCCCTCCAGGTTGATGATGCGCGAGTCACGCAGGTTCTTGAGCGTCTCTTCATCGAGGTGCGCGCCGAGTATCTTGAGGTAGGCGTCGGCGTAGTACTCTACGTCGTTGGCCTTCTCGCTGAGCGCCTTGTCGTGAGCCTCTATGAGCGTGATTACGCCCTCGAAGAGGCCCTGGCGCTCCTCGTTGTCCACGTACTCGACGGCCGGTACGTCCGGGAAGCCGTGCTCGGTCGCCTCACCGAACCTCACCGTCCCGCCGACGAGTTCGAACGGCGTCTCGTACGTGGCGTCGTACAGTGTCCCGCGAAGCGTGTCAGGACGGTTGTCGAACCTGTTGTCATCGCGCCAGAAGCGTACGGCCCAGAACACCTTGCCAGCTACGCTGTCATCGCGGATGAGGAACATGTTCATCGGGCTCACGAACGTGCTGTGCGGCTCTGCCATCCAGTCGCGCCACATGACCTCGTACGACTGGCCGTAGATATCAGCGAGCTTGCTCAGCTCGGCGTTGAGGTCGTCGACGTCGTTAGCGGAACCCCACGCGTTGAGCCATTGGATGGTGGCGTCATCGTCACCCAGGAGCTTTGCCGGGCGTCCGAGGAAGTAGCCGACCATGGAGTCCACGATCTGGCGGGCGTAGTTGGCGACGAGGCGGTTGTCGGGCTTGTACTCCGCCTTAGCCGCCTGGTGCAGGATCGCGTGGTCGCCCTCGTACTCCCTGCGCAGCATCGCCAGCCTTGGGAGGTGGCTGGCCTTGTAGTCGCTCAGCATCGATGCGAGCAGGTCTCCGGTGAGCTCCGTCCCGTCAGGCACGCGGTATCCGCCGCACGGCTCGTAGGTCGCGGCGTCAGCCGCCTTGCTGTCGGCCACTATATCCCTCCCCTGAAGAGATGCACCCTCGGCGCGTCGTCGTGGAGCCTGATGGCGCACGCCAGCGAGTCGGGCGCATCGTCGTGCTCGGCGCCCTCCGTGTAGTCCATGACCTCGTCCCAGTAGGCCGCGCTGGCGTCGCGTGCGCTGTCATAGCGCACGAGGTCGGCCCAGCGCCCACGGGCGTGGGTGGATATCTTGACGAACTTGTTGGCGCTCTCCTGGTACGTGGAGACGGGAAGGCCCATGCCGCGCATCCTCTCGGCCAGGTAGCCCTTGTCGGCGTTGCGCTCGCACCATACCGTACCGAGCCTGAGCGTCTCGTGGAGCTCCATGATGCGGGCCATGCAGCGGTCGACGTGCGTCTCGCGGAAGAGCTCGCCGTGGACGTATGGCCTGCCGTCGTGCCAGGCGATGCAGGTGACGGCCGTGCCATCGCTCCCGCCATACGCCGCGTCGACGTGCATCAGTCCGTCGTACAGCAGCGTCTGGTCGGCGAACGCCTCTGGCTCGCCCTCGAACACCGCGCCATCCTGGGCCACATGGCGAAGCTCGTAGTTCGCGGCGAAGAGCGAGCGCGTCATGGCCTTGCGCAGGTCTGCGGCCTCACCGTCCGACACGAGGCCGGTTGAGTCCCACGGCCAACGCTCCGGCTCTGGCATGAGCTGGAAGGCGTCATCCCTGTGCCACGGTGTGCCCGTGTTGACGATGCGGCCGCCCCTGTTGCGGACGTTCTGAAGCTCGCGGTAGAACGCCTTGGTTGCCTCGCGCTCCGCCCTCGACGCCCTGTCCCTGAGCGTGACGACGTCATCCGTGAAGACCACGTCGTAGTGCTTGCCCGTGAGCGATTCGCCGATGCCGTATCCCGAGAGCTGCGGAAGGCCCGAGACGTTGCATGCGAGGTCGGTGCTTATCGCCGTCGAGCTTGCCGACGTCACTCGCGCTGGCCGGCCGTATATCGTCTCGATGACCATGGCCGACGTGTCGGAGCAGAGCATGCGGGCCACCGCCGACATGACTTCCTCGACGTCCGGGGACGCCTTGCGAAAGAAGCCGACGGTTAGCTGTGGCTTGGTGACCATTAGCAGCCAGAGGGCCACCTTGACGCAGGTGGTCTTGTACGAGCCTCGGTGCGCCTGAAGCGTCCAGTCTCCGTCGCCGAACGCCATACGGCGTATCCATCCGTCGTGCAATGGCTCGACGAGCCTGTCGTAGCCCATCATGCGGGCGAGCCTGACAGAGTGTGACGCCATGACGCGTGCAAGGGCCTGCGCCCTGCTAGCCGCCATCGTCCATAGCCACGTCCAGCAGGTGCGAGAACGCCTCCGCGCTCTCCCTGGACGGAGCGGTAAGCTCCACGCGGTCGCTCGGCCTCTGGCCTGACGTGTCGCGGATGAACTCGGCTGCCTTGGTGTCTCCAGCCATGGCCTTGCGGAGCTGCGCCAGCGCGATGGCCTGCCCGACGGTCATGTTCTTGCCGTCCATGCCGTCCATCGTGCCGGCCGAGGTGACGCCGCCCTTGTGCAGAGGCATGTCGAGCATGTCGCGGAAGGTCTCGCGCATGTCCCTGCGCTCACGGCGCTTCCTCGCCGAGGCCTTGCCCGCCTTGCTTGCGTTGGCTCGGCGCTGGCTCGGCGTGCGCGCGTCGTTAGGCACGAGGTTCTCTGGGTTAGCCATGGTGCCTCGCCGCCCTCAGGTCGACGGGGCTCGCGACGTTGCGCATGCACTCGACCACGCCGTCATACCGGCGCTCGACGTATGCCAGGGCGTCGGCGTCCACGCCACGCTCGAGGAGGGCACGTCTCATCGCCACCGCCATCCGTGTCGTATGCCTGGCGGCGATGCGTGCGATGTCGAAGAGCGTCACCATGCACCCCCATGCGCAAAAGGGGCCACAGGCATAAGCCCATGGCCCCACCGGTCAATCTCAGCACGATACCCTTATACCACCAATCACCTGGCACGACCTGGCAGAACCCGGCACGACCCGGCAATTTTCCTGGCGCGTGACTAAAGCGCGCGCCTATGTCTGGAACCTATGACATAAGGTGTCGGAAATCACGGGGTCTTAATCCATTAATCTGAATAGACACGCGATTCCAATCATTTTACCCCTCGGCAAGCCCCAGGCCGTCCCTCATGCGGTCGAGCCCGTAGGCGTCGATGGTGTCGCAGGCGACGCGCACGGCGTCCCTGCACCAACGCTCGCTCATGCCGCACCCCTCGGCCACCTCTGGCCAGGTTGCCGCGGCGCAGAAGCGCCACCACAGGCAGTCGGCGTACTGCGATCCAAGCATGGAGCACACGCCTCCCGACCCGGTCTGCCCCGAGCCGTATATGACGTCGCAGCACAGGTCTATGAGCGCGTAGTCCTCACTCTGTCGGCTCCTGACGCGCTCCTCGTAGTCCATGCGCTCGTCGGTGGCGCGCATCTGGTCTGCCCTGTGCCCGCTCCTGCCGTGGGCGTCGTACGACTGTGGCCTCACGCCCTCGCGCGACTCCATGCGTGCCAGCGACCGCCTGATGCGCTCGGCGTCCCTTGCCGCCTCGCGCGTCGCCTCGAAGAGGTCGATTGCCGTCGCATACGAGTTCCCTGTCTCCAAGATTCCACCCCAGACCGCCATTCCGCCATCAGTCACCAGGATCGTCAATCGTCGGCATGCATGGACCTGTACCGCTCGCAGGAGACGATCTCGTTGACCGCCGTGTCCTTGCGCGCGCCCGCATAGCCGAGGCATACGCCCTCGTCGCGGGCGAGCTGCCTCAGCTCCCTCATCGTCATGCGCATGAGCTCGTCGCGCCTCGCGCTCTCATCGAACTCGTTGACCATCGCGTTCCTCCATCCTCAGCCTGTACCTGCACTCGTACGCCCTGCACGTCAGCGCGCGGAGCACCGGGCATTGCCTGTGGTCACATCGTGGCATGTGCCCTCCGTCCTGCGGTTCCACGCCTCGATTGCCTGGGCAGCGTTCTGCCACCATCCGGAGTCGACCTGTCCCATGCAATCAGGACACACGACCCTGTAGCGCCATTGGCCTTCGTGGTGCTCGTACCTTTCCACGATGGCGGACGTGCCGCCGCAGAAGGGACAGGGCTTAAGCTCACTCATCCCCGTCACCCCTCATCTCGCGCAGCAGGTCGGTGTGCGCGGAGTTCCACCTGCCGTGCGCCCGCCCGAACGACGTTGCCTCGCTCTCCGACATGCGCTCCCCGAGCGCGGCCGAGAGGATGCCCACCATGCCGTACAGTGCCTCCAGGCACTTGAGCAGTGCCTCGTCACGCTCACTCATCCGTGTCTCCCCTCATGACCCTCGCACCACAGCAGGCGCAGTGGCGCGGCAGCAGTGTCCTCCCGTCCCGCAGGGAGACGCCCAGGGAGCTGTCGCACTCGGAGCACACCAGCTCGTCGTCATTACTCGTGTCCGAGCGCACGGCGCGGCACGTCGGATCGATGAGGTCGGCGATACGGAGAATGAGCCGCTTTCTCTCACTGATATACATCTCGATTGGCATCCTCCCGAAAACCGCATTGAACACCGCCTTTTCGTCATAGAACCCCATCTCGGCCCTTAGCCTCTCGGCCACCTCGCGCCTCTCGTCACTAGCTGCCATCGTTCGCACTTCCTATCCTCAACCTGTACCTGCACTCGTACGCCCTGCACGTCATCGCCCGGAGCACGGGGTGCAGCTGAATCTGCCCGCCACGGACAATGCACTTCCACACGTCCGGTATTTTCGGGTGCGGGCCGAGGACGCACCGCGAGTGCTCGCAGTCCTCACATCTGCGCATCGTCCCTCCTCTCGCCCCAAGCGCAGAAGCCGTCTGGATCCGCCTGCGGAAGGTCGGCCAGGTCGCAGCCGATTGCCTCGTCCCAATCCCACAGTCCCCCCCAGTGCTCGCACTCGCGGCACCGCACGACCCTCTCCCGCACGGCGTCGCCGCCGAGGAGGACGTCGGCAACCATCAGCTCGGCCACGTACTCGCCCATGCCGCTCATCGCTTGCCATCTCCAGTCTTGATGTTGTGGACGTCGTGCACGCACCTCATGCACACGTCCCTGTCGTAGTCCGGGCACTCGGCGTCGAACCTGTGGTGCCCGATGCCCGGCACCGCCCGCGCGGCCTCCTCCGCCGTGGCGGGGCGCAGGCACTCCCTCGGGGTGAGCGCCGCCGTGCATCCCTCGTGGTAGCAGACGTACCAGCCGGTCCGGCCGCGCCCAGCGACGCGCCCGACCCGCACCTGCCCGATGCCCAGGTCGTATGCGACGTAGTCGCCGTATCCGTACTTGCTCATAAGTCATCCTCCTTGAGGAAAAGAATCCAGTGCGTCTTGCTCGCCTTCGGCCTGCGGTTGCCCAGGAGCGGCCTTGCCGGGCAGCAGGACAGCACGTCCATGAGGGGTATGTGGTACTCGTACCACTTGAAGACGAGCGTGCCGCCCGGCCTGAGCACGCGCAGGCACTCGGAGAAGCCCGCCGAGAGGTCGTCGCGCCACCCCTTGGGGTCGAGCCTGCCGTACTTGTCCACCTGCCAGCCCGCCCCCACCTCAAGGTGCGGAGGGTCGAAGACGACCAGCGAGAAAGACTCGTCCGGGAAGGGCAGGTCGCGGAAGTCGGCCACCAGGTCAGGCTCCACGTCGAGCGCACGACCGTCGCAGAGGACCTTGTGGCGCGGATTGAGGTCACAGAATGTGACGCGCTGGTCTTCCTTGTCGAAGTAGAAGCTCCTCGGCCCGCAGGCCACATCCAGCGCCGGTGTCATCACTCGTCACTTCCCAGCCTGCGCAGGCGCTCGGCGATGCCGTGCAGGTGGTCATACGGCTCGTCGGGGTCCTGCCCGGCGTCTATCCAGCGGTCTATCTCGTCCGCGAGCGAGGAAGGCGTGTCTGCGTGGCTGAAGAGGCCGGTGCGCAGCGTCACGAAGCCGTCCGCGCACCCGACACTGACGCCATTGTCCGTGAGGTAGACGCTCGTCACCTCCCGCCTGCTGCCCATGTCAGGGTGGGTGACCACGTCGCCGGGTCGTATCGGCTCCCCGTCCGCACCTATCGGCAGGCGCATGAGGCCGTGCGCGGCCAGCTCTGCGTCCGTCCTGTCGGCGTACCAGTCGTCGGCGGAGGCAAAGCCCTCGTCGAACCCACGTTGGTAATCCTCAGTGTCGTCCGACACATCGCACAGCTCGCGAACCTTGGCGGCGATGGCAATTACGTCCTCTACGTAGGTGTTTCGCATTTCCAGCCCCATCGCCTCGCACAGCCTGTTCACCGCACACCAGCAGGTCTTGTTGACACAGCCTGCCCAGTCGATCTCTCCAATGCTCGCAGCGATCTCGCGTCGCTCATTGGTCGTGATCATCACTCGTCCTCCCTGTCAGTCGGCTCTATGAGGCATGCGAGCCTCTCGAGCACGTCTCCCCACGTCCAGTGGCCCCAGTCCCTCTCGGCCTCCGGGTACGCCGCCGCCCGCAGGTCGCCGAGCAGGCACATCTGGTCGTCACCCGTCGCGGCCGACCTGTGCAGCTGCGCCGCCACCCTGGCGCGCTCCGCCGCGTCGTGCGGGTCGCGTGTCGTCACATCGCGCATATGCGCCTCCATCCGTCCATGTCGAGCGCGTCCTGGTACCTCGTCGGCTCGTCGCAGAGGAGGTACTCCCAGTGGCCCGCGCTGCTTACGATTCCGTCTGCCGCGTTTGGCCTCCTGTCAACCCAACGGAAGTGCAGCCTGTTCTGGTGGGCGAGCCCGTGGCACCCGGACGCGTTGCCATTGCCGCAGAGCGTGATGGTCGGCTTTGCCAGCTCGACGCCATGCAGCCACATGCGCCCGGCGCCCCTGCGCACCACGTGGTGCTGGTTCAGGGGCCACGTCCTGCCGCACACGGCGCAGCGGCCGAGCGTGACGGATGGCCTGCCCATCATCGGCCGGAGCATCTCCGGCAGCGTTGTCACCCTAGCCATCGAGCCTCCTGTCCCTTCCGCCTAGCTCGACTACCTCGCATCCATCGCGCAGCCTCGAGACAACCGCTATCGCCGTGTCCTTGTCACCGTTCTTTGCCAGGCGCTCGATGAGCATTCCCGGCTTGTATTGCGTCGTGACGATCGTCGGGAGCATGCGGTTGTATCGCTCGTCCACGAGGGCGAATATTCGCTCTAGTGCGAAGTCGGTTGGGCTCTCCTTGCCGAGGTCATCGAGCACCAGGCATCTAACGCGCTGGTACTCGGGGAGCGGGTCGCTTCCATCCTTGAATCCGTCCTTGATTGCGTCGAGAATCTTCCACATTGACGAGAGCCTGACACGCACGCCATGGTCGACGAGGGTGCGCGACGTTACTGCCGCGAGCATCGTCTTTCCCGTCCCGACGCCTCCGCAGATGTAGAGGTTAGACCCTCCTTCGGCCAGCTCTGCACACTCATGAGCCATGGGGTGCTCGGCATCGGAGTAGCGAGGCATGATGCCAGCCCTCTCGTAGGCCCTACGCCTGCGCTCGTACCTCTCACGCTCGGCGGCGTCAGCCTCGGCCCTCCCGTCAGCCTCGCGCTGCCTCACGGCGCCATCGCACTGGCATGGCTCGTAGCCAGCGAAGATCGTCCTACCAGCGACGTCCAGGGTGCGGGCGCGCAGCTCCATCCCACAGAACGGGCAGCTAGTCGTACTCGCCATGGTACTCACCGCCCTCGTGGCACTCGTCACGGCACCATCTGCGGACGGTGGCCTTCCAGTCCCTCATGGGGTTTCGCCCGACCTTCCAGCCGTTCGACTCGTAGTAGTCCATGAAGCGGGCTGCATCGAATCCTGGGTGGCCCCTCTCGGACGCGTAGGCCGAGACATCATCTGCGGTCGGCTTTTGAAAGCGGGGGCTTTTCTTGGAACTTCCGTTAGGAAGTTCTTCTTTACCCTTACTCTTACCCTTACCCTTAGGTTTCTCGGTTTCGGGCGTTTGGCTTTCCGCGATTTCGCCGTTTAGCTTTTCCGATTTCTCTCGGTTAGGTTTCTCGGTTTCGGGCGTTTGGCTTTCCGCGATTTCGCCGTTTAGCTTTTTGTTAGGCCTTCCGCCCTTGCGCCCATTGACTATCCGCGTGCGGCTCTCGTCGAGGGATGGACGGATGGCGATAATAACCGCCATGGCCGTCCCCTTGACGTCTGGCTCGATTCCGTAGGCGAGAAACTCTATGAGCGCCGTGTAGTACCGCTCCCTGTCCCTTTTGCCAAGCTGTTGGCCAGCATCTATGTATGAGTCGAAGATGTTCACAGCTCTGTCCCTAGAATGGAATCTCGTCGTCGTAAAGGCCTGGCTGTGGCGCCGCCTGCGGGGCTGGTGCGGCAGCTGGCTGCGGCGCCGGTGCAGCGGCAGGCTGCTGGTACTGCGGAGCCGGTGCTGGTGCCACCTGAGGCTGCCTCGCATATGCCTGCTGGTACTGCGGGGCCTCCTGTGGCGCCTGCTGGTATGCGGGCGCAGGCTGCTGGTGCTGCGGCGCGTACGCGGGCGCATCGCTCCTGGGGCTCAGGAACTCGATGTCGTCGGCGACGACCTCGACCTTGCTGCGCTTCTTCCCGGTCTCGGAGTCCTGCCACTCGCTGTAGCGCAGACGCCCGGACACGGACACCTTTGATCCCTTGTGCAGCATCCCGGAGAGCGCGCCGGCTCGGTTGCCGAAGACCACGACGCCGATCCAGTTGGGCCTGTCCGCCCACGTGCCGTCCTGCTGCCTGACCCTGTCGTTCACGGCCACCCTCATGCTCAGCACCTGGGTGCCGGTGCTGGTCTGCCTCAGCTCGGGGTTCGCCCCGAGGTTGCCTGAGATGCTTGCAACGTTGATGCTCATCGTCTCCCCTATCCGTTCGCCGCCCTCGACCACTCTCGGTCTATCTGGGCGTTCACTATCCGTATCCGCAGCTTTATCGTGTTGATGGCCTCCTGCGAGGCCTTGTAGAGCGCCTCTGCGCAGTCCCTGGAGCACTTGAGGTCGGCTATGTGGGGGTCGCCCCTGCACAGGTCCGATATGACCGTCACCGGCGTCCCCTTGGTGCGCTCGTCCAGGATGCGGAGGCGGAGCGCCTTGCGGTACTCCGCCTCGTTCCTGGCGTACTGGCAGCCCGCGTTCCTCATGGCCTCGACCTCGCCGTCGAGCCTGTCCTGCAGCTCCATGAGCTCGGCGTAGTCGCCCTGCCCGGCGTAGGTGCCCATGGGCTACCTGATCCGCCAGTCGGGGTTCGGGCAGCAGCCGGGTCGTGCCAGGAAGGCCTCGTACTGCGCTGCGTTCTTGAAGGTGTAGGCCATACCGCAGCTGTGGCACTTCGCCTCGAACGGGCCGTCCGGGATGGCCTCCGCGCCCGTCGCCCCGTCACCAGCGTCGCTGTCGGCCGTGTCGTCCAGGGCGAAGAGGTTTCCCAGCGCGCGCTTGCCGGCGTAGGAGGACGCGGTCCCGGTTATCTGGGCCGCGTCCATCCCCTTCTTCTCCTCGGGCTCCCTCGCCAGGCCGTGGGCCGACATGATGGCGCCCGTCTCCGTGTCCACGACCGACGCCGTGCAGCGCACGTAGTGCCAGCCGCCGACGTCCACGACCTCGTCGTCGCATATGAGCGCGAGGCCCCTCTCGTGGCACAGGGGCTTGGCCGCCTCGAGGATGTCCTCCTTGCTGCGGTAGTAGAACTTGCTGAAGTTGTTCCATTGCTTCTTCTCGACCTTGATCCTGCCCTGTATGTCGGCCAGGCGCGCCATCAGGCTTGTCTCGTCTGCCATCTCTCTATCCTCTCGTCCTGTCGAGCGCCTGCGCCAGCGTCCCCGGCAGCACGCGCCCCCTCACGCCGAGCGACCCGATGGCCTTCGCCACCAGCTCCATCTGCGACCTCGTGGCCGCCTCGACCACGACCACCCACGGGGCGGTGGCCTCGCCCGGCTCCGAGAACGTCGGTGCGGGAGGTGCCGCGGGCGCCTGAGGGGCCGTATCCGGCGCCGGGGCGGGCGGTGCCTCCACCGGGTCGGGTGCGGGCGCAAACGGCGCGAATTCAGGCGCTGGTGCGGCCTCGGGGGCCATCGGAGCGTCACCGGGCGCGGCCGGCTCCATTCCGGCCTCGGCGCGCCTCAGCCGTGCCTCCTCGGCCTCGCGGAGCCTCGCCTCGTGCTCGGTCTCCTCGCGTGCCCTCCTCTCCGCCTCGGCGGCGGCCCTCTCGGCCTCCTCACGCTCGAGGCGCTCGCGCTCGGCCCGCTCGGCCTCCTGGCGGCGGCGTTCCGCCTCCTCGAGGGCCTCCCTCTGGCGCCTGCGCTCGGCGGCGCGGCGCATGGCCTCGCCCATGTCGAGCGTCGAGAGGTAGTCCTGCTTGAGCGCCATCCTCTCGCCCTCGTCGAGCGACTGGGCGTCTATGGATTCGAGGTCGGCCTCTATGGCCCTCACGTGCCTGGTGACGTCCTCCTGGATGGCTGCTTCGTTTGTGCCGTAGTTGAGCCACTTGCCCTCGGCGCCGAACGCGTCGACGAGCCTCTGGAAGGGCACGGCGTCCACCACGACGCCGCCCTGGTCGACGTACCACGCCTCGATGGCCTGCGTGCGGGACTCCACCGTGAGCCTCTCCCACTCGGCGAGCGCCTCCTTGTAGGAGGCGTCCACCCCGGAGAGCGGCGCGAGCAGGTCGCGAACCTGGGCCTCGAAGTCGCGCACGGCGTCCTTGATGGCGCCGACCTGCTCCCTGCGGGCGTCCTCGACCTCCTTGATGGCCTTGCGGGCCTGCGTGCGCGCCCGCTTGCTGTCCCTGTAGTCCTTCGCGCTCTCGATCTCGTGCGGCCGGTAGTCCTCGGCTATCTCGGCCACCTTGGCACGCTGCTCGGCGAGCCACCTGTCCGCCCCGGAGAGCACGTCGGGCGCGTCGATGACCGTGGCCTCGACCTCCTCGACCTTCTTCTTCCTCGCTGTCATGAGCTCCTCCAATGCATGTCCTCGCCCGTGATGGTCACCACCACGCGCGGCTTTCTCTTGTCTATCGAGAACTCGCTCGATATCCCGCCCACGTGCCGCTGGTCGTCGTCCCCGATGACCCCGGCCTCGACGAGGCCGTCCAGCACGAACTTCATCCCGAACGCGACGTTGTCCAGGTCGCGCCTTGAGTCGCGCTCCACCCACCTGCACGTGACCGTGACTGGGCCGAAGAACCGGCCGACCCTCGCGGCCCTGGCGCACGCGGCCACGAGCCGGGTGCTCTCGCGCTTGAGCTTGGCGCCCACCGCCCAGTGGGAGCGGCAGGCCCTCGTGTACTCGTTGAGCCCGGGGAGCCTCCCGGGCACCTCGAAGCGCCTGACCATCAGGACACCCCGTCGAAGTCGCTCCTGCGGGTCATGACGCGCATGCCGTCGTGCCTGCGCGCGAGCCAGCGCCCTATGAGGGCGCGGTCGCTGTTGTTCACCCTGTAGCGGTGCACCTGGCCGTAGGCGTCCTGGAACGGAATGGGGTCTATCCGCAGCCCGCCGTCGTGGCGCAGCTTCTCGATGACGTACTGGACGCTCACGCGGCCCTCGCGCTCCTGCATCCCCAGCGCGTACTCGTCCAGGAGCGCGCACGCCCTGGGGTTGCGCCTCTTCCACATCTCGAAGAGCTGCCTCCTGGCGTTTGCTCCGAGTGGCATCGGGTAGCTCGGCATGTCACCCATCGACGACCACCACCGACGCCGGTACGCGCCCGGTCCTGTCCTCGTAGTCCATCTCCCCCGCGATGCCGAGGCACGCGAGGACGAGCAGGAGCGCCAGGACGGCGGCGGCCACCTGGAGTGGCGTCAGCATGTCCGTGTCCTCGAACCTCCGATGCGCCCTCATGACCTCATCCCCCTCATCCACCTGTCCAGGTCGCGCCTCCGTACCCTGCGGCCCCGCAAGGCCCCGTGCGGCATCAGGCTCGGCAGCTCACCGCTCCTGATGGCCGTCCTTATGACCCGCTCCGAGAAGCCCGTGAGCGCCGCCGCCTCTGCGACGGAGAGCGTCACTGACCCCTCCGGTGGTGCTATGCTCTTGTCCATGGATCCCTCCGATCCTGTCGGCCCGCCCGCTGTGCCAGCAGCGGGCGGGCGCCTTGTCACTCGTTCTCCTTGATGGCCTCGGCAAGCTTCTCGTCGTAGACCTCGCGCAGCTGCGCGTCGCAGGCGTCGCGGAAGGCCGTGAGGCTCATACAGTCGGGAATCTTGTCACGCTTGATCTGCCTGTCGCACCAGCCATCGAACGACTGGTAGGTGTCCGTGTCCTCGTCGTACTCGGGATTCGACCAGTAGCCGTCGATGCACTTCTTGACCGCCGCGCGCTTTCCGGCCTCGATGAAGTAGGCTTCGGTGACGCTCAGCGACGCCGTGGCTGTGACCTCTCGCTGCTCGCGCTCGGCCGCCTCGATGGCGCGCGCCTGCTCGCGCAGGCGGTCGTTCTCGTCGCACAGACTGATGACGTCTGCGACGATGCGGTACTTGCTCTGTGCGTCCATGTGTTCCTCCCTAGAAGATTCGCTGCGGCACGTAGCCGCCCGCCTCGCGGTCATAGTGCATGAGCGTGAGGGTCACGCCGTAGATGGCGCATGCCCTGATGACCGCCGCGGCTGCGGCGGTGAGGCCGGTCACGTACACGACCAGCTCACACACTCCCGTGTAGCACGGGAGGTCGGTGTAGTCGGCGCTGTTGAGCGGGCGCCCGACCCTGATGATGATGCCGACCTCCTGCAGGACGAAGTCGCTTGCCACGCGCGCCATGCCCTCGAAGTCGGTCGGGTCGGCGATCGCCTCGAAGACGTATCTGCTGACGGGCATCTCATGACGGCCCCTGACGAGGCCGACCTGCACCTTCTCCATGTCCATACCTCCGATTCCCCGCGAGCGTCCCGCGCGGCCGTCCCGGTCAGGGCGGCGCACGCCAGAAAGGAGGGGCGCGACCACCGCGTGGCTGTGTCGGTTCGTCCGCCCTTGCGACCGGGTTGCCGCTATGCAGACGGCCCCCGGAAGCGGGACGGCCCCGCGGGGCGCTCGCTTGCGTATGATTGCTTGTCAGTGCTTGCGGCCGTTTCTCCTCAGTCGAGCGACCGTGGGCGCACCCACGGAAACAGCGGCCAAACGTGCGATGGCGGGTGCCGCTGGCTCCACCAGACGGCCCACATCGGCTATTCGGTTCTCAAGGTGCATTGATGACTACGGTCTATTTCGCGACAACTTTTTGGTGTGGATCCTTGGTTTGCTCCATCAGGTACTCAGGAGAAACCATGTAGAGCTTTGAAAGCTTGATCAAGTTGTCCCCAAGTGGTTCAGTAAGACCGTTCTCCCATCTGAGCAGTGCATTCTCATGCACGCCAATGGCCTTAGCGACCTCCTTTGCCGTCAGACCAAGCCTTGCTCTCTCGGCCCTCATGTGTCCTCTCATGTCTCACCTCCAACAACAATTACGTGTTGCTGGAGTAAGAATAAAACAACGTTTCCGTGTTTGTCAACAACATTTTTGTGTGTAAAAATCAGGTTCAGCCAAGACACAAAACGGAGGAGGTGTTTGCCTTGGGCAGTTACAAGATTGCCGAGGCGAGACGCGCAAAGGGGTGGAGCCAAGCTGATCTTGCCAAGCACATAGGTACCACGCAGCAGCAAATCGCAAGATATGAGAGTGGTGCAAACGACGTAAAGTCAAGCGTGCTGATAAAGCTGTCCTCAACCCTTGGCGTCACAATCTCCTACCTTCTTGGTGTTGATAGCGACAGCGGATATATCGAGGCCATTCCAGCGCGCTCATATGCTTTACCTATTGTCGGCCGAATAGCGGCTGGTTCCGCGAGAGAGGCGATCGAGCAGGCTGGTGAGACGCGCCAGACAACGGAAGAGCTGTACCAAGAGCATCCGAACGCCTTCTGGCTCACCGTCGCGGGCAACTCTATGAACAGACTGTTCGCAGAGGGCACCCTGGTGTTGATTGATCCAGACGAGGAAGTCAGAAACGGTGATGTTGCCGCCCTGTTCGTCAATGGCGATGATGCGACCATCAAGAGGGTCTACTTCGATGGGAAGTCCGTGACGCTGGTCCCAGAGAGCTATGACGTCGAGTACATGTCACGGACTATCGACAGATCGGACCCCGAAGCCCCAGCCGTACGAATGATTGGCAAGGCGGTGGCATACACGTCACCGGTTAATTGGAGAGCGTAGCTTAAGGGAGGTGGAATAGATGGGATTGTTTGTCAGAAGGCAGGCACGGCATGTCGCATCTCGCTCAGAAATAGATGCCGAAAAAGCTAAGTTCGCGAGAGCCATTGAAGAGAGCATGTGGTCGGATGAGGACCGTCGTGAGTCAGAGCGTATGAATGCGTTGCCAAGGAGATCAATAGTCGAGGTGAATACTGGTGTGCCAGGCTTTCCATTCACTCCTGGATCATATGTCGGCGCTCAAGATCACATTGATGACAATGGGGCGGAGATGCACGGAATATGGTATGCAAACGCCACGGCACTTGTGTCGATTATCGAGACGGTAGATTCCCTCGTTCGCATGCTTAACGTCATGACTCCAATGACACGCATTAAGGTTGATATGTCGAACATCAGACCAGTTGATGACATAACCTCAGATCTGCCAGAACACTACGCATGGGCGTATCTGAACCAACTAACCCCAACTGGCAGGACTCCTAAATATACGGCCTCAATCGAGTTCATCGCGGGACTTGAGAGGCCAAAGCACATGACCATCGAAGAGCTAGACAGCTTCATCAAGGAGCACCCGAGCCCAGAACAGTCATCTGGAAAGATTGACTATCTCCCAGACGGAAGAGTGGGCAAGGCGCGTCTAGGCATTTGGGACAAACCATATTTCTATGTTGCGCATTTCAAACTTGTTGCTGGGGAACTCGTAGTATCGCGTTATTCACGCGATCTTGAAGGAAAAACGGAAGTTATCTACCGACTCGATTAGCGATACCAACCCCATGGAAACGGATTGAGGAAAAGATGCTTAAAAACAAGGTGGTTTCGGCAGGACTTGGCATCGCGATGGCCCTCTCCCTGGGCGCGTGCGGCGGACAGCCACAGCAGCAGCCGCAGGGCACTGATGGCAGTCAGCAGTCACAGCAAGAGCAGCCACAGGCCAAAGAGGAATCCGCAAAGAAGGACTTTGACGGTTCCGGCCAGTCCAAGGTCGGCGAGGGAACCGCGATGCTCCACACGCAGGCGGGGACCACGGAGGGTGGCAACGTCCCGAAGCTCACCGTGCCGAAGGGCACCACCGTCTACCAGATCGAGCTAGACACCAAGGGCCTCGACGGCTCGGCCGTGACGCACGTCTACGTTGACGGAATGGAGGCCACGGAGGGCAACTTCGGCGACTCCCAGCTGACGTTCGACCTCAAGGGTGACGCCCTCAAGGAGGGCACCCACACGGTGGAGGTCGTGCAGTTCCAGGGTGACGAGGTCGGTGGCACTGTGACCCTCTACCGGAGCATGGGCTACGAGATAGCGAGCTAGTGGGATAAGAGTTTCGCCCCCTCGGTCATCTTGGCAGAGGACGAGGGGGCGATGGCCACGGATAGGGGGCCGATGCCATTATGGCACGAAGGGGCATGCGCAGCGACTGGGGCAGCGTCCAGGAGGCCGGCAGGGGCCGCTGGCGCATCCGCTACTGGGCCGAGGAGCCCGACGGCTACCGCAGGTGCAGCGAGACGGTGAGGGGCCGCAGAGCCGACGCCTACGACCGCCTGGCGGAGCTCAGGCTCGAGCACGGACATGACGCCCCATGCCCCACCGTGGGCGAGGTGTGGCGGCGCTGGTACAGGCCGATGCGGCAGCGCATGTGCGACGACGGCGAGCTCTCCCCGCAGACCCTCGCCACACAGGACTCCTCCTGGCGGCTGCACGTGGCCCCGACGTGGGGAGACGTCCCCTGCGACGGGGTGCGTCCGCTCGCCGTGCAGCAATGGCTCCTCACGCTCACGAGGGCCCAGGCCTCCCACGCCCGCATGGCCCTCTCCTCCGTGCTGTCGTGCGCCGTCCGCTACGAGTTCGTTGGCTCGAACCCCATGCGGAACTCCTACGTCATGCCGTCGCGCTCCACCTCTGGGGGCAGGGACAAGGGGCACTGGGACGCCGACGAGCTTGGCGCCGTGTGGAACGTCGTGCGCGGCGGGTGGTTCGAGGCGGCGTTCCTGCTCATGGCGTTCGGGTCGTGCCGGGTGGGCGAGTCGCTCGGGGTGCGCGACGGGGATCTGGAGGCCTACGGGCATGCCGGTGTGCCCTGCGCCATTGTGGACGTGGCCCGCCAGGTGCGCGGGACGGGCGGGGTCACCGACACGCTCAAGAACCCGCAGAGCAGGCGCGTGGTGGTGGTGCCGGGCCCCATGGGAGAGCGGCTGCTAGACATCAGGGAAGGCCCCTCGTCACCCTGGCTCACCGGAGACGGCCTGGGCGGCCCGACCACCCAGCATGCGCTCAAGTCCTCATGGTCCCGAATGCTCGCCAGGCTCCCCCCGGACATTGGACGCCACGCTCCGTCGTCGCTCAGGAGGTCATGGGAGACCATAGCCCGATGGACGCTCCGCCTGCCGCCTTGGGCGAGCGAGACCCTCATGGGGCACGTGCCCGTCTCGGGAGGGGCCGTCACGGCCCAGCACTACGACCAGCCTGGTGCCACGCAGCTCGCCGACATGGTCTGCGAGGCCTACGCCGAGCACCCCTACGGGGATGCCTGGGCATGAGCGGCATCAACCACAATCGTCGCTGATGGGACGATTTGGGACTAAATTCAGCTACTCACAGCAATCTACCTGCGGTTATAAAAAATTGCCTAGATGACGTAGAACCAGGGCGCCTCGGGCTCATCCGGCTTGCGGATGGTGATCTCCTGATCCTTGAGCTTGACGCGCGCATTCTCGGGTACCGACTCCACCACGAAGGCGCTGCCACTGATGACGGCACCGCTGCCGATCACGGTCTCGCCACCTAGGATGCTCGCGTTGGAGTAGACGGTCACGTTGTCACCCAGCGTGGGATGGCGCTTGGTGCCTGAGAGCTCCTGCCCCTTGCGCAGGGAGAGCGCGCCGAGCGTGACGCCCTGATAGAGCTTCACGTGATCACCGATGACGGTCGTCTCGCCAATGACGACGCCCGTACCATGATCGATGAAGAAGTACTCGCCGATCTGCGCGCCCGGGTTGATGTCGATGCCCGTCTTGCCGTGCGCGTACTCGGTCATGAGGCGCGGGATCAGGGGGACCTCGAGCTCATAGAGCACGTGGGCCATGCGATAGACGAAGATCGCGAAGAGCCCCGGATAGGAGACGAGCACCTCGGCATAGCTCTCCGCCGCCGGGTCACCGTCGAAGAGCGCCTCGATGTCCTTGAGCAGCAGGGAGTGCACCCCTGGGAGCGCATCCATGAACGACGAGACCTTCTCGGACGCCCGTTCGCTCACGACGTCCGCATCCAGCGAGGCGTCCCCAAAGAGCAGGGCGTTGCTCACCTGATCCTGAAGGACGCGCTCGATGTGCAGCAGCTTCTCCCCCATCAGCAGGTCGGAGCTCTCGCCTGCGGCACTCGCATCGTCAAAGTAGCCGGGGAACATGAGACTGCGGATGTCCTTCAGCAGGGCGACGCAGGTGTCACGCCGGGGGAAGCAGCGATGGCGCGGGCCAAAGAGCTCGTTCTCGTCGTTGTAGCGAGTCCTGAACGCGGCAACGTTCCTGCTGAGACTAGCGCCCTGCATTGGCGTCCCTCCCCTTGATGGCCAGGCACCCCGATCTGGGGTGCCTGGCCTCGCATGCATCGTGCCTGTTATACCCCATCAAGGGGCGGACACTCCCCGCTGGGTGGGAAAATCCTGATGCACGGCAGCGCGCTACCGATACCGCACCAAATCAAAAAGTGGGCGCGATTCCATGTGCGAACGGGACGGTCGTGCCTCCTCGGCAGGATAGCCCACCGGCATCAGGAGCACGCTGCGCTCGCTCTGGGGAAGGCCGAAGAGCCGCTCGGATTCCGACACGTGATACCAGTTGACCCAGATGGTACCCAGGCCTAGCTCCACCGCACGCAGCATGACATGGGTGGCGACGATGCTCACGTCCTGCTCGCCGGAATGGAACTGGGGCTCCCAGGGATTCTGATAGTCCTTGGTCTGGTCATACGCAAACAGCAGCACGATGGGTGCACCATAACGACATTTGGTGATGGCATCCACCTTGGCGAGCGCCTCATCGCTTTGGAGCACATAGATGCGCTCAGATTGCATGTTCTTGGCCGTGGGCGCCACAAGCAGACATTCCAGCAGCCGATCGAGCAGCCCCTGGGAGGGCCTCTCGCCTGAGAACCTCCGCACCGAATAGCGTTGCCTGGCAAGCTCCATGAAGCCCATGGTCATCTCCCCTCGCCCAGGTGACATGTGGTGACAACATCATTGTGCCATCTTGTATCAACTCTGAAAATGAGGGATGGGCCAACGGAGCGATTACGGCTTTGGGTTACGACAGGGCGTCACGAGGCACCATAGCCACAGGACACCTGCCACGGGAACGGTGCGCGAACCTACCTGAGGATGCCCGTCAGTTTCAGCACCAAGAGCATCAGGTCAATGAGGGAGATCACGATGCCTGCCAGGGCAAGGCCCTTCCTGGAGCTGCGGAGGCCGTAGGCGCTGAACCCAAGCGCCAGGAGGATCAGCACCCCACCAGGGCTCAGCCTCGGGAACATCGCCAGGATGAGGCCGATGAGGGCGACGACAAAGCCAGCGATGGCAAAGGTGCCGTTGCGCCTCCTTGATTTGGCTGCCTGCTCCTGGAGCTGCGTCGGAACGGTGCCGGGCTGTATGCCCGCCTGACTCTGCAGCGATGCCTCCAGCTCGGCCATCAGCTCGCGGAAGTGATTCTTGCCGACGGACTTCACATAGCCATTGTCGACGGCGGTCGGCTTGGTGTACTTGCCGATCCACCCATCGATCTCGACGGTCGCATCCGTGATCCCACACGTCAGCCCCATGCGCCCGTAGAGGATGGGGTCATTGAGCTCCCAAAAGACCCTACCGTCATCAGCCGTCTTCTGCTCGAACTTGTGCGTCGTCAGAAAGACGTAGACCGCATTCTGCGCATCGGGCAGGGGGAGCTTGTGCTGGATGGTGAAGTGGGTGGTAGGCATTGTCGGTTCCTTTCCTCATGACGTGCCGGGCCTCTCGGTGCCGGCGGCGCTCCCATGCTAGTAATATTGAAACATCATTATATCGCTCGCATCAATCGCATGTCCAGATGAGGGGCTGACGACGCCAATGATCCCCATCACCGGCATCCTGCCCATGGTCGTGCCCCGCACGACGGCCGGCTGCTCGCGCGCACGGCCTCCAACCGCGGCCCTCTACCGCGACCAAGACGGCTGCGGCCGAAACCCGCTGGCGCATTCGTGCCCACGGGCAATACATCATGTGCAATTCATATAATGGGGACATGAGGCACTGCGACCATGCGAGGAGAGAGCATGCTCAACTTCACCCACGACATCCCAACCAAGCTCCACTTCGGCAAGGGCGCCATCGAACACCTGGCGCCGGCGCTCGACGCCTTCGGCAAGAACGTGCTATTGGCCTACGGCGGCGGCTCGGTCAAGAGGTCCGGCCTCTACGACACCATCCTCGACATCCTGCGCGACGGGAACTTCAAGGTCACCGAGCTCGACGGCATCGAGCCCAACCCCCGCATCGAGTCGGTCGAGCGCGGCGTGGAGCTCTGCGGACAGAACGGCATCGACGTCATCCTGGCAGTTGGCGGTGGCTCCACCATCGACTGCGGCAAGGCCGTCGCGACCGGCATCTTCTGGGAGGGCGACCTGTGGGACATGGTCACCTCGCGCCATGGCCAGCTGCGCGCACTGCCCATCGTCGACGTGCTCACCATCGCGGCGACCGGCTCCGAGTTCGACGGTGGCGGTGTGATCTCCAACATGGCCCTCAGCCAGAAGGTCGGCAACAGCTATACCTATCCTGCCGTCTCCATCTGCGACCCCACCTACACCTTCACGGTGCCTGCCTACCAGACCGCCGCCGGCTCCGCCGACATCATGAGCCACGTCTTCGAGGGCTACTTCAGCCGCACCATGGACTCCGACCTCTCCGATGGCATCGCCGAGGCCATCCTCAAGTCGGTCATGCGCAACTGCCCCACCGCCCTCGCCAATCCCGAGGACTACGAGGCGCGCGCCAACCTCATGGCCGACTCCTCGGTGGCGTGCTCGGGCATTCCCGAGTACGGCAAGCAGTCCACCGGTTGGCCCTGCCATGCCATGGAGCACCAGCTCTCCGCCTTTTATGACATCACGCATGGCGTTGGCCTGGCCATCCTCACCCCGCGCTGGATGCGCCACATCCTGGCCAAGGACGCCACGACGCTGCCACGCTTCGTGAGGTTCGCCCGCAATGTGATGGGCCTCGACGGCGACGACGAACTCTCCCTCGCGCACGCCGCGATCGATGCGCTCGAGGACTACCTCACGTCCACGGGCATCCCCATGGCCCTCACCGAGCTGGGCATCGGCCGCGAGCACTTCGCCGAGATGACCGCGCGGGCCAACAGGGGCGGTCGCCTGGACAACGCCTTCGTACCGCTCACCGACGAGGACATCGAGCAGATCCTTGAGGCCTGCCTGTAGGTCGGTACGGGGCAGCGCACACCCGTGCGAGTCAGCAGTTCAAACATAGCGGCAGCCCATGGGGAATCCCTGGGTTGCCGTTTTCATGCCGAGACTGCAGTGGCCTTTTCCCTATAGCTGGCGCCATCTTCGTTACGGAGCAGTTGGAAGGTCATGTTCACTGTTGCGAAGTCAGCTGACAATACGAGCGCTTAGGACGGTCTCGAGTTCGCAAGATGGCTCTTCAGAGCAGTGGTGAGATAGTGAGCTCAAATTTAATGAACCCGCCTATCCTTGTTCCTATAATCACATTTACTATATTATATTCGTGATTTTGAGAGGAGTACGATGAACGACAGGGGCCTAAAGGACGGTATCCGCCGTAAGGTCGAGAACCTCCCGGAGGATACGGCTTTCACATCGAGCGACTTCGCGGACATCGCCGATTCACAGAACGTACGCCAGGCGCTCAAGGAGCTCACGGACAACGGCACGATAGCGCGTGCCACCCGTGGCGTCTACTACAAGCCGCGCTTCAGCGGCCTGTTGGGGCAGGTGGTGCCGCCCGATGTCGATGAGGTGGCACATGCTATCGCGAGGGCGCGGGGCTGGGAAATCGCACCTTCCGGTGACCACGCGCTGAACATGCTGGGGCTGGACACCCAGGTGCCAGCCGTTTACGCATACATCAGCACCGGCCCGTACGTCAGCATCCAGGTAGGACCCTACAAGGTGCGGTTCAAGCATGCCGCAAACAGGAACGTCGTCGGAATGTCACCGCTCACTGCCCTCGTCGTGCAGGCACTCAAGACCCTCGGCAAGGACAGAGCGAACGGACACGTCATCGACCGCATATCAAAGAGGCTGACTGTCCATGAGAAGGAGACGCTGCTTGCGGAAACTGGGCACGCCACGGCATGGATCCGCGACGCCATCCACGAAATCACGCAATAGGAGAACCACATGCTGAACGTAGCGAAGGCAAATGACAGGGAGCGATCCGACCTCATCAGGATTACGGCGGCTGAGAAGAGACTCCAGCCGGCAATCATCGAGAAGGACCTGTAGGTCTGTTACCTACTCGACCACCTGTTCTGCCACAGCGAGTTCAGGGGCTCCATCATCTTTAAGGGTGGCACAAGCCTATCGAAAGCCTATCATCTCATCGAGCGGTTCTCAGAGGACGTCGATCTCATACTCGACTGGCGGCTCATAGGTTATGGCATCGACGAGCCCTGGGAGGAGCGCTCCAACACCAAGCAGGACGGATTCAAGCTCGAGACTGTCGAGCGCACAAACCGTTATCTCGCCGAAGTCTTCATTCCATCGCTGAAGGAGGGGCTCTCGGAAAGACTCGGTTTCGAGGCAGACGTACGAGCTGGTGCCGAAGAGGAGACCGTTCTCTTTGCCTACCCAAGGTTGCTCTCATCCGAATCGACGCTGGATGTAGTGAAGCTGGAGATTGGTCCGCTGGCCGCGTTGACGCCGTCGACACCGGTGGGAGATAACGCCCTACGCCGCCGAGCTGCACCCGGAAGCCTTCTCGCAGCCGTCAACCATAGTCGAAACGGCCGTAGCTGAGCGCACCTTTGGGAGAAAGCTACCATCCTGCACCAGGAGGCCAACCGTCCCATGGGCAAGGCAATGCCGAAACGCTACTCGCGCCACTATTACGATATGTACCGCCTCGGACATTCTGATGTTGCGGCCCGCGCCATCGCGCAACCTAAGTTGCTCGCCAAGGTCATCGCCTTTAAAGAGAAGTCCTACCGCACGCCCTGGGCAAGGCCCGCCGACGCCAGGCCCGGCACGCTCAAGCTGACCCCACAGGCGGAGCGATTGGCCGAGCTCGCCGCCGACTATGGGAGCATGCAGCCGATGATCTTCGGTGAGGCACCCGCATTTGACGATGTGGTCGCCTTCATGTCCGACCTGGAGTCGCGCATCAACGCGACGGCAAGAACATAGAGAAATGTGATTGCGGCAACAATGATCTGGGAGATGGAGGTAATCATCCACATCACATCACCCCTCCTCGCTTAACTCCTAGTGCTTTGCTGGGTATGATGCAGGAATCGTCAACGCACGCATCATGCAGGGTGCGCCAAGGAGGGCCCTTGCTGGTGGCGCTGGGCGCCGTACAGAGGGGCGACCAGATCGCCTACTTCAACAACTACCGCGAGCTGGGCTCCATGTCGATGACCTCCTACATCTTCATGTAAGCATGCGGACCTCCGGCACATACGCTAAAGGCCTCTAACGATTGCTCGAGCCGATCGTGATGAACACCACGGTGCACGTTAGACGCAAGGAAACCGGAGCATATCAAGACATTACACGGCAATCGGACCATCCTTGTGCTGCATATAACCACGCACTAAAATTACGACCAATGGGGAGCTCGCGAGATGCGGGCTGAGAGGGAGCGTATGCCCGCTCCGACCCTATGAACCTGATGCGGGTAATGCCGTCGAAGGGAGTGCGTATGTCGCAGCCACGCGTTTTGTCCTCTTCGAAATTGGGATGGGTCTGGTTCGGGGCAGCCGTGTCCCTTGCCGAGATCCTCACGGGAACGTTCTTCGCCCCGCTCGGATTCGAGATGGGTATAGCCGCCATCCTTGTGGGTCACGTCATTGGATGTGCGTTGTTCTACCTGGTAGGCTTCGTCAGTGCGAAAACCGGCGAGTCGGCCATGGAAGTCGCGAACCGCTCGTTCGGCCGTTTCGGTGCCGATGCGTTTTCCATTGCGAACGTGATCCAGCTCATTGGTTGGACGGCCATCATGATCATGTCCGGTGCTACGGCCGCCACATTGCTGATGCCACAGCTGGGCGTGGCAGGTTGGAGCGTCATCATAGGCGCGCTCATCGTGCTGTGGATCGCCATCGGTATGAAGAAGATGGGCACGGTGCAATCGATTGCCGCCATCGTACTAGTGGCGCTCACGTTCGCGGTGAGCTTCGTCGTATTTGGCGACAGCACCAAAGCCTCTGCGGTGAGCGCCGAGAACCTGTCATTCGGCGCGGCAATCGAGCTGGCTGCTGCGATGCCGCTTTCATGGCTGCCCGTTGCGGGCGACTACCTGTGCACCGCCAAGAGGCCAGCGGCCGGCACCACGCTCGCTACTGGCGCGTACTTCATCGGAAGCTGCTGGATGTTCGCTATCGGGCTGGGATGCGCGCTGTTTGCCGGGTCGGACGATGTCGCCACCGTGCTGGCGCAGTCGGGCATGGGCGCTGTGGGCATTCTCGTCGTTGTGATTTCCACGGTGACTACCACGTTCCTCGACGCGCAATCCGCTGGCGTATCTGCCGAATCCATCCATCCACGCCTGCACGCGCGCGTCTGCGGCATCGCGGCAGCCGTTATTGGCTGCGTACTGGCCATCGTGGCCCCGGTGGGCGACTTCGAGGGGTTCCTGTACCTCATCGGCTCGGTGTTCGCGCCAATGGCGACCATCGTGTGCGTGAATTATTTCGTGCTGCACCGCAACCGCGCGGGCGTGCGCATTGATTGGCACAACGTGGTGCTGTGGCTGCTCGGATTTGGACTGTATCGTCTCTCGCTCGATTGGGTGCTTCCATGCGGCAATACGCTGCCCGTGATGGCAATCATCGCCATCACGGCAGTCGTGATTGACGTCATCGAGCGGAAGATGCGCCGACAGTGTGCGTAATGCCGCTGACGTTTCTCCTTGAGCCTCGGCGCGGCGGGCGGCATGTACGATCCCGCCGCGCTTGGGGAGTCCCCCTTCCTTGTCATCCAAAGAGTGTCACCAAAACGTCCTAGCCATCAACACCGAGCACTGGTCGATCGCACCGGAGGGGTTCACGATGACATGACCGAGAAGGGCCGGAAGAGGATAGGGACAATGATGGACATGTTAGGACATTGGTCCATCATGTCGGGACATGTCTCAACATGTGGGTCACGTGCACCTCTTGGATACTTGATGGCCCACATCGACTATTGAGTATGCCCTACTCCTTCTCCAGCTCGGTGTTTATGGCGTTGACGATACCCTCGACATCGTTGGCGTCACGCACGAGCCTTTTGAAGTCATCGTCCATGAGCAGCACCGCGGTCTTGGAAAGAAGCTTGAGGTGCGTCGTGCCGGCCTGGCTGTTGGGAACCAGAAGGGCGATGGCGATATCCACAGGCTTGCCGTCGAACGAGGGCCACTCGACCGCATGGTCGTTCTTATAGACGATGACTGTTGCACGCCTGATCTCATTGCACTTAGCGTGAGGAATCGCAAAGCCCTCGGTCATGCCCGTCTCGCCCAGAGCCTCTCGATCGATGAATGACTGGTGCACTGCCGCGGCATCGTCAGTCACGCCAAGCTGAACGGCCTTGCGGGCCACATCCCAAAGAGCCTCGTCCTTGCTATCCGCATGCTGTCCAAGCATCACGTTGTCTGACTTCAGAAAGCCCATCGTCACACCGCTTTCGTATCTAGCTGTTCTGCACAAAGAGCTCGACGGCCTAGCTCGATGGCACCGAGGATGCCTTGCGCACCACCACATCCCGCCGGAACGATGTACTCGCTGATGTTCTCTACCTGGGAGGTCGCGATGTAACCGTGCAGAATCTCCTGGACCTTGTCACGCACGAGTGGGAAGAGCTGACCCTGGCTCATCACACCTCCACCGAGCACAATCCTCTGCGGCGCATAGCAAAGGACGTAGGTGCTGACACCCTCCGCAAGATAGGCTGCCTCGAGGTCCCACACGCGGTCATCGGAGGCAAGGTCAGCGGCCTTCTTGCCCCAGCGTCTCTCGATCGAGGGGCCTGATGCCATGCCCTCGAGGCAGCTGTCGTGGTAGGGGCACACGCTCCTGCCACGGTCGCCCTCAACTTTCGGGACAACAATGTGACCTGCCTCAGGGTGCAGCATTCCGTGGAGCAGGGTGCCCTCGATCATGACACCAGCGCCGATGCCGGTTCCGACAGTCACATACACAACGCAGTCGCATCCCCTTGCCGCACCAAACGTCGCCTCGCCCAGGCATGCAGCGTTGACATCCGTGTCATATCCGACGGGAATGCCCAACTCACGCATGAAGTCGCCCCGGAAGTGGTGGTACTTCCAAGCTGACTTGGGCGTCTCAAGAATCTGCCCATACCGTGGGTCACTCGGACTCACGCATGTGGGGCCAAACGCACCGATGCCCAGTGCATCTATGTCACGGCTACGGAACCACTCGACCATGTGGGGCACACACTGCGCTGGATCGGTTGTAGGAATCTGCGTGCGCTCGAACACGTCTCCCGTGCCATCGCCCACGGCAAGAACCATCTTGGTTCCGCCCGCCTCGATGCCGCCGATCCTGCTCATGCCATCCACCTCATGACTCACTAGACAAAACGGGATAGAAAGCGACCCTGTAGCCCTTGGCCGTCGGGGCCATTCTCGGGGAGGGCTTCTTACTCGAGGCCCGCCCTCCACTGCCTGACGCCGGACTCACGGTACAGCGCGGCCTTGCCAATGCTGCCGAACAGCTTCATCTTGTGCATGATGACCTGCTTGCCGGCCTCTATGCACTCGGGGAACAGGTTGTTGGGATCCCAGCCACTGTTGGGTTGCGCGAGAATCTCGCGGGCCTTCGTGAAGAACGCGCTCTTGTAGTCGGAGGAGATGTTGACCTTCTGGATACCGATCCCCACGGCCTCGACCACCTCAGCGTCGGGATTGCCCGAGCCTCCGTGGAGGACCAAGGGAATGTCGACGGCATCCTTGATGCCCTGGAGAACGTCCATGCGCAGCTTTGGGGTAACGCCCTTGGGGTACAGGCCATGGCAGGTGCCGATAGCAACAGCCAGGGTGTCAACGCCGGTTTTCTCGACGAAGACCCTAGCGTCGTCAGGATCGGTGTACTTGACCTCAGTCATACCGCCCTCGATAGTCACACCAGTCGTGCCGATGGTACCAAGCTCACCCTCAACGGACACGTCGATCATGTGGCAGTAGCGCACGACCTCAGCAGTCTTCTCGATGTTCTCCTCAAAGGGAAGCAGGGAGCCGTCCAGCATGACGGAGCTGAAGCCGTCATGCACGGCGCGCATGATGGACTCGATGGAGTCGCCATGGTCCATATGCAGGACAAAGGGAACGGGACTGTTGCCGATGCGATCGACCATGTACTGCACGAACTCGTCCTTGCAGTACTCGAGCTCGGTGGGGTGTACGGCAATGATCGCGGGAGAGTCGTTCTCCTCGGCGGCCTCCACGACCGTGCGGAACAGGTTGGACTCGGAGACGTTGTAGGCGCCCACTGCAAAGTGCTTGGCCTGAGCTACCGCGAGCATCTGATTCATGTTAAGAAGCATTGCCATCTAACCTTTCTCGAATGAGGGATCATTGCTGAGTTAGCACAATTACCAGAGCGCCTTGTCCTTGGAACCAGTCAGCTCGATGTATCTCTCAAGGACCTTGGAACCCGCAAGGTAGGAGTGGTGTAGCAGCTCGGGGTAGTCGTACTCGGAATCTTGCCTGAGGGCGCTGTCGATGAAAGTACGCTGGGCAATCATGTAGTCCGTTCCAACGTTGATCTTGTTGACGCCGCACTCGACGGAGCGCCTGATGTTCTCGGAGCCAGAACCCGAGCCACCGTGGAGCACCAGGGGGATGCCCGTCTCCTTCTTGATCTTCTCGACGATGTCGAAGTGGAACGTGGGAACATAGCCTTCCGGGTAGTCGCCATGCGTGGACCCAAACGAGACGGCAAGGGCATCCACACCCGTCCTCTTGATGAAGTCGATGGCCACATCAGGGTTGGTGTACATGTCCGCATCCGTATAGCCAGAACCCTCCCCCACCAGTCCCATGTTGCCGACCTCGGCCTCAACGCTTGCGTCATACTGTTGGGCAAACTCGACGATGGACGTGGTGATTCGCACGTTCTCGTCGAAGGCGTAGGCAGAGGCGTCAATCATCACGCTGGAGAACCCATTGTGGAGGCAGCGCTTGAGGTGAGCGACATCACTGCCATGATCGAGGTTGATGGCAACGGGGACCGGCGCCTTCTGGGCCATCTTGACAATGGGCCCCGTCAGGATGTCACTGTCGAAGTACTTCTTGATGTGCTCCTGCAGCAGATCGATGATGATTGGCGCGTGCATCTTGCAGGCAGCATGGATGATACCAGCAGCGGACTCAAGGTTGAAGGCGTTGATCGCCATGACGGCGTAGCCCCCCTCGTTCGCCTTCTGGAGCATCCCACGCATGGACTCATACATTTCAAACCTTTCAGTGCTGCAGTGGAACGAGCTGGGGCGCGAGAACTCGAACCCGCACCCCTGGGAAAGACCTAGCTGAAGCTCAGACCAGAAAGGTCGACCTCTTCTTCCTCCTCTTCGGTATTGAGGTCATCGACCTCCTCAGGCTTCAAGGGCCTCTTCAGAAGCACCAGGAGCAGCGCGGTGACGAGCGCGCCGGCGAGAAGGGCGACCAGGGCCCAGCCGGGGTTCCTCATCATCGGAACGACGAACATGCCACCGGAGGGGACCATGGACTCGACACCCATGGAGAAGGCGATGGCGCCGCAGACCGCATCACCGAGGGCAGTGCTGATGACGGTACGAACGAGGTCGTTCATGGCGATGGGTATGACGCCCTCGGTGATCATGCAGACGCCCATGGGGAAGGCCACCTTGATGTTCTCGATCTCGGAGAGCTTGAAGACGGGCTTCTTGAAGACATACTTGGAAAGGACGAGGGCGAGCGTCACGCCAAACGGGGGAGCCATGGAGCCGAGGACCTTGACCGCCTCGGGACCATAGATGCCGTCTGCCATCATGCCATCGCAGATGAGGTTGGGAACCTTGGAGATCGCCCCACCGTAGTCGAGGTGTTGGATGAAACCAAGGATGAAGCCGGTAACGAACTTCTGGCTGTAGTCAAGTCCCTTGATGAACGCAGTCAGACCTGCGGTGATGGCGGCAATGGGTCCACCGAGGATGAAGACCATGATGAGCCCGGCGGCGATGGCGGTGAGCGTGGGGATGATCATCATGGGCATAAGGGCCTGCGCCCACTTGGGAACGGTAAGGTAGGTCTCGAGCCACAGGGCGATGTAGCCGGCAATGATGCCGCCGATCATGCCACCCAGGAAGCCGGCGCCAAGGAACGATGCGACCTGGCCCATGAGGAAGCCGGGAGCGAGGCCAGGGCGATCGGCGATTGCATAGGCGATGTAGCCGGCGATGAACGAAGGCAGGAGGCCCATGCCGAAGACGCCGATGGTGGTGAGAGCGGACGGAATGGTGATTCCCTCGAGCGTGGTGACGTTCTGACCACCCGTGAGGTTGCCGATTGCAATCAACAGACCGGATGCGACGACCAGGGGAAGAAGGTAGCTAATTGCCGTAAGGATTGGTGCCTTGATGCCAACCTTCTTCATCTTCTTCTTCGGCCTCTCCATCTCTTCAGTCATTGCGCACTCCCCTTCCTTAGAAATGCCTTCCCACACGTATGACGTTCTTCCAACGCCTACTTGCCAAGTTCCTGATGGATCTTCGCCACAATCTGCTTGGGAGCCTTGATGGCCAAATCTGTCGGGATCTTCATGACCCTCTTGTCCTTGAAGCGGTCAGTCCCCTCGATATGCACGTCGATGCACAGGAGGATGCAGTCGGCATCCTCAATCTGCTGCGGAGTCAGTTCGTCCTCGACCCCGATGGTGCCCTGAGTCTCCATGTGAATCTCGTCACCCGCCGCCTTGGCAGCCTTAACGATGGCCTCTTTTGCCATGTAGGTATGGGCGATACCGCTGCAGCATGCACAAACCCCAACGATATTCATGCATTCCCTCCTCTTGTCGCTCTACGCGATACCTGTCTTGCGCACTACACCCTGTCCTGTCGCGAGCAGTTGTAACTATATTTCATGTTACATGTTTTTTTGGAATTACGTTCCAACAGTCTTCTTCCCTATACGGGCGGTCGGATTTTGGAGACGAGCGGCATCCATACGGCCTTCAGGAGCAGAAGAGCAGCCAAGAGGAAAAGACGGCCCACCAGGGAGAGATGTGGCGGGCCGTCAGATTGTCATGAGAAACTGGTCGTTCTCGCAAGTGTCCTAGTAGAACGTGGGTGTATTCTCCTTATCACGTCCGAGGCTCTTCCTCTCCATGCGGACGTGCTCCCTCACGTTCTTTCCATGCGCGAGGAGGAACATGAACAGCGTCTCGACAATGAAGTTCTCCGGAACGTGCGTCGAGAACTGTGGCCCAGTGAGCATCGGGTCACGCATCACAGCGGTGAAAACCACATCAGAGCGGAGGGCAAGCACGGAAGCCGGATTTGACGTGATGAATAGTATGGGGGTCCCAGAATCCTCCGCGTTGTCGACGATGGTCTCCAAGCGATGAGAATAGCCGGATGACGAGACCACGAACAGCAGGTCGTTGCGCCTCAGTGACAGGGAGTCGAGAATCATGACCTCGGTGTTGGCCGGGCAGTTGGCTCGAATTCCGATCTGACCAAGACGGAACGCGAAGTTAGAGCAGATGGGGATGGAGTTGCCAACGGCTGCGAACAGGATGCTGTCAGAGTTCATGATGAGACCCACCGCCTTGCTGACGTTGTCCGAATTCATCTGCTCCGCAGTACCCTTGAGCTCCTGGATCTTGTTCTCAAGAATGTAGCTGATGGAGGCATCCATGTTGTCGAGGGAGATCTCGGATACCTCATCCCCCTCCGGAACGTCAGCCCCTGCCTGATCGGAGGCGATCGCCAACCGAAGGTCCGAGAAGCTCTCGTAACCGATATGCCGGACGAAGCGGGACACTGTCGCACTTGACGCTTCGCTCCGCACGGCGATGTCTCGAAGCGAGAGCTTTGCGACCTCGCTGACATTTTGGATGATGAAGTCCGCAACCTTCTTCTCGGTGTCAGACAACGCTTCGTAAGCTGCACATATGGTGTTGACGGCGCTTTCCTGTGGGCTCATGCGAGTACTTCCATCCACTTCGTTAGAGACTCTCGTTGCCCCTTGTATGCTTTGAACATAAGAGACTGCGGTGGCTATCCTGTATCTGCCTCTCCCATTCTGAACTCATGCAAACAGACGGCGCCACCGTACCTCGCACTCCTCCCTGAGTGACCTCGTGAGTGTCGACCTGAAGGTCAGCCCTCAGACCCCCGAGACGATCGGGAAGCAGATCGCTGTATATACGGCCTCCGATCCGACCGCCGTGGCAACGCTGTAACTCACTATAAAGGCCCCATACCGTAACACCATTTCATCATAGCAATAAACTATGGAACAGAAGGCGTACGAAAGAGGCCCTCGGAGCTGTCGCTCACATATGTATGAACAAAACGTGCGTCGATAGTCTTGGCTACAGCAATAAAAATCAACGAGAACACCACGACCAAAGAAAGCGTGGATGCCTATAGATAGTGACAATCCCACCTTCCCTACCTGCCCCACATGGAGACTCTCCTCAATCCTCAAGCCTATAGGGATCTCTGAACTCGACGAGCCTACTGTGGTTCAAGGCGAGTCATACCGCATCAGACACGTCCTCGTGCAGAGAAGTGCTCAGAGACGCTCCCCGGATGAGATACTGGAGCCGCTCAGAACCGATGCGTTTTTCGTTCAATTTCTGTTGACAAAACACTACTCTCGCGAAGTCGCCTCGGCAACCCACGCCCTAAGCGCAGGATCGGGCGCTTCACCCTTGCCGTTTCGATACTTGGCGCGCGACTCCCGTATCGCAGCACGAATCGACTGCACAAGATCGGGGTTGGCACCAACCGCACTGGTGGGCACGAAGAGCGTGCCAACAACGCCCTCGTCACGAAAGGCCCAGTTTATGCCGATGAAGTTATACAGCGCGGAACCATTGAGGCCACCATCCCTGAGGAAATAGATCCCATCGTCCCCACGCACGGGCTTGTCCTTGAGCGTGAGCCAGGGCACGTTGCGCGACGAGCCATCCGCCATCGACTCGGTGAAGCCATGCTCGCTCAGGGTCACACGGTAGGTGCAGGAGAGCTCGTTGAGCGGTGCGGCCGAGACATCGCGCGCGCCATGGTACCTGAGCCACTCGTCCACGACCGAGCGCCTGGTGGAGAGCATCACGGGTGGACGCCTCATACAGGCAATGCCGAGCACGACCAGGATCACATCGCCGACGAGGACGAGCCAGCGTCTCATCAGAGATCCCACGGAAGACCGAAGGAGATCCTTGAGTCCAGCACTATCCATATGTACGTCATAGCTCAGTGGTGTGACCATCCGTCCGTTCCCTTCTCTCAGTGCTCCCTACCGCTTGCCCTGGTCGCGCCGCCTCCTCTCGTCACGCCTTGCGCTTGCCGAGGCGGCCAGGCCAATCACCACGCCCAGGACGACTATGACGACCAACGTGATGACGACGATCAGGAGGATCATCAATGGAAGCTTTGACCAATCCATACGTACCTCCCCTCATCGGCAACCGAGCATACAAGCGAGCAGGCAGCCCCAACGCCCTTGTTCATACCAAGGCGACGTGGCTCCCGTCCACGAGCGCCCCCTTCCCAACGAGCACGCGCACGAGCTCATTGGGGTTGAGCTGCTGGCCCGCATACGGTGCATCGCAGTACATGAGGTCGACGTCATCGGACGCCTCATAGCGCGCGGACTCGCAACGGGCCACTATCTGCGACACGAGACGTGCGCTTTGCTCGACCGTGAGGTCAAGGGGAACGCGAAACTCATACCACGCACCAGTCGCGGGCAGTTTGACCTCAAGCAGCAGCTTGTCCTGCATGCCTACCCCTGCCCCTCGGAGCTGTCGCCCCCACCGTCATCCACCTCCGCACACGCATCCCGCTTGGCGGCGAGATAGTCCTCCTCGCCCGCCTTGAGCAGGGCGAACAGATGCTCGCTGTCGATGCTTTGGTAGCCAACATAGAGCACGGCATCGATCGAGTCCCGGTCGAACATCATGTCCTGTCCAGGCTTCACGAATCCCGTGGGATGGTCGAGGCCGAAGTAGTCCCACAGAAGGCCCGTCTCGACGTCCTGCTGCATATATCCCATGATCGTCACTGGGCTCTCGTGCCCGACGACATGAACGACGGAGCCGATCGGCAGCCACTGGTCAGTCGTTAGCATTGCGCCCCCTAGTCCTCCGCATCGTTGTAGTTCTTTGTCGCATCATCATACGAGCTCTGGTACTGCTGGGCACACCGGTCGAAGTAGGAGACGTTGTCTTGCGCCGTATGGAGCAGGTCCGTGGTCGAATCGATCTGCTCCTGCAGCCTGTCGATGACGGACTGTGCGGCCTTGATGGCATCCGTCACGTGCCCGGCGTTTGGCTGCGCGATCTTCTCCGCCGCGGAGTTGCAGCTGTCGCATTCCGTCCTGGCGGCAGCCTTCTTGCCTAGGCTGTTGAGCGCATCGATGACGTCTTGGTTGGACGGCTCCAGATCGTCGCACTTTGACTTCACGTCCTTGGCGATCTTCATCTGCTCGTTCAGTTTGTCCAGCTCCCCCTGGTAGCCAGAGGCCTTCTGCGACCACTGGGAGGAGTTGGTCTTGCACCAGTTGACCTTGCCTTGGTAGAGGTCCATCTGGTTGGACCAGTAACTCTTGCTTGCCATGCTGCCATCCTTTCTATGTGTGGGGAGAGGCGGGCATCAACTGGATGGGTTGCTCTCCCCCGGCCACGGGTACGCGTGGTCAAGGGCATGGAACAGGTCGCCGTCCTCGTAGAAGTCGACGGCCACGAACGCCGTGGGGTCTTCCCAGTCAGGAAAGTTATTGCACCAGTCCTCGGGGATGCCCTCGTGGGCGGCGTGGCAGCGAGCGTACATGGCACCGAGCTTTGGCACTATGACGCACCAGCGCATGTACACCGGTCCCCTACACACGTCTGGATCGTTCCACCCGTACTCCCTGCCCATCGTGCAGCCGCGCCTGTCGTCCACGTACACCTCGTACCGACGCCAGGTGATGGACCCGACCGCATGGGCCAGCTCGAGCATGGGCTCGATGTCGAGCCCATGCTCCGCACAGTAGCTCCTCACAAAGCGCCTGTCGTTCGTGTTGAGGGCACGGAACAAGGGGTCGGTGTCGTATTCCACGAACCTCTCATGCCACTCTCGCGTGGCTGCCTGGAAGGGGAATTTCCTCTCGTCGAACAGCTCGCGGAAGCTCTGGGGCCACCGGGAGCGGTCGTCCGGGAGGGGCTTCAGGTTGAAGATGCCCGGTGCCGCCTGCACGAGTCCCGTGGCACCGTCGTCACCCATGGTGACGCCCATCGTCCTGTCCTTGCCGGCACGCCCGTCCGTGATGGTGAGCCCGGGCCTCCTCAGGGGCGCCAAAGCCCTCTCCAGCTTGGGGTTGGGGTTTCCCTCGGCATCCACCCAGCCGGCGGGATGGAGGCGCCCAACCATGCTCTCCCTCCAAGGGCCCTGCCAGGACTTCTCCATGGAGGCGCTCGCGAGGTCCATCGAGCCCACGTTGCACGCAACGCCGCCGCTGTCACAGCCGTCAAACAGCACGAACAGGTCCTCCCGCGAGAGCGGGAGCCTCTCGAGCGGGAGCTCTGCGAGGTCTATCTGGTTTCTCTTCTTGAAGAGCATGGGAAGGCTTCCCCTCCTCTAGTTGTTGCATCTGAGAGCCGAGTATCGAATGCTCGCGGACATGGCAAAGCAGGCAGCGGGGCCGCTTGCGGAATGCCCGAAAGCATTCGGAATTCGGCTCTCAAGGCGCGGCGTCCCAACGAATAACGAGAGATCGAAGAACTACGGTTTAGCCCTTGACTTCATATAGCTGACCTTCCATGCTGCCTTATCCTGTCCGCTGAATGCGCGTCGCAGGGTTGTAAGACCCCAGCTCAAGCACTGATGGCACATCGGAGCCGAAGGCACTGACACGTGACGCGCCGTTACACATGAGCATCAGGAGCAGGGCTGCCATACTTGCCTCCACCCCTCTCCGTCAGTCGGCGCGTGCGGTGGTCGTGCCTAGCGCACAACTTCATATTTTTATGATAGTTCAAATATTCTTGATGTGTCTATATTGATTCTTCTCAAAATCCATATCAGCCCTCTAGAAGGGGAGGGCGGCGGCAGATGCATCCATGGGTGGAGGTTCCGCGCCGTGGTGGTGTCCGGAAGATGGATGATGGATGGAGCGCCCACCAGGCACCACCAATCAGGGCCACACACACCAGCGAGCGCCCCTACGAAACCCCTGCGCAAAAGGGGCCGGCATTGGAGGCCTGTACTCCTACGAGTTGACCATGGCCCGCCTCTGCATGGAACGCAGCTACCATCAATGACTTTGCTATTACGTTGATGGAATGGGGCAAAGAGTCCGCGCTCAGGGAGGGAAGTTACCATGTCAATAGGGATGGCCGTGGTGCCCGGGCTGATTTCAGGGGCCGCAGCCATCGTGCTGTATATGGGGATACGGAAGGCCGATAGCGCTTCGGGATTCGCCGAGAGCGAGGCGGTATCATGAGCTTCCCTGGCAGGAGGCGGCTTGTCGTTATAATCGCTGCGGCGTGCACCGTCATCGCCCTCGCGCTCCCCTTCCTCATAGGCTTCTCCCTAACCCCGGACGTTTCGGAGTCCTCCCTCAGCCAGGCGATAGACCGGGAGAACGCCCACAACAAGCAGCTGCTGACCCTACGACACAACATGCAGCCGACCCTCGACGAGTTCAAGGGCATCCTGTCGGGCATGCGCACGGCAAGCCCCCAGAACGTTGCCCTCTCGGTATACGAGCAGATTGGCCTGCAGAGCAGCGCCGAGCATGCCGTCGGCTCGTATCTGCACGTCAGCTCCTACATCGAGGATTGCGACGTGTCGGAAGACGGTGGCACCGTACGCGTCATGTATGAATGCGCGGCCATCACCGCAGACAGTGAGAAGGTGGTTATCGCGGATCGCACGCGGGCCACATGGGACATCGAGAAACGGGACTGCTCATGGACGGTCACATCCGCTCACGATGACAACCCAGCGCTCTCATTGGATGGGAGGCCATAGACAATGGGGTCTGTTACAGCCAAACGAGCGCTGCGGGCCGTTGCGGTGGCGCTGATCGCGATCGTCGTGGCGACGGGATTATACCTGTTGGCACACCTTGCCCTGCAGGATTCCCACAAACGGGAGTTTCAGCCCCTCATCGAGGACACACGCAGCCTGGTCAAGGGCAAGACCGTCCTCGACGAGAGCGACCCGAGGTGGGGAATCTACGGCTACAAGAGAACGGAACTGCCCGACGACGTGCGCGTGACGTGCCAAATCAATTACATCGAGGGGTACATCTGGGGTGACAGTGGCAAGGTGTACACTAGCGACTTCATAGAATGCTACAACCACGACGGTAACGTGGAGTATGGCTCGGGTGACGGCCTAGTCGAGTGGACGGTCCATCGCGACGCACAGGGAAGGTGGCAGATCGAGAACGTCCGCCACGTGGACATAGGGGCGAGCTGGCTGCTGTTCGGCATCCCATATATTTGGAGCTAGGGCCACATGCCACGACAGCGTTTCGAGAGCTGGTAATCGTATATGGAACAGCATTTCGGATGACATGGAGACGCCCTTGCCACGCGGCGTCTTGGGGATTCGCATGTGCACCGTACTCGCCGGAGATCACCCCACGAGAAACGAGAGCCTAGCGGTCTACAGGTGGTACTGGAACAGTGGGGTACGACATCGGTGAGCCACTTCTCAGATACTGTGAGCCCAAGGGCCGCAACTCACGGGATACGGCATCGCCGAGGCGAACCCTGCTCATTTATCGGTGCCCGTGATGCTCAGATCACGATGCGGTTCCGGCGCAGCCCCTATTGCACATCAATATCCTCTCCGCTGACCACAGTTGCAAACTCACCGTCATGCATTTTACGGTGTTCCATGACCGCTTTTTCGTTCTGGATGGGACGGAGACGGAGGGCTCCTTCGTCGACGCGTCATTCGAGGATACTGACAAAAGAAGCTTCGCCGTCACCCGCATCGAGGATGCGGCTATGGTCGACGTAATCGTCCAACACCATGAGCTCCCTGCCAGTCCTGGAAAGCGCCCTTGTCTTTGTCGTGATTCCCTTCGTCTATGCTGCCTATTTGGTGGCGTGCGGGGGCACGTCCGAGGCATGAGCAAATGGCGAAGCGCCGCGCGTCCGACCCTCACCTGAAGCCTAGACATAGGCGTTTCATGGCCCCCTGGAGCGTTTTGGCCCCAAGTGCGTGATGACCCCTGCCAATTTCGAAGGAGATCGAAGACACAATCGGCCGGCCATGTACCATCTGTCCCACGTCGCAAGCATCAGGCGAGGAAATTGGCAGCGAGCGGGCCTTCTTCCACCGCGGAACCGGCGGGTCATCACGCACTTGGGGCCAAAACGCTCCCGTGGCCGCCGGGATGGGCGCGCCAACCCGGTAGCGTGGTTACCCATTGTTATACCGACGGCAGCGACGCCGCCGATCATGACCACCCGCACAGCGGGTGACTTTCTGATGCCGCACCACGCACAGCACAGGCTAAGGCCTCGAAAACCCTGGTCCGCCTAATAGGCCAGGAATTGCAACTACATGGTCGCGGGGGCTGGATTTGAACCTACGACCTCCGGAACATAAGCGATTCAAGCTGGAGGTTCCGTAAATTCTCCCTCGTCTACCTCGTCTGGATGCACGGCGCTGAGCAGGCGTTTTGTGTTTTTTCGCGTCTCCAACGGTCTGTAGGATTCTGCTTCTTCTGCATCTCCAACCTCGTTTTGGCGGTCACTTGGCGGTCAGAAACGGCTGTCGAAAACCGAGCGGAAGGAAGATGCAGAGCCTTACCTACACCAGCCGTGGCCTGAGGAGACGGAGAAACAGCGACCGATGGGAGGCGGTCCTCTCGCACACCGACCCCGTGACGGGCGAGGTCGTGAGGACGTTCCATACGGTCGAGGGGAAAACGCGCCGGCAGGCGGAGCGTGCACGCGACGCGCTCATCCTTGAGCTCGAGCGCAAGGGAGGTGCCGTCGGCTCCTCGATGAGTCGTGCGCGAGTTCATGGAGCAGTTCCTCGCCTACAAGGAGGGCTCGGGCACCATCGAGCCCTCGACGGTGCGCGGATACCGCGCCGAGGCACGCCAGATTGACTCCTGGAGGACGTGTCGGGTTGGATGCGAGACATGAGCGCGGACGGCTACGCGCCCAAGAGCTGCTCTAAGGCATTCCGCCTGCTGAAACAGGCGCTTAAGTGGGCCGTTGCGCAGGACCTCATAGCGAAGAACCCCTGCGACTTCTGCAAGCCGCCCAAGCGCGTGAAGACGCCCATCAACGCCCTCTCGCGCGAGGAGCGCACGCGGATGCTGCGCCTCGCCATGCAGGCGGAGCCGCAGCCCTTGGGCTTCGCGGTGGAGATAGCCCTCACCACAGGCATGAGGCGCGGCGAGGTCTGCGCTCTCAGGTGGTCGGACCTCTCCGATGACGGCACCATAACCGTCAGCCACACCCTAGGGAACGGCCCCGGCGGCTTCTACCTGAAGGAGCCCAAGACCGGGAGCTCCGCCCGGACGATTCCCCTCACCAAGCACCTGGACACGATGCTCTCCGCCAGGCGCCGCGATGCGGAGCGCGTGGCGCGCCAGATGGGCGTGTCGCTGGGAGATATCCCTACATCCTGGGCACGCAGGAGGAGAAGAGCCGGCCCTACAACCCCACGCAGCTCGGCAAGGACTTCGCCGCCTTCTGCAAGATGAACGGCTTCAAGTGCACCTTTCGCGACCTCAGGCACACCTTCGCCACCATGATGATCGCGAACGGCTGCGACGTGAGGACCGTGGCGAGTTACCTGGGACACGCGAGCGTGAGCATGACGCTGGACATCTACGCCGACGTTGACCCCGACGCCAAGCGCGCCGCCGTGGACAATCTGGCGCCTCATGCGCTGACTCTTCCGCGCCGTCTCGCGGTGGATGTGAGCACGCGCTTGATAAAATTGCATCGACGGTTCGTGCAGAAAGGCTACGGCTATGCCCGATAAAGAACCTGCCAAGACAGAGACCTCAATTGCTCTCTCAGACGACATGCAAATCAGGAACATGATCTACACCGTGCGAGGCCAGCAGGTCATACTCGACAGCGACCTCGCCGAACTGTATGGTGTTGAGACGAGGGCGATCAATCAGGCGGTCACGAGAAACCCTGGCCGCTTTCCAGAGCGCTTCTGCTTCAAGCTCACAAGCGAGGAATCGGAAATCTTGAAATCACAATCTGTGATTTCAAGATCGGAAAGCTGGGGCGGCAGGCGAAAGCCTCCGCGCGTCTTCACCGAGCAGGGCGTGTCGATGCTCTCCGCCGTGCTGCGCAGCAGCACGGCCATCGACGTGAGCGTGCGCATCATGGACGCCTTCGTCGAGATGCGACACTTCATCGCGGACAATGCCCGCATGTTCGAGCAGATCCGCACGGTTGAGCTCAGGCAGCTGGAATACCAGAAAGCCACCGACGAGCGCTTCGAGCGCGTCTTCGACTACATGGAGGCCCACAAGGCGCCGAGCCAGAGGGTCTTCTTCGAGGGCCAGGTCTACGACGCGTTCGAGCTCCTGGTCTCGCTCGTGCAGAGGGCAAGGCGCGGGATCGTCCTAGTCGACGGCTACGTGAACACGGGGACGCTCAACATCCTCGCCAAGAAGCAGCCAGGCGTCTCCGTCACCGTGTGGACGCATCCCAAGACCAACCTCACAGAGCGCGACATTGCGACCTTCAACGCGCAGTACCCGACGCTCACGATCAAGCACACGACCTCGTTCCACGACCGCTTCCTCATCCTGGACGGTACCGAAGGCTACCTGATTGGAGCGTCGCTGAAGGACGCCGGCAAGAAGAGCTTCGCCATTGCCAGACTTGAGGATCCAAACATCGTCGAATCGATCGTCTCCACGCTCGGCGAGTAGGAGAACGGAGCATCTAGCTGCTAAGGTCGCAATTTGTGACCTTAGCGCGATGAAGTTGAGCAGCAACGATAATGGCAGCCTTGCGCATGGCACCTTACGACCATGCCAACGTCTTGCAGATCAGGTAGGGGGCGCGCCAACTAATGGCGCGCCCCCCTACCTGATTCAGGTCACTCCCTCGCGAACCCCGCATCGCCTGCTGGCGGGTCCACCGCGACGAAGCGCTGCGCACTCATAGGCAGGTCGTACTTGCCGCGCAGCTCAGCGATCGTCCCCATCATGGGCGAGGCATGGTGGACGTCGAGCGCACGCTGGTTGCGCCAGGCGTCGACGGGCAGCACCGTCTCAGGGTCATCGAGCGGGGCGAAGCGCTCGTAGCCCAGGTTGCCCTCTTCGACCCGAATGACGGCAACCGCGCCGGACGAGGCCATCTCCTCGGCGAGGGCGCGCGGTGCCGGCGCAGCGGATGCGCACGGCTATGCCCACGGCCTCGCTTCCCTGCGCGTCGTCGCCTCCCATGCGCGATTGTGCCCTCGGCCTTGATGCCGTCCCCCTGCGGATGTCGCCCCATCCACACCTGCATTTGGAGGCACCAGCCCTCCTCGTCGCTCAAGCAAAGAGCGCAAGCCTGCCTCCCGGGCGCGTTCTCCCCGAATCCTATCTATCGCTGGGCTGGCAACTGCCCTGCAATCCCTCATCAACGTCTCCAGAAGCCCTCCTGTCGGCCGTAGACCGCCCTGCGCTTCTTCCTTGGACAACCCCACGCTCGCACCGAACTCCTCATGGCTGCAAGGGTCGCGAAAACTTCTCCTCCGGCACATCCACGACGACGGGTGGAAAACTCGGGGCCCTCCGGGTTCCGCTTCCTCCCGTGCACCCTCCGAGAACCGGCGCGGCGGCGTCACAAGGCTCGCCACAAGGGCGGGCCGCAACCAAAAGGAGGTCAAGTCATGGAGACGACGATCAAGAGGGCTAAGCAGGACGTCAGGCGCTACCTGGAGCTCAAGGGCTACGAGATCCTCGAAGACGGGTGGTGCCACGGCGGGGACTCCGTCGACTTCATTGCCACCGACGAGGACGACCTGGTCTTCATCAGCTGCCAGCTCCGCCGGAACAGCGGCGAGGGATTTCCCAAGGAGGTCATCGACCGCGACTCCCTCGAGCGTCTGGCGGCGGCCTACCTCGCTGAACACCTCGACTCCGGCGATTGCACGGTCAGGTTCGATGCCGTGAGCATGCTGGTCCTCGGCAACGACCGGGCCTTTCTCCGGCACCAACGCAACGCGCTTTGCGAGCTCTGAAGGCCCGCAGGGCCGGGTGCTTCGGCTCCCGGCCCCTTCCGCTGGGCGCGGCCTGGGCTTTTCGCAGCCGCTTCGAACGGCCTTTAGCGTTCCTTTAGAAAGCCCGCCCAGACTGGGAGATGGAAGGTCGGACGGCAGAGAAGGAAGGAGACGACATGACGAGATGCGTTCTGGAGACGCGCGGGCTCGTGAAGCGCTTCGGGCGGGGAGGCGGCGCGCAGACGGCGGTGGACCACGTGTCCCTGCACGTGGAGGAGGGGAAGGTCTACGGGCTGCTCGGGCCCAACGGCGCGGGCAAGTCGACCACGCTCAAGATGGTCACGGGCATGCTGCGTCCCACGGAGGGGCAGATGCTCTTCGAGGGGCGCCCCTGGGAGCGGGACGACCTCTACCGCATCGGCTCGCTTATCGAGCAGGCGCCGCTCTACCCCAACCTCAGCGCCCGAGAGAACCTGCGCGTGCGCACGACGCTGTTGGGTCTGCCGGAGCAGCGCATCGACGAGGTGCTCGAGACGGTGGGGCTCTCGGACACGGGCGCGAAGCGCGCCGGGAGGTTCTCGATGGGCATGAAGCAGCGCCTGGGCATAGCGCTCGCGCTGCTGGCGAGCCCGCGCCTGCTCATCCTGGATGAGCCGACCAACGGGCTCGACCCCATCGGCATCGAGGAGCTGCGCGGCCTCATCCGGAGCTTCCCCGAGCGGGGCATCACGGTGTTGCTGTCGAGCCATATCCTGGGAGAAGTGCGGCACACAGCCGACGCCGTGGGCATCATCGTGGGCGGCAGGCTCGCCCACGAGGGCGCGCTGCGCGCGGGCGACGACCTCGAGGCGCTCTTCATGGACGTGTGCCGAAGGGAGGGAGGGCGATGAGAGGCGAATGCCTTGGAAGAAGCGCCCACAACGGTGGTAGCACCCGCGCCTCGCTCGCGCGCGCCCTGCGCTCGGAGGCCCTGAAGTCGAGGCATGCCGCGCCGGTGCGCCTGGCCGCCTCCCTGGCCCTGCCCTTCCCGCTGCTGGCGGCCTTCATCGCCCTGCGCATGCCGCAGCTGGGCCTGCAGTACGCGCCGTGGAACTACTGGTACGCGCTGCTGATGCCGGTCTCGATAGCGCTCGTGGCCGCCACGGTGGCCAACGCCGACGCGCGCCTGGGTAACCGCGCCCTGCTCTCTGTCGGCGTGCCGCTGCCCCTGGCATGGGGCGCGAAGGTCGCCTGGTGCCTGGCGCTCTCGCTGCTGTCGAACCTCGTCGTCCCCGCCGTGTACGCCGCGACGTCGCTCGCGGTGCCGCAGGGCGCGGCGAGCATGCCGGCGATGCTGGCCGCGGCGTTCGCGCTGACCGCCACGAGCTCGTGGATGGTCCCGGCGACGCTCTTCCTCACGATGCGCGCCGGGATGCTCGCGGGCGTCTTCGTCCCGCTGGCCGTGCAGCTGGCTCTGGGCTTCGGCTGGTCGGCCGTGCCGTTCTGGCCCGCCTGCCCGCCCACGGCCACCATGGTGCTGCCGACGGCGTTCCTGCCGGTCCTGCCGAGCGGCGAGCCCGCCAGCGCCGGCATGGCCTTGGTGGAATCGTTGTCCCAGGCAGATGTTGCGCTCGCGCTCGCCGTCTCCTGCGCGCTCACTGCCGCGCTCACGGCTGCCGGCGCGCTGTGGATCGCCAGATCGGAGGAGCTGCGATGACGAGGGTGACGACGAATCATGAAAATGGGGGCCATGGCGCGGGCGGAGGCGGGGCCTCGCGCGCATCGGCGCCGTGCATGACGCTCCCGCGCGCTCTGCGTGCCGAGGTGCTACGCCTTCGCCGCTCGCCCCTCGTGCCGCTGCACCTGGCGTGCTCCCTGGCGGCGGGCGCGGCGTGCGGGGCGTACTTCGCCCTCGCCCCCTGGGACGCGTCCATGGGGACGGACGCCTTCGCGCAGCTGCTCGGCTCCCTGATGCCGCTCATGGCGGGCATCGTCTGCGGGCTGGACGCGGACGGGGAGGGAGAGGCCACGGGCCTCTCGGGCCTGCTTGCCGTCCCGTCGAGGCGGGTGGCGCTCGCCGCGAGGCTCCTCGCGCTCTGGCTGATGGGGGCGGCGGCCCTTGCGCTCGCCCTGGCCGTGTTCGCCGCCCCCCTCGCGCTTGCCGGGCGCCAGGCATTGGGGCCAGCCGCCTGGGCGGGCGCGGCCCTCGGACTCGCCTGCGGGAGCGTCCCGCTCTACCTCGTCCTCTACGCCGTGGCGCTCGCTTGGGGCCGCAACGCGACGATTGCCGCGGGAGCTGCGGGCCTCATGCTCGCGTTCTTCTCGCTGGGCGGACTCGCGCACGGACTCATGACCGGCGAGCTCACCGCCGCCGGCGCGAACGCGCTCTCGTACCTGCCCACCAGCTGGGCGGCGCTCCTGGGTTCGCTGCCCGTCGAGCTCGCCATCGCGGGCGGCCCTGCGGGCTCCGCGGGCGCCGCGGCCCACGTCGCCTCCGCGATCGGGCCTGCCGCAGGCCTGTGCGCCACCGCGACCGTCCTGCTCGCAGGCGGGGTGGCGGCGTGGATCTCCCGCTTCGAGCCCACCTTGCGTGGGGAATGAGGAGGCACTGACATGATGGAGAGAATACGCAAGAGCGGGCGCGCCTTCCTCGCGCTGGCCGCCGCGATCGCGCTTGCCGTCACGGTCCTTGCGGGGTGCGCCGGCTGCGCTGGCGCGGGGCCGGTGGCCAAGAGCGTGGCCGACAGGCTGCTGCCGACCCCGCAGCGCACGGTCTGGGCCCGCTGCCCGGCTCCGGGCACCCACGCGAACTCGTACCGGGACGCGTCCGGCTCGTACACGAACTACGTCTACGACGTGGAGGCGGCCGACGGGGACGGCACGCGCCTCACCGTGACCATCATCCTCTTCGGGCGAGAGGCCTCCGGGGAGGGATGGCTCGAGATCGACGCCAGGGGGACCTCCGGCGTGCATTACCAGAGCGTCGCGGAGGACGAGGTCCCGCAGGCCGCCCGCGACGCCCTGGGTGACGGGTGAGTCCTCGGCGAGCGGCGCCTGCCCGCGAGCCTGGTGTATCATGACAAGATTGGCTGACATGGCAAAGCCCCCGCAGGGACCCTGCGGGGCGCACGGGGAGGTGAGCGCGCGTGGCGCGGGTTCTCGCAATCGACGATGACGGGGCGATCACCGACCTGCTCTCCCGCGCGCTCGTTCGCGACGGCCACGTCGTCGACGTCGCGAACGACCCCGCATCCGTCCTCGGCCTCGACCTGCCCCGCTACGACCTCGTCCTGTGCGACGTGATGATGCCCGGCATGGACGGCTTCGAGCTGGTCGGGCGCATCCGCGATCGCGTGGACGCCCCCATACTGTTCCTCACCGCGAAGGTGGCCGAGGAGGACGCCGTGCGCGGCCTGTCCCTAGGTGCCGACGACTACCTCCGCAAGCCGTTCGGCATCGCGGAGCTGCGCGCGAAGGTTGCCGCGCACCTGCGCCGCGAGGGTCGGGTGCGCACGCATGCGCTCGCCCTGGGCGACGTGCGCATCGACCTCGGCGCGCGCGAGCTCTCCGTGAGCGGCGCACCCGTCTCGCTCACCCCCACCGAGTACGCCGTCTGCGAGTGCCTGGCCCGCCATCGGGGGCAGGTGCTCTCCCGCGCGCAGATCCACGACGAGGCCCTCGGGTGGGCCTCGGACGCGGGCGACGACGCCGTTTCCATGCACGTGAGCAACGCCCGAGCCAAGCTCCGCCGCGCAGGCGTGGATCCCATCGAGACGGCGCGAGGGATGGGGTACAGGTGGCGGCCGTAGGAGCCGCGCGCCGGCGCATGCGCGTCCCCCTGGCCCTGGTGGTGGCCCGCTACTTCCTGTACGTGCTCGTCGGCGCGCTCCTCGCCGTGGGCATCCCCGCCGGCGCCTTCGCCTGGCAGATGGGCTCCGGCGCCGTCCTGCCCGCGAACTTTGGCGAGGCCCGTCTGGACGAGGTCGAGGAGGCCCTCGCCGGCCAGGCCTCCTTCGACGCCGACGCCATCCCCTCGGCGTACCGCTACGCGCGCTTCGGGGCGGATGGAGCGCTCCTGTCGTCCGACATGCCCGGGGCGCAGCTCGCAGCTGCGCGGGACGTTGCGGTTCCGCCCGACGGGGACGCCCCTCGCATCGTCGAGGCCGCCTCGTCGTCCTTCTACTCCGCCGTGAGTCTGACCGACGGCGGGCGCTGCGTGCTCTCCTACGAGATAGTCCCCCAGTGGGCCGACAAGGGGACTCGCGACGCCCTGCCGAACCCCCAGGACCTGCTCGTCTGGGGCATGCTGGCCGCGCTGGTCCTCGTCGTCGCCCTCGTCGCCCTGCGCGCCGGGCGCGTGATCACGCGCAAGATGGGTCCCCTGACGTCTGCGGCGGAGGCCGTCGGCAGGCAGGACCTGGACACGCCCGTGGGGGGCAGCGACGTGGCCGAGGTCGACGACGTGCTGCGCGCGATGGAGGCGATGCGCCTCTCGCTCAAGGAGTCACTGGAGGCGCGGCGGGCGGCCGAGCGGCGAAGCCGCGAGCAGGTCGCCGCGCTCGCGCACGACCTCAAGACGCCGCTCACGGTGGCGCTCGGCAACGCCGAGCTGCTCGCCGAGGACGCCGCCTCGGGCGCGCTCGGCGCGGACCAGGCCGCATGCGCCCGGGCGGTGCGGGAGGCGGCGCTCTCCATGGACTCCTTCGTGGGCAGGATCGTCGAGGCCTCCCGCGGGCAGGCGGAGGGGACGAGCCTCGCGCCCGTGGACCCTGCAGCCCTCGCCGATGGGCTGGAGGGCGCGGTGGGAAGGCTCATCGCGGCGCACGGGCTCGTCCTCGAGTCCTCGCGCACCCCCGCGTTCGAGGACGCGTGCAGCGCGGCCTGCGCGGAGGGGGCGCTGCCCCTCTGGGACGCGGACGCCCTCGGACGCGCCGTGCTCAACCTGGCGGGAAACGCCTGCAACCATGCGCGCGGGGACCGGGTGTCGCTCTCGTTCTCCTATGATGCCGGCGCGCGGGCCCTCTCCATCGCCGTCGAAGACGACGGCCCCGGCTTCTCGCCCGGGGCCCTCGCCCACGGGACCGAGCGCTTCTTCCGGGGCGACGCGGCGCGCTCGAACGCCGACGGCGAGCACTTCGGGCTGGGGCTCGCGATCGCGTCGGACGTAGCCGAGGCGCATGGCGGCAGGCTCGAGCTCTCCAACCGCGCGGACGATGAGGGGAACGTGCTTGGGGCTCGGGCTTGCATCGTGCTGCCGTTGTTGGTCGCGCAGGCTCGGTGACCTCCCAGGCCCGGCGAGGTTTCCCACAAGAACCGGACGCCCTTCCGTTTTGTCGAATCCTCGTGTCTGTCTCACGGCGGTTGCATCCACCCGCCTCCCAAAGGGGGCTTCCGGCCCATGCCCCGGCTCCCTGGCGGGCTGTTTAGCATCGGCCAGGGCGTGCAGTCTGCCTGCGGAGATCGTGTCGAGAATGTTGGTGTAAGCGGAAGTGGCAAGGTGGCATGAGGAAACGGCCGCCGTCCTAGAATCCGAGATGACCACAAGTCGGATTCGGGGAAGGGACGACGACCGCGATGGAAATCATATCAGAGCAGGCCCTGGCGGCCCTGCGCATGCCGCGCTTCGAGGACGGCACGACCGACATGCAGGAGCTGATGCGCCAGCTGGCGGAGGG
>NZ_AWEZ01000021.1 GCF_000468755.1 Olsenella profusa F0195
TCATAAAGTAAAAAACTTGACATTATGTTTGTATTTTAGTAATATCTCTGACAGCGTGAGGAGGTTGGATGGAGACAGTCGACCAGAAGAAGATTAAGCAGATGCAGGACAACCTAGGGGCGATTCGAAGGGTTGCCGGCTGGACTGCTGAGCAGTTTGGCGACTCTATAGGCGTGACGAGGCAAACAATCAGCAACTTGGAACGTGGGAAGACGGCGCTCTCTAAGACTCAATACCTCGCCATACGAACCGTGCTTAACCAAGAGATTATTGATAGCGAGAACCTGGGCTTAGCAACCGTGCTGAAGGCGCTCGTTGACGAGCCAATCGAGGAAGAACAGGCCTCCGTCGAGGATATGGAGGAGCCTCGCGAATCCTCGGCAGTACAGACCCAGAGTGCCATGACAAAAACGCTTGCATCCAATAGGAACACTTTGAAATTGTTCGCATCATTGCTGCAGATGGGTGGCGTACTGACTCCGGTTGTAGTGCGAGCGGTACAAAGTGCTTTGAAGAATTCAAAAGGATAGGAGGTCATGAAGGTGATCGGGTTGAAACCAGAAAAGCCTACACGTGAGATGGACGTACCACTGGATGAGATTGGTTCTACGGTTGCGGGCCTGGGCGTCCCCGGGCTTGTCCTGATTCTTGCAATTAATGCGACGGGCTATGCCGGTGCCGCTGCTTTTACTGCAGCCCTGTCGGCGATTGGTCCGGGCGGAATGATTGGCGGCGTTTTGACATTGATAATATCTGCGTTTCTTGTAAAGGGCCTGTCACAGTTTGGGTTTGAGAAGGTCTTTGCGGCAGTTCTAGAAGAGCTCGAGAACCGGGGGGAGTCGACGGATTCCATCAAGGAGAAAATCGATGGGTACCCGATCGCGAAAGGAACGAAGCTGAAGCTCATCGAGAAAATCGACGCGCTGGGGTAGTGGACATCGGAAAAACACTACTGTTGGCCAGGCATTTTGTTTTTGTGTATCGAACTGGGGAAACTGCACTATGGAAGAGCGTAAAAATCATGAAGAGCTTTACCGGAGTCTGTTCGGCCAAGCCCTGCAGAAGATTAAGCTGTGCAGAGACCCCCATGACAAGCTTCCTGAAATTCAACTACTGGGCTGGGATACTGTCGAACAACAGGAGATGTTCGATCTCGGTTTCAGAGAGATAAGCGCACGTGAGGCCATCGCGAGGGATGCAAAAGCCATATCGATTGATTGCTTCAGCGTTATTGTCAAGACGCTATTTCATGATTATGGTTACGAAGAGGAGCTTTTCGTAGTTCCTAATCAGGAGGAAAATGGACCGCAAGTCACCTTTGGAATACATCTGAAGAGAGAAGATACACTATTACTTTTTAAAGAGATGGAGTCATCTCCAATTTGGAAAAATAAGAGTCACGAACCGGAAGATGTTAATAAGCTTCTAAAGTCGAAAAAAGTGTCTTGCTGCAAATACGTTTACCTTATGTTTGATAAGGCATACATGCAGGTTATAGGCCATGACGATAATGAAGACGATCCTGGGCGTGGCTATAATCTGTACTCAGTAAAGTGGCTTTTTGAGACTTATTTTGGCTCGGATGAGTGTAATTGTTTCATGAAGTATGTAAAGGCTTATATCCGCGAAGCCAAGAATTATCTTGGCTTCATTCAGATGAGAGCCCTTACTCCAAACGCTATGACGAACTTTCATATGATAGCCCAAGGTCATTTTCTTCAGTTTGACTTTAGAGATGCATGCACGCCAATCACTAATAGATTCGATGAGACGGTCGTCTTAGAAGAGAGCAGCTATCGAGTTATTCTTGAGCAGTTCCTTGAGCGAAAGCATTACATGATGATGGTTGGTACCAAGGATTTTGCCGAAAGCTTTGTTACTGCGGAGTGGTTAAGGGACTCCATGAGTAAGGCAGGAGCAATCGATCTCACGGCGATTGGTGTTGGCTATTTCAAAGCCGTGGAGCAACTTATGTATGAGCTTATCTACCTTTATAGAAATAATGGCTTGGAAATCAAATCAGCTACCTCGAAGAAGCAGGTGGCACTTGATGATGCGAACATTGAGAATTGCAAGATAGATACATCGCTTGGCTCAATGGCCCTCTATTATAAGAAGAGCCTTGATATTTTTCCAAGCAACGTTGACTACAAGGCAAAAACATATATACGTGAAGCACTATTTGATTATGCCAATATGCGAAATGATTATTTGCACAAGAAAAATATTCACGATATGGCACGTATCGATGAAATACGGGTTTCAACTTTCAGAGTGATATTCCTTTTGCTTGGGTCCCACGAGTTTGATGAAGCTTCAGAAAAATTGCTTGGAATGCCAGACCTTTCTTTCTATGATGACTACTACAAAATGTGCGAATACGTTAACTATCACACTTCTCGACTGTATATGGTTGATGCTGGAAACGGTGACGAATTATTGTGTTGCGGTTGCCCTGACCCGTATGCGCATATTGTTGAAGGACGGTATGTTGTCTACTCTGGCTTCTACCTAAAGGAGCTTCCGACTGGCACAGTCTATCAATTTAAAAAAGAGCATATGCCAAGGAGAATCTGGCTTGGAAGTCTTGGAATTTCACCTACGGCAAATGTGCATTTTGAACCCAAAAGAAAGGTTAAGCTTTTTGAAGACGGGCGGTATGTAGGACCAAACCTAGTAGAGGAGAAGGACCTCGACTACTAGTTTTCCTGTACTCGCCCGCGTTTCTTATGGTCCATTGTCCTGTCTCTACGCGCTCCTACTGCAGCTCGCCCCTGTCGAGGAGCTCGTGCTGTATCATCCTGCGGTTCACGCGTATGAGCCCGCCGATCCTGATGTGCGGCAGGGCGTTGATGATCCTAGTGTCGGAAAAGTTGGTGCAAGCGTTTGGG
>NZ_AWEZ01000022.1 GCF_000468755.1 Olsenella profusa F0195
CCCGCAGTCGTGGTCGATGACCTCGACCCCGTACGCGCCGCCCTCGTGGTGGAGCCTGACGAGGTCGCGGCCGTCCCTCCGGTTGCCCAGCACGGCGCACGGGCTACCGGCGAGCTCGCCCGCCCAGATGGCATGCAGGAAGCCGCGCCTCTGGGGGTCCTCCCACACCTTCTCGTACTGGCCCTCGTGCTCGGTCTCGTGCCACACGGAGAGCGTGTCCCCATGGAAGCGTGAGATGGTCACGATCTCGTCCCGTCCGTCGCCGTCGAGGTCGACCGGCGTCATGTCACTCGTGGGATCCACGATCAGGCAGGTTATCTGCCAGTCGGCACCGTCCCGTGCGGGAGGCACGTAGCGGAAGACGCCGGCTGCCGTACCGATAAGCGCGAAGCTGCGGTCGGGGGCCGTATAGAAGCCGTGGTTCTGAAGCTGGCAGTTGGCGAGGCGAGTCAGCTCGAGCTGGTTGTCCCCGTCGAACTGCTCGAGCCTCTCGGGCAGCCTGGCGACGTACACCGCCCCGGGCGCCTTCCAGTCGTCCCTGAACGCGCGACAGGCCGACTTGATGGTGCACGCGACGAGCCAGTCCTGCCCGTCCGTCCCCTTGAGCACGCCAAAGCGGTGCGCGTAGGGCAGGTCGCAGAGGA
>NZ_AWEZ01000023.1 GCF_000468755.1 Olsenella profusa F0195
GCCGCGTGCGCCGCCGCCGTCGCGGCGGCCGGGTGGCGCGCGAGGCCGCGCGTCGGTCACCTCGCCCTGTCCCTGGCCCTCGCCGTCCCGGCCGGCAGCCTGTGCGAGGCGCTGCTCCGGGCGGTGCGGCAGGCCCTCCCCGGCGACCTCGCCGCCACGGCGGGCATGGCCGCCACCTTCGCGGCCCTGTGGCTGGTCGTGCGGCCCATGCGCCTGCTGCCCCTTGGGGGCGAGGGGGAGCGCCGGGGCTCGTCCTAGGCCAGCGCCCGGCGGCCGCCCGCGGGCGGGGCCCGTGCGGGCCCGTGTGGGAGCCGGTTTATCCGTGTGGGTGCCTTTCTCCCAGGACGGCCTCTCGCGACCTGCGGCTTCGTGGGCCGGCGCCGGGAGAAAGGCACCCACAGCCAGCGAAAGGCGCCCACACGGGTGGGGAAAGGCTCCCACACGGGGCGGCAGGCACCCACGACACCCGACGGGCGCCCCTGAAGTGCGCGCTCGACGCGCCCGCAGAATCCTTCCTGGGCAAACGCGGGCCGGACCGCACCGAACGCGCACTTCGGCACGCGCCCGCGAGGGCTGCTGCCACAACCTGATGCGCGCGAAGCACCTGCTCTCGAAGTTCCCGCTCGGGAAGGGGGTCGTCTATCCGGAGAGGAGCGCATGGACGAAGGCCCACAGGGAGTGGCTCGGGAGGCTCGAGTTCGCGGACCACTCCGGGAGGCTCGTCTTCGAGGGGTGCCTCGAGGGCGTGAGGTCGCTCGAGCTCAGGGGCGGTGGGCGGGACAAATAAAGTTCATGCGCTTACGAGCGGGATGACGGTTGCGTGTGAGGTATGCTTCCAACCCTGTTTGCCTGCGATTGCCGCGTTGACGGCGAAATGACGGAGCTGGCAAGGCGTTGATTGCCTCGGGCGCTGACCCCCCGTGTATACTTCAAGGAGATGGGCCCGGGATGACCGCTGATTCAAGTCACCGGGCCTAAATTCGTATCTACAGGAGGTCCGCCTGGCAGACGAGGCTGCACAGAGCATTTCGGCTGAAACCGAACAGGCGGCACCCGCACCCGATGAAAGCATCGCATCGGCTGACTGCACTACCGTTCCTCCCTCCGAGCTCGATGCCAGCGCTGATGGCGACAGCGCCGAGGCGCAAGGCTCCGACACATTGGGTTGGCCCGAGCGTTGGCTGTCCGCCAAACGTCTCGCGCCATACCTCGCTGCCTGTGGGGACGACATCGAGACGGCGCTTGACTTGCACGAGTGGAACCTGCGGTTGGGCCAGGTGCTCTTGGGCGACGTTGCGCATTTCGAGGTCGCGCTGCGCAATGCCTACGCTCGTGTGCTCCGAAATGACGTGGGCGACGGGTGGCTTTTCGACGCCACGTCCCCGGTGCGAAGGCCCATCGTGCGCAACAGCAAGGCCAAGAAACCGAGGGACGTAAACCTCGTCAATCGCCGTGCGATTGACGACGCCATCGGAAGGGCACACGACGGGACGAGCCCCGACCAAGTGATCGCGGGCCTCACATTAGGTTTCTGGGTTCATCTGACGGACAGGAGCCGCGAGCGCGACCTGTGGATTCCCCACCTGTACAAGGCCTGGCCCGCCGGTGTCGACCGCAGCGCGCTCAACAACGCCCTCCTGGCCATCAACAAGGTCCGCAACCGCGTGGCGCACAGCGAGAGGCTCTTCGACCCGAAGCGACCGGAGCTCTCGCCCCTTTCGGCGGATGCGGATGCCGTGCGGCTGCTGCGGCAGCTGTACCCCGAGGCTGCCGAACGGCTCTACGGCAGCGGTGGGGAGACGCCCATCGAGCTTTTCGTCAGCGAGTACCCGGCTCCTGCCGCCGTGTCGCTGTGATTGTCCCGCCACGCTTTCGCGCGACAATCCAGCCGACCAGCGCCCATATCCCCATTCCACCAATCCGGCGCCGACATCCTGGCCGACGGTGGCTGCACCTTCCACGACCTCAGGCACAGCTTCGCCACCATGATGATTGCGGGCGGCTGCGACGTGAGGACCGTGGCGAGCTACCTGGGGCACGCGAGCGTGTCCATGACCCTGAACATCTACGCCGACGTGGACCCCGATGCGAAGCGCGCAGCTGTGGACAAGGTGGCGGACTCGTTCGACGTGGGCCTCGACTCGCTCTATGACCTCCCGAAATACGTTGCAGCGCCGAGCGCAGGTGCGGGCGCACTCACATTCTCGGTGGACCAGCTCAAGGCGATGCTCGCGGCAGCAGAGGAGAGGGGGGCTGTGCATGGTACCGGGGTTGCCGCCCGCTGTCCGCGTCGCAAGCATCTGGCTGGCAGCGGTCGCAACGGCAACCTACCTCTGGAGCCTACCCGAAGATGTCGACCTCATACTCGACTGGCGGCTCATAGGCTACAGTATCGACGAGCCCTGGGAGGAGCGCAGCAACACCAAGCAGGACAGGTTCAAGCTCGACACCATCGAGCGCACGAACCGCGACCTCGCCGAAACGTTCGCGCCGTCGCTCAGGGCGTCCATCTCCGAAGAGCTCGGCATCGACGCCGACGTCCGCCCTGCAGAAGAGGAGGAGACGGGTGGTATTCGCGTACCCGCGGATGTTCGCCTCCTCGGCGACGCTCGACGCGATAAGGCTCGAGATCGGGCCGCTCGCGTTATGGACCCCGTCGACGATGGCGGAGGTGATGCCGTACGTCGCTGAACGGCATCCCGAGGTGTTCGACGCGCCGTCTACCTCGGTGAGGACCGCGATACCCGAGCGCACGCTCTGGGAGAAGGCGACCATCCTCCACCAGGAAGCCAACCGCCCCGAGGCGAAGGCGATGCCGCGGCGCTACTCGCGCCACTACTACGACATGTACCGGCTCGGCCGTTCCGACATCGCGGACAGGGCTATCGCCCGCCCGGAGCTGCTCGCCAAGGTCGTCGCGTTCAAGGAGAAGTTCTACCCGACGCCCTGGTCCAGGCTTGCCGATGCGAGACCCGGCACGATCAAGCTGGTGCCTTCGGGCTACCGGGTACCGGAACTTCAACGCGACTACAGCTCCATGCGGTCCATGATCTTCGGCGAAGTCCCGCCATTCGAAGACGTGCTCGCCTTCATGGGGCAATTGGAGGACAAGATCAACGGCTGACGGGCTTGCGCCCTCATGGTGAAATGGCCCACGCCCCAAAGGGCTGTGGCTAACTACCGATAGCGTACACGACCGTGCGCGAGTTCCAGGTCTCGTAGGAGCAAGTGGAGAAAGCGTAAAGGTGCTCGACTTCTACTGGCTCCTCGTGAACCACCTCGCTCTCGCCGAAGCATCCCTTGGCGTACTCGGTGAAGGCCGCATCATCCTCGAATTCGGTCCGCAGCTGCTCGTAGCTCGCGTCGACCACGTTGGCGGCGACGGCTTCGAGCTCGTGCCGTTGGTTGTCGGAGCGCGTGTAGAGGTGAATCGTGCGATGGCCCTCCGCGTAATCGGCATCGCTGAAGCTGGCGAAGTCGGCGAACACGCTGCCGTCGTCCATGTGGTGTCCGTAGACGACCGTGAATGGTCCGTCCAGGGCGCAGTCGCGGGTTATGGGCTTAGACTCATAACGGTGGACGTGAGCGCGCTTGGTAAAATTGCATCAACGGTTCGAGGAGAAAGACTACGGCCATGCCCGACAAGGAACCCACCAGGAATGAATCGGCGATTGCCCTCTCAAGCGATGCGCAGATCAGGGACATGATCTACACCGTGCGGGGCCAGCAGGTCATGCTCGACAGTGACCTAGCCGAGCTGTATGGCGTTGAGACGAAGGTGCTCAACCAGGCCGTGAGCAGAAACTCTAAACGCTTTCCCGACCGATTCTGCTTCCGAGTCACGCGAGAAGAAGCTGAAAGTCTAAGGTCACAAATTGTGACCTTACGCCCTGAACTGGGCAAACAGGACACATGGTGGCGCTACATGCCGCGCGTCTTCACCGAGCAGGGCGTGTCGATGCTCTCCGCCGTGCTGCGCAGCGACACGGCCATCGATGTGAGCGTGCGCATCATGGATGCCTTCGTCGAGATGCGCCACTTCATTGCAGACAACGCCCACATGTTCGAGCAAATCAGGAGCATCGACCATAGGCTGGACGGTCTCGAGCGCTCGACCGACGAGCGCTTCGAGCGCGTCTTCGACTACATGGAGACCCACGAGGCATCGAGCCAGAAGGTCTTCTTCGAGGGTCAGGTCTACGACGCGTTCGAGCTGCTGGTCTCGCTCGTGCAGAGGGCAAAGCGCGAGATCGTCCTGATCGACGGCTACGTGGACACGGGGACGCTCAACATCCTCGCCAAGAAGGGGCCTAGCGTCACTGTCACCGTGTGGACGCATCCCAAGGCCAGCCTCACCAAACGCGACGTCGAGACCTTCAACGCACAATACCCGACGCTTGAAGTGCGCCATACAGCCTCATTCCACGACCGCTTCCTCATCCTGGATGGCACCGAGGGCTACCTGGTGGGAGCGTCCCTGAAGGATGCCGGTAAGAAGAGCTTTGCCCTTGCCAGACTCGAGGATTCCTCCGTCATCAGCTCGATTGTCGCCGCGCTTGGCGAGTAGGTGAATAGAACGTTCAGCAGCTTTGAGGTCACAAATTGTGACCTCAAAGTGCTTGGACACCGAAGTTGAGCCTGCGCTCGCTAAAGGCCGCACGGGGGGGCGAGGCCCGCCATGCAGGAATGGCGCCACGGGACCGCCCGCCATCCTCGAGACCCTGTGACAGACTTACTGCATCCTTTTCTGCGTTATCCTTGGCAATCAACCTCTTTCGAACATGGATGCCAAGAACACTGATAACACAGCTGGCGCCAGCGGGGCCATCTGCCCAGGCGGGAAGGGATGGCAGCCTGGAGAGGCGCAGTACGGGTACGAGCTTGCCCACGATCTTTTCATCGACGTCGTCGATGACGGCATCCGCTTGGAGGCGGGGGTGACCTGGCCCACGGACACGGTGACGGGCAAGCGCAGTTCTGGGACGTTCCCCGTATTGGTGGAGTTCACGCCCTACCAGCGGCAGGGCTACGAGGGCCTGCGGCACACGTATCTCGTGGAGCACGGCTACATCGTGGCGCAGGTGCATCCGCGCGGGTCGGGCAAGTCGACTGGCGTGCTGGAGCAGTTCACGAGCCGCGACGGGCTCGATGGTGAGAAGGTCGTCGAGTGGGCGGCAAAGCTCGACGGCAGCAACGGCAAGGTGGGCTTCTTCGGCTCGTCCTACCCCGGCGCATTGGCGCTGGCCACGGCCGCGAGGGTGGGCAAGGGCTCTGCGCTGAAAGCCGTGCTCGCCGCTAGCATCGGCACTGGCGCTCAGTACCGGCAGGCGTGGACGAACAACGGCCTGCCCATAATTCTCACGCCCGGCTCCATGCATACCTTCGAGATGGCGCTCAAGCCCATCCAGTACGGCCTCAGGCCCGGACACCGCCTGCGCCTCGTGCTCTCCGCGCAGGGCCTCGGCCCCACAACCGAGGGGCGCATGCCCGCCGAGGGCGGCATGGGCTTCCTCATCGCCGACCCCGCCGAGCTGACAGCGCCGCAAGAGGCGACCGTGCACGGCGGCGTGTATACCATCGGCTCGGCGGCCCTCGGCATCCCCAGCTGCCCCTCGAGGGCGCTGCCCACGGCGAAGTCCGCCCACACGGGTGGGGAAAGGCACCCACACGCAGCGATGAGTGCCCCGAAGTGCGCGCTCGACGCGTTCCGAAGAGTCTTTCCTGGGCAAACGCGGGCCGGATCGCATCGAACGCGCACTTTGGCGCGGCCGTCGTCGTGGCCCCCGTCGCGGGGCCTGCGTCTAGAATGTGCATGGGGCGGCAGGTCGCGTGCGAGGGGCCGTGGCGGCCGCAGAGACGAGGGATGGGGGGCTTCCGATGGGTCATGTCCTGACGAGGAGGGGGCTCCTGGGGGCGGCGCTGGCCGGCGCGGCGGCGCTCCCGGCATGCTCCGGCGCTGGGGAGGCGCCCGGCGGCTACGGCGTCGGCGAGGTCGCGCCCGCCGCCGACCGGGGCAGCTGGCCCGGGCTCACGGGCATCGCCGACGCGTCCGGGGAGTGGGTCGTGACCCCGCGCTGGGCGGGGGACCCCTCCTCGGGCGGTCCCGTCGTCTCCGCCGCGGGCGACACCGCCGCCGTGCGCGCCGTGGACGGGCGCGGCCGGCCGACGGACTACGGCTACGTCGGCTGCGACGGCTCCTGGGCGGTGGCCCCCTCCCTCAACGAGGCCCGCGGGTTCTCGGCGTGCGGCCTGGCCGCGGCGCAGGCGGAGGAGGACGACAGCGGCTGCGGGAACGACTGGGGCTACCTCGCCCCGGACGGCTCCTGGGCGCTCGGCCCCGGATTCTCCATGAGCACCGGGGACTTCGGCGCGGACGGCACCGCCCTCGCCGAGTCGAGCGAGGACCCCCGGACGGAGTCCGTGCGCTGGATCGGCGCGGACGGCTCCGACGCGGACCCGTCCCTGCCGTGGGCGGTGGAGCGGTGGCCGTCCGCGGCGTCGGACGGCCTCTGGGGCCTCAGGGACCAGGGGGGGGTCCTGGGTGCTCGAGCCCTCCCTCGCCCTCCTGCGCCCCCTCCTCGCCGAGCGCTCCTTCCTCGCCAAGGACCCCTCCTCGGGCCTCTGGGGCGTCCTCGCCCCGGACGGCTCCTGGCTGGTCGCCCCGTCCTTCCAGGATGCGTGGTGCCAGGGGAGCTCCCTCCTCGCCCGGGACCCGTCCTCGGGCCTCTGGGGCGTGGCCTCCCTCGGCGACGGCTCCTGGGAGGTGGCCCCCGCATGGGGGAAGGTCAGCTCCGGGTACTACAACGCCCGTCCCCACCTGGGCGACGGGTTCTGCGCCCAGGACCCCTCCTCGGGCCTGTGGGGCGTGGCCTCCCCGGACGGCTCCTGGGAGGTGGGGCCGTCCTTCCGCGCGGTCTGCGACTACGCGGGAGGCAGGGTGGTCGCGGGCGCCACGAAGGACGGGCCGTGGGGCATCGCCTCCCCCGACGGCACCTGGCTCACGGAGCCCGCCTACTCCTTCGCCCTCTGGATGCCCGCCGCCGACGTCTTCCTGGCGACGGTGCCGGAGGAGGGGTAGGGGGGCCGGGGCGGCCGTGGCTGGGGCGTGCAGGGGAGATGACCCACGGATGGGAGGGTGTGACGGATGACGGACAAGATGGTGACGGTGGGCACGAACGACGGCCTGGACGCGGGCGCATCGTCAGACGTCTCCGGCGCCGCACGTGCGGTGCTCGGAACCAGGGGCGCGCTCTCGGACGCGATCTCAGGGGTGCGGGGGAGCTGCGAGGGGGTGGCCGCGCGGGCCTGCCTGGGCTTCGCCGACTCGGCGTATGCCGAGCTGGGCAGGCCGGGCGGCAGCGCCTCGTCGCTGTCGGGTGCCGTGGCGGGCGCGAACGCCACGCTGCACGAGGCGGACGACGCCTCCGCGTCGGGCTGGAGGGGAGTGGACTAGTGGCCTACTACTACGAGGGGCTCGCCTCATGCGAGAGCGACATGAGGATCCTCAGCACCATGCTGGATGACTGTGCCCATGCGGAGGGCATGGCGGATGACCTGGGCGGCGATCTGACGAGCCTGGCGTCGGCGACGAACGGCGCGATCCTCCTGGGCGGCCCCGGCAGCCTGACCTCGGCGGCGAGCACGCTCGGCGGAGGACTGTGCGATGCCGTCCGCGCGATCCGCCAGGCCTGCGAGTCCGCGCTCTCGGCCGTGAGCTCTGAGCTGTATCGTTTCCTCGGACACGGATCGCCGCTCCCCCCGTGCGGGATGCGAGGTCCGAGAGAGACGAGGAGGCAGCATGGCGAACGCGGGCACCTGCACCGACGAATGCAGGTCGGAGCGCGCCGACCACGTCATGTCGTCCGGCGAGACGGCGACGGGAGCGGCGAGGGGCTGGGGCTCCACCACGAGACGCCGCAGCGCCGGGTGAAGGCGCGGCGCGGCCGGCCCGACGGCAAAGCTCCCGGCAAGCAGGAGCCCGACGGGGTCCGCGAGCTGCGCGGGCGCGTGCGCGAGCCCGGGCGGGGGAACGGGTCCCTGAGAAAGGCGAGCGCCCTCTTCGCCGCCAGCCAGGCAAGGTGACAAGCGCCGCCCGATGGGGGCGGGGAGGGCGAATCATCCCGTGGCGACGACGGCCCGCGTGCCGGAGGCGTCTCGCTCGGGCTCCTGCAGCTGGCCCGCGGAGGGCGGGCCGGACGGCCCGTGGGCCGATCTGAGGGAGGCCGCCGGGCGCGTCTGGCTGGAGTCGGGCCGCACCCTCGGCGCCGGATCCGTGCTGGCGCTTCTGCCCGGGGGGCTCGCCGGCGCCACGCCCTGCCGCGTGCGCAAGTGCGTGAGGGGGCCGGGCATACGCGGCATGGCCCCCAGCTCGGAGAAGAGGGCCGCCATTCCCGACGAGGGCGCCCCGGCCGGGCCGGGCCTGGCCAAGCGCGACCTCACGGGCCCGGTCCCCGCCTGAAAGCTCGTCGGCGGCATCACCTACCCCAGGGCGCGGGAGGGGCGGCTTCGTCTCGCCGCCGCGGCCGGCCTGTGCACGCGCATGGCCGCCGGCTGGGCGATCTCGGGGCGCATGGCCGCGGGCATCGTCGTCGGGGCGCTCGAGCGTGCCCGGCGGCGCGGCCGCGCCGCCGGCAGCGCCATACTCCATTCCGACCGCGGCTCGCAGCACGCCTCCGGGCTGTTGGCCCGCCGGGCCGACGAGCACGAGGCCAGGCTCTCCGTCGGGCGCACCGGCGGCTGCCGCGACGGCGCGGCGGCGGAGCCCCCTCTCCGGCACGCTCAAGGACGGGATGCACGGCCTGCGTAGATGGGCCGCCCGAGACGGGGCGCGCGACGCGGCCATCGGCTGCATCGAGCGCCTCCACGACCGAAGCCGCCCGCACTCGACGATCGGCTACGGGGTTCCCGCCGAAGCGGTGGGGGCGCTCTTCGAGCGGACGAGGCAAACATCCGGAAGCGCCGTCTCGGAGCCGGCGTGCATGGGGAGGATGGCCACCTGGCGAGGGAGCGGCGTTTTGTGTCCGAAATCTTGACACAGCTCAATGTGCGACCCGCTGGGCCAGGCGCTGCGCGTCTGCCGCGGGGGCGCGTTCGGCGCCGCGCTGGGATCGACGCCCTTCGGCGCGCCGCTGGCGTCCGACCCGCTCGTGCCCTTCGGCGCGTTCGGCTACGTGGCCGACCCGGCCACGGGCCTGCTCGCCTCGCCGACGAGGCTCTACGACCCCACCCTCGGGCGCTTCCTCTCCCCGGACCCCGTGGGGGGGCGCGCCCGACAGGCCCCACACCCTCAACCGCTACGCCTACGCCGCGTCCAACCCCACGCGCTACTTTGACCCGACGGGCGGGTTCCCCCTGGCGGTCGCCGGAGCGCTTGCGGGCGGCATCTTCGGGGCCGGCATCGAGGCGGGCAAGGAGCTGCTGGTTGACCACACGCCGCCTGATCAGCTGAACTGGGGAAAGATTGCCGCTAAGGGCGTTGAGGGCGCCGTCACCGGAGGGATCGCCGGCCTCACCTGCGGGGCGTCCCTCGGTGCGAGTATTGCCGCAAACGCTGGGGTGGGGGTCTTGACCGACCTTGCTGACCAGACCTTGGTCGAGGACACCGCGCGGTACAACCCTCCAGAGGCGGTGGTCGGGCACGCGCTGGTCTATGGCGCGTGGAACGGCCTCTCCGGGGCGACGCAGTACACGACGATTGGCGCGCTGGCCAACCATGTCATCGCGAAGGAGGGGGTCGGGCTTGGCCTGGCGAAGCAGCTCGGGCTGTTCTCCCTGTACCAGCTGAACTCGCAGCCGCTGATCGGCGGTATGATGATGCTCTGGGAAAGGGTCACGGGCTACAGGGCGAGCGCCTGCGCCGGGGAGGAGGTCTGACGTGGATCTCGGCATGCTCCTGCGCCTCGTGCCGACGCTCGCCGCGGCGGCCGTGGTGTCGCTCCTCGCGCGCCGCGCCGCGCGCGAGCGCGAGGCGGCGGAGGGCCGCCCCGCGGCCCCCGGCGGCGAGCTCTCCTACGGCCTGCCGCCGGTGCTCTGGAAGTTCATGCTGATCGGCCTGGGGTTCCTCGCCTTCCCGCTGGTGGTCGAGCTGGGGAGCCTCGCCGCTGGGAAGCCGCCCTTCAGGCAGTGGGAGGCCGAGCTCGTCCTCGTCGCCGCGGCCGCCCTCTCCGTCCTCGCGAGCGCGCACTACCGCACGTGGCGCCTCACGGCCGACGCGGGGGGCCTGCGCCTCAGGCGCCTCGTGCTGCCCAGCCTCGACGTCCCCTGGGAAAAGCTCGACGCGCTCGTCACCTCCAACGACGGCCAGACGCTCTACGTGATGGCGGGCGGCAGGAGGCTCGCCGGCTTCTCGATGGTGTGCGTCTCCCACGGCGACGCCCTGTCGGCGCTCTACGGGGCGGCGCGCTCCCACGGCGCGCTCGTGTCGGCGGAGCGCGACCTGCCGGAGGGGGTGCCGGGGCCGCACGGGGCGCGGCGCGGGGACCTCCGCGACCGGATCGGCGGGCTCCCCGCGTGGAAGGCGGCGCTCCTCGTCCTGGCGGCCTGCGCCGCGTTCTCCCTCGCGACGTACCTGCTCGTCGTGCTGCTCATGCGGTAGGGCGTGGTGAGCGACGCCGAGCGGTACAATGGCCTGGCGCCTATCCTCGACGCCATCGTGCGCGGGGCGTGCGCGCCGGAAGGGGGCGAGTGGCCATGGCACAGGTGGTAGCCGCCACGGTGGCCTTGGCGGTGATCTTGCTGCTGGCGGTGTCGTCCTCCCGCGAGCGGGGGGGCGCGTGGTCGCCCGACCCGGACCGCCTGTCGTACCGCCTGCCCCGCGCGTGGTGGGCCGTGATGTACGCCTGCTCCGCCCTCTTCCTGTTCGCCCTCGTGATGGCGGTGCGCGGCGCCGCGGCCGAACACGTGGGCTGGGACTGGGGCGTGGCCGGCTGGCTCGCCTTCTTCGTCCCCTCGGCCCTGCTCGGGGCCCATTGGCGGGCCTGGCGCATGGAGGTCGACCCGGGGGGGATCCGCGTGCGGCGGCTGCTGCTGCCCGACCGGGACCTGCCGTGGGGCTCCCTCGACGCCGTCGCGGTCGACGCCAACCCGCGGAGCAGGGAGTTCGACAACCTCACGTTCGCCTCGCACGGCAGGGGGCTCCTCCGCATACAGAGGCTCTACCTGGGCGGCCGGGACGCGGCGGAGGGGCAGCTCCTCGACGCCCTGGAGCGCCACGGGGTCCTGGTGGCCCCGCCGCGCGAGCTGCCGCCCGAGCTCAGGCCCTGGGGGCGCTTCGGCTGGTGGTGGGACGGGCTCGCCGGCTGGCAGCGGGATCTCTTCGTCCTCGCCGTGTGCGGCGGGGTCGTGTTCGCCGTCTTCTTCCCGATCTGGGTCCTGACGACCTTTGGCTCGTAGGGGGCGGGTGACGTGGGCGTGGTGGGCATGCTGCTGGCGGTCTCGGCCGTGGGCCCCGTCTGGCGCCTCGCGTCCCGCCGCGACCGGGGCGCCGCCGCCGTCGCGCCGGGCGCCCTGGAGTGGCAGATGCCGCGGGCGTGGCCGGCCTTCGTGGCCGCCTGCGGTGTGGCGTTCCTCGTGCCCGCGGCCTGGGTCCTTAGCCGCGCTCGTCCCGAGGAGGCCTGGGTGCTCTGGGGGTTCCTCGCCCTCGCCGCGTTCGCCTTCCTCGTGGCCGCCCACGTCGCCTCCTGGCGCGTCCTCGTGGACGGCGGGGGCGTCCACGCGAGGAGGTGGCTCTTCGGCGCGCGCGACGTCGCCTGGGGCGACGTGGACGCCCTGAGCGTCGTCATGGCGCAGCGGATGATGGCGGGCAGCGTGGACTCGGTCGCCGTCATGTCCGGCGGCAGGAAGGCCATGAGGATAAGCGGGCTCGTCCTCGGCGGCCCGGCCTCCCAGGGGCGCTTCCTCGACGCCGCGCGCCGCCGCGGCATACCCGTGGCGCCGCCCTCCGAGCTGCCCGCGGGCCTCACGCCCTGGGGGCCGCTGCACAGGCGCTACGCCGCGCTGCCCGGGTGGAAGCAGAACGTGGTCGCCGCCGCCATCACCGCCGCCTCGCTCGGCGCGTTCTTCCTCCTCTTGTACGTCGTGGGCACCGCCGTCGGGCAGATAAGGTAGGGGAGGGGGGCTGGGGATGGCGCGCCCGGGCGGCGCGGCCCCCTCTCGAGGCCGGCGATTCTCCTACGACGGGGCGGGCTGCCTCGCCTCCGTCGAGGGGCCGGGCGGCGCGTCGCTGCTCTCGCTGGACGACGCGGGCCGGCCGCTCTCGACGGCGTGGGCCGGCGGTCGCCGCCGCCACCTGCGCGACCCCCTCGGCCGCCCGCGCGGCGTGGGGGTGTTAGCGTCGGTTTTAATTGACCGCTCGAGAGTCGGGCTAAAGTAGCCGAATCCAGCCGAATCAAGGTAGCCACAATACGCCAGGATTCAATAGGTTTCGGTTTCTATCTCGATTCGGCCCTCACAGCCGCCGTCACTTTTTGGCGGGCGCCTTGCTCACCGAGGGGACCGCCTCGACGGAGAGGGTCTCCAAGCCCTGCCCGCGGTAGCTGGAGCCATTGATCACGGAGACGGTCGCCTCGTCGAACGGGCGGTCCAGCGTGCACAGTAGCGTGGGGCCGCCCGTGAGGCACTCGTCCCACTTGTCGGCTGTGAGGTTGCTGGTCATCAGCACCAGGTTGGGACCGTCCTTCTCGCTGCGGGCGTCCACGACGTGGAGGAGGAGGTCCGTGCACCCCTTGTCGAACCTGCACCTGCCGGCCTCGTCTGTGATCAGGCACGCCGGCCTTATGGGCTGGTTCATGAGGTTCGACCCGGCCCCCAGCCTCACGGCCTTGGCCATCTTGTCGCTGGGCTCGCGGGCCCTCACGTGGTGGGCCTGCATGCCGCGCATGCAGCACTCCCTGCCGTACGCCTTGGCCAGGTGGCTCTCGCCCACCCCTTCCGGTCCCATCGGCGCCAGGTTGCGCCTGGCGCAGAGGCTGGACGGCGTCGGCAGCCGGGCCATGGCGTCGCAGCCCTTGCCCCGCAGCCTGCCGAAGTCGAAGTTCTCGAGGGTCTTGGGCGCCTTCTGGGGGACGTGGCTCATGCCCAGGCACATCTGCACCGCCCTCTCCCTCCTCCTCTCCGCCAGGTACGCAAGGGTGGCGGCTACGGAGCCGAGCTCGGCGGCCCCCATGTCCCTGGACTCCGCCGGGGCGGCCATCTCGGCCGCGGGCACGTTGGCGCCGATGCGCTTGGCGTCGGCGGCGACGCGCTCGAGGGCGTTGGGGTTGGCGTCGTCCATCACGGCATCCTCCCGAAGTCGAGGCGGTCCAGTCCGGTGGCGCGCTCGGGTGCCTCCAGCTGCATGACCCTCGTCCTGACAGGCGCCGTCGGCAGCCCCTCTGGCCCCGCGCGCCCCAGCCACTGGCCCGGACATGCGCCGTCGCGCCTTCCCCAGGCCGCGGCGTGGACGGCGAGCCCGGCGGACATGTCGGCCGAGCAGGCGTGGAGCGGCCCGCCCTCCCGGATGGCGCGGCACGACCTGCCCTCGTGCCAGTACGGCACGCCGAAGCGCCGGCCCTCGTAGCAGACGGAGCCGTCGAAGCCGGCCTTGCGCTCGGGGCGCAGGCGCATGGCGAGCTCGTCGGTCCTCTCCAGCGCCGACATGGCCGGCAGGCACGCTGCGGCGTGCCCCCCGGCGGGCACGAGGTCGGTCGACCTGCGCCAGACCAGCGACCTTAGCGCGCACCACTCCAGCGCCTGCTCGTTCAGGCCGGTGATGTCGGCGAAGGCGCGCCCTGCGGGGAGGTTGCCCCTCACGTACCTCACGGGCCGTTCGGCTTTCCCTCTTGCAAACGGGAGGCAGGGCTTGCACGGCCTGGTCCTGATGAGGCCGGCGCACTCCATAAGGGCGGCGTGGTCGCGCTGCCACACGGGCCTGCCCCCGTGGTCGCGGCAGAGGACGACGCCCTTCATGTCGTCGGCCAGGACCCTCTCGGGCACCCCCATGACCAGGAGGGCGCGGGCCATGCCCATGGACAGGTTCTCCTGGCGCGCGTCGGGGAAGAACCCCATGCAGCAGGTGCCGCAGCGGTGGCACGCCATGGCGAAGCGCGCCATGCGCCAGGCGTCGCCGGCGGGGTCCTCGGCATCGGTGAGCCCCCAGTCCGTCTGGAGAGCCTCCCCGGGCGCGGTCTCGTGGCGCTGGCCGCGGCTCCTGCCCTCTGGGGCCAGGCGCCTGGGCGCGGGCACGAGGTGCACGTTCTCCGAGATGTGCCTCTCCGCCATGGCGACGCCGCCGGTGTAGCCCCTGGCGCGGATTCCCTCCAGGCACACCGACGAGCTGGCGACGCCCTCGCGCAGCAGCTCGTCCAGCGCGTCCTCGCAGCCCGTGACGACGGTCCTGGCGGCCTTCTGCCCGCACCTTGCGTGGACGGCGCCGGACGTCTTCCTCCGCAGCGTCCTGGCCTTGCTGTGGGTCAGGCCCGACTTGCGGCAGAACTCCGCGAGGTTGACGTCCCCGGGGTCGAAGCGGTCGAAGTCCATCTCGGCGAGCTCGTTGTCTATAATCTGCCGAAGGCCATCGCGTTTGCCTGTCTCATTCATGTTCCTCCTGACGCTGGCGTATTGGCACTGACCAGTTCAGGCGTGGACGGGCAATCGCGGTGGCTATTTAGATGCGGCTTGCAGCGGCTGCTTTGGTTCGGCTCTGGGTGGCTAGTCTAGCCCGACGCCAACACCTGCTCCGGGTGCCGACGAGCGAGTTGCAGCTGAGGATGAATGGGCGGGGCGTGCTTCCGGCGAGGGTGGGAGGCCTGATGGGTAGCCTTGTCCGGAGCTGAGGGCCCGTCGGGGGTGACAGCCCCACCGTCGATGCCGCCGCGGTCTCGGTCTCGCACAGGGAGCAGACGCACGAGTCTGATATCTATGGGTCTGCTACGATAGGCACGACGGGCAGCGAGGGACGAGGGGGCGTCGTGTTTGTCGGGCGAGAGGAAGAGCTCAAGGCCCTCGAGGACGTGTACGGCCGCGCCGGGTTCCAGATGGTTGTCGTGTACGGACGCAGGCGCGTCGGCAAGACGACCCTCCTCGACCGGTTCGCACGCGGCAAGCGCGCCCTGTACTTCACGGCACAGGAGGAGAGTGGCATCGCCAACCTCAGGCGGTTCTCGAAGCTTGCCTATGAGAGCTTCGGTGTGCCCGCCACGGCCGGTGCGTTCTCGAGCTGGTCCGACGCCCTCGAGTACGTGGCGTCCGAAGCGGCCAAGCTGGAGGGGCCATCCCTGCTCGTCCTCGACGAGTTTCCGTACGCGGCGCAGGCGGACCCCTCCCTGCCCTCTGAGCTGCAGATTGCCATAGACCATTCCTTCAAGGGCACGAACGTGACCATGGTGCTCTGCGGTAGCAACGAGGGGTTCATGGAGAGCGAGGTGCTGGGGAGCAAGAGCCCCCTGTACGGCCGTAGGGCGGCCCAGATCAGGCTGCGCCCCCTTGACTGCATGGACGTCAGGGACATGCTGCCGGGAGTGTCGGCCACGGACGTCGTCCGCTACTACGCGACGTTCGGAGGGACGCCCTACTACGTCGAGCAGGTGGACGTGGCCCAGAGCTACGACGAGAACGTGGCGAGGCTCCTCTTCAGCACCTCCGGCCTCCTCTACGCCGAGCCCTCGATGCTGCTCCGCCAGGAGCTGCGGGAGCCGGCCCTGTACAACTCGGTGCTCTCGGCGGTCGCCCGCGGCATGACGACGCCGAAGGGCATTGCCGAACGCGCGGGGGTGGAGCGCGTGTCGGTGGGCAGGTACCTGCGGGTGCTCGTCGACCTCGGAATCCTCGAGCGACGCGTGCCCTTCGGCACCAACCCGGACACGACGAGGCGGGCATCCTACGCCATGGCGGATCCCTTCTTCTCCTTCTGGTACCGCTTCGTTGGCCCCAGCACCGACGCCGTGGAGCTGGGCGCGGGTGCGGCCGTCGCGCGGGAGGTGGCGTCAAGCCAGTCCCTGCCGACCTACGAGGGGACGCAGTTCGAGCGCGTGTGCATGGAGTGGCTCGCCCGGCGCAACGCCGCCGGCTCCCTGCCGTTCCTGGCGACGTCGTTCGGGAGATGGTGGGGGACCGACCCCCAGGCGAGAGAGCAGGCTGACATCGACGTGATAGCGGCCAACAGGTCTCGGCGTGCCCTCATATGCGGCGAATGCAAATGGAGGAACTCCTTCGACGAGAGCGGTGCGATACGGACCCTGGAGCACAGGGCCACCCTCGTCGACGGGCCATGGGACGAGTGCCACTACTACCTCTTCACCAAGCGCGAGGTGAGCGAGGGGACGAGGGGGAAGGCGCGGGCGAGGGACGACCTTCACGTCGTGACCGCGGAGGGGATGCTCGGCTGACGGGGACGCTCCGCCGGCGGGACCCACACCCGCCATGGTACCACGGCCGCTCCGTACCTCGCCGGCCTTCCCAATGGGGACCCGGACGGGGATGGTCACCCCCATGCGACCGATGCCCACGATTGGCACTGTGGCCGGTGGCGGGGGGCGTGTCGCATGGGGGTTGCCCCAGGGCATCATGACCCCCGTGACCTCGGGTGCCACGGTACGGAGGACCGGAAGCTCGTTGCGTCCTTCTTCCCGGCCCCGTGGTCGCGTCGCATTCGCAGTGCTATCCTTCCTGCCGTACACGTTCGTCGGCGGGCGGGCGGCACCGCCAGCCTCGCTGAGACGGGGCCGTCGGTGGGTAGGCGCGGCCGCCGGCCCGTCCACGACGGCCGCGCCTAGCGCAGGGAGCGTGAGGGAGCCATGCAGTTCGTATCGACAGGGGTGGTGGTCGCCGTCCTGGCCCTCGTGGCGGTGCTGGCCCGTCGCGAGAGGCGGGACGGGTTCCCGGAGGACCCGGAGAGGCCCTCCTACAGGATGCCCCGGGCCTATCCGGCCGTGTTCCGCGTCTGTGCGGCGGGCTTCCTCCTCGGCGCTGCCTTCTGTGCCTACACCCTGTACAGGGGCAACCCTACGGCGGCGGGGGCCCTGCCCGTCATCCTCGGCGCCGCCGCGCTCTGCCTGCTCCTCGCCGCCTACTACTCTCGCTGGCGCCTGGAGGTCGACGGCGACGGCGTCCACCTGAGGCGCATGCTGCTCCCCGACCGGGACGTGCCGTGGGGCTCCCTCGACGCCGTGGGCGTCGCCCCGAGCCACACCCTCGACGACTACGACGTCATCACCCTCGTGTCGGGCGGCAGGAGGGCGCTCTCCGTCCAGAGGGGCAGCCTCGGCGGAGGGGCCTCCCCGGAGCTGCTGCTCGACGCGGCGCGCCGCCGGGGCGTGCCCGTCGCCTCGCCCCTGGAGCTGCCGCCGGGCCTCTCCCCCTGGGGCCCGGCCCGACGCTGGTACGAGGGCCTTCCCGGGTGGCGGCGGGGGCTGGTCGCGCTGGTGTCCATCGTCGTGTTCTCCGCTGTGTTCCTTCTGCTCGTCGTGCTGCTCATGAGGTAGGACGCGCCGCCGGTGGCGCTAGACTGGTGACGGGGCAATGGTGCCGGCGCGAGGGGAGGGGCGTGGCATGGGGGAGTTCATGAGGAGGCACCGGCGGGACGCGCTGGTCGCCCTGGTCGCCCTCGCCGTGGCGCTCGGGGCCGGGGCCGCGCTCGACCGGGCCGGCACGGCCGGCGACGGCGGACAGGCCCAGGTGCAGGCCCAGCCCGCCAATGAGGGCACCACCGGCGGCGACCCCGGTCGGGACGCCGCGCCCGGCGCGGGGGGCGAGGAGGCCGCCATCGTCCCGGAGTCGGAGCGCGTCGCGCCGGAGGGCACCGAGCGGGTGGTGTACCCGCGGCTCATCTCGGGGCCCGACGCCCGCGCGGCGGCGCGCTACGCCCGCGGCCTCCTCGACGCCTCCCCGAGGCCCTGCGAGGCGGCCTACGCCAACGGGGACGGCACGGTGGACGTCTGGCAGACGCGGGAGCAGGCCGAGGACGTCTCGCGCAGGGCGGGGGACGCGCTCGACTCGCTCCGCGCCGACCTCGCCTCGAAGGGGGTCTCGCTGGAGGTGTCGGGCGACCACCGCTCGGTCACCCTCACGGCGGGCGACGGCGCCACGGCGCAGGACCTCGCGCTTGGGATCGGGCCGGCCGTGAACGCGGCGTCGACCCTGCAGGTGGAGGAGACCGGCGGCGAGGGCTTCGCGCTCTCCGTGGACGTGGTGGACGGGGCCACGGGCAGGGTGATGGGGCACGCGGACCAGGACACGTACCTGGGCTGGAACGCGGACCTCTCGTGGCTCGGGGGAGGCGGGGCGTCGTGAGCCGGTTGGTTCGGCTCGGCGGCGCGGAGGTCACGGTCCCGATCGGGGCTGGCAGGCCCCTCCCGGAGGTGTTCTGAGTGACGAAGGTAAGCATGCTTGTGTCATGCCGCCGGTGGGGCCGGGTGCCTGGGGCGCTCTTCCTCGCCTACGTGGTCATCCTCATTGCCGTCAGCGCCGTCTGCCCTGGGCTGGACGCGGCCGTCAACCACTCGCCGCTCGGCTACGTGCTGATATGGGTGCCCTTCGCGCTCTGCGTGGCCGCACTCCTGGTCATGGCGTCCCGCTATGTCTCCCTCGTCGGTTCCGCTGAGAGGCTGCTCGATGCCTCCTGCGACCCGGCGGCGCTGGCGGCGAGGGGCGACGAGCTCGGCCTGGCCGATCCGGTGCCGCAACGGGACTGCACCCGGATAGAGGCAGTCCTCGTGCAGAGGTGGGCCGTGGCCCTGGTGGAGGTCGATAGGGTCGCCGACGCTGCGGCTGCCCGCAGGAGGCTGGAGGAGTCGCTCGCGAGAAGGCGCCGCACGGGCAGGTCCCTCTATGGCGCGTCGCTGTGCATGCTTCTCGCCGACGTCTCCGCCAGGCTCGGTGACGGGGAGGCCGCCGCGGCGTACGCGGAACTGTTCCGCGACGCGCTCGCCCGCTCCGAACCGGGTCGCACCTGGCGCGCTCTCGGGACGGTGGGAACCGTGTCCATCGACACGGCCTTCGCGCTCTTCGCGCTGGGGCACGCCTCCGGAGGGCCGGGCTTCTCCGAGAGGGACGTCAGGGACCTCGAGGTCCGTGGCACCATGGGACGCAGACTCGCCTCCGAGGCGAGGCTCGCCCTCGCCCGGGAGGCCTCCCTCGCGGGCGACCGGGATGCAGAGCTGCTCCTGCTCGCCGGTGCGTCGATGGCTGCGCTGTCCGTCCGCGCCGGCGCGCTGGTTGCCGGGGCTCTCCGGCGGCTCTCCTCGGGGGAGGCCCCATCCGGCGCTGGACTATATGCCTTGCTCGTGCAGGCCCCTGCGGTCGATCCGCATCCCGCCGCCCTCGACGCCGATGCCGCTGTGCTTGCGGGCCGCCCCCGTGGCCTGCGGCGCGCGCTCGCGGCTGTCGGGAAGGCGTTTCTCGTCGTCATCCTGGCGCTGCTGGTCGGCGCGATCGTCCTCAACGTCCTCGTGGCTCTCGAGGTCATAAGATGGTAGCCCCATGGGGGGACGTATGCAGATGAGTGGCAGAGAGAGGCAGGGGGCCGCGACGGTCACGCGGCGTCGGCTGCGCAAGGCCCTCGTCGCCGTGGCCGTGGTCGCCGCCGCCGTCCCCGCCCTGGTGGTGGGCGGCTGCGTGTACTCCTGCGCCTTCGTCCCGTCCTCCCCGGCCGACCTGCCCCAGTCCGTGGGGGAGAGGTCCGAGGCCGTGGCCGGGGCGGCCGCGGCCGCGCCGGACGGCGCGGGGTGGCGCGACACGATAGGCGAGGCGGCCTCCGCCGACGCGGGGGGTGGCAAGGCCGTCGAGGTGGTCGAGGACTTCCCCGACGCGGGCGAGGCGCTCGTGGTCCAGCCCTCGGGGTCGCCCGGCTGCCCGGCCGTCCGCATGGTCACGTACGCCCGCGAGGGCGGGCGCTACGCCGCCACCGGCCTCTGGGGCGCGAGCGTGGCGAGGCCCGGCGAGAGGTCGACCCCATTTGACCCCCTGTACGGCTACACCACGGCCGAGGTCGTCGCCGACGCCCTTGCGGCCTGCCTCACGTCGGGCCGCCCCGTCGCGTTCGGCGTGTCCGTCGACCCGGCCGTGGGCGACCTGACCATCGGGGGGACGGCCCCCACGTGGGTGCGGGAGGTGCCCTGCGACGGGGGGACCTGCTACGTCTGGTGCTACGATGGCATGGACGTGCGGGCCCTGTTCTCCGCCGCCGGCGTGGACCCCTCGGGCTTCACCCTCCGCCAGGTCATAGACGGCCTGGGCGTCCGGGTGGGCGACGAGGCGCCGTACTAGGGGCGGCCCCGGGGCGCGTGCGGTGGCGGATGGGGTGCGCGACGGGCCGCCGCCGGGCGCGCGTGACAGTTGGGAGGACCGATGGCAAGGATGAGCGAGCTCAGTTGGCGCGTGGCCGTCGGGGTCGCCTGCGTCGTCGCGGCAGTCGCCGCCGACGCGGCGATCGTGGCCTGGGACCCCTCCGCCGGCGCGGGGCCGAGCCTGGCGGTCCTGGCCGCCACCGCGCTCGCGCTGCTGGCCCCCACCCTGGCCCAGCTGCGCGTCGTCGCCTCCGCGGAGCGCCTCCTGGACGAGCGGTGCGACCCCGCCTCCCTGGTGCGGCGGGGGGACGCCATGGGGCTGTCCGCCCCCATCCCGCGCAACGGGCTGTACCGCACGGAGGCCGTCCTGCTGCACCGCTACGGGATCGCGCTGGCCGACGTGGGCAGGCCGGCTGACGCCGCCGTGGTCCGCAGGCGCATCGAGGACGGCCTTGGCATGCGCCGGCGCCCCGCCCGCAGCATGGACTGCGCGGTGATGGCCATGCTCCTCGCGGACCTCTGCGCGCGGCTGGGCGACGCCGGGGCGGCCCAGGGGTACGCCGCGCAGTTCCTCGAGGGCCTCGAGCGCGTGCCCCGGTCCGCCCGAGGCGGCATCGACGGGGGCCTGGGGGCCGTGGGGGGCGTGACCGTGCGCTCGTCCGCGGCCCTGTTCCTCCCGGCCCACGTCGCCCCCGCCCGCCTCGCCGAGGGGACGTCGCGGCCC
>NZ_AWEZ01000024.1 GCF_000468755.1 Olsenella profusa F0195
CCCATTTTCCGCAGCTAGATAGCAAAGACAGTACTGGTTAGCTGCGGTTCTGTTGATGGGTGGCTGACTATCCTCTGTGTTGGAGCGTTAGCCTATTTGCCTTAGCTAAGACCTGTTTGGCCTGCTTGGTTGTGAGGAACTTGAGCTTGAGCTCCTCGAGGCCACAGGAGGCGGCCAGGGCGTCAGACTCGTCCGTCCTGTGGTCGAACACCCACCAGTTGGAATCGAAGTTCGTGGCTGACATGGCCTTGATCTCACGTCTTATGTGGGCCGCGGGGACACCCGCCTGGCACTGCAGGATCCGAAGGATCGTGAGGGCCACGAAGCACGTGAGGAAGTGGGCCTCTATATGGGCGTCCGTCCAGACGTAGACGGGCCTGGTCCTGAGCTCTGACTTGGTGAGTTTGAAGGACTCCTCTATCCGCCAGAGCTCCCGGTAGGCATCGAGTATCTTCTCGTCCTGCCAGTCTGTCTCGCTTGTGACGACGAGGTAGTAGCCGTCCAAGTCCTCTGCCTCCCTGATGGCATCCTCATCCAGGGAGAGCTTGCGGGCATCGGCAATAGTGCCCGTGTCCCTGTCGAAGGTGAGGCCCCTCACGTACTTTGCCGCCCCATGGGCCTCATGGGCGCTGAAGGCGGCGGGGCTTTTAATGAGCGTGCGTGCCCTCTCGATCACCTTGGCCCTGTCGTGGCGGGCACGCTCCTGGTACTTCCTTGACCAGAAGCCGACGTACTTCACGGGAATCCTTATGTCCTTGGGCTTTCCGCCCTTCGTATCCCCTGCCTTGATGTGGCAGGCCTTGAAGCCCTGCTTGCTCTTGATCTTGAAGTCGTCTCCCATGTGGCGGTAGCCCTGGTCGTCCGTGAGCCACCTCTTCAGGGCGGCGTCCGACTTGGTGCCGCGTGCCGACTGGGAGAAGACGAAGCCGTCCCCCCTGGCCACGGCCGCCGCTATGTTGTCCGACGAGTTGAGGCCCTTGTCGGCGACGGCTATGAGCCTGTCCATCCCGTAGTCGCGCTTGAGGTCGGAGAGCACGGGGATCATGGTCTGGGCGTCTGGGGTGTTGCCCGAAAACTTCCTGTAGCAGATGGGGATGCCCCTCTCGTCCTGCAGGAGCCCCATCTGCACGATCGGGCTCCTCCTGTTCTCCTTGGAGACCCCGCGCTTCCTCAGCTCGTCCTGGGCGTCGCTTTCGAAGTAGTAGTTGGTGACGTCGTAGTAGACGCAGGACATGTCCCTCATGCCCGCGGCCGCTATCCGCCTGTTCATGGAGGAGACGACCTTGTCCTTGGCCCTCGCGAGCTCGTCTAAGGCCCTGTAGAGATCATCGTCCGTGAAGTCGCTCTTGAAGAAGTACCTCTCCCTGTTCTGCCAGGCTGCGCGCTTGGACCCTGGCCCTAGGATCCGCTCTGTCACGAGCAGCCTCGTTACGCTGTTGAGGTCGTATGCCACGCTCCTGCCGCGCAGGTAGTTGCGCAGCACTTGCTCGATCCCCAGGGCGCTGTAGACGGCAAGCGCGATCGCGCACCCCAGGTTCTTCCTGTTGGTCCCCCTCCTGTCGATCTTCTCCAGGGGGTGGATCTCGAGGGGAAGAGCCTGCTCGCCCTCTTTCTTCTCGCGAGTCATCTCAAGGGCCTGGGCCCGTCCCCACTCGATGGGGTCTTGATGCTCCTCCTCGAGCTCGTCGATATAGCCCAAAGACCTCACTTGGCGCTGCTTGGTCTTCTTGCCGACCCGGTAGCTCTCACATACAGAGAGCTTCACCCGTCCGTTCCTCTGTGGGGTCCTCTTCAGAAACATCTTCCGCCCCTCCGCTCTCGAAGGCCACCCCATATATTAGC
>NZ_AWEZ01000025.1 GCF_000468755.1 Olsenella profusa F0195
TCTATCAAAAACAGCCTGCGACGAGGCCGTCGACCTCGCCGAGTACGACAGGCTGATGGCCGGGGGCGCGCGACGGGCGGGGCCGAGCGAGTCGGTCATGAGGCGCGCGAGGGCGCTGTTCATCTCGCGCGGGGTGGTGTCCGGGTTCCTCGGCGGCGCCACGGCCCAGGAGGCCCGCGCGGTGGACGCGCTGCTCGGCGCCGAGCTGGAGCCGGGGGAGGCCCACGAGGGGAGCGCCTGATGAGGGGGGCGCGGTCCCCGCAGCTCAAGCGCTTCGGGGGCCACGGCTGCCCGCAGGTCGCGCTCCCGGACGGGTACGGCCCGGCGCGGCTCGGGTCGCTCGCGTCCCTCGACTCCGCGGAGGGCTTCGTGTCCCGCGGCAGGACCGGGCGGGGCAAGACGCACCTCGCGACGGCGATCGGCGCGGGGGCGGTCTCGCAGGGGCGCCCCGTGCGCTACCACGAGACGGCGCACCTGGTGAGGCAGCTCGAGCGCGCCAGGGAGGACGGGAGGCTCGAGGCCGCGCTCAGGGACGCGACGGCCGCCGACCTCGTGATACTCGACGAGTTCGGCTACGTGCCGATCGACGTCGAGGGGGCGAGGCTGCCGTTCCAGGTGGTGCCCGACTGCCACGGGAGGCGGAGCCCCATGATCACGACCAACATAGAGTTCTCCAAGTGGGGCACGGCGCTCGCCGACGACAAGCTCGCCGCGGCGCCCGTCGACCGCGTCGCGCGCCACCCGAGGCTCGTCGAGTCCGACGGCACGAGCCACCGGATGGACCACGCGCTGATGCTGGAGGGGGCGGAGTGATGGCACGCATGCCGTCCACGAGAGGAGGGAGTTCGTCGCGGCGAGGGAGAGGGCCCGGGCCGAGGGCCTCTGCCCGGTCGACCTGCTCCCCGAGTCCTGCACGAACCACTGGGACCTCTTCGAGCCCCGTCGCGGCCTCGGCTGCCGCGGGTGCGCCTACACGTACGAGGAGCTGGCGGAGATGGTCGCGGGCGGAGCGCACGGGACGGGCGGGTCGGCGGGAGAGGGGGGCCGGGACGACGACTGGCAGATAGGCTTCTGACGGCTACCGGAACGGGGCGGCAGGGCATGCGCTGAGCGAAGTGTCGAAACTCGACAGCGCAAAGTGTCGATTTCTACTTGACTGAACACACCAGATTCACCACCGCAGGCCCTAGCCGCTCAGCCCTCCCCGCTCGGCATGGCCATAGAGCTCGCGCTCACCACGGGTATGCGACGGGGGGGCGAGGTCTGCGCCCTGCGCTGGTCCGACCTCGGGGAGGACGGCACCATCACGGTCTCCCACGCGCTCGGCAACGCCGAGGGAGACTTCTACCTCAAGAAGCCCAAGACCCAGAGCTCGCGCTGGACAATCCCCCTCACCAGGCACACCTGGCAGGCCCTGCGCGACATGCGCGCCGAGTCCATCCGGAAGATGGCGGCCTTCGGCCTCTCCGGCGACCCCTTCATCCTCGGCACTCAGGAGCCCGACAGCCGCCCCTACAATCCCACCCAGCTGGGGAAGGACTTCGCTGCCTTCTGCAAGATGAATGGCTTCTCCTGCACCTTCCACGACCTGCGCCACACCTTCGCCATCATGATGATCGCAGCGGGCATGGACGTCCGCACGGTGACGAGCTACCTCGGGCACGCAAGCGTGAGCATGACCCTCAACATCTACACCAACGTAGACTCGGACGCTAAGAGGGCGGCGGTCTCGCCCATCGAGTGCGACCTCCTCGGTAGCGATCCCGCCCCCGCATCCAAGGGGCTCACCTTCACGGTCGACCAGCTCGAGGCCATGCTCGCACAGGCCAGGGCAGCCGAAGCGGGTGCGGCGTAAGGTCGCAGATGCGACCTTACCGGGTTTTAAGTCGCAAATTGCGACTTAAAACCACCGGTTCAGCCCCTTTGTGATTCCAGATTGGCACTTCAAAGGGGTCTCTGACCAGCTAAGGTGCCAAATTGGCACCTTAGCTGGTCAGCCCGCAGGATCAGCCCGAGCCATGTCTTGAGGTTACAGCTTGTGACTTCAAAGGGAACAGACAAAGGCCATCTGATATTGCCAATACTTATACACTTCTGTTAAACTCTTGCCATGAGACATTTTGAGAAGCTGTACGACATAACGGCCGACAACTACGGCGTCATCACCGCCGCTGAGGCCAGAGAGGCCGGCATCGCGGGGGCCGAGCTCACGCGCTGGACCAGGTCCGGACGGCTGGAGCGGGTGGGGCACGGCGTCTACCGCCTCACCCACTGGGTACCCACGGGAAAGGAGCGCTACGCCGAGGCCCTCGCCCTCGTGGGGCCCGGGTCGGTGCTCTGGGGGGAGTCGGTGCTGGCGCTCCTGGGGCTGGCCTACGTCAACCCGCCCAGGGTCCTGGTCGCGCCCGACCGCCGGGTGCGCCGAGACCTGCCCGCTTGGGTCGGCCTCGCCGACAAGCCCGTGTCCCGCATGGCATCCTACGAGGGCATCGCCTGCCAGGAGCTCTCCGAGGCTATACGGGCCTGCCGTGGCCGCGTGCTCACGGAGCGCCTGAGGCAGGCCGAGCGCGAAGCCTGGGATGAGAGGCTCATCGCGAGGGAGGACCACGAGAGGCTCGAGGAGGAGCTCGCATGACGAATGGCGAGAAAAAGAGGAAGCGCCCCAACAGCAGGCGCAACCTGGACATCGCGATCGACCGCATGGCGGTCAGGCGCGGGGACCCACTGCGCGTGCGCAACGCCATGGCGGCCGCCGTCGTGGCCCAGATGATCCCCGACGGCGTCATCAAGGGCGGCAGCGCCCTCAAGCTGCGCTACGGTGACGCCCAGACCCGCTTCACACGCGACCTCGACGCAGCCCGCTCGGTGAGGCTCGACGAGTTTGCCGATGACCTGAACCGCAGGCTACGCGAGGGCTGTGAGGGCTTCACCGGCAGGCTCGTGCCCCGGCAGCCGGCGCACCCGGCCGGCATCGAGCCCAGATACGTGATGCAGCCCTTCGATGCCAAGCTCGACTACAATGGCAAGCCCTGGGTGACGGTCCCCGTGGAGGTCGGCCACGACGAGATAGGCGACGCGGACGAGTTCGACGTCGGCATCTCGTCCGATATCGTCTCGATGTTCGAGGAGCTCAGCTTCCCCGTGCCCGCCCCGGCGCACCTCATGCCCCTGCGCCACCAAATCGCCCAGAAGCTGCACGCAGCGAGCGCCCCAGGCAGCGAGCGAGCCCACGACCTCATCGACCTCCAGCTCATCGTGAGCAACACCCCCAACCTCGACCTGGCCGAGGTGCGCGTCACCTGCGTCAGGCTCTGCGCCTACCGCCAGGAGCAGACCTGGCCACTGACCATAGCCGGTGGCCCGAACTGGGAGGAGGCCTACCGGGCGCAAGCAGCGGGTCTCGGCGTTCTGCCCACGGCTACCGAAGCCATCGAGTGGGCGAACAGCCTCATCGCCAGGATCGACGCCGCCCGCTAGACAGGGCCCGGAACGCCACCGCCAACGGCAAGCACAGGGCCACGGCGGCAAGGTCCGCCACGGCCCAGGCCAGCTCCTCGCGCCACCGTCCGCTCACTTAAGCAGATCGTTCACGTGCTTCTGCACGGCCGCGTAGTTCGAGCCCAGGCGGCGCTTGCACTCCCCGCCGCTGCCGTAGTCGCCGCGGATCACGGCTTGGGCCAGGGTGTCGATGTCGATGGTCTTGGAAGCCGAGCTCTTAGCCGTCTTCGTTTGCGAAGTGTAGTCCAGGCAGATCCAGCCCGCGCCGGACTTGAGCCGCCCCCAGAGCCGGAAGTCTCCACGATGGTGTAGATGCCACGGTCGCGGAGGCGGCCGACCTTCGCGTATCCGGTTCCCGGCCCCTTACGGATGTTGAGCGCGTCCACGGTCACCTTCGCGAGGAAGCTGCCAGACTTGCCGTCCCCTTTCGTGGTGGAGGATCCGCCTTTGTTCTCAGACTTCGTGGAGTCGTCCAGTCGCGTGTTGACCTCCTGGGCCAGCTTTCCCATACGGGCGTGCAGCCACGCTCCCGGGCAGGCCGTAGAGGCGAATACGCGGCGCTCAGTCAGGAAGCCCGACCCGTCATCCGTGTAGCTCAGCCGGAAGCCGTATCTCTTGCAGATGTCTACGCACAGCGAGACGAGCGCATCCTAGGTCTTCTGGGTCATCTCCCCGGTCGAGTTGTTGACGTTCCCGCATTCGATGGTGATTGTTCGGTTGTCGTTCCAAGCCGAGGAGGATGTCCAGGCACGGTCGCACTCGTCCACAAACATGGCGATGTCGCCATCGACGCCGATGCAGTAGTTGGATCTCGCCTGTCTGTTCGTGCGGGCGAAATAGTCGGCGCGCTGCTTCCCAGACCACTTCGCAGCCATGTAGTGCGGTGTGATCTTGCACACCCGGCAGCCGCCGCGCCCGGCAGAGTGGTTCTTGGTAATACGCGAATACGTGCACAGCTTACTCTTCGTCATCAGCACCCCTCCCGTCGGCATCCAGCCCGTCCGAACACTTCTCCTCGTCACTCATCTGAGCCCTCCTCAACTGTCGGTGCCTCCACGTGCTTGCCAATCTCCGCCATCACCGGCGACAGCACCGCCATCACCAGCGCGACCACAAGCGCCCGCCACTCCGGCGACAGCACCCACACACACCCACCGGCAAATCCAAATTCGCGACGAGGGCGCCCAGCACCCCTTGCACGCAGGTCCGCGCCAGACGCCACCACCACTCGTTGCCTGTCAGGAACTCAGTCATGCGAAGCCTCCTTCTTCTCGAGAGATTCGACATCATTCCGAAGGACTGCCACGTCCCGTTCGAAGAGATAGATGCGCTTCACCAGGCAGTTGTGCTTCTCGACCCTGCGCGTGCGCTCGTCGAGCTTCTGCTCCATCACCGCGCGAGACCGCGAGTTGCTTGCCACCACGCCCGCCAGTGTGACGGCACCCCCGATGAGCGCGACCAACACCGACTCCAACAGAAAGGCCCTCTTCGATGACGTCCCTGACAGGGACAATCGTCTCAGGGGATCACAAGTTGATCTTGCACCTGGCACGCATGCATCGGGAATAGAATAGGCTGCATAAGGTATATCGGTTGATGCAGCTTACAGGGAACGGGACAAGCATGGACAGCGAGGAAACGGGCTTGCGGAAGCCTAGACAGAAGGGATTCGACATAGCGGTCGCCAACGCATTCGCGCAGGGGGCCGCGCAGGCAGGCAAAGCCGTGGGAACCGCAGCTGCGGGCGCGGCCGGTACGGTTGCCGGAGCGGCCTCCGCAGGGGCAAAGGCGGCAGCCGAAGGCGCAAGGCAGGTCCATCAGGCGTTCGGTGGGAGTGCGGCGAAGAGTTTGAGGGCAACCTAAAGGGTGATAGCGGAGCCTACCGCACCCCGGAGCCCATCGTGGACGAGCGCGAGTACATGGAGATCGACAGGCTGACGGAGAGGTATGAGCGCCTCACATCGCCCGGCGTTCTGGCAAAGGCAGGAAAGAAGGTCGCGGAGGCGACCCCGGAAAAGGTGAAGGAGCTAACGGGCCATGTGGGCGCCGCCGCCAAGGAGACCTTCCATGGGCTTACCGAACAGGAGCTCGTCGCCAATGCCCTAAAGGCCGCTGCCGACGGCTTCGACAAGCTCGAGGAGCAGGCAGCGAGGATGACCGTCGGCAGGGAATTCGCCCTGTGATCGATAAACGCCGGCCCACAGGAGGAGAAGGTGTCATCGCTGGATGAGATCTGTCTGCTGAGATCCTATGATGTCGCCAAGGCCGCAAACAAGACCTACGGTCAGCACATGGGCGCGGCCGCAGTCGAGGGAGGCGCTACTGGCGCGGTTGGCTTCTGGGGAATCCCGACCAACTTCGCTCTGAGCATGCTCGTGTACTTCAGGGCAGTCCAGTCGGTGGCCATGATGTACGGGTACGACGTCAAGGAGGACCCCGACGAGCTCATGATAGCCGGCCAGGTGTTCTCCGCATCCATGTCCCCAGGCTCCATGGTGCTTCGGCGGATGACTACGTGGGCAAGGTCCTTTCTCTTTGCCGGGGTCGCAAGCGTCGAGCAGGCTGCCAAGAAGGGTTGGACCGCCATGATCCAAGAGGGCGGGACCGCGCTGCTCATCGCCCAGATGAGGGCTCTCGCCAACAAGGCGGCCCAGAAGGCGCTCGTGAAGAATGGTACCAAAGGCCTGGAGAACAGTATATTCAGGAACGTGCTCAAGCAGGTCGGCTCGAAGCTGGCCCTGAAGAACGTCGTGAGGATAGTCCCGCTCTTCGGGGCGGGCTTCGGACTTCTGTTCGACACTGCGCAGATGGACAAGGTCATCAAGTTTGCGGACACCTTCTACCACAAGCGCTTCATCATGGAAAAGCCCGAGCGCGTACACCTCCTCACAGGGATTGACATAGACGGGGACAAGGATCCGGCTGAGGTAGAGCCAGAGGTCGAGTAGCACTACTTCGCGGTAAGATAACTCTCCTGCCCCTCCTGGTCGATCACGCACATGGAGGCCCCGTATTTGCTGCTCGAGTACGCCGTTCCGTTGCCTCCCACGAATGCCGTGTCCTGATAGAAGCACCCCATGCCGGACGCGCCGCTGGGCAGCTCCCACGTGTTGTCCACGTAGATCGTGGTGAACGCAGGGCAGCTGGCAAAAGCGTATAGGAGGTCTGTCAGCTTTGACGGGTCGAGCCCCGTCAGGTCCAGCTCGGTTATCCCCTTGCATGAAGGTTCCGTCAATAGTCTTTCGCACTTTCTCCAACTGGGTCCCCGCCCCAGTCATTGTCTCTAGTCGTCCTGCCATCCCTTGAGCACCTCCCTCTCGTCCCATCCCCGGAGCAGATCGGCGTCGAGGTAGCGCCTGCTTCTCCAGCTGCCCTCGGCCACGTACTCGCACCTGGCCGCAGCCAGCATCACGGCGGCGGTGCCCGCCGGGAAGCTCCCGACCGCGTCGGTGCATCCCTCGATCTCCCTGTTCAGCCGCTCGATGCCGTTGTTGGCCCTGATCCTCCTCCAGCGCTCCGGCGGGAGGAGGGCGTAGGCGGGCGTCCCCTCCGCGCCGGACTCGACGGCCCCTGCCGCGGCCTCGGGCTTCGGCGCCCCGAGCTCCGAGGCGACCTCGCGGTCCTTTGCCAGGCACTTCGCCCCGCTCTCCTGGGCGCGGATCGCCTCGAGGGACGCCGCCAGGGCCTCCCTCCTGGCCCTGGGCGCCTTGTCGAGCACGTTGCGGCGCCGAGGGTCTTGCGATCGAGCCTGGAGGCCGTGGCGGGCGGGACGCGCGGGCCCCAGAGGATCTCGGAGACGTCCTCGACCCTGC
>NZ_AWEZ01000026.1 GCF_000468755.1 Olsenella profusa F0195
CCGTGCGCATGCCCTGGGAGGTCCGGCCGAACTCGCACTTCACGGCCCTCTTCGAGGTGCAGGTGCTGGTCATGGCCCTGTCCGGGATGACCGTGGCGGCCATCGCGTCGCGGGTGCGGGAGGGCGACGCCCGCGTCTGGGCGCTCCTGCGCCGTGCCGTCGCCGAGGCGAGGGGGTCGGCCGACTACTCCGCCGTCGAGCGCGTCGGCATCGACGGCACCGCGAGGAGGCGCGGCCAGAGCTACATAAGCACCATGGTGGACCTCGACGCCCGGCGGGTCGTCGCCGTCACCGAGGGCAGGGACAGGGGGTCGGTCGGCAGGCTCTGCGACCAGCTGGAGGAGCGCGGCGGCGACCGCTCCCGCGTGCTCGAGGTCACCAGGGACATGGCCGAGGCGTACTCGCTCGGCGTCGCGTCCGAGATGCCCCAGGCGGCCCAGACCGTCGACCGCTCCCGCGTGATGCAGCTCTTCTCGAGGGCCACAGACCGGGTGAGGTGCCGCGAGAGGCGCGAGTCCGAGGAGAAGAGGGCCATGCTCGCCGGCACGAAGTACGTCTGGCTCAAGCGCGAGTCCAACCTCACGGGGAGGCAGCTCGCGAAGAGGGCCGAGCTCGACCCGGCGCGCTCGCGCCCGAGGACCGCGAGGGCATGCCAGATGGCCGAGGCGATGCGCGACGTCTACGGGCTCCCCGGC
>NZ_AWEZ01000027.1 GCF_000468755.1 Olsenella profusa F0195
CATAGCCAACGAGATCATGAGCGCCGAGGCAGACGAGCCCTGCGACGGGAGCAACGTCCGCGACGGCTATCGCGAGCGCAGGCCCCAGACCTGCGCGGGGACGCTCAACCTCAGGGTGCCCAAGCTGAGGCGGGGCAGCTTCTTCCCCGAGGACGTGCTGGCGCGCCACCAGCGCGTGGACAGAGCGCTGGCGGCTGCGGTGGCCGAGACGTGCGCCACGGGCGCGAGCACCCGCAAGGCGCGGCGCGTGGCCGAGAGGATGGGCGTGGGGGGACTGTCGAAGGACCAGGCGGGCGCGATGGCGCGCGACCTCGACGCCGACGTGGCGGAGCTGCTCGGACGTGGCCTCTCGGGGTGCCGCACGCCCTACCTGTGGCTGGACGCGACCTACGTGAGGTGCCGCAGGGGCGGCCGGGCGGCCTCCACGGCCGTCGTCACCGCCTTGGGCTGCGACGGGCGCGGCTGGCGGCGCGCCCTGGGGCTCTCCGTCGTCGACACGGAGTCCCACGACCCCTGGCTCGCGTCCCCGAGGACCATCAGGGCCCGCGGGGTCGAGGGGGTGGCGCTCGTCGCCTCCGACGCCCACGAGGGACTCAAGAGGGCGATAGCCGAGGTCTTCCAGGGCGCCGCCTGGCAGAGGTGCGCGGTGCACCTGGTGCGCGACTGCGTGCGCGAGGCGGGGTCCCGCCAGCTCCGCCGCCGCGTGGCGAGGATCGTGGCGCCGGTCTTCCGCGCCAGGGGCGCCGGGCAGGCCGGGGCCACGTGCCACCTGGCGGCCGACATGCTCGAGGAGTGCTGCCCGGGCGCCGCCAGGGTCCGGGAGGCCGCCGAGCCCGACGCCTTGGCCTACCTCGACTTCCCGCCCTCCCACTGGAAGCGCCTGCGCACCAATAGTCTCCAGGAACGCACCAACAGGGAGACAAGGCGCGGGTCGAGGGTGGTGCAGGTCTTCCCGTCGGAGGCCTCGCTCACCCGCCTGGTGGGCGCCGTCATGTGCGAGCAGGACGACGTGTGGTCGGAGTCCCGGTACTTCTCGGAGGCGAAGATCTCCGAGCTCTACGAGGGGCGCATGCGACCGGAGGAGCCGAGCGAGCAGCGCCGGGAGGAGCTCCGCGCCGTCGCGGAGCAGGCCATCAGGGCCAGCCTGGAGCTTGCGGACAGAATGGGGGCAGCATGGGATAGAGATGCCCAAAGATTCTGGGACAGCTTAGGTTGCTACACCAACATTTCCGACACTACCCC
>NZ_AWEZ01000028.1 GCF_000468755.1 Olsenella profusa F0195
ATACCATGTGAGGTGCAGGGCACGGTCTTATGTCTCCCCTACGGCGGCGCCTCGGGCGCATGGTATCATGGAAGTATATGGGCACGGGCAGGGAGGCGCAGTTCCGCATGGAAGGCGAGCTCATCGATAAGGCGCTGGGGCTTGGTCGCTATGCCTGGGCGCGCCGCATCGTCACGGGTTGCGCCGTGACCGTCTCCGCCTTCCTGCAGGCCTTCACGCTGATCGTCTTTGTCCAACCCGCCGGCCTGCTCTCCAGCGGATTCACCGGTCTTGCCATCCTGGTAGACCGGGTCGCCTCGCTCTGTGGCCTCTCCTTCCCCACCTTCGTCGGCATGGTCGTGTTCAATCTCCCCGTTGCGGCACTGTGCTGGAGGCACATCTCGAGACGCTTCGTGCTCTTCTCGATGGCGCAGGTCTTCCTCGCAGCCTTCTTCCTGCGCGTGCTTCCTGCCGCCACCCTGACGGGGCTCATCTCCTTCGACTCCAGGTTTCTCGACGTGGTGTTCGGCGGCTTCCTCTACGGACTCGCGATCGCACTCGCACTCAAGGGCGGTGCCTCGACGGCGGGCACCGACTTCATATCGCTGATGGTGTCCAATCGCACAGGCAAGACGATCTGGACCCAGATATTCGCCGGCAACTGTGTGATGCTGACCATCTTCGGGGCGCTGTTCGGTTGGGAGAGTGCGGCGTGGTCGATCATCTTCCAGTTTGTCTCCACCTCAACGATCGATACGCTCTACCGCCGCTACAAGAGGGTGACGCTGCAGGTGACGACGAGGCGTCCCATGGAGGTCATGGCTGCCTACCAGGCACGCTATCATCACGGCGTGTCGTGCGTCGAGGCCTTTGGCGGATACCATCACCAGCGGATGTGGCTGCTCAACACCGTGGTCTCGGCCTACGAGCAGGATGACATCGTCCGCCTGATGCGCGCCGTCGATCCCCATGCCGTCATCAACGTGCTGCGTACCGAGAGCTTCCACGGTGGGTTCTACCGTGCCCGCGTCGACGAGCCCCTGCCCCAGGAGCTGCCGCATGACGAGGGCGTCGTGTGCAGGGGGAAGTGAGCTCCGCACAGGAGGGCCCATGGCAGTGGACAGGCAGCTTATCCGCTAGACTGCACAAGAGCGCCTACAGGAGGTCGACGCGCTCGCCGGCAAGCGCCTTGTTCATGCTTCGCACGGCGCAGAATTTGCCGCACATCGAGCAGGTGTCGCCATGGTCGTCCTCGGGCGCGCGGCTGTCGCGTATCGCCCATGCGATCGCGGGGTCGAGCGCCTGTGCGAACTGCGCGTCCCAGTCCAGGGCGCGGCGGGCGTCCGCCATGCGATCGTCCCGCTCCCGCGCCCCCGGGATGCCCTTGGCGATGTCGGCCGCATGGGCCGCTATCCTGCTGGCGATGATGCCCTGGCGCACGTCATCCATGTTGGGGAGCGCCAGGTGCTCGGCAGGCGTCACATAGCACAGGAATGCCGCGCCCGACGCGGCGGCGAGAGCACCACCGATGGCGGCCGTGATGTGGTCGTAGCCGGGCGCGACATCCGTCACGAGGGGCCCAAGCACGTAGAACGGCGCACCCTTGCAGACGCTCTGCTGCACCTTCATGTTGGCAGCGATCTGATCCATCGGCATGTGGCCGGGACCCTCCACCATCACCTGGACATCCCTGTCCCAGGCGCGCTGCGTCAGCTCTCCGAGTCGCAGGAGCTCAGCCATCTGGCAGCCGTCCGTGGCATCCGCCAGGCAGCCCGGGCGGCAGGCATCTCCCAGGCTGATGGTCACGTCGTGCTCGCGACAGATCTCGACTATCTCATCGTAGCGCTCGAGGAAGGGGTTCTCGTTGCCGGTCATGGACATCCAGGCAAACACGAGGCTGCCACCTCGACTCACGATGTTCATCCTGCGGGTGCCCCTGCGTATCTCGTCGATGGTCTCGCGCGCGATGCCGCAGTGCAGCGTGACGAAGTCGACGCCATCCTCCGCATGCAGACGCACCACGTCAACGAAGTCGTCGGCGGAGAGGGTGGCAAGGTCGCGCTGGTAGTGGATGACCGCATCGTAGACGGGGACGGTGCCCACCATGGCGGGGCACTCCCGGCAGAGCCTCTGCCTGAACGGTTGGGTGTCGCCATGGCTCGAGAGATCCATGATGGCCTCGGCACCCAGGTCCACGGCACTCCTGACCTTCTGCATCTCGACGTCATAGTCCCTGACGTCGCGGCTGACCCCCAGGTTGACGTTTACCTTGGTGCGCAGCATGCTCCCGATGCCGTTGGGCTCCAGGCTCGCGTGGGCATGATTGGCCGGGATGATCACCCTGCCCTCGGCGACCCACCCGCGAATCTCCTCGGACGTCCTGCGCTCCTTCTGCGCCACCAACGCCATCTGGGGCGTGACGATTCCCCTTCGGGCGGCGTCCATCTGCGTCGCAGGGGTCCTTGTCATGGCTGTCTCCCTAGTCGATCATGTCATTGGCAGTCTTCTGATACTTACCACCAAGTGCAAACGCATGGTCCATGGGGCCACTCCCGTGACCCAGGTCGAGCATGGCCGCAAGCGCATCGGAGACGTAGGCCTTGGCACGGCGCACCGCCTTCTCGAGTCCGAACCCCTTGGCAAGGTTCGCCGCGATGGCGCTCGAGAGTGTGCAGCCCGTGCCGTGCGTGTTGGGGTTGTCGATGCGCCTGCCTTTGAGCCAGCGTGCGGTGCCATCGTGCCAGAGCAGGTCGTTGGCGTCGTTCAGGCTGTGGCCGCCCTTGCAGAGCACGGCGCAGCCACAGCGCTCGCAGATGCTCGCCGCCGCGGCGAGCATGTCGTCGGGCGTCTCGATGCCGCGGCCGCTCAGAACCTCGGCCTCGGGGATGTTGGGCGTGATGACCTCCGCAAGCGGAAAGAGCAGCTCCTCGAGGGCATCGATGGCGTCGTCATCGATGAGCCGGGCACCGCTCGTCGCCACCATCACTGGGTCGAGAACCACGTTTCTGGCGCCATGGCGGCGCAGGCGGTCGGCGACGGCCTCGACGAGCACGGACGAGCCAACCATGCCGATCTTCACCGCATCGGGCCTGATGTCCTCGAACACCGCATCGATCTGCGCCGCCAGGAACTCGGGCGACACCTCCATGACGCCGCGTACGCCCATAGTGTTCTGGGCGGTCAGCACCGTGACGGCGCTCATGGCAAAGACCCCGTTCGTGGTCATCGTCTTGATGTCCGCCTGGATGCCGGCACCGCCGCTCGAGTCGCTCCCCGCTATGGTCAGGGCCGTCCGCATGAGCCTCCTCATCGGTTCTCACCCAACCCCTCCATGACCTTGTCGGCACCGGTGAAGTCGCGCAGGTACGCATCGGCCAGACCCCTGATGGCCGGGCGGTCCGCCACGCTTGCCTCATCCTCCACGGCACAGGTGGGAAAGCCCGCCTCGTGGGCGCAGCGCAGCGCCTGGAGGGTGTCCTCCACGACGAGGACCTCCCGTGGTGCGAGTCCCAGGGCATCGGCGGCCATCCGGTAGATCGTGGGCTCCGCCTTGGTGGTCGCGAGGGCGTCGCAGGAGAGCAGGCGCTCGAAGCAGTCCCAGATGCCTAGGCGCGCGAGGGCGGCACGACCCAGCACCGGGTCGCCCGCGGTCGTCAGCACCATGCGCACCCCGGCATCACGGAGGGCGCGGACAAGGCTCCCCGCCCCAGGCTTGAGACGTACCTCCTTACGGTAGAACCCCTCCAGGACGGCAGAGATCCCCCGGCGGACCTGTCCCGCCGACTGGGCAAGGCCGTAGTGCTCCCGCAGGTAGGCGACCCCCTCATCGAGGGTCAGCGCGAAGAGCCGCTCCTCGAGGCCCGGCTCCGCCTGCACGCCTCGGGAGGCGAGGTAACGTACGCCCAAACCGTCCCAGACGCCTGTCGAATCGAGCAGGGTCCCATCGATATCGAAGGCAGCACCGCGAATCATATGCCCAACGTCTTCCGTACCTGCATCCTGAGGTCACACGTCGCTGCCTCGACGTCCGACTGGGCGAAGATGGCCGAGATGACGGCCACGCCGCGGATGCCTGTACCCGCGAGCTCTTTGACGTTGTCGCGCGTGATGCCACCGATGGCGACGACGGGGATGTCCACAGCCCCACAGATGGCTGCGAGCTCCCCGAGGCTCACGCTGGTGGCATCCGCCTTGGAACCGGTGGGAAAGACCGCGCCCACGCCCAGATAGTCCGCCCCGGCCCGCTCGGCGGCGAGCGCCTCTGCCATTGTGCTGGCGGAGACGCCCAGGATCCCGTCCGCACCGATGCGTCGGCGGGCCTCCTCAGCCGACAGGTCATCCTGCCCCACGTGCACGCCGTCCGCTCCGCATTCCAGGGCGAGGCCCACGTCGTCGTCCACCACGAACGGCACGCCATGGGCATGGCAGAGCACTCGCAGCTCGCAGGCCTCGGCGAGGTAGGCGTCATGAGGGAGGGCCCCATCATCCTTCTCGCGCACCTGGACGAAGGTGGCGCCACCCCGCAGGGCCTCCTCCACGCACCCTGCGAGCGTGCGTCCGGCCAGCCAGTGGCGGTCCGTCACCGCGTAGAGCGCGAGCGAGCCGGCGAGCGCCTCCCTACCTGAGCTCATGGCGCGCCCCCTCGTCCAGCTGGGTGCCATCGATGGTGTAGAGGGCGTCGATGATGCGGTTGCGGTAGGTGGCGTTGCCGTCGCCCTCCTGCATGCGCGACCAGCCCACCTCACCGGCAAGGCCCATCAGGCAGACGGCCGCGGCCGCGGCCTCCAGCCTGTCCGTGGGGTTGGCGATGAGGTAGGCGCACAGGACGCCCGAGAGCATGCAGCCCGTACCCGTGACCCTGCCCATCTCGGCGCGGCCGTTGCGGATGACGTAGCAGGCGTCAGCAGCGGCCACGAGGTCGATGGCCCCCGTGATGGCGACGATGCTGCCCACCTCGCGAGCATAGCCCTTGGCGAAGGCCACCATCTCGTCGAGGTTGGCGTCCGTCACGGCGTCCGCCGCGCTGGCGTCCACGCCCCTCGTCGTGGAGCTACCCAGGGCAAGGGCCTTGAGCTCCGAGACGTTGCCGCGGATGGCGTCGAAGCCGACGAGCCCCTGGAGCTCCCTGCAGACCCTCGTGCGCAGGGCACTCGCGCCCGCCGCCACGGGGTCGAGCACCCGGACGTGGCCCAGCTCGCGCGAGCGCCTGCCCGCGATGCGCATGGCCTCCGTCGTCTGCCTGTTGAGATTGCCGATGTTGATGTTGAGGCCGCCGCAGATGGCGGTGACCTCCTCCGCATCGTCGGGCTCGTCGGCCATGATGGGGCTCCCGCCGCAGGCGAGCACCGCATTGGCGACGTCGTTGATGGTGACGTAGTTGGTGATGCTGTGCACCAGCGGCATCACCGTGCGCACGTTGCGCAGGCATTCGGAAAGCATGACTCAGGCTCCTCTCGACACAATGGCGGGCACACCCGCTCTGGATGTGCCCGCCTGGACGAGAGCTTGCCTGGCCGCCGTTGTGGCCATAGTCCCTACGCTGGCATTACCCAGATCAGGTATAAGGGTCGGGGCCGCGTGGGACCCCCTCTCAGCCGGCGTGCGCCAGCTCCCCTGTTCGAGGGCAATTGTAGCGCAAGGGGCGCGTGCCGCAACCGGCACACATGTCATCGTGTTGGGGGGGAGACGCGGACACCTTAGCGAGGGCCAGTTTTTGCAGCCGCTGGTGCAGAAGCATTCAGTTTCGCTTATCAATCCGATGAAAGTGTGTCCTGGTCTTGTCGGAAGCACACCTATCCCGTTCCCACGCCAGGGGCGCGGCAGTGGAGTTACATATTTCTCA
>NZ_AWEZ01000029.1 GCF_000468755.1 Olsenella profusa F0195
GGGATTCCCGCGCGAAAAACAATGGAAATCCCGGACTCACTGTTGATCTAGCAGTGCTGATCAACATGGCAGGTCGTTGAGACCTCCTCTACTGGCTTCACCTCAATGGTAGTCATGACGTCATCTCCTCTGCTTGTATATTGATGGGTTAGGGGAGTTAGCTTTTCGGGGAGGGAGATTCAACCAGGGGGTTGTATCCGAGAGCGAAATAGCAGACTGGGCGATAACAAGCAGTGATTGAATGCCCTCAGACAGGATGTCTTTGGCGCATCGAGCAAGGCATTTCGGATGCGTTACCCTCTGACGCCGTCGGCCTTCGGGCTACTTTGCTGCGCTAGAGTAGCGTCATTGAAATCGCGTCACGAAGGCAGAATAAATGCCGAACCCATGGCTTCCGACTTTTCCCTGCGAGGGGACGGGGATGCAGATTTGGTGGCCTTGGATGTGACCCCCGGACGAAAGGGAAGCAAGTGCTCGTAGGAACCCCCCGTGGCTTTCGTGACATCCTGCCGACGGAGGCACTCGCACGTGAGCGCATCACAGACACCGTTCGTGCCTGCTTCGGCGAGCGGGGTTACCTGCCCATAGAGACGCCCCTGCTCGAGGATCGCGGCTCGCTCGAGGGCGGTGGCAGGCTCGCCGATTCCCCCTTCCAGCTCTTCGACACCGACCGTAGCCTGCTGGTGCTGCGGCCCGACCTCACGTTGCCCGTCGCACGCCTGGTGGCCACCCGCTTCGACGACAGCCAGCTTCCGCTGCGCCTGCGCTACTGCGCGCCGGTCGTGCGCGAGGAGTCCTCGCTCAAGGGCCAGCCGCGTCAGTTCACGCAGCTGGGCGTGGAGCGCTTTGGCACACGGGACGAGGAGCCCGAGGTCGAGACGGTCTCGCTGCTCGCCGAGACCCTCGGTCGACTCGATGTCCCGGCCTGGCGCATCGTCTGTGGCTCCGTCTCCCCGCTGACGGCGCTGCTTGCCGCGTGCTCGCCCTCGCAGGAGTTCACGGGGCAGGTCCTGCGCCTGGTGCACGAGTCGGACCTCGTGGGGCTGGACGACCTCGTCGCCCACACCGACGCGCTGCGCCCGCAGGCGGCCTGTGCCCTTGCCCGGATCGTGCGCCTCGAAGGTGGCGTCGAGGTCATCGACCAGATTGACGCCCTGCTCGACGAGGCGTCCGTGCCCGTGCGGGGCCGTGGCACCTCCGAGCTGCGCGCCCTGGTCAACGGCCTGGCGGAGCTTGTGGAGGCGGGCCGTCTGAGCCTTGACTTCTCCATCATCAACTCGTTCGACTACTACACGGGCATCATCTTCAAGGCCTATTCCGAGGGCATCGCTGCCTCGATCGCCTCGGGGGGTCGCTACGATGCCGTCCTGGCCAACCTCGACCGCTCCGGTGTCTCCGCCTGCGGCTTCATGTGCTCGCTCGAGCGCCTGCAGGAGATCCTGGGCGAGCAGGGAGCGTCGGGTGTGGTGACGCCGGGCGTGCGCCTGGACGCGCGCCCCCTGCGTATCGCCGTTCCCAAGGGGTCCCTCAAGGATGACACGATCCGCGTGCTCGAGGCGGCGGGTCTGCCCGTGGCGGATCTGCGCGACGTTGGCCGCAAGCTCGTCATCCGCGAGGGCGACTACGAGTACGTCATCGTGCGCGCCCAGGACGCGCCCATCTTCGTGGCGCATGGCGGCGCGGACTGCGGCATCTGCGGCAACGACTCCATCATCGAGGCGGGTGTCGACCTGCTCCAGCTTGTCGATTTGGGCTTTGGCGCCTGTCGCTTCGTGGTGGCCGAGCCCCGCGCCAAGGCGGGCGAGGCGGACCGTGCCTATGGGTGGCGCGGCACCGTGCGGGTGGCCACCAAGTACCCGCGCATCACGCGGCGCTACTACGACGCGCTGGGCCAACAGGTTGACATCGTGCAGCTGCATGGCAACATCGAGCTCGGCCCCATCGTGGGCATGACCGACCGCATCGTGGACATCACGGCCACGGGCACCACGCTCGCGGAGAACGACCTCGTCGTCGTGGACGACGTCATGGAATGCGCGGCGCGCTTCTTTGCGGGGCCGGCGGCCTACCGCTGTGACGCCCGCATTCGTGACCTCGCCCGCCGCCTCAAGGCGGTGACCCAACCCTAGGAGCCTCACATGAGAACCATCACCCTCGGGCCGGGACAGGCCCTCACGCAAGACGACCTCCAGCGCTCGGGAGCCCTCCCGCGCGAGATCATGGACGCCGCGCAGGCCATCGTGGATGGCGTGCGGGCCCGGGGTGATGACGCCGTGCGGACCTACTGCGAGCGCTTTGACGGCGCCTGCCCCCAGGGCTTCCTCGTGCCGGACGAGCTCGTCCAGGGCGCGCCCGGCATGGTGGACCCCGCGTTCCTTGCGGCGCTCGAGCGGGCGCATGCGCAGATCCGCGACTTCCACGAGCGCGAGCGCGAGCAGTCCTGGTTCACCACGCGCGCCGATGGCACCATCCTCGGCGTGAAGATGACGCCGGTGCCGAGCGTGGCCGTCTACGTGCCGGGGGGCCGCGCGCAGTACCCCTCCACCGTGCTCATGGACACCGTGCCCGCCAAGGTCGCCGGCGTGCCGCGCGTGGTGATGGTCACCCCACCGCAGCGTGACGGCAGCCTCTCGGCCTATACGCTGGCCGCCGCCGCGGTCGCGGGGGTCGACGAGGTCTATGCCGTGGGCGGCGCCCAGGCCATCGCCGCCGTCGCGTACGGCACGCAGTCCATCCCCAAGGTCGCCAAGATCGTAGGGCCGGGCAACGCCTATGTGGCGGCCGCCAAGCGCTACGTCTCGGGCGACGTGGGCATCGACATGGTCGCCGGCCCCTCCGAGGTGTGCGTGCTCGCGGACGGGACGGCGGACCCCGCCCTCGTGGCGGCCGACCTCATGGCCCAGGCCGAGCACGACCCCTTGGCCACCTGCTACCTGGTGTGCGACGCGCCCGAGCTCGTCGCCCAGGTGGAGGATGCCATCGAGCTGCTCGTGGGCCAGAGCCCGCGCGAGGAGATCACCCGTGCGTCGCTTGCGCACGGCCTGGTGGTCTCGACGACGAGCCTCGACGCCGCCGTCGACGCCGTCAACCTCATCGCCCCAGAGCACCTCGAGCTCCACTGTGCGGATGCCTTCGGCCTGGTGGGCAGGATCGAGAACGCGGGCGCCATCTTCGTGGGCCCCTGGAGCTCGGAGCCCCTGGGCGACTACGTCGCCGGCCCCAACCACACGCTGCCGACGGGCGGCACCGCGCTCTTCTCCAACCCCCTGGGCGTGTACGACTTCCAGAAGCGCTCGAGCGTCATCTCCTACAGTCCCGAGGGGCTGGCGGCCGATGGCCCTGCCGTGCAGACGCTGGCCCAGGCCGAGGGCCTCTGGGCGCACGCCCTCTCCGTGGGTCTGCGCCGCAAGCTGGTGGGGGAGGGCGCGCGGACCTTCGCCGACCCCCATGCCGCCTGTGAGGACGCCGGCGCCACGGCCTGGCCGCACACGCTCGACGTGCCGGGCGTGCCCAAGCTGTTCGGTCACGAGGCATAGCCATGGCCGTGCGGATCCCCCCAGACGTGCGCGGCCTCATGCGCCCCTCCGCCGCGGCCCTCGAGCCCTATGACCCGGCCTTCTCGCCGGCGCGCATCAACCTCTCGGCCAACGAGAACACCTATGGCATGCCTGCCGAGGTGCGTGCCGAGGTGAGTGAGGCCCTGGCCGCCGTCGCCACCAACCGCTATCCGTACCCGCTCTCCGACGAGCTCCGCGCGGAGCTGGCACTGTGGCATGGCGTCACGCCCGGGCAGGTCTGTGTGGGCAATGGTGGCGACGAGCTGCTCTTCAACCTGCTGCTCGCCTTTGGCGGCGCGGGCCATGCGCTGGTCAGTTGCCCGCCCACGTTCTCCGTCTACCGCCTCTATGCCGAGCTCTTGGAGACGCCCGTCATGGACGTGCCGCGCGATGCCGAGACGTTCGTGCCTGATGTCGACGGGCTGGTCGAAGCCGCCCGCACGGCACGCCTCGTGTTCGTGACCTCGCCCAACAACCCCACGGGCGACCTCGTCCCTGCCGGGTGCATCGAGCGGCTATGCGAGGCCTGTCCCGGCATCGTGCTCGCGGACGAGGCGTACATCGAGTTTGCGGGTGAGGGCACCTCCGTGGAGGGGCTGCTTGCGGCGTACCCCAACCTCGTGGTGCTGCACACGCTCTCCAAGGCCTTCTGCCTGGCTGGTGCGCGCATCGGCTACGTGCTGGGCAACCCCTCCATCATCGCCGCGCTGCAGGCCGTGCGCCAGCCCTACTCCGTGAACGTCCTCTCGCAGGCCGCGGCCCTCACCGTGGTGCGCAATCGGGAGGCCTTCGAACCCATCATCGGACGCATCGTCTCCGAGCGCGGGCGGCTCTCCACGGCCCTGGCCGCGCTGCCGGACGTGCGGGTGTGGCCCAGCTCTGCCAACTTCCTGTGCGTCCGCCTGCCCGGCGCACATGAGGCGCGCGCCCGCCTGCGCGACGAGTTCTCCATCCTCGTGCGCGACTTCTCCCAGGCCCCAGGGCTTGCCGACTGCCTGCGCATCACCGTGGGCATGCCGCAGGAAAACGACGCCGTCATCGATTCCCTGTCCGTCATCACTGGGAGGTAGCCATGAGCAGAAGCGCGACGGTGAGCCGCACGACCGGCGAGACCGACATAACGGTGTCGCTTGACCTGGATGGCAGTGGCACCTGTGACATCTCCACGGGCGTGGGCTTCTTCGATCACATGCTTAGGGCCTTTGGCCGTCACAGCCTGTGCGACCTCACGGTGCATGCCGAGGGCGACACCTGGGTGGATGACCACCACACCGTCGAGGACGTGGGCATCGTGACGGGTCAGGCCCTCGCCCGGGCGCTGGGGGACAAGGCGGGCATTGCGCGCTTTGCCGACGCCTGCGTGCCCATGGACGAGGCGCTCGTGCTGGCGGCCGTGGACGTCTCCGGTCGCGGCGAGCTCTTCTGGGACGTGCCCATCGCCACGCAGAAGGTGGGCACGTTCGATACCGAGCTGGGACGCGAGTTCTTTGCGGGCCTTGCGCGCGATGCCGGTGTGACCCTGCACCTGCGCGAGCTTGCCGGCGAGAACGCCCATCACGTCCTGGAATGCACGTTCAAGGCGGCCGCACGTGCCCTGCGCCTCGCCTGCCAGGTGGATCCGCGCGTGAGGGGCGTGCCCTCGACGAAGGGGAGCCTCTGATGCGCGACGAGATCGTGGTGGTGGACTATCATCGCGGCAACCTGCAGAGCATGGTGCGCGGCCTCGATGCGGCGGGCGGCATGGTTGCGGTGAGCGATGATCCCGCGCGCATCGCCGCCGCATCCGGCGTGGTGCTTCCCGGCGTGGGCGCCTTCGAGGACGCCATGCTGTACCTGCGCGAGAGTGGCGAGGCGGATGCGGTGCTCGCCTCCATCGGGCGCGGCGTCCCCTTCCTGGGCGTGTGCCTGGGCATGCAGCTGCTCGTTGCCAAGGGGGACGAGCGCTCTGCCGCCGATGGCGCGCCCTCATGCTGGGGCGGCCGCTGGGTGCCGGGGCTGGGCGTCCTCGAGGGATCCGTCACCAGGCTGGAGTCCGCACGGCTCAAGGTGCCCCATGTCGGGTGGGACCAGCTCCATCTGAGCGCGCTGGGCGTGCAGTGCCCCCTGCTCGTGGACGTGCCCGAGGGCGCCAACGTCTACTTCACGCATTCGTATGCGCTCGATGACGACATCCCGCAGGACGTCATCTGTGGCACGACGCACTACGTGCGAAGCTTCGCCTCCGTCGTGTGGCGGGACAACGTCTTTGGGGTGCAGTTCCATCCCGAGAAGTCCTCGGGGACGGGCATACGGGTCCTCTCCAACTTCGTCCGCATCGTGAACGGATAGGGGGAGCCGTGATCCTGTTTCCCGCGATAGATCTCGTTGCCGGGCAGGTGGTGCGCCTGCGGTGTGGCGAGCGCAGCCAGATGGACGTCTACGCCAGCGACCCCGTCGCCGTGGCGCGCGACTTCGCGCGTGCCGGTGCCCACTGGATCCACGTGGTGGACCTCTCCGCGACCTTCGGGGAGGACGGGCGGGCGCTCGCCGCCAACCGTCGCGCCATCGAGGGCATCTGCGGCGTGGAGGGCATCTCCGTGGACGTGGGCGGAGGCGTGCGCAGCCTTGAGGCCGTGGAGCGCCTCGCCGATCTCGGGGCCAGGCGCATCGCGATGGGCACGGCCCTCGTGCGCGACCGCACGCTGGCGCGCGAGGCGGCGGCCCGCTTTGGGGACCTGCTCGTCGCCGATGTGGCAGCCCAGGGCGGCGTCGTGCGCGTGAATGGCTGGCGCGATGGCACGGGCATCTCTGCGGACGAACTCGTACGCGACTTGGCGGACATGGGCTTTCGGCGCCTCGTGTTCACGGATGTGGCGCGCGATGGCATGCAGGTGGGCGTCGATGCGGCGGCGTATGCGCACGTCGCCGCAGTCGCAGGCTTTCCCGTGGTGGCCTCGGGGGGCATCGCGCGCCTGGACGACATCCGCGCGCTCGCCGCGCTGGGGTCCTCGGCCGTCGAGGGGGCCATCTGTGGGCGTGCCCTGTACGAGGGGAACTTCACGCTCTCCGAGGCTTTGGCCGCGGCGGGCCACAAGGAGGAGACATGCTCACCAAGCGCGTGATACCCTGCCTGGACGTCCGCGACGGACGCGTGGTGAAGGGCGTGAACTTCGTTGACCTGCGCGACGCAGGCGATCCTGTGGAGTTGGCGAGCGCCTATGACCGCGAGGGCGCCGACGAGGTGGTGTTCCTGGACATCACGGCCACCTCTGACGACCGCTCCACCACCATCGACCTCGCCTCCCGTGCGGCGCAGGAGCTGCACATCCCCTACACCGTGGGCGGTGGCTTCCGCGATGTGGCGGGCATGAACCAGATGATCTCCGCAGGCGCCGACAAGGTCTCCGTCAACTCCGCCGCCGTGCGTGATCCGTCGCTCATCAGCGCGGCCGCCGCGGCCTTTGGCAGCCAGGCCGTCATCTGTGCCATCGATGCGCGCCGTGTCGAGGGTGCGGGCGACCGGTGGGAGGTCTACCTCGCTGGCGGTCGCACGCCCACCGGCATCGATGCCGTCGCCTGGGCAGAGGAGGCCTGCCGTCGCGGTGCGGGTGAGATCCTGCTCACGAGCATGGATCGCGATGGCACGAAGGAGGGGTTCGATCTGGCCCTCACGCGTGCGGTGGCCCGTGCGGTGAGCATCCCCGTCATCGCCTCGGGTGGTGTGGGCACGCTCGAGCACTTTGCCGAGGGCGTCATCGTGGGCGAGGCCGATGCGGTACTGGCCGCGAGCGTGTTCCACTTTGGCACGTTCTCGATTCGCCAGGTGAAGGAATACCTGGCGAGCCAGGGCATCCCCGTGCGGCTGGACTTCTAGGAGGGCATATGGAGCAGGTCGCGCTTGACGAGGTGGCGCTCGCGTTCGACGAGCGCGGACTCATCACCGTGGTCGTGCAGCAGGAGGGCACGGGCGAGGTGCTCATGGTGGCATGGGCAAGCGAGGAGGCGCTGCGGCGCACGCTTGCCACGGGCACGAGCTGGTTCTGGAGCCGCAGCCGCCAGGAGCTCTGGAACAAGGGGGCCACCAGCGGCAACGTGCAGCAGGTGAGGCACGTGCTCGTGGACTGCGATGCGGATACGCTCATCTATGTGGTTGACTCCCCGGGTCCCGCCTGCCACACCGGACGGCGCAGCTGCTTCTTCCGTGAGCTCGTTGTGGACGAGGAGGGCTAGGCATGGGCGTACGCACGGCACACGTCGAGAACGGCAGCATCGGAGAGACGCTGGAGTCCCTTGCGGCGACGCTGCATGGCCGCTGGGACCACGATCCCCAGGGGTCATATACCGCCCGCCTCCTCACGGGCGAGGAGGACGAGCTGCTCAAGAAGCTTGCCGAGGAGGCGAGCGAGGTCATCATGGCCTGCAAGGAGGATGACCACGACCACATCCGCTACGAGATGGGCGACCTCGTCTACCACCTGCTGGTGACGGCCGAGCGCTGGCACGTCTCCCTGCCCGAGCTCGCCGGTGAGCTCGATGCCCGCATGAGGTAGCGGGCCAGCGCGTGGCGGTGCGTCCGCGGTGACGGGTCCCTCTTCCTGTGGGTGCCAATCGCTACGTGTGGGTGCCTTTCTCTCCCTGTGGGTGCCAATCGCATGGTGTCGTCGCTGTCGACCTGGGACTTTGTCGGCGCCCTTCGGGAGAAAGGCACCCACACGGCTCAATCAGCACCCACATGCAAGCGAAAGGCACCCACACGCTTGCCGTTGCGGCACAGGGATGCCCACAGGATGGGGGTGGACGCCCCTGTCCTATGGCATCCCCCTCAAGCTCACGTTGAGGGTGAGGGCTCGTCCCGCTCTTCCGCCTGGTTCATGGAAGCGTCACAAGCATATGAGTGTGCAGGTACAGACGATGTGCCGGCCGCACCATCCACGTGCCGCTCGTTCCTAAATCTCAGGCAGTCAAGGCTGCGGGGGTATACTGCTCGCACCACATCTGACCCTGTCAACTCCCCACCAAAGGAGGGTAACGTGAAGGGACTATGGTACAAGGCACCGCTTGCCGTGCTCCTCTCGGCAAGCATGGTTCTCACGTCACCGGGCGTCAGCGCCTCCGCAGAGACCTCCGCGGAGCTGCAGACCAAGCTCGATGCGGCCAAGCAGCAGCTCGAGGATTTGAACGACCAGGCCGAGCAGGCCTCCGAGGCGGTCAACGAGACCGAGGCAAAGCTCGAGGACACCAAGAGTCAGATTGAGGACACCAAGGGCAAGATCGACGATGAGCAGGCGGAGCTGGACAAGGTCCAAGGCACCCTCTCCGCACTGGTGGTGAACGACTACAAGGGCGGCAGCGTCAGCATCCTTGACATCGTCGTCAACTCCTCAAGCGTGCAGGACCTCGTGAGCAACATCTTCTATGCCAATAGGGTCTCCGAGAGCCAGCGCAGCTCCATTCAGGATGCCAAGGCCATCCAAAATGAGCTCCAGAACCAGAAGGACCAGCTCGACCAGCAGGAATCCGAGCAGAGCCAACTGCTTGAGTCCCAGAAGTCCCAGCAAGCAGACCTGGAGCAGAAGACCAGGGATGCCCAGGGGTACGTCGACTCCCTGAGCGAGGAGGTGCAGCAGGCCCTCGCCGCCGAGCAGGCCGCCGCCCAGAGGCAGGCCGAGGAGGAGGCCGCCGCCGCAGCCCGGGCTGCTGCCAACAACGGTGGCTCCTACGTTGACGACAGCGCTCCCAATGGCTCAGCGACCGACGAAGGCGGCACCAACACCACCACGAACACCTCGACCCCCGGCAGCAATGGCTCCACCCCCGCACCTCCCAGCAACAGCAACAGCTCCGGGTGGCGCAACACCGTCGTGTCCGCCGCGTACTCCATGGTGGGCGGCACCTACGTCTATGGGGCCTACAGCCCCGGCAGCCGCACATTCGATTGCTCCGGCCTTGTGGCCTACTGCTATGCGCAGGCAGGCTACAACCTGCCGCACTACTCCGAGGCACAGCATTCCTACTGCACCAAGCCCATCTCCCAGGCCCAGCCGGGCGACATCGTCTGGAAGCCTGGCCATGTGGGCATCTACATCGGAGACGGCAAGACCATCGAAGCCAGGGATCCCCAGCTTGGCATCACGTTTGGCACGGTCGGTAGGTTCAGCGCCTGCGGCTCGCCAGCTGCCTAGCCAGGAAACGGGGAGCGTGAATGGCGCAGGAGGATAGCGAGTTCGCCTCGTCGAGCGAGCGGCAGGATGGGAACGCCAAGACCAGCCAGGTCGGCCGCTCCGCGGCGATGATGAGCGTGCTCGTCATCATCAGCCGTCTGACGGGGTTCTTCCGCACCTGGGGCCAGGCCTATGCCCTGGGTGTCACGGTGACGGCAAGCTGCTACTCGGTGGCCAACAACCTGCCCAACCAGCTTTATGAGCTCGTGGTGGGTGGCATGCTCGTGACGGCGTTCCTGCCCGTCTACCTCTCCGTCAAGAAGCGCCTGGGTACCAAGGGGGCCAGTGACTACACCTCCAACCTCGTGACGCTCGTCCTCGTCATCATGGGCGCGGTCACGGTGCTGGGCCTGGTCTTCGCCTATCAGGTGGTCTTCACGCAGTCGTTCTCGGCAAACAGTGACTTCGACTCCGACCTGGCCGTCTACTTCTTCCGCTTCTTCGTCATCGAGGTCGTGCTGTACTCGCTCGACTCCATCTTCTCGGGCGTCCTCAACGCGGAGCGCGACTACTTCTGGAGCAGTGCCGCCCCCATCTTCAACAACTTCGTGACCACGGCGTCGTTCTTTGCCTACGCCTTCCTGGTGCCCACGAACCCGCGGCTTGCGCTCCTGATCCTTGCGGTGGGCAACCCCCTGGGCGTCCTCGTCCAGGCGACCGTCCAGCTCCCGATGCTGTACAGGCACGGCATCCGCCTGCGCCTGCACATAGACCTACATGATCCGGCCATCAAGGACACGCTCTCCATCGGCATCCCGTCGCTGCTTGTCATGGTCTGCTCGTTCGTGACGGTCTCCGTGCAGACGAGCTCCGCCCTCTCCGTCACGGCGGAGGGTGCCTCCATCTCGTACTATGCGCGCCTGTGGTACACGCTGCCCTACGCCATCCTGGCGGTGCCCATCACCACGGCCATGTTCACGGAGCTCTCCGACGACGTCGCCCGTGGCGACATGGCCTCCTATCGGCATGGCATCACCTCGGGCACCAGCAACATCATGTTCTTCATGGTGCCCTTCGCCCTGTATCTCATCGAGTTCTCCGTCGTCCTCATCACCATCCTGGCGGCGGGAAGGTTCACGCAGCCGCAGATTGTGCTCACGGCGCAGTACCTGTCAGCACTCGCCGTGAGCCTGCCCGTCTATGCCGTCTGCATGTATCTGCAGAAGGTGTGCTCGTCCCTGCGCAGGATGGGGCTCTATGCGGCGGCCAACGTCGTGGCGGCCGTCGTGCAGGTGCTGGCCTGCATCTACCTCACACCGCTCACGGGCCTGTGGATGGTGGCGTTCTCGTCGTTTCTGTACTTCACGGCGGTCGATGTGGTGACGTTCGCGATGCTCAGACACGAGCTGGGCCACGTGGGACTCAGGGGCATCGCCGTCTCCACGCTGCGGTCGCTCGTCTTTGGCGCCCTGGGCGTTGCCGCCAGCTATGCGCTGCTCACCTTCACGCCGCTCGCGCATCTGGCGGACACGCCCTCCATCATGCACGCCCTCCTCTCCGTGGTGATCGGTGGCCTCACGGCGCTCTTCGTCACCTATGGGGCGGCAATCCTGTTCAAGGTGCCCGAGACGGCCGTCATCAGGCGCCTGGGCGGCCGCCTGCTGCACCGCTGACGGGACGCCGTCGACATGGCTGGCGCGTGGCACCACGACGAGCTTGGTGATGACGCCCCCTGTCCTGAGCCGGTCCGTGAACCGGTAGGTGGCCGCAGGTGGGATGATGGCATCCGCATCGCCCAGGATGACCTGGATGGGAGGCAGGGACGAGAGGTCCGCCTGCCCGAGGTTGGCAAGTGGGCTCAGGGACGCCGTGCGTGTGGCCTCGGTCATGCCCTGCTCGCCGAGATAGGAGCGTGCCGAGAGGGCCGAGAGGCCTCTGCCGATGGATTGTCGTTGGACGCGAAGCTCTCGAGGTCGACGATGGGGTAGCTCACGGAGAGGGAAGCGAGGGGGCGAGTGGGTAGCTCGCCGTGTCCGCGGCATCGCCCTGGGCGTCTGCCACCCCATCCACCTGGTCAAGCTCCGTCGTGCGCTTGAGGGCGACCTCAAGGGCGAGGTTGCCGCCGGCAGGGTCGCCCACCAGGGCCACCCGCGAGCCATCGCCACCAAACTGAGCGGCATGCCGTTGCGTCCACGCGAGCGCCTGGGCGACCTCGCGCTCGTTGACGTCCGCCGTGTGGTGCGTCGCTGGAGAGGTCATAGGCGATGGACATCATAGAAGGACCCTATGGTTCCCAGGTAGGGGATGGCGGGGACGGCCACGTCCACCACGAGGACGCAGACCAGTGTCGTTGCGGGCGTCAGGAGAACCTTGAGGGCCATATGAGCAGCTGCCTCGACGTCTTCATGCCATCAGGACGTGGGCAGTGTACCCAGCATCCCCCGGTTGCTTCACATGACGGAACGGCACCCCGGGTCACGCATGACTCGGGGTGCCAACAGGTACGCTTGCTTGCCGTTGGTTGTGCCTAGTTGCCCTGCAGCCTATGCACGACCTCGGCGAACTCGTCCTCCTTCTGGCGAGGGCTGCGCTTGTCCTCGCCTCTTGACGTCATCATGTTCGTCACCAGGCCACCGACGAGCCCGAAGGCAGACCCTGCCGCGGTGCGTCCCAGAGGGGCAAACTGAAGGCGGTACTTGTTGCCGTTCATCCTGATGACGTTACCGTTGAAGCCCTTGAGCTTTGCCTCCACCTGCATGATGGGCGCATGGTCGAACTCGTTGCCCTTGTTGTCGTACAGGACGAGCGTGGATGCGGCGTCGATGCCCATGAAGCCATTGGTCGCGCGCTGCCTGAGTCCCTGGACGATGTGCATGCCTCCACACCAGAACTGCCAGGTGCCCTCGTTTTCGGCCATGATGTTCCTCCCAGGTTCGTTGGTCCTCGGTCAGGGACGGCATCTTGCTCTCGTGAGCCCTGCCACCCCCACATTGCCGCCATGCAGCGCATTCTGAACACCTGGGCCCGCATCTGGACCCTCCCACAGCCATCGAAACACGGGGGAAATATTTGTGGAGAATGCAACATCTTGCTTGGGGTCGTCTGATGGGTGGCAGCCAGCCTCAGGGGCATGCGGGCCAGCCCCTGCCATCCTGCCTGCAGACCGCTCCTCACGTATGGGCTTGTCTGTGATGGCGCTGACCTGCTCCGCCCGCCTGGTTGTCCGTCGGTTGCGCCCGTGCTAGCATGGCCGCAACCGAAGGGAACCCTCCAATGGCTACGCTGCTTGAGGCACAGGATCTGTCCTTTTCCTATGGCAGGAAGACGGTATGGGAGGGTCTCGGCCTGTCGCTTGTCAGCGGGGAGGTCGTGTCCCTGCGCGGCGTCAACGGTTCGGGGAAGTCGACCCTCCTGCGCTGCCTTGCGGGACAGCTGCGGCCGCGCGAGGGCGAGGTTTGCTTCCTGGGGCGGGCGCTGTTCTCGTTGGAGCAAGAGGATTTGGCCGGCCTCTCCCTGGTGCCGGATGTGCCTGCGCTCTATGATGACCTCACTGGTCACGAGCACCTGGAGCTGGTCGCGCGCGCCAACGGGGACGAGGGGGCGGAGCGGCGCGGGCATGTCCTTGCGGGGAGGTTCCACATGACAGACGCGCTGGGTGCGCTTCCCTCGGCGCTTTCGCGCGGCATGCGCTACAAGCTCGCCCTCACGCTCGTCCTTGCCATGCGTCCGCAGGCGCTTCTGTTGGATGAGCCGTTTGCCCCCATCGATGACGATGCGGCAGGGGTGCTTGGCAGGGAGTTGTCCGCGCTTGCGAAAGCGGGCTCTGCCGTGCTCCTGAGCGTCCATGGGGACGTGCCTGCCTGTTCCCCCACCCGTACGCTTCGGTTGGGCACGGACGGCCTCAGCGAGGAGACGCCCTGATGGACGGCCGTATCGAGGCCACGCTTCGCGTGCGGGTGCGCCATGTGTGCCGCAACCTTGACTGGCTGCTCTGAGTGGCCGGTACGAGCGCTGGTGACTCAAAGAGACTCATGGGCGCAGGATACCTGGCATACATTCTGGCGTTTGGTATCCTATGGGCGCTGTTCTCGTGGGCTGCGCTGGAACACTTCCTTGCGGGACTGCTGGCGCAGGTGCCCGTCTCGCTTGTGCGCGCACCGCTTGCGGTCGTGTTGGTCGCCTGGTGCACGGTGGCGCTCGTTCGCGCGCTGAGGGCGCTTTGGAGGTCTCCCTTCCGCCTGGGTGCGGCAGACGTCTCGTGGCTCTCGGGAAGCAGACCCGCGCTCGCAACCATGGTCTTCTCGGACGTCACCCTCAGGTGCGTGGGCACCTGCCTGGTCGGTGTGCTGGCGGGGCTTCTCGCCACAAGTGGCATGGGGGCCCTCATGCGCAGGGAGGCTGCACTGTCCTCCGCGCTCGCGGGCCTCTGTGCGGCGCTCCTTCCCTGCGTCGTCGCCGAGGCCAGGCTTGCGCGGGGGAGACGGGACGTTTCTGTCGTCGTCGCACCTGCGTCGGCCGTCGTTGCCGTGTGCGTGATGGGCATCGCCGTGGCGCCACCCTGGGGGTTTGCCAGAGCGACGGTGCCCCTTCTCCTCCTGGCGTGCCTGCTCATCGTGACTCTCTCGCTGCTGGGGCGTAGGGTCTGCATGCCTGCCCTCGCGTGCGAGGCGGTGCTCGGCACGGAATCCGACGCAAGCAGGTGGCTGCGCCTCACGAACCGCGACAGGTATCGGGAACTGACCAGGGATGCGCGCCTCGCACGGAGGAGATGGCTTCCCACCCTGCCGCTGGGCCATCGTGGCTGGCGGACGCTTGCGTCGCGTGCCGCCCTCGTGCACCTGCGCCGCTTCGAGGGACTGGGGGACATCCTGCTCTATGCGGGTGTCTCCGTGCCCCTGCTGTGCGCGTTGTGCTTGGGGACGCTGGACGGCCAGCTGATGGTTCCCTGCGCGGCGGCGGTGACCCTCAACTACCGCGCGGCGCGCGAGCTCGTGCGCGTCTTCTGCGCGGACGAGGACAACCGCCTCGTGCGCCCGCTCCTGCCCTTTGGGTCCCTGCAGCTCCTCGTGGCGGACTCCCTGCCGGCGTTGTCACTGGCGATTCTGATGTCATGCCTCGTGTGCGCCGTGACGCTGGGATCTCAGGGACTCCAGGCATGTGTCATCGCCGCTCTCCTTGATGTCGCAACGGTCGTGTGCGGCGGGCTCTCACGCGTGATGCTCCCTGTGGTGTACAGGCGTGTGAGCTTCGAGCTCGCATTCCTTGCGATGGTCGTCGTGGCGTGCCTCGTCTCGCTCACGGGGGCGTGGACGTTCGTCGCCGCGGTGCTCGCGGCCCTTGTCCTTGCGGGCGGCGTGGCCATCGCCCTCGGGCGCGATGCCGGCGTGTGAGGGTGATGGCCGCGTTAGGACTTCCCTTGCTTCGCTTGATTGATGATTCTTCCTAAGGATTTTGCAAGCGAGCGGATACGTCGGTACTCACCTTCGGAGCACACAAAGAGCACGTAGGCATCACTATCTATATCCATGTTCGCTATGAGCAGTGACTTCTCTGAAAGTTCAGGGAGGTCGAGGCAAGCGTTTCCCTCCCACCAGTCGGCAAGTCCAACGTCTCCTTGGCCGGATGTACCTACCACCGAGGCAAAGTCTATGCCTTCTGCGGCGGCACGTCGTGTCAAGCCGACAAGGGGCAGGAATTCATCTGCGGGCTGCTTCCAGTCACAAAGGCAGACACACCCATTGCGTTCAAGGATGTCCACCAGCACCATCCAGTGGTCGTGCGCAAAGCGATTTACATCGTTCTCGTCTTCGAGGCCCCAGTCATACAGATGGTCGACATGCACCGTGCCATATGCGTCTGGTTCCTCGAAACTCCCCGAGAACTCGCTCATGGCGTTTGTGTCTCCGCCAGAGATGATGCGGGCGATGCGCAGGTAGGACTTCTTGTCTTCAAGCCAAGCCATATGGGCATGGTCTATTGCCGTGCTCACCTCGTGACAGGTCTCCCAGTCAAACTCCATGCGGAAGATGTCGCGGTCGACGCCAATGACATCTAACACATCCTGATAGTAGGAGGACTCATAGTAGCGATCGACGAAGTCAAGTGTGCTTTGACGAATGTCGCTACGGGCGAGGGTGAAGTCCGTGGTATCGCGGATGTAGTCGATGGGTGAGAGCTCATCTCCACGCACGAGCGCCTGGTTCTCCTCATCCTGGGGATCATCTGCCATTCCGTCGGGCGTCAACGCATCGTGACATATGAGCCAGTAGACAAAGTAGCCTATGAGCAGACCGGCGGAGACCCATACGCGTGCCTCGTCCTTGCTGGTCATGGTATCTATCGTCTTATGATGCGCCCTACAGTACGCTTGAGCACAGCTGTCATACTGCCATTCGGCCTTGTCACATTCAAAGTACTTCCAGGCATACCTGTGCACATGAGTGCCGTCGGTAACGGGGGCTGCTAACATGGTTGGCTTTGCCGGCAGCCGTGTCACCTCCTCTCCCTTGCGTTCTCTCGTCACTCGCACCCCGTGTGGGTATGTGTGCATGAGGAACAGGATTGGCATCGATAGGGAAGCGATGAGCATGAAGAATGTGGCAATCTTGCAGGCTTGGTAGACTGTGCCGAGTGGCGTTGGCTTGATCACGCCGTTCATGCCTGCATAGAGTTCGTTCATATAAAGATAGGCAGGAATCTGCTCTCCTGGGAAGTAGTGGGAGGCATGACCCGTATTGCGAAGCTCGTAGTTGCTGCCGTTGTACCTCACGATGACGGTACTGGTGTAATCGTTTATCCAGCAAAATGAGACCTGGGTCTCCTACGCGCTGACGACAGTGACCGTAACCGTGCGGTAGTCCGAGCTAGAGGGATTTGCTGGGGAATCTAACATAGTGTTCAGGATGATGAGGAGGGCAAGGGCGATCCAGGAAAGGATCCACACCCTCTTGATTCTCCGCAGGGTGTTCTCACTCCGCGCGCGTGCCCTTGCCTTGGCCGTCATGACGAATGTTCCTCTCACTTTTGGTTTCGGCATCATGTGGTAACGGATGAAGCGCGTGCTGGCAAATCTGGGATTCTCTGAGATCTCCTCATGTCATGGCGCATCCATTGCAATCAGCTGTGGCCCGTCAGGCGGATGTGGAGTCTGTGCGGCCTACATCTTGATGTCCCCGCCGGCCTGGCGGGCCCACTGGTACAGGTTCACGCAGCGGTCGGCCAGGATGTCCAGGGAATCGTACAGGTAGGGCGGGCGCTCGGGCAGGTCTTGGTAGATGACGGAAAGCTCGGTGCAGCCCACCACCACGGCGTCGCACCCGCTCTCGTGGAGCCGTCGGGCGATGCCTAGGAACGCGTCCACGTCATAGGGTGCGTTGGCCTTCACGCAGTCATAGATGAGGTGCATGACGATCGTGCGATCCTCATCGGTTGGGGCCAGGGTCCTGAGGCCCATGCGTTCGAAGTAGCTCTGGAACACGCCCGATTCGATGGTGCCGTCCGTGGCCATGAGGCCTATGGTGGCCCCATGGCTCACCTGTGCCGCGATGTTGTGTGCCGTCTCCTGCATGATGTTGACCACGGGAATGGTGACGGCCTCGACGATGGCGTCATAGAAGTAGTGTGCCGTGTTGCAGGCTATGGCGATGTAGTCCGCCCCGGCATCCTCAAGCCAGCGGGCGACCTTGGCCATCTCGGGCTGTGGGTTGGGCTTGTCGTGGTCGAGGATGTGGGCCGTGCGGTCGGGAATCTGCGGGTCGTTGAAGACGATCATGGGCATCTGCTCCTGGTCGGTCCTCGCAGGGGTCTTCTTGATGAGAGCCTCCATGAAGTAGGCCGTGGCCAGGGGTCCCACGCCGCCTATGATGCCAAGAATGGGCTTGTTCATGCGCCCTCCGCCGTCTGTCTTGTCTGTGGTAGGTGTCCATTCTACCGCCCCTGTCGCGGTCGCGTTGCTACCATGGTTCCGTTTTTGTGGTGATGCCCCGGCCATGTCCCATGTGAGGGCCGGGAGGATGTGGAGGGGTTCCCCGTATGAGACCGGTCGTTTCCCGTGAGGAGGAGCTTCCCATGAGGCTCCAACCCGTGATCCTCGGCGCGGACTTTGCCGCCTACGCCTACATCCGCTGCTTCTGGGACGCCTATCGCGTGAAGCCCATCGAGCTGGGCTCCGATGACATCAAGTCCATCTCGCGCAGCAAGTTCTCCACGTACCGCACCGTCGCGGGGCTGGATCGGGAGGACGTCCTCCTCGAGACGCTCGAGACCCTGGGGAGCCGGCTCGTCGAGGCAGGCAAGCTGCCCTTCCTCGTGGGTTGTGGCGACTTCTACGCCCGCATCGTCTCCAAGAACAAGCCCCTCCTCGAGCAGTGGTACTACGTGCCCTACATCGACTTCGACCTGCTCGACACCATCACGCAGAAGGAGAACTTCTACCGGATCTGCGACGAGGTGGGCATTCCCTATCCCAAGACGCGCTTCCTCGACTGCGCGGACCCTGCCGCCCAGGTGGATGACACCGGCTTCACGTACCCGCTCGTGGCCAAGCCCTCCAACTCGGCCGCCTACCACTATGCGGAGATTCCCAACAAGAAGAAGGTCTTCTTCGTCAGGGACCGTGCGGAGCTCGAGGCCATCTTCGGGAGCCTCCAGTCATCCGGCTACGACAAGAGCCTCATCGTGCAGGAGCTCATCGGCGGGGACGACACGCAGGAGCGCATCCTCTCCATCTACACCGATGCCAACCAGGATCCCATCTTTGCCGTGGGAGGCCGCGTTGTGCTGCAGGACCACGCCCCCACTGCCATCGGCAACCCCGCCGTCATCATTCCCGAGCGCGACCAGCAGGTGATGGACGATGCCGTCACGTTCATGCGCCGCGTGGGCTATCACGGCATGGCCAACTTCGACGTCAAGTACGATGCCACCGACGGCCGGTTCAAGTTCTTCGAGATCAACACCCGCCCGGGTCGCAGCTCGCTCTTTCCCTACCTCGCGGGCGTCAACTTTGCCAAGGTGCAGGTGGATGACATCGTCTTGCACAAGCACCTGGACTTCGTCGCGGGCGACAGGCCCTTCGCCTATGTGACCGTGCCGCCCCAGGTGGTGCGCGACTACGTGAGCGACGAGGCCATCAGGCGGCAGGTGCTTGCCGCCTTCAAGGATGGCACCGCCTGCTTCGCCCTGCACTGGAGCAAGGACTCCCTGTGCCAGAGGTTCTGGGCGAACGTCAACTATTATCACCAGATCGGCAAGTTCAGGCGGTACTTCCAGGCCGACGAGGAGCGTCGCGGCGCGTAGGGCGGGCATCGGTGGGTGTACCCAGCGGGGTGGGGATGGCCCGCGGCAACTTGCGCTGCGTGCATGCGGGCCTGCAAAAGGGGTAGCCTTACGGGCATGAGCATCAAGGACCCCACAACGCACGTCCCCGACTTCGACCTCGCGGCTCCGCGTCCCGAGGACGGTGGGCTGCCCTCCATTGCCGAGCAGGTGGCGCAGGTGCCCACCGACCCCGGCTGCTACCTGTGGAAGGACGCCAAGGGTGACGTCATCTACGTGGGGAAGGCCAAGAACCTGCGCAGCCGCATGCTGCAGTACGTGAACCTCACGGACGACCGCGCCAAGATACCCCTCATGATGCAGGTGGTGCGCAGCTTCGACTACCTCGTGGTGGGCTCCGAGCACGAGGCCCTCGTGCTGGAGCGCAACCTCATCGAGCAGTACCATCCCTACTTCAACGTGGACTTCAAGGACGACAAGAGCTATCCCTACATCGCCCTCACGATGGGCGACGTGTACCCAGCCATCAAGTACACCCGCGAGCGCCACCGCAAGGGCACGCGCTACTTCGGTCCCTACACCGATGCCCAGGCCGCCCGCGAGACCATCGACACACTGCGTAAGGCCGTGCCCATCTGCATCGCCACCTGCGCGGAGTGGAAGCGCTGCCGTCGCTACCTCAAGGGCCATCCCACGGATGCGGCCGTCGCCAACATGGTGTTCGCCGACCGCGGCCGCCCCTGCTTCGACTACCATGTGGAGCGTGGCCCCGGCGTGTGCTGTGGTGCCATCAGCACCGTGGACTATGCCAAGCACGTCCGCCAGGTGGAGCAGTTCCTCGCGGGCAGGCGCTCGGCCATCGTGGGCGAGCTCGAGGGCCAGATGCGCGACGCCGCGGCCAACCTGGAGTTCGAGCGGGCCGGACGCATCAAGCGCCGCCTCGAGGTGATCGAGGGTCTCGACGACCACCAGGAGGTCATGTTCTCCTCGGACGTGAGCCTGGACCTCATCGGTTTCTACCGCGAGGAGACCATCAGCTGCGCCTGCGTCTTCGTGGTGCGCGAGGGCCGCACGGTGCGCTCCAGCGAGTTCATCCTCAACAAGGGCGCCGACGTGGACGAGGTGGAGCTCGCCGCGGGCTTCCTCAAGCGCTACTACGACGAGACGGCCGACATCCCCACCGAGGTGGACGTGGCCCAGGCTCTGCCCGATGCGGAGCTTCTGGGCGAGTGGCTCACGGAGAAGCGCGGCCACATGTGTCACCTGCATGTGCCCCAGCGCGGCGAGAAGGCGCACCTCCTGGACATGGCCGAGCGCAACGCCCACCATGCGCTCAACCGCTACATGGTGCGCACGGGCTACGCCGACGAGCGCACCAACAAGGCCCTGCTCCAGCTGGAGAGTGCCCTGGCGCTCGACCGCCCGCCCCTGCGCATCGAGTGCTTCGACATCTCCACCCTTCATGGGACCTTCACGGTTGCCTCGATGGTGGTCTTCACCAACGGTCGGCCCGACAGGGGGCAGTACCGACGCTTCAGGATCCGCGCTGAGCTCGACGAGGCCAACGACTTCGCGTCCATGAGCGAGGTGCTGGGACGCCGCTATGGGGCCAAGAACATGGCCGACGCCGAGTTTGCGAAGGCCGCGCCCGACCTGCTGGTGGTGGATGGCGGCAAGCCGCAGCTCACGGCTGCCATCGGGCAACTCGAGGCACTGGGGCTGGACATTCCCTGCTGCGGCCTCGCCAAGTCGGACGAGGAGGTCTTCGTCCCCTGGGACGAGACGCCCGTGGTGCTGCCCACGGGTTCGCCCTCGCTCTACCTCATCAAGCAGGTGCGCGACGAGAGCCACCGCTTTGCCATCACGTTCCACCGTGAGCTGCGCACCAAGGCGCAGAGCGTCTCCATCCTGGATGACGTGTCGGGCGTGGGGGCCAAGCGCAAGCGTGCCCTCATGCGCCACTTTGGCTCCATGAGGCGGCTGCGTGCGGCGAGCATGGAGGACATCGCCGAGGTCAAGGGCGTGCCCGAGGCTGTCGCGCGCGAGGTGTACGACACGCTGCGTGCCTGGGACGAGGAGCGCGACGAGGCGGGCAGGCAAGCGCTACGGGAGCAGGCATAGCCTCCGCACCCTTCCGTTTGGTTCGCCTGCCCATGGTTTGGGATGCGTCGGACCGTCCCTGTTGCAGCTCCCGTAGGGAAACGGGGCCCGACCTCGTCCGTCACCCCCGCGCTGGGCGCCTTTGGGCGGATGGCTCATTGACAGGATTGGTGCTTACTCATATATATTCCAGGTACAGGCGAGCGCGACCATACCCCATTGGAGCAAGCGCATGGCACGTGAGACGTTGCAGATAGAGATGCAGATCGATGGGTGCTCACAGCGCATGCGGAAGATAGAGGAAGCGCTCGAGGAACTGCGGGCCTTTCGCTGGGAGTTGTCACAGTCGCATGAGAACTTCCATCGTTGGGTGGCTCAGACGGATGCCAGTGCCCTGCACGCCAGCGAGCTCGCGGGCGTTCGCATGGGCGCCCGCTATGCGCAGCGCGTGCACGATGCCTTGCATGACGAGCTCATGCCGGGCATAGGGCACGGTTTTGAGGGCATCGCCTGCGAGGTGGATGGTGCCGAGCGGCGACTTTCTGACGAGCTTGAGAGGCTGCACGCACAGCGGATGGACCTCATGCACGCACTCGATGCGCAGGCGCAGGGGAGGCCCCGATGAACCTCAAGGTCTCCGATGCGGAGTTCTCCCTCGCAACCGACCGGATGACCGCTGGTGTCGAGAGTCTGGTCGATATCTCCAGGGACTACGTGGCCATCGTGGAGGAGCTTACGAGCAGGGGCATCAGCTCGGAGCGCTTCTCGCAGGCGACGGCGTCGGTGCTGCCCATCATGAGCGAGTCGGTGGTGGCCCTGCAGGAGGCGATCGGGCCGCTCGTGGAGAGGACGAACGGGTACATCGATGCACTTGATGCCGATGATGCCGACTTCGACTGAGAGGGGGAGATGTGGCAACGAGTGGACAGATCGCCGTTGCGCCAGAGCGCATAGACAATGCCGTGGGACGGCTCCGAGCGCTCGCCGACGAGGCGGCGGGGGTGCGTCCCTCCCTCACCTTCGAGGCGTCGAGCGGTGGGGGAGCGGATGCGCTCATGGCTTTGGGCCAGGAGATGGATGCCTATGCGCAGGCGCTCTCGGCAGCCATCGGCAGGACGGCGGACTTCCTCGCGTCCGCGCGCGACGAGTTCGTCACGACGGACGAAGAGCTTGGTCGTCAGATGGGGGGCGAGTGAGGTGGCGCGCCGCGCGGCCGCGCTCGCCCTGGCCGCGGCGCTCGCCCTCCCGGCGTGCTCCGGGGGAGGCTGCGCGCTGCCCGGGGGATGCCGGGGGGCCGGTGGCTACGAGAGGGGGGCGGACATGGGCACCCAGGAGGTGAGCCAGCGCGACGTGGAGGTGGCGCGCCGGCTGGGCGCCCCCGACTACGTGGTCCGCGCGCTCGAGCGGGGCGAGTGGCCCTCGCAGAACTCGATGTCGTACGTCCGCAGCGCCGAGGCCGCCGAGGACTACCTCGCCCTGCGCTACGCCCTGCGCTTCGAGGCGACCAGTGTGCTCGTGGACAAGTCCCTGTTCGTGCCGGGGCAGAGCTACGCCACGTGCCGGGCGGCCGAGGGCCCCTTCGAGGGCGAGGACGTGAAGGTCTCCTGGTGGCCCGGCAGGTCGGGGGACAAGGGCTGGGAGGACGACTACCTCTACGTGTCCCTGCACGAGGAGTGGGAGGCGCGCGTGCGCTCCCTCGCCGAGCCCCTGATGGGGGGCCAGCCGGAGGGGACGATGGTGTGCAGCGTGGGGATGCACGACAATACGATCCCCTCCGATGTGCAGGGCACCACGCTGGACGAGGTGCAGGCGGACGTCGACGGGTTCGTGAGCGTCTTCATATCGGCGGACTCCCCCCTGAGCGAGGAGGAACTCTCCGAGCTCCACGATAGGCTCGTGGCGAATTTACGCTCTTCAGGAATGAGAATAGATGTTTTTACGTGCAAGGTCACTGACCCCCTGGACGGCCAGCCCTTCACGGAGGACTTCGTTAGCAACAGCGAAGGGCGCACATGGGAGAGAACGTCTTATGTGAAGCCAGGGGGCGAGTGAGGTGGCGCTTGGTCCTGACGAGCTCGCCCAGCTGAACATGCTCATATACCAGCCAGGGTTTATCCAAGCATATGAAAGTGTGTGCCGCGAGCAACGTATCGAACGGCCCACCCTTGGCCAAGTTCTCGATAAGATGGCAGCGGATGCTTCTAATGGTGGTCAGCACGACGCATGGACGAGCGACGAGCAGTACCGCAACCTCATCGAGTGCCTGCGCAATGGCGAGGCTGCCAACATGACGGTGGCCGACGTGACGCAGCCCGGCACGGAGATGGGAGGCGCCCGGCAGACGAGCCGCCATATGACGCTCACGGATGAGGACGGCAACATGTACGTCGTCTTTGAGGGGACGGAAGGCGGCGAGGGCGAGTGGGCGGACAACTTCTACGGCCTCACTGAGACGGACACAGAGAGCCAGGAGGCGGCCGCTGCCTACGTGGCCGAGATGCTGAGGCGGTATAACCCCACGGGAAAGGTCGTCGTGAGCGGTCACTCCAAGGGCGGAAACTCCGCCATGTACGTGGCCATCGTCAACCCGCGCGTCGATGACGCCTACTCTTTCGATGGGCAGGGGTTCGGTCCCGGCTTCCTGGGGGAGCATGCGGAGGACATCGCCCGCAACAGGCACAAGATCCACGCCTACAATTACTGCGGTGACTTCGTAAGTGCCCTGCTCTATGTCATTGCGGGCGACGTCCACTTCGTCTTCGGCGCAAGCCCGCCCGATCGGATCGACAGCCTCTGGGACCTCATCACGAAGCTGCATGGCTTCGCCTCGAGCCATGCGCCCTCGCGCCTCTTCTCGGATGACGAGAGCTTCACCATGCGCGACGGCGCCCGGCCAACAGGGTACTGGCATGCCATCAACCAGCTCACCATCTGGATCGCCAACAACGTGCCGAGGGGGATGCAGCATAGGCTCGTCGAGTTCCTCGGGCAGCTCATGGCACCGAATGCGGACACGGCCGCCCTCATGGCGCAGAACCCGCGTCTCATGGGTGCGCTGGCCTGCGTGCTCGCAAGCTGTCCGGCGACGGCGGACGCCCTGGCAGACGCAGGCCCCATAGCCAGCATCATCGCGAAGCTCGTGAAGGGGACGATTGATGCCGCACAGTTTGCACAGATGCTGGGAGAGCTCCTCGGCGTTGAGATCACCCCCGAATGGGTCGACGAGTTCCTCGAAGGTTACGAGGACATGCAGAAGGACATCCAGGACGGTGTCCGCGCCAAGGAGGCCTCGAAGATCAAGCAGGTGGAGGTACGTGACTGGTCGGATGAGCGCATGGAGGAGCTGCTCGCCATCGTCGCGGAGGTGGACGCGGAGCCATGGTGGGACTTCTCGCGTTAGGATGTCTGGTATCGCATCGAGGATCTTACGGGACACCTCAACATCGACGAGTACCGCGATGACATGGAGACCTACATGCGCAAGCAGATGGACATGAACGGCGTGTCTGCCGAACGCATACGTCAGGCATTTGCGGCTGCGCAGGAGCATGACGGCGAGTACGCGCGCGCGGTGTCAGACATGTCACCCGCCGTGCAGGGTGCGGCCAGGCGCCTGGGGGGCATCCTCAAGGGGTAGGTGCCGTCCCGCCGCCCACGCATGCCGGCCAGCCATCGCTCATGTCGCTCGTTTGAAGACAGGCGCCCGTCCTTGTCTGGCGTGTCTGCCTTCGTATATCATTCGTTTGTTTCTACCACGTTCAGAAGGAGACGTGCATGTCCGGACACTCTAAGTGGGCCACTACCAAGCACAAGAAGGCCGCAATCGACGCCAAGCGTTCCGCGCTCTTCTCCAAGCATTCGCGTAACATCACCGTTGCCGCGCGCAACGGTGGCGACCCCAACCCGGACAACAACGCCTCCCTTGCCGCCGCCGTGGCGCGTGCCCGCATGGTCTCCATGCCCAATGCCAAGATCCAGGCCGCCATCGACAAGGCCTTTGGCACCGGGGCGGATGCCGTCGTGTACAAGGAGGTCACCTACGAGGGCTACGGCCCCGCGGGTGTGGCCCTCTATGTGGAGTGTCTGACGGACAACCTCAACCGCACCGCGGCCGACGTGCGCTCCGCCTTCACGCATGCGGGTGGCAACCTGGGCACCACCGGCTCCGTCGCGTTCCAGTTCGAGCGCAGGGGTTCCATCGCCGTGGAGAAGGTCATCAAGAGCGACGACAAGAAGGTCCCCGACAAGGAGAATGCCGCCGACGAGGACGAGTTCATGATGGCCGTCGCCGAGGCCGGGGGCGAGGACTACGAGGATGCGGGCGACCAGTGGATCGTCTACACCGCCTATGACAGGATGCAGGACGTCCAGAAGGCCCTTGAGGTGCAGGGCATCGACGTCAAGGGCTCCGAGCTCACCATGGTGCCCACCACACCGACCGAGCTGGGGCTTGCTGACGCCAAGAAGGTCCAGCGCCTCATCGACCGCCTCGAGGAGCTCGATGACGTCCAGAACGTTTACAGCACCATGAGCATCTCCGATGAGGTGGCCGCCCAGCTCGACGAGGAGTAGGCTCTTTACCTGCGCCTGTGCGCATCTGGCAACCAGTTGCGGCGACCTACGGGTCGCCGCACTCGTATGGGGTGCCGCGCACCCCGCCCATGCACGTCTCAGCCGAAAGGTGACCATCACCCATGAGCAGAAGACCGGACATGACCCAGGCAGAGGCCGAGAAGGTCCTCGACCTTCCCGAGCGCTATGGCACAGACGAGCTGCGTCAGGCCTTCAAGGCGCTCGCACAGGAGTACCATCCCGACAACGCGGCCCGAAACGGCATCTCACAGCAGTTTGCCCAGCAGCGCATGATCGAGGTCAATCGTGCCTACGCCACGCTCAAGCGTCTCTTTGACGCCAATCCCTCCCAGACGATTCATCGTGACCTGGTGAGTGGGGCCGCCCACAACAGGGGTGTGGGCGTGCACGTCGCGCCCTCCGGGGACCGTTCCGTGGAGACGCAGCTGGATGACTCGCTGTTTTGGGACGAGAACGGCAACCCCCGTAGCGCCGTCATGGAGAACGAGGCCAATGTCGCTGTCGACGCGCCCGGCCACGGCCTGCGCCGCACGCTGCTGGGGCCCGCGCTGCTGCGGCTCGTGTTCATCACCCTCCTCGGTCTGGTGTGGTGGCGCACGTTTCCGCTGCTGCCCGACAACCGCGCCAACTTTGACATGAGCCCCACGGCTCCGCTCTCCAGCTTGGTAGAGGTGCTGATGGCAGCGGTCTATCCCAGCTACTTCCTGCTCTACGAGATCTTTGCCGGGGGCTTCTCCGGTGCCGTGCGCGAGATCGTCAACGGCATCGTCTCCAACGTCACGCGCGTGCATGTGGAGGTGCGCCGCAAGGGCAGCTATCGCTCGTCGCTCTCGGGGTTCGTGCGCAACCAGGTGTATGGCCTGCTGGAGCTTCCGTTGGCGGCACTGTCTGCGGTGCGCGGCATGGATGTCGCGGGGACGAGCCAGATCGTCCGCTTCGTCGCCGCTGGCGTGTTGGTCGTGGATGCGCTTCTGGGCTTCTTTGGCACGGGCATCGTGGTGAGTGCGGCGCGCTGGCTCTCCGATCTCATCGAGAAGCACTACGTGACCATGCGTATGGACATGCTCAAGCGCTGCGGCCAATGGGCCAGCGCCCGGCACGGCCGCTAGCCGCGGTGTCCGAGGCCCATGAGCTCGATGCATGCAGGACCCGTCCCATCTTCTGGGGACGTGTGCCTTGTTGCCACCCACCTGCGCTATCCTATACGATGACGGGGATGGAAGGAGTCGCATGGGCATCTTCAAGCGCATATGCATGCTGATCTTCAGCCTGGCAGGGCTCGTGTCGCTGACATGCCTCTCGCTGCCGTGGGTTGGTCCTTGGACGCTCACGATGACGCGCATGCTCCGCGAGTACTGGTACTATGCCACGCTCGAGGTCCTGGTGGTCATCACGGGCGTCGGCCTGCTCGTCTGCCTGCTGGTGGCCCTCCTCACGCGCAATCGCAAGGTCGTGGTGGTGGGCAGGGCCGGGGCCGACGAGATCGCAATCACCCGGGATGCCATCGCAAGCCAGGCCACGCACGTCATCGAGGAGGACGGTACGCTGCGCGCCCGCCGTGTGGCCGTGCGTGCCAAGAGGTATGGCCATGTGTGCGTGTCCTGTCGCGTGCAGCCGCTCCGTACCATCGATACCGTCACCGAGGGCGTTGCCCTGCACGATCGCATCGTGGAGGGCCTTAGGACCGTCTGCGGCGACAACGTGGACAGGGTGGGGATCGAGTTCGTTAACGCCAACGAATACGCCGCCCTCGATTCCCTCGACGAGCAGGCCTCGCACGCCGAGGCGGACGAGGCGGCAGCGCCCGCAGAGGCTCCTGCGGCTCCCACACCGGCAGCGCCCGTCGCGAGCGGCCAGGCCCCGGCGCAGCCAGACACGTCAGAGATCACGCTGCACCTCTCGCAGGGCTCAGATGGTGGGTACGGTATGGACGCTCATGCTCGAGGAGGGGAATAGCCATGGCGGACGACAACCCCACGACGGAGGTGGACACTCGCTCGGATGCGGCGTCGCATGACGTGCCGGCCGAGGGGTCCCTGCGCACCTTCTCCGACACCATGCGCAGCGCCTCCCGGTGGTTCAAGGCCACGTTTCCTGGTCGTCAGCACAGCGTCATGGGCGGCATCTGCGGGCTCGTGGTGGCGCTGCTCATCTTTGGCATCGGCTTCTGGCGCACGCTGTTCATCGTGATCTGCGTCGCCATCGGGGTCGCCATCGGCCAGTTCTTCGATGGCAACCCGCGCGTGGTGCGTGCCGTGCGCAAGGTCTTCTCGGACAATCGCTAACACCCTGGGAGGCATATCGTGTCCGACACAACTTCCACTCCCGTTCCCGTGCCCGAGGGCGCCGCGTCTGCCCCCGTGCAGGACGTCTCGCTGTCCACCTCGGATGACAACGACCTCGTCACCATGCACGCGGAGGCGTCTGGCGACGAGGGCGCGGAGGATCTCAGCTCCGAGGACTCCCTTACCTTCTCCAATGGCGTCATCGAGAAGATCGTGGCCATCGCCATGCGCGACGTCCCGGGGGTCATCGGCATGAAGGGCAGCTGGCTCAACCGCGTGCAGGATGCCTTTGGTGCGAGCGATTCGCGCAAGGGCGTCACGGTGGAGGTCACGTCCGACTCCTCCGTTCGCGTGAACGTCAGCGTGCTCATCACGTATGGTTCCTATGCGCCCCAGGTCTTCGAGGATGTCAAGAAGGCCGTGGTCAAGGAGGTCACGGGGATGACGGGCCTCTCGGTTGCCGGTGTCAACCTCCGCATCGAGGACGTGCTCACGCCCGAGGAATACGCGGCCGAGAGCGGTGCTGTGGCCGACGAGGACGCGACCGATTCCCCAGAGGCCGAGGCATAGATGGGCATTCGCTCGGGCATCGCCATCGGTGCCGGTCGTCTTGTCCACTGGGGCCTGTCCCATGTCGTGCACAGGAGTGCGTCGCAGCTGCCGGGGCGCGTCGCCCTCTCGATCGACCCCATGCTCATGCGCGAGCTGGCACACAAGCTCACCTGGGGTTCCGTGGTCACGTGTGGCACCAATGGCAAGACGACCACCAACAACATCATCGCCAGCACGCTGGAGCATGCCGGCAGGAAGGTGCTCTGCAACCGTGTGGGTGCCAACATGGCGCCAGGTGTGGTGTCGGCGCTCCTTTCCGGCCGCTCTGCGGATGTGGGCGTCATCGAGGCGGACGAGCTCTCGACCATCAACATCCTGCCGAGCCTGCAGCCTCACTATCTGGTGCTGCTCAACCTCTTTCGTGACCAGCTCGATCGTGCCGGTGAGATCGATCGCGTGCAGGACGTGATCGTGCGCGCCCTTGCCGCCTCACCCGCCACAGCGCTCGTGGTCAACGGGGACGACCCGCTGTCCGTATGGGTCGCGCGTCGTGCGCATGAGGAGGGCACGAAGGTGCTGGCCTTTGGGGTGGCGGAGCCGCTCGATGTGGTGCCCGACCGCGTGCCCGAGGCGCGTTTCTGCCCCAGCTGCGGGGCGGAGCTCTCCTATGGGTACCGCAGCTATGCCCAGCTGGGCGCCTTCTCGTGCCCCCGGTGCGACTTCGCCCGCCCCGACCTCGCCTTCACGGCGACCGCCGTGAAGGTTGGCCGTGAGGGCGTGCGCTTTGTGGCAACGGCGCCCGACGGCGCCTCCGCCACGGTATCCGCCTCGTTCGGCGGCACCTACATGGTCTATAACCTGCTTGCGTCCTTTGCGGCGGCCACGCTCTGTGGTGCCGGTGCAGGCGACCTCAACGAGACGCTCAAGACCTACCACCCCAAGAACGGCCGCCTGCAGCACTTTGACGTGGATGGGCGCGAGGCCGTGCTCAACCTGGCCAAGAACCCGGCCGGCCTCAACCAGAACATCGGCCTCTTGGAGCAGGACACGCGCAGGAAGGTCGTGCTCGTGCTCGTCAACGACAACGCCAACGATGGCACGGACGTCTCGTGGATCTGGGACGTGGACTTCGAGCGCTTCCGCGATGAGGACGACCTGCGCCTCTATACGGGGGGCACCCGTGCCAATGACGTGCAAGTGCGCCTCAAGTACGCCGGGTTGCCCTCGGAGGTGGTGGGTAGCGTGGAGGAGGCTGTCCGCAGGGCGGACTCGCTCCCCAAGGAGCGCCCGCTCTATGTGCTGGCCAACTACTCGGCGCTGTTTCCCGCGCGGGCCGAGCTGGAGAGGCTGGGGGAGCGCCATGGCTGACGGTGTGCATACGGTGCGCATCGCGCACCTCTTCCCGGAGCTGCTCAACCTCTACGGGGACTCTGGCAACATCCTGGTGCTCAAGAGCCGCCTGGCCTGGCGCCACCTGGGCTGCGAGGTACGCGAGGTGCACGTGGGGGAGCGTCCGAGCTTCTCGGACGTCGACCTTGTCTTTGTGGGCGGTGGAACCGATTGCGAGCAGCGCATCGTGTGCGAGAGCCTGCTCGAGGAGCGCGAGGAGCTGGCGGCCTTCGTGGAGGACGGTGGCGTGCTCGCCGCCGTCTGTGGCGGCTACCAACTGCTCGGGGACTACTATCTCATGGGTGACGAGCGCGTGCAGGGGCTTGCGCTCGTCGATCTCTACACCGATCGCGACGAGCCACGCCTCATCGGCAACGTGGCCGTGAGGAGTCGCATCAGCCCACAGCCCATCGTGGGGTACGAGAACCATGGTGGCCGCACGCATCTGGGGCGGGACGTGGAGCCTCTGGGCACGGTGCTCTACGGAAGCGGTAACGACGGTGAGAGTGGCTATGAGGGCTGCCTCTACAAGAACGTGGTGGGCACCTATGTGCATGGGCCACTCCTGCCCAAGAATCCCGGTGTCGCCGATTATCTGTTGTCACGTGCCCTAAAGCGCAGGTATGGTGAGGGTGATCTCGAGCCGTTGGATGACTCTGCGGAGCATGCGGCCAACAAGGTCATGTTTGACAGGATGATGGCCGGTACCGTGCCTTCTCGCTAGGGTGCGGTCTGCTGAAGGGAGTCTGAGTCTCATGAAGAAGATCATCGTCTACGGCGGCCTCAACATGGACCTTTCGATGGAGTGCGACCGCCTGCCCGTGCCAGGTGAAAGCCTGAGGGGCAGCAACTTTGTGGCAACGCCCGGCGGCAAGGGCGGCAACGAGGCCGTGGCCGCCGCGCGCATGGGTGCCGAGACCTTCATGGTGGGCAAGGTGGGCAACGACCACTACGGTCGCAAGCTCACGTCCGAGCTCGTGGAGCATGGCGTCTCCGTCAACAACGTGAGCGTGACAGCGCGTGACGAGACGGGCGTGTCGCTCGTGCTGCGCTGCGGCACCGAGCGCAGCGTAGTCACCGACCCCGGCGCCAACGCCAAGATGTCCTACGAGGAGGTTCGTGCGGCCATCCATGGCCTGGGGCAGCACAGCAACATCCTGCTCATGTCCCTGGGTGGGGGCATCGACGTTGCCATGCAGTCGCTTGCCTGCGCCAAGCGCAACGATCTGTTCGTCATCCTGCGCGCATCGGTGGTGGAGGGCATGAAGCTGCCCGACGAGGCGTATGCGGGGCTCGACCTCCTGGTGATCAACCGCACGGACTGTCGCATCCTCAGTGGCATCGCGCCGACGGACGATGGCGCCTGCGCCAAGGCGCTTGAGTTCTTTGCAGGCAGGGGCGTCAGGCAGTGCGTCATCACGCTCAAGGGCGGTGGCTCCGTGACGCTCGTGGATGGTGAGATGGTGCGCGTTCCCGGCAGGAAGGTCGAGGTCGTCGACCCCTCCTGCGCTGGCGACACGTATGCGGGCACCCTGGCGACATGCCTGGCCGATGACATGCCGCTCAAGGAGAGCATGGAGTTTGCCACGGCAGCGGCGGCGCTTGCCATCACCAAGGTGGGGGCCCAAGAGTCCATCCCCAGCTGGAAGCAGGCGCAGGACTTCCTCAAGGCGGCACAGGAGTAGGGGTGAGGCATCCCTCTCTGCCCTGTCGCTGGATGAAGGACGCTCGTCAGCCAGCAGCTGCTCGTGAACAGTTCTTATGGCTTGAGGCAGCTGGAAGCAAGGGCTTGGGAAGGCCGTCCGCATATGCGGACGGCTCCTCTTGGTGTGTCGGGCATGGCATACACTTAATGGGTGAAAGTCCCGAGTGCGCCTGGCAACGGGACGCGCATAGCCAGGGACAAGGATGCCCGTCGTGAGGCAAAACCTGAAGGAATCCCAAGGCATAACTTCGACCCGGGGATCATGAACCGTATGAGGCGGATGTAGCGGACAAGGTCACCAAACGGGCTGAAGTCCGATGGCTGCACAGAAGCTGCGGACGTAGATGCGGCGGGTACGCGAGGCGAAAGATGTTGGTTTTACCCCGGGAGGCCTCACGGACGGGAAAAGAACGCAGAGGAGTCAGTCGTCTCAAGAAGGAGCAGTGGCGACAAGGTCGCCTGCAGCAACGGTGAGCTGTGAGGCGCCAGCGGAGGCCATAGTACCTAGAGCGCCAACGGGGAGGGGACAAACCTAGGTGGAGAGAGTCGCTGAGTAGGACAGTGTGCGCGGAGTAGCGAACTCGACGAGGTACAGGTGAATGGGTGGGTGGGCTACTTTCGGCTTGCGGACATGCGCAAGGTGCCGCGCACGCTCGACGGGTGGCTGCAGCGTAAGATTTGCTATGTGTAGTGGAAATGCTGGAAGCGTATTCGCACGAAGCTACATATCTGTCACAACACTCAACGGCGCAAGTTCGCAGAGCTGGGTTGGGCTTTCCTCTACAATCGTCACCTGCAAATGCGTTAAGCCTAGGAACTGCATGTACCGAACGGTACACACGGTGGTGTGGGAGGATGGCGCATCGAATAACGGCGCGCCTCCCACCGATTGTTCTCGAGGGAACGAAATGGCCCCAAGTGCGTGCCGACATCGAGGCGCAGGGCGGACTCATCGAGGAATCGAGAGCCATTTGACGCCTTTACGAATTTCAATCCTGGGCTTTTGTCATCCGTGGGCGCCGTCGACGCACCGTAAGCACACGCTCGAGCGCGCACTTGGGGCCATTGCGTTCCATTGCCACCACCACGTGGCTACAACAGCGTCACGATATTTGAAGAAACGCGTCCACATCGAAGCTTCTTTTCCCATAAGCGATGCTTTTATGGAGTGGTATTACAAAAAGATACGAAGTAATACCATAGGGGCAACGAGGCATAAACGAGTACACACGAACCACTGGGGGCTGCATGAAGGAAAAGATGACCCCGATTGTCGCCAAGGTCATGCCCCAGGAGAAAGAGCTGTTCTTTGAGGCAACCGAGCGCATCGGAACCACCCCATCCAACGCCATTCGGATGTTTATCGCAGCGTTTAACAGGGCTGGCACCTTTCCCTTTGAGTTGGGGGTGCCAGCAGGGAGAAGCGTGGGGAAGCACGATGCGACATAAGTGGTTGATGCTCCGACTGGCAAGGATCGTGTATCGTATGGTGCCGTGTCCTCTGACCATGCGCTTTCGAGCGGCTCAGACGAGTGCGTGCATACGGCACATGTGGATGTGAGGTCTGGGCACGATTTCCCTGTGCCACAGGTTGATGTTGCGCCTCCCTATGACATCGTCTATAGTAGCTACCGCCGCTTGCTCGTGAGCGGCAGACATGTTCGGGCGTTTAGCTCAGGGGGAGAGCGCTTCCCTGACACGGAAGAGGTCAGAAGTTCAAATCTTCTAACGCCCACCACACACTCGATGGCCTGCCAGCTGGTTTGCTGGTGGGCCATTTTCCTGTAGACATCTCGTCCACGCGCCGTCCAACCGGCTGTCCAAGTATAGACAGATGTAGTGGGCCATTCGGGATGTCAAGCCTCGTTTGGCCTGGAGGACACTCTCTCCCATACAGTCTTTGAGTCAAAGTGGCTGCGCATTCCCGGGCAATTATACTTCCCGGCGGGCTCACTACGACGGCATGTTCCCTGCAGTTCGGGCGCGACTGTCTGCCGTCCGGTGTGCCAGCCCCATCGGAACGGAATCTGGCGGTATGCTTGGGCCCCAGAAGATGGAGGTGTTAGCCATGGGATGTGATGACAAGGCGCTGACGGTGACGGTCGAGCTTGCGCCCGAGACGGCGCGGGTGGCCTCCGAGCAGGCAGCGAGGGCCGGGGTGGGCCTCGACGAGTACGTGCGCGCGCTCGTCGCCGAGGAGGTCGAGCGCAGGAGGCCGTGGCGCTTCGAGATAGAGTTCGACGAGCAGAAGGCCAGGGAGCACGGCTACGACGTCGAGACGCTCTACGAGTACGTGGGCAAGAACGTGGAGCCGATGGGCAACGTCCGCGTGGGTCGCGGCACCTGGCAGGTGCGGGACGGCGCGGACGAGTTCAGGGCGCAGCCCGTGGCCCTCTCCGACCTCGTGAGGATGGGCTGGGTTATGGAGAACGTGGCGAGTATAACGTCCTATGACGAGGACGGTACGCCCGAGGACTATCTTCAGGTTATCAAGGAGGTCTCGCCGCAGCTGCTCGACCCCATGCAGAAACCATGCGCCCGGAAACCCTCGGGCACGTAGTTCGAGGTCGCCTTCCCAAGTTGCCTGCTCCTCTCGACGGCGCCTCCCCTCGACATCGGGCCATTCCACGTCGGCGACGCCCCCGTGTTGCGTGCCTCGCGGTGTGCGAAGACATCCTTCGTGACATGGGCGTGCGGCTCGTGTTCCTATCTGTTGTCGTGGCAGACAATCACGACCTCGAAGTCGTGGAAACTCTCGTGTGTCTACTGCGCAGCGATGATGTGGAGCATCTTCAGTGAGATGCGGCCCTTTGGGTCGGGTGAGATGTCTCGCATCCAGCCTCATCAATGGTGGCCTTTACATCGCAGAGCTCTGTTGTGGTACCTCTCAGCGACTCCACGAGGTTGGCGTCGTCGATATCGTTGAGGTGTACAGCGGTGGCGTGGGACCTCCGCAAGGAGGTGCATTCAGGTGCTTGTTTCGTGTGAGTTCCCCTGCGCGGCTTTCTGGCATGCGGTTGCTTTACCGAGGGTATGCGTTGTGAACGAGGTGGGGTTGCGTGAGTGGCTCGGCCCTAATTTTTGCTCTGGGCGCTGCGCGCACGCCTCCTCTTGCTGCCCCTCACGTTGTAGCAACTCTCTGTACCCCCCTGTTTCTTGGACAGACACTTGCATGGAATTGGCGGGCGTGACAAGGATCATTCCAGGTCAGATAGGCAACCGTTCACGTGTTGCAGCGATATTGCTGATGGTTGGCCATGGAGATGTACCGTCGGCATCTGAGCATCGAGGAGATTGAGGGGATGACGAGGACTCTCAAGGAGTTGGTTCCCCGCGAGGCGTTCAGGGAGGCCGTTGCCAACGCCTTGGTCCACAGGACATGGGACGTGGACTCTCGTGTGCGTGTCAGCAATTTCCCGATCGTGTCGAGGTCTCTTCCCCGGGTGGCCTGCCGACCGGTCTCTCTGAGGCAGAGTACCTGGCAGGGCGCGTTTCCGTGCTTAGGAACCCAATTTTGGCCGAGGTGTTCTTCCGCCCTGGCTCATCGAGAAGTTCGGGGCGGGTGTCTTGCGAATTCGGGAGTCCTATCGTGACGAGCTGGAAGCGCCCTCCTTTGAAGTGATGGAGAACTCCATCACGGTGATCCTTCCCGTCATCGGGTCGCAGGCGGCTCATACTGCACTGTTGTCATCCTCGCCGCTATCTGCCGCGCTATGATCGCCGCCGCTGACGTCCTCTCGTCGGGGTCCACGCTCACGTGCCCTGTGAGTGGCGAGATGGTCTTGAGGCTGGTCCCAGCTGCCATGAGGAGGGTGGCGTAGATGCGCTTGAGCCCGCAGGCGAGACCGGACCGTATATGGACACATCTACTGTTCTTGGCGTTCTCGTGCTCCGCTGCTGACCAGGGCATCGGTGATTGCGGGATCCTCATTGCCTCAGCGAGCGCCGACGTGAGCTTAGGCGCCGACCTCGACAGGATTGTCGAAGGACCCCTACTCTATCTCAACGGTGGCAATAGCGCGAAACATCCTGAATGGGACACGCACCTTCGTTGGGGGGCGTATCGTGAAGCACCGGCTATTCTGTCGCGTGGGCATGCCCATCCTTAGGGCAGTCGGGAGGGTATGCGTACATGGTAGAGGTAGGATCCTCTGTGAGGAGACACATGGCGCACCATCATGCCGCTGGCGAGATCGTCAAGGTGCCGGGGTAGAGCTGCTCAAGGCGTTATGCGCCGCTTTCACGATTGGGGGTTTTGGTTTCTTCTTGGCACAGATCCTACTGATTTGTGCTATCCACTATAGATGCCGAAGTGCCTAAGATAGGCTGTCGATTCTTCATATATGGTGAAGCAGCCTCATGCGCCTACCACGATGCGCAATCGCACGTATTCTGTGCTGGTATCGGATTGTTCTGCATGTTTGGGGGAGAGCCATGGCCTCGAAGTGGATTGTGTGTGCAACGGCGGTCACGTTTGGCCGTTCGAAGGAACCCATTGAGCGGCTTGAGGCTGCCGGGTGCGAGGTGCGCCTGAACCCCTATGGCAGGCCCCTCCACAAGGATGAGATGCTGGAGTTCGCGGGTGACGCGGATGCGCTCATTCTAGGTAATGATGACCTCCCCGCAAGCGTCATTCGCAAGCTCAAGAAGCTCAAGGTTATTGCCCGCTATGGTGTGGGCTTTGATGGTGTGGACATCGCCGAGGCTCGCGACCTGGACATCGAGGTTACCTATGCGCCCGCCGCTAACAGGGAGGAGACTGCGGACTTCACGTTCGGCCTCATCCTGGACCTCGAGCGTCACATCTCACAGATGGTCATTGACACGCGTGCTGGCAAGTGGAACAAGATAACGGGCACGAGTCTCTATGGCAAGACCATCGGCATTATCGGTGTGGGGCAGATTGGCACTGCTGTCGCCCGCCGCGCCATGGGCTTCGGCATGGATATCCTGGGCTATGACATCGAACAGCGTAATGAGCCGACGGTCTATGGTGTCGTTTACACCACGTTGAACGATCTGCTGAGACGCTCCGATATCATCACCATCCATCTGCCTCTGGACGACTCCACGCGCAACCTCATCGGTGCGCGAGAGCTGAGGTTCGTGAAGCCTGGGGCGATTCTGATCAACACGGCACGGGCCGGTATCGTGCGTCATGGAGCACTTGATCATGCGCTTAAGACGGGGAGGCTTGCCGGCTTTGCCATCGACGTCTTTGGCCAGGAGCCTCCCGAGCACCAGCCCTACTATGACTATGACAACGTATTGGTGACGCCGCATGTGGCGGGGAACACTACCGAGGCAAGCCGCCGCATGGGTAACATCGTCGTGGACAACATCCTTGCCGTGAAAGACGGCGCGGATCCACCTGACCCCGTGACCCCGCAGCACCTGTATGAGTCGATGATCTCCATGAGCGGGACCACGCCTCCCGCAAAGTTTATTGTGCCAAGGAATGAGTAACGCATATGCGTACTGCACGGCCCGGCACGTGAGGTGCTCACTGTAAAGGTGGGCACCTCAACCATTTTTTGCCTATGGGAACAATTTTATTCTAGTTCTAGAAACTTATATACATCACATTTTAACTGTACTACAGAAAATGACGGAAATATCAACGTTATTTATATGTAGGAATAATGTGTAAAAAAAGTGGTAAAAAATAATTATACATATTAAAAATAATAAAAGCACTTATTAGGTTAATTAAATACATATATAAAGGTAAATAACTCATACAATTATTTTGCTATTGAACTTATGAAGACTAGATGATTAACTGGTCGCAAAGAACAGATTCCATTCATTTCGGTGTAACTGTAAAAAACGGAGAGGCAGGGCATGATCAATCCCAGCATTACCCATTTCCCCAAAGTTACCGTGATCCTGAGGGGCTACAACTACGAGCAGGTTCGCTGTGTGGTCAAGAACATGGTTGGCACCAAGCTCGGCGCGGTCGAGGTTGCCATGAACACTCCCGGTGCGACAGAGACTATCAAGAAGGTTGCCGCGGAGTTTGGCGATGAGGTCATGGTCGGTGCCGGCACCGTCATTTCCACGGAGCGTGCCAGAGCTGCCGTTGATGCAGAGGCGAAGTTCGCACTGTCTCCCATCTGTTTCACGCAGGAAATCTTTGATATTTGCGCGTCTGCGGGCCTTACGACCGTACCCTCGGCCTTCAGTCCCTCAGAGGTTTGGAACATGTTTGAGATGGGTGCCGACATCGTCAAGATCTTCCCCGCAGACATTCTGGGTTCCAAGTATCTCAAGGACATCCAGGCACCTCTCAATCCCATGCCGCTCATGGTGGTTGGTGGCGTGAGCGCCGACAACTGTCAGGAGTTCTTTGACTTTGGCGCCACATACGCGGGCATTGGCTCCGGCATCTTCAAACCCGCAGACATCGTCTCGATGAACGATGAGGGGCTCAGGCAGTCCATTGCTGACTTCGAGACAAAGGTTCGCTGGTAAACAACTATCACATAATGGAGAGGAGGTATATATGTCCGATATGGCGTTTGGTCCCGAACTCATTCTCCTGCTGGATGGTGTGAAGGATTATCAGATGGCCGAAAGCGATCTAGCGAACAGGCTTGTTAAGCTCGGCTATGCAAAAGATTCCTATCCCCAAGCAATCGCCGAGCGTGAGATTGTATATCCTACGGGTCTTGACGTCGGGGGCATAAATGCGGCAATGCCTCACTGCGACATTTCGAACGTTAACAGGGCAGCAATTTGCGTAGGCGTTCTCAAGAATCCTGTCGAGTGGCGCCGCATGGATGATCAGGACGCCACCTGTAAGGTCTCGTTCGTGATTATGCTCGCCCTCAAGGAAGCTCATGCCCATCTGGACATGCTCCAGAAGGTAGTCGCTCTCATTCAAGACCAAGGCCTCATGACAAAGATTGTGGCAGCCGCGAATACGAATGAGGTCTATCAGCTCGTGGGTGAGAGGTTGGCCTAACAACAGAAACAAGGCGTGCCTGCGGACACGTCGTACTACAAGAGCACAAGGGAAGGAACTAACAATGGCAAAGCGCGTTCTCGTTGCATGCGGCAATGGTGTGGCGACCTCCACCGTCGTTGCAAGCAAGATCAGGGATTATTGCAAGGAGAGGGGCCTGGACGTCCAGACCAACCAATGCAGAATGATCGAGCTTCATGACAAGGGTGATGCGTACGACCTCATCGTGACCTCTGGCAAGTTCAGCGATCCTGACGTCAAGACCCCTTGCATCATGGCGATCAGCCTTCTTACGGGCATTGGTGCGGATAAGACTCTGGAGCAGATTTATCAGGCACTGAAGGACTAGCGCCTTATTTCAATTGCCGTTTTTCGTCCGCAAAGAGCGGGCGTGTATTTGTCCGCCAGAGTGTGCGGGCGAAATAGAAAGGATAGGGAATGGACGTAGTTGCTAATGGCATTTATGCTGCGTTCCAGGCGTTTCTCGGCGCCGGCGCATACGTAATGCTGCCTGTGATCATCACGATCCTGGGCCTCGTCTTCAGGCTCAAGCCTGTCAAGGCTTTCCAGTCCGGTATGACGATCACCTGTGGTTTCGTAGGTATCAACCTGTTGGTTAACCTGCTCAAGTCAGCGGTTTCTCCCGCCGCTTCCGCGATGGTCACCAATTTCGGCCTGAACCTCGATATTACCGATGTGGGCTGGGGTGCTATCTCCTCCGTCACCTGGGCTTCTCCCATCGTCGCTTTCCTGGTCTTCGAGATCCTTGGGATCAATGTCTTGATGCTCATCCTCAAGGCAACCAAGACCATGGACGTCGACATCTGGAACTACCACCACATGATGATTGCCGGCATCCTCGTGTTCTATGTCACCAATAACTTCGTGCTCGCTCTCATCGCCTCCGGCCTCATGGCCATCCTCTCCTTCAAGCTCTGCGACTGGACGCAGCCCCTGGTTGAGCACTTCTTCGGCATTCCGGACGTCTCGCTGCCAACCGTCTCTTATCTGAGCTCCATTATCATAGCTGCCCCCCTCAACTGGGTCATCGATCGCATCCCCGGCCTCCGCGACGTGAACCTCTCCATTAAGGGTCTCCAGAAGAGGATCGGCTTTCTTGGTGACCCTATGATTTTGGGCTTCATCCTGGGCCTTGCCATGGGCCTTCTTGCTCTCATGCCGATTGACCAAGCATTTCTTACGGGTGTCAACGTTGCTGCCGTCATGGCGCTCATGCCCAAGATGACCGCCATGTTTGTCGAGGGCCTCATGCCCATCTCCGAGGCCGCTCAGAACATGACCTCCAAGTACTTCGGTGGCCGTTCGCTTACCATCGGTCTTGACGCTGCCGTCGTTGTGGGCAACCCTGACGTCATCACCACCGCACTCGTCATGATTCCCATCACCATCTTCCTTGCCTTCATCCTCCCTGGCAACCATATGATGCCGCTCGCTGATCTCGCGGTTGTCACTTTCCGTGTTGCCATGGTCGTAGCCCTCTGCCGCGGCAACGTTTTCCGCTCCATCTTGATCTCCATTCCCGTCATGACCGCCATTCTTTACGGTGGCACCTTTGCCGCTCCTTATCTGACTGGCCTTGCCCAGTCCACTGGTCTCGAGTTTGATGGCCAGATCGCCTCCATGGCGGGTCCTTCGATGACCCAAACCGCCATCGTGTTCTGGAGCTCCATCTCCTCCAATCCTTGGCTCGCTCTTGTCGTTGTCATGCTCGCCTTTGCAGGTATTTGGTACTTCGTCGAGAAGAGGATTGGCCTCGACAAGATTGAGGCCTACGCTTCTCAGGGCGAGGAGTAGGTTCGAAAGGACCACGCCCGAACAGAGGTAGACGTCATCGGCGCGATGGCGCCTACCTCTTCTTTATGAGAGAAGAGATACAATGAAACGTAAGATTGATCAGCTAGAACCGTTCCAGCGCGCCATCTCGAAGGCGCACCTAGCGACTGCGGGCGTCTCCGTCGACTCGCTCGAGAACCCCGACAAGCCCCTCATTGCCATCGCAAACAGCTGGAACGAGGTTTGCCCCGGCCACGAACCCCTGCACCAGCTTGCGCAAGAGGTCAAGAAGGGTGTGCTCGAGGCCGGCGGCGAGCCCGTCGAATTCAATACTATAGGCATGTGCGACGGTATTGCCCAAGGCCATCCCGGTATGCGCTACTGTCTGCCCCACCGCGACCTCATCACGGACTCCTGCGAGGCCATGATCGTGGGGGAGGGTGTCTTTGACGGCGTGGTCTACATGGGATCCTGCGACAAGATCATCCCCGGCATGCTCAACGCTGCCGCGCGCATCGACCTGCCTTCCGCCTTGGTGACCGCCGGTCCCTGCTATGACGAGATCAAGCCGAGCGAGTCCAAGGCCCTGCGTGCGCGCTTCCTGCGTGGCGAGGCCACGGAGCGCGAGGTGATCGAGGGCACCCTCAAGTACTACACCGGCCCTGGCGTCTGCCCGTTTCTGGGCACCGCCAATACCATGGCATGCCTCTCTGAGGGCCTTGGTATGATGCTGCCGTACGGCGCGTTGTGGCCGTCTTCCACGAGCCAGCGGCGCTTCTCAGCCCGCCAGACCGGCGCCCGCGTGGTCGATCTGGTGCGCAAGGGCATCAGGCCTTCCGACATCATGACCCAGGCTGCGCTGGACAATGCCGTCAAGCTGCTCGCCTCCATCGGTGGCTCCCTCAATGCCCTCGTCCACCTGCCGGCACTCGCGCATGAGCTTGGCCTCGAGGTCACCTGGACCCAGATTGCCGAGGTCACCTCGCATACGCCCGTTGTCTGCAATGTGGTGCCCAATGGCGATATCTCGTGCATCAACCTCTACAAGGCCGGCGGCGTGCCCGCGGTCCTCAAGACCATCGAGGGGGACCTCGACACCTCCGTCATGACCGTCACCGGCAAGATGCTGGGCCAGAACTTGGACCGCGACGTGCCTGTGGACCGCTCCGTCATCCGCATGCAGGATGACCCCGCATCCGTTGCCAACGGCATCCAGGTGCTCTATGGCAACCTGGCTCCCGAGGGCGCCTTGGTCAAGACCTCCGCCGTCCCCGCTGACCAGCACATCTGGACCGGCCGCGCACAGGTCTTCAACAGCGAGGAGGAGGCCTTTGCTGCCTATGCCCAGCACGCCATAAGGCCGGGCACCGGCGTCATCGTGTGCTACGAGGGCCCCAAGGGTGGCCCCGGCATGAAGGAGCTGCACCGCGTGACTGAGATCATGAAGGGCATTCCCAACTCTGCGGTCATCACCGACGGCCGCTTCTCTGGTGCGTCCGGCGGTCTCTCCGTTGGCTATCTCTGTCCCGAGGCCTTTGACGGTGGTGCCATCGCGCTGGTGCAGGATGGTGACACCATCCATATCGACCTCTCCAAGAACCTCATCGAGCTTGAGGTCCCCGACGAGGAACTTGCCGTGCGCAAGGCCCACTGGAAGCCCGTTGTTCACGAGAATGGCGGACATCTGCTCAAGCGCTATGCCGAGCAAGTTGGCTCTGCCAAGGCGGGCGCGGTCCTGGATTAGCCACCTCTGTGCTCCGCAGGTCATTGCCATAGCCTGCGGCGTGGTGTGAGCGGGGGCCGTCCTCGTGGCGACCCCCACCCTCCATGGCTGAGGGGAGGGATCCCATGCGGGTTGACATGGTCTTCTGCGACATGGACGGAACGTACCTCGCATCCGATAAGTCCGTGCCAGCTGACAACCAGAAGATTGTGGGCGAGTTGGCCGAGAGGGGCATAGCGTTTGTTCCCTGTACGGGAAGGATGTTCTCTGGCATCCAGGAGTCCTTGGTCGGTACCCCACAAGTGAGGTATGCCGTCTGTTCCATGGGGGCGACCATTGTGGAGTTTGGTCCCCATGGCCCTAAGAACATATTTGAGGGGGAGATGCCCAAAGGGCCGGTGCTGTCGCTCTATGAGGCGATCTCCAGCATGGACCTTGAGTTTGGCATCTTCGCGAACGGGCGGTCCTATGCGGAGGACTGGCGTTTGGCCAAGATCAGGGAGTTTCCCATAGAACCTGGCATGATGCAGTTCGTGATCAAGCAGAGAGTGCCCATCAAAGTATCGATCCCTGAGTTCGTCGGCAAACTAGATCGCGTGGAACGCCTGAACCTCTACTACAAAACCGATGCCGACGGCGACAGGATCTGCGACATTCTGGGCAGCATGTCCGAGCTTGCTTACACAAGGCATGACGGATGCGGCCTTGAGGTGACATCCCGCAGTTTCTCGAAGGGGACCGCGCTGCGGTGGCTGTGCCAAAAGGAGGGAGTGAGCCCCCTCTACGTGGCTGCCTTTGGTGACGGGGAGAATGATGTTCCCATGCTCGCTGAGGCAGGCGTGCCGGTTGCCATGAGGAACGGCAACGACATCTGCAAGGAAAACGCCACGTACATGACGCGGCTCTCTAACGACGAGGCGGGAGTGGCAGACTTCCTGCGCCAGAACGTGTTTGGCGCATAGAGAGAAGAGAATTCAACACCATGTCCTAGGAATTGTCCTAGGAGGACGCTGCGGATGCCGATAGGATGCCCGTGGCGACTGTGACCACACGTGTGGTGTGGCAGCCATCCCTGCACCCGGAATGGCAGCTCTCAATCTGAAAACTTGACCGTTTGGGTCATATAGCCTTCCGTTCACAGATAATAAAGTCTAAAACATAGAAATAAACTTTGAAACACAGAATAAATTCTGTATAACAAATATAGAGAAGGTGCAGGTGAGACTCTGGGCAGGCACATGAGAACTATGGCTTATGGACCGATTCGAAAAATCGCATTGCTTGACAGCAGTTTCTCTGAACCCATCCCTCATCTGCGTTCTTTGGGAGCTTCTTTGCCCAAGGGCAAAGCGGGGGAGTCCAGCGTCATCGCCTGTGCTTCGGGGATGTGTCTGGAACAGGTCAAACGGCGTTGGTAGAGGAGAGGTCATGAAAGCGTTGACAAGGTACTGCAGCGACAAGGGCGAGTTCGGAGGGTATCACTACATCGACATGCCCGTTCCGGAGTGTGGGCCCGATGACGTCATCATCCGCCTGAAGGCGGCCGCCATCTGCGGCGCCGACATGAAGCACTGGTATGCGGACCTCGATGGCACGAACACCTCGGATCAGCTCAACTCCATCCGCGGACATGAGTTTGCCGGCGTGATCGTTAAGGTTGGCGAGAACGTGACCGACTGGAAGGTTGGCCAGCGTGTGGTGTCCGACAACGCCGGCAAGGCCTGCGGCACGTGCCCTGCCTGCGAGCGCGGCGACTTCATGCTCTGCGAGCACAAGACGGGCCTTGGCCTCGACAACAACTACAAGGCCTTCGGTGGGACGGGCGGCTTCACCAAGTATGCAAAGATTCCGGGTGGCATCCTGAAGCTTCACCCCCATGCCATCTGGGAGATCCCAGAAGGCGTGAAGTACGAAGAGGCAGCCGTCCTCGACCCGATCGCGAACTCCTACAAGGCAATCGCCCAACAGTCGAGCTTCCTGCCTGGCCAGGACGTTGTTGTCATCGGCACTGGCCCGCTGGGTCTTTTTGCCGTCCAGGTCGCCCGCGTCATGGGTGCCGTCAACATCGTTATGGTCGGCCTCCAGGACGATGTCAAGACCAGGTTCCCCATCGCCCGCGAAGTCGGTGCCACCCACTGCGTGAACGGCTCCACCGAAGATGTCGTCAAGCGCTGCCTCGAGATCTGCGGTCGTGACAACCTTGGCCTGGTCGTCGAGTGCTCCGGCGCCAACATCGCGCTCAAGCAGTCCCTTGAGATGCTGCGTCCAAACGGCGAGGTCGTGCGTGTGGGCATGGGCTTCAAGCCGCTTGAGTTCTCCATCAACAATATTACCGAGTGGAACAAGAGCATCATCGGTCACCAGGCCTATGACTCCACCTCCTGGCGTGAGTGCATCCGCCTCCTTGCCTCTGGCGCCATCAAGGTCCAGCCGATGATCACCCATCGTCTCGGCCTCTCCCAGTGGAAGGAAGGCTTCGCTGTGATGGCAGACAAGTCCGCCGTCAAGTGCATCTTCCACTACGACGAGCCGGACAAGGACGAGAAGGCATACGGCGAGGCTGACTACCCCGATGACCATGACTTCGAGTAGGAGACTGCGTGCATGCGCACGTCAGCGCAATCGGAGAGGAAGCAAACATGGCAAACACCAAGAGCGCCAATATCGGCGCCAGGCTCGATCGGCTGCCCGATTCCAGGTGGCATGTGAAGATGTGGCTCGTCACTGCCTTTGCCCTGCTGGTCTGCTGGTCCAACGGCATCAGCGGAGCCGTCCAGAACATCCTGCTCAACGAGATCCACTGGCTTGAGCCCGGTACCACCCTGCTTGCCCTCTGGGGCACGACCTACACGATAGGACAGCTCCTCGGGGCCCTCGTTGGTGGCCCCATCGGTGATAGGATTGGTCGTAAGAGGTCAATCATCCTGTACGAGTGCATTCACATTGCCGTCATGATAGGCGCGGCGCTTGCGCCCAATGTCTATGCGCTCTACTTCTTCAGGCTCTGCCAGGGGTTCGGCCTCGGCGCGCTGCTCGTGGTCCTCTTTGCAGGCTTCACCGAGTATGTGCCCGGCCGCAATCGAGGCACTTGGTCCAGCCGGACTTCCTTCATCGGTAACTGGGCGCACCCGATCTGCAACCTCATCGCGCTTCTCCTCATGGGTTCGGGAATGGCGATGAGCATGAACTGGCGCGTCGAGTTCATGATTCCCTCCGTACTCTCCATCATCGCGACCCTCATGGTGTGGAGGAAGTTCCCCGAGTCTCCACGCTGGCTTGAGACGCAGGGCCGCGTCGATGAGGCCGATGCCATTGTCACGAGGATCGAGCAGGAGATTGAGGAGTCTACGGGAAAGCCGCTGCCCCCCGTCACCGAGGAGCCTGCACCTGTAAGGCGTCTGCCGTACTCCGCCCTGTTCCATGGTGAGCTGCTCCGTCGCTCCATCGTTGGCTCCCTCGTGCTCATTGGTATGAACACCATCCAGTACACCCTCATGACCTGGATGCCATCACTTCTGAACGGTCTCGGATACAACACGTCCCAGTCCCAGTTCATGACCGTGTTTGGGCTCTTCGGTGCACCTTTTGGCATCTTCGTTGCCTCCCTCGTCATGGACAGGGTCGCGCGCAAGAGGATGGGCGTCTTACTTCTCATAGGCATGGCGTTCTTTGGCCTACTCATCGGCTTCCTGACGTCTCAGAACCTTGTTGGCATGAACGGCCTCATCGCCCTGACCTTCATCATGAACACGATCATCTACATGTATGTCTGCTACGCGTCTGCCGTCTATGTCCCCGAGATGTGGCCTACGTCCGCGAAGCTTTCTGGCTCCGGCTTCTGCAACGCGATGGGCCGTCTGAGCAACGTCTTCTTCCCGTTCCTCGTGACCGCGCTCGCAGCGCAGAGCTCCAGCAACGTGTTCATGCTCCTGGCCGTCGTCGCCGTCGGCATTGCCGTTACCGTTGCCTTCTTCGGCATCGAGACCCGCGGCGAATCCGTCGAGGTCATCGGCGATGTGTAGGGTGCTTGCACCTTTCATCTGGCGTTGTGCATACCCTCTCGTGGCTACCGGCAACCCACTCGGTGATGGCAACCAACTGTCCCCCAGCTACCAGGGAGCTAAGCTGCAGCGGCTCAAGGCTCCATACGGCAAAGGAAGCGAAGAACATGAGGAACTCCAAGGCGATTCTCGTCACGCCCAAGCACTTCGAGATCAAGGAGGCTCCGGTGCCCGAGCCGGGTCCCAGGGAGGTGCTGATCAAGGTGAGCTATGTCGGCATGTGCGGGTCCGACATCCACGGCTTCGAGTTTGGCCCCTTCATCCCGCCCAAGGATCCCACGCAAGAGATCGGTCTTGGCCACGAGGTGTCCGGCGAGGTCGTGAAGGTTGGCAGCGAGGTCACGAAGCTCAAGCCGGGTGATCACGTCCTGGTCGAGCCGGGCGTACCCGAAGGCTCGTGCGAGTACTGCCGCACCGGCCGGTATAATATCTGCCCCGACGTTGACTTCATGGCGACACAGCCAAACTACCGTGGTGCGCTCTGCCAGTACATGACACACCCGGAAGCCTGGGTCTATCCCGTGCCCGAGAGTATGGACATGGTCGAGGCCGCCCTCGTCGAACCCGCAGCCGTCGGCATGCATGCCGCGATCCTCGGTGGCGCCTCCCTGGGTAGCCATATCGTGATCCTGGGATGTGGCACCATCGGCCTCATGACGCTTCAGGCCTGCCGCAGCCTTGGCGCCACGGACATCACCGTCGTCGACGTCATCCCCTCCAAGCTCGAGCTCGCACGGAAGCTCGGTGCCAAGGAGACCATCAATGGCAAGGAGGTCGACACGGTCGCCTACCTCCGCTCCCCGGAGAGGTTTGGCGACCACGGCGTGGACCTCGTCTTCGAGTGCGGCGGCTCTGGCTTCCTGGCGCAGCAGGCTGTCCAGATGGTGGCGCGTGGTGGAAGGATCATGATGGTCGGTACCCAGAGCAAACCGGTGCCCATCGACTTCCTCAAGATCAACCGCGAGGTCACCATCCAAACCTCCTTCCGCTACTGCAACGACTATCCGCGCACCATCGAGGCCATCGTGAGTGGCACGTTCAATGTCAGGGACATGGTCACGAACATCTATGACTACCGTGACGTGCAGCGGGCCTTCACGGATGCCATCGACCCTGAGAAGAAGGTCGATATGGTCAAGGGTGTCGTGAAGGTCGCGGGCACCCCTGGCTGCGAGTAGAGGCCCTCTTCACGGGGCTGCGGGACGGATGCGGCAGGGTCCCTTTTCCCGTATCAGTCCCGCAGTCCCATCGGATGGACATCCTTGTCCCATCGAACCACGCCAGCAATCTGTCTTGACGGATCAAGAACGAAAGGAAGCACAGCATGCTCGCAAACATCGAGTATTGGGAGAACAAGGCAAAGGAAGGCCAGTTTGCAATCCCGCATTTCAACGTCTGGAACGCCGAGATGCTCATGGGCGTCATCGACGCAGCTGAGGAGGACAATGCACCGGTCATCATCTCCTTCGGCACCGGCTTCGTGGGCAACACCTCCTTCGAGGACTTCTGCTGGATGATGGTGTCGATGGCAAAGAATGCCAAGGTTCCCGTCATCACGCACTGGGATCACGGTCGCAGCTTGGAGATCATCCAGAATGCCTACACCCACGGCATGAACTCCGTGATGCGTGATGCCTCCGCCCTGCCGTTTGGGGAGAACATGAAGGAGATCAAGGCTGCCGTCGACTACTTCCATCCCTTGGGCGTGCCGGTCGAGGCCGAGCTTGGCCATGTCGGTAACGAGACGGTGTATGAGGAGGCACTCGCTGCCTACGCCTATACCGACCCATCCTTGGCAGCAGAGTTTGTCGAGCGTACCAGCTGTGACTCCCTTGCCGTTGCGATTGGCAACGTCCATGGGCACTACTCGGCGACACCAAAGCTCAACTTCGAGGTGGTCGAGAGGTGCCGCGACGCCGTGAGCGTGCCTCTGGTCCTTCACGGTGCATCGGGCATTGGCGACGAGGACATCAAGACCGCCATCTCTCTTGGCATCGCAAAGATCAACATCCATACCGAACTCTGCGATGCTGCCATGGCCGCCATCCAAAGGGGCACCGACAAGTCCTTCCTCGAGCTCGAGCGCTCCGTGCGTCAGGCTGTGAGGGAGCGTGCGCTCTACAAGATCGAGCTCTTCGGCGATGCCGACAAGGCCGATCTGAGGTAGTGGATCATGACAGCCAGTTCACATCAGGCACAGATGACAATGCAGATCGTCGCCCCTCCCCTCGACGTGGTCTGCATCGGTGCGGCCATCGTCGACGTTCCCCTGCGGCCGGTCAGCAAGGACATCTTCGACCACGAGTCCTATCCGCTCGATCGAATTGGCATGACCATCGGCGGCGATGCGATCAACGAGTCGACCATCATCAGCAGGCTCGGACACAGGGTCGGCCTCATGAGCATGGTCGGGCAGGATATCATGGGAAACTTCATCTTGGATCACTGCCGCCGCGAGGGCATTGACACGGCAGGCGTCCGCCAGCGTGCAGGTGTCGACACATCGATCAATATCGGCCTTGTCACGGCAGATGGAGAGCGTACCTTCGTCACCAACCGCAATGGCAGCCTCTGGAAGATGTCGATTGACGACATGGACCTTTCCCTTGTGGGACGGGCCCGGGTTCTTTCGCTTGCAAGCTTCTTTAACAACCCACGTCTTGACAACGCGGCGCTTGTCAAGATCTTTCAGGTGGCGAGGGCTGCGGGAATGACGATTGTGGCGGACATGATCAAGCCGCGCCTGGGCGAGACGTTCGACGATATTGCCGAAGCGCTCTCCTATGTTGACTACTTCTTCCCCAACTGCGACGAGGCACGCCTCATGACAGGAGAGGAGGACATCGAGCGCGTTGCCGACAGGATCCTGGCATACGGCGTGAGGCATGTCGTAATCAAGATCGGCAAGTCGGGCGTCTTCATAAAGGCTCACAGGGGCACCGCAATGACCGTCCCCGCCATGAAGGGCATCACGGCTCTCGATACGATCGGTGCGGGCGACAACTTCGCCTCGGGCTTCATCGCAGGCCTTCTTGAGGGGAAGCCCTTGACCGCGTGCGGAGCATATGGAAACGTCGCCGCGTCCCTGGCAATCACAAGCATCGGCGCCACGACCGGTGTGAAGAGCAGGGAGTCCTTCGAGCGCCAGCTCGAAGCGTACCGACGTCAGCAGGCATAGAAGCCAATCGATGAGTCTCACCGCCCCCTCTTGGCGTGTCGGGAGGATTGCACCATCGGACGAGACAGCATGTCTCAGGAAGGAATACGCCATGCGCTACATGGAATTGGGCAGCTCCGGCATCCAGATATCGAAGATGGGCCTTGGCACATGGGCCATCGGTGGAGGCCCTGCCTGGAGCGGCGGCCCTGACGAGGACCGTGCCGTCGACACCATCGTCACGGCCGTCGAATCCGGCATCAACATGGTCGATACGGCCCCAGGCTACAACTTCGGCAACAGCGAGCGCATGGTCGGCAAGGCGCTTGCCAAGCTTGACCGTTCCCAGGTGGTCCTGGTCACAAAGTGCGGCGTCGTATGGAACCGCACGGGTGCGGTCTGGAACAAGGTGGGCGACCGCCAGCTCTACAAGAACCTGACGCCCGCCTCGATCCGTCTCGAGGTCGAGGAGTCGCTTGAGCGCCTCGGTACCGACTACATTGATCTCTATATGACGCACTGGCCCTCTGTCGAGCCGTTCTATACACCAATCAGCGAGACGGCGGCAGAGCTCAACAAGCTCAAGGAGGAGGGCAGGATTCGCGCCATCGGTGCCGCCAACGTCAGCATTTCCCAGATCAAGGAGTATCTGGGCTGCTGCGAGCTCGATCTGGTGCAGGGCAAGTACAGCGTCCTCGATCGCGCCGTCGAGGACGAGCTCATCCCACTCTGTAGGGAGAACAGGATTACGATGCAGGCCTACTCGCCGCTCGAGCAAGGCCTTCTTACGGGCACCGTCTCGAAGGACTACCGGCCCGAGCCGGGCAATGCCCGCGCCAACAAGAAGTGGTGGCAGCCAGGCAACATGGAGCGCGTCATCGACATGCTCGACGCCTGGAGGCCCCTGTCCGAGAAGTACCGCTGCGGCATTCCGGCGCTCTGCCTGGCCTGGATCATGAACCAGGGCGATACCGTGAACCTGCTTACTGGGGCGACGTCTCCCGGCGAGGTGCGCATGAACGTGCCCGCAGCAGATATCGTCCTCTCTGACGAGGACAGGCAGCTGATGCGGAAGATGGCCGAGGGACTGGACGGATAGCGCCGCCCACATCGAGGCATGGGGGTCACGAAGCGTCCCTGTGCCGCTGTCGACTGAAGCTGGACCTGAGGGGAGGCCGCTATGAGCGACAATGCGACCGGGACAAAGAAGAATGATGCGGGAAGTTCGATAGTGCGAAGGATTTTCATCGCCGTGATACTCGGCTTCATCGTAGGCATCGGTTGCCTGGCACTGCGCGTGCAACTGGGTGAGTCGAGCCAGACATGGAGCATCCTGTACAGTCTGCTCTTTGTGGACGTCACATCTGCGGAAGGAACCACCGGAGTCGGCCTCTTCTACATCGCGGGTCAGCTCTTCATGCATGCGCTTCAGGTCGCTATCGTACCCCTGGTCCTGACCTCACTGTCCCTTGCCATCTGTGGGTTGACCGACCCCAAGAGACTCAGCAACATCGCTATGAAGACCATCATTACGTTCCTGTGCTTCTATGCGGTGACCGCGGTCCTTGCGGCGACGATTGCCTATTCCGTCAAGATGGCAGGCGGCTTTACCGTGACGCTCCCAAATGGGCAGGCAACTGAGCTTGCGACGCTCGATGCCTATAACCCGCTTGCCACCATCCTTGGCATCGTCCCTCCGAACATGCTCTCTGCCTTCTCGTCGAATAACCAGATCCTTGCTGTCTGCTTCGTGGCAATCGTGCTCGGCATCTGCATGTCGCGCATGGGAGGCAAGGTGCAGCCGCTGAAGGACGTCCTCGAGAACGTCAATGGCATCATCGACACGTGTCTCACCTTCGTCATCAATCACTGCGCACCGTCTGCGATCTTCTGCATGATCGTACGTGGGCTTGCTCTGTATGGCATCGAGTACGTTCGTCCGACGCTGGTATGGATGGCAACGACGATGTTGGGCTGCATCGGCCTTCTCTTCATCATCTATCCCGTCGGCATCGTCCTGGCCACACGCCTGAGCCCTCTGCCATTCATCAGGAAGACTGGAAAGATCGCCCTCTTCGGCGCTGCCACCCAGTCCTCCGCAGCGACCCTGCCGCTCAACATGAAGACCTGCATGGAGGAGTTGGGCTGTCCCGAGGAGGTCACGAGCTTCGTGATGCCGACAGGGATGACGGTGCACATGAACGGCACCTCTGCCATGCAGATCATCGCGGTCACCTTCATTGCGACCGCAGCGGGCGTCGACATCACACCTGGCATGCTGGTGGTGGCAGCCCTCATCTCCATCTCCTGCGCCTTTGGGACACCTCCTGTCCCTGCTGCCGGCACGACGCTCGTCTACGTGGTGATGTTGGGCCTCGGCCTTGACGCTCCGCCCTGCCTGACCTGCTACTCCCTGGTCCTGGCTATGAACTATCTGCCGGGCATGGCGGTGATGCCGATGAATGTGGTTGGCGATGCCGCCACAAACGTGATCGTGAGCTTCAGGGAGGGCGTGCTCGACAAGGAGATGTATATGGGCAGGACGAAGTAGCGGGAAAGTGGTGGCTGCATTTCTGATATCTCATGAACCGCATGGCAATCTGGGCAGCAGACGGAGCAATCCGGAGCTGCCCAGATGCTTGTGTCAAGGATGGAGGCGGCATAGGATAGGCAACAGCTGACCGGAAATCCGGATGATGGCCGTCAGCTGGGGTGGCTGTTACGCGAGCTCTCTCGACACTACCTTTTCGGACGGGTGCTTCCCTTATGCATTTGAGGTTGGGACATGAAAGCAGCAGAGCGACAGGAACAGATGAAACAGTACATCCAGGCTGCCGACCGCGTGACCGTGGCAGAGCTCAGTGGGCATTGGGGCATCACCGAGGAGACGGTTCGCCGTGATCTTGACAAGCTCGAGTCCCAAGGGTCAGTCACCAGGGTTCATGGCGGGGCGATCTGGAATGGCTTCGTCGATACGGGAGGCGAGCATTTCGTCAGACGCCACAAGATCAATGCAAGGGAAAAGGGCTATATCGCCCTCAAGGCTGCTGAGGTCATCCATCCCTGTGAGACAATCATCGCCGATGCGAGCTCTACAGTCTTAGAGGCCCTGAAGGCCGTCGGCGACGAGCGTCGGCTGACCGTGATCACCAACTCGTCGAAGATTTGTGATGGAAGCTTCGAGCCAGCCTACAACCTAATCTGCACAGGCGGAATCTACAATTGGAAGTCCCTCTCCTTCCAGGGAGAGTCCGCCCTGGAGAGCATCAGGAAGTATCGCGTCGATCTGGCCATCTTAGGCTGCAAGGCACTTGACCTTGACCTTGGCGTGATGGACTCATACGAGAGCGAAGCGGTCGTGAAGCGCGTGATGGTGGAGCAGGCAGACAAGGTCGCGATACTGGCCGATCATACGAAGTTCGACAAGGTGGCCCTCCTCAAGTTGATGGACTTGGGAGATATCTCCTACATCATTACCGATAGGGAGCCATCCAAGGAATGGGTGTCGCTCTGCAGGACAGCGGGCGTCGGCCTCCTGTACTGATGCCCACATGGCTAGTTCGAGCCAGCGGAGATGTTGGCCAGCTCGTCGGGATGCCCACTCTGTCTGAGCCGGTAGAGGAACGAACCGTCAACCTCCCCTCCTTCGGGCAAGGCACCCAGAAGTCACCCACCGCGCTGCCCGCGAGTTGCCGGAACAGCCCGTTGTGCATGTGGACGCAGCTTACCCTAAGGCACGTCGGCGGGATAGAAGGGGGTGCCGCCCTTGTGTGCAACATTACCCATCCCTATTTCGACGAAGGGATCTCTCTGAGGTTCGGCACCGCCTATCGGTGTGAGGGCGCATGGGATGAGGACGGCAAGGCCTGAGTGAGTGGGATTACCTCGATGCGAGGAGCCCCATGAACGTCAACCATACCAGCGGCAGAGTCGCCAGAGATTTCCATCATCGCTCTGCCGAAGACATTGAGCTGCTGTTCGTAGTCGAGGTACCGCTCGACTGCCGCCACGCATCCATACCCGGTCGTCATTCAGACTCCCCTCATCCTCAGCTGGGGGAGCGCACCTGGAGTTTGGGTGTGCAGAAGTGCGGCGGCAGGGCTACTATCATGAGCAGATGCTTCGTGGCATCCGTTGTGACAAGCCTGGGCTGACTACTCGGGGAGATGACGTGCCGTGCGGAAAGACCGTAAGAACGCAATCCTAGACTCCTGGATCATGGTCGAGCGGCTCTCCGAGGGTGATATCAAGAGGCGCTCCAGTGCTATTCTCACGCTGCAGGATCTGCGAGATGGAGACTTTTACTCGTGCTTCAAGTCCCTGATGCAAAAGAGGCATGCAGCTACAGCGCGGCATGGCGGCATAGTCGCCTATGTTGGCGTCTTCGCATTCAAGGAAATGACTTCCCTGCTCCGGACAGCATACGGCCTCAAAGAGACCAATGAGGACGTATGCTCGGGAGACAAATTTCACCTCGCTCTCTACTTTGACAAGAACCTGAACCTCGATGGGGACAAGACCTTCCTTACCGAGAGTGGCTATATCCTGCGAAACAGGGGAAAGGTTCCGGACATAGGCCAGTTTGACGCATATGAGGCTGAACGCAAGACGGAGTTAAAGCAAAAGTTTGATGGCACTGCCGATGATCAATCGGCGTTCAATGCGGCAATCCTCAGCGTGATGGACGACCTTGGAGTCTCCCTTGAGGAATGCTGCCTGCAAGTCGTACACAACCTCGAGTCAGATGCGACGAACCTCCATTCCTTCTTTCTCGATGACCTCCAGAAGGCAAAGGGCCTCAGCACGGATAATCTTGACCTCTATCTGAGCGCAGGCAATGCAGCCGGAAGGGTCAACTTGGACAGCAAATCGGACTCTGTGCACTTCAACCCACATGTCTTCGAAGACATTCTCCAACCGAAGAACTATCCGCTCGGAAGGTTTCCCAGCACTACCGAGCACGTCCTCTCGCTCATGCAGCAAGTCGCAGTGAACCTAGCGACGGGATATGACGACCGCCAGATGAGAAGCGTCAACGGCCCACCGGGCACAGGCAAGACGACACTACTCAAGGACATCTTTGCCGAACTCATCGTACAGCAGGCCCATGACATCGCCGAACTGCCCAGACATCAAATCAAGGGCACCGAAAGCACGCGCTACTACAACGACGCGTCCATTGGCGTCATCCCGAGGCATGTCGTCGAGAGCGGGATAGTGGTTGCGAGCTCGAACAACGGAGCCGTCCAGAACATCGTGAATGAGCTGCCACTGGTGAAGGAGATTGACGACCGTCTGCTCGAAGAGCTGAGAGAGGCGGATTACTTTCGTGAAATCTCCAACTCGAAGTCCTTCCGCGACTGGGAGGGCGGCACAGAGGAAGGGCATCGGGAGAAGCCGGTGCACCAGACCAACGAGGGGGAGAGTTGCTGGGGCCTGTTTTCGCTTGAGGGCGGAAGAGCGACAAACATGACGAACATCGTCACCAACGTGAAGCATGTGATGGAATACCTGCAGAATGACTATATGCCTGATGAGGATGTCTACGAGGCCTTCCTCGAACAGTACGGTCAGGTCGAGTCCATGCGCAGTGATGTGCAGGCCCTCGCAGACAAGGCGACTGCCCATGAGCATGATCTTAGAAGTCTTGACCAGCTTTCGGAAGAGCGTATCGCCACCCTGGCACAGCAGGATGACGAGCGCAGGAGGCTGGGCGAAGCACGACGAAGGGGGCTGGACGACTGGGAAGCCCGCAGAGACGGCCTGCAAAGGGAACTCGAGGGGACGCGCGTCCAGGAGCAGGCGCTATCGCAGAAGCTCAGCGAGGCAAGACGAGAGCGTGATGCCTTCACTACCCAAAGGCCTGGCCTATTTGCAGGTCGTGCCATCAGGGGGGACTATCGGAGAGGATTGGCCGACAGGAACGACCAGGTTGCTGCAATCAATGTCGAATGGCAGGCATGTATCGACCGTGAGGCTGCGGAGAAGATAGCCCTCGACAGGCTGAACGCCGAACCTGCGAGCTTCGATGCGAGGCAGGCACAACAAGAGCGACACTTCTCTGCCAAGATGGACGAGCTCGAGAGGCAGATTGCTGCAGTGAGGCGACGCATTGGTACGTACGAAGGCGCTGTCAGGCGCCAGGGCATTGTGCCGCTCGACATGAGCCGTCCCTATGATGACCTACAGATGTCCAACCCATGGTTTGGGAGGGATTACCGCATTTCCCAGTCAAGGCTGTTCATCATGGCGCTGCGCGTCCGCAAGCAGTTCCTCTATGACAACAGGAGGAACGTGAGGGCGGCCGTAAATATCTGGGAGCATCAGTCACAGTGCGCAAGGAAGAACAAGCAGCTCATAGGTGTGGCATTCAACTGGATACATATGGTGATCCCTGTTATTAGCTCAACGTTCGCCAGCTTCTCGCGCATGTGTGCGAACCTCGGGGCAAACTCGCTTGGGCACCTCTTCGTGGACGAGGCCGGCCAGGCGCTCCCGCAGGCCAGCGTGGGCGCGATACTCAGGAGCAGGCATGTGATGGCTGTGGGCGATCCCCTGCAGATAAAGCCCGTGCTCACCCTTGACTCCAATGTGCTTGGGTTGCTCGGAGAGCACTTTGGCGTCACTGAGAGATATCTTTCGGACTCCGCCTCTACCCAGACGTTGGTTGATTCGGCAAGCAGATATGGCTTCTATCGCGAGAAGGACGAGTCGGATGACTCTTGGATCGGCATTCCCCTGTGGGTGCACAGGCGCTGCCACTATCCCATGTTCACCATCTCAAATCGTATCTCGTATGGCGGACTCATGGTTCAGGCCAACAGGGATGGGTTCGGTAAGACGGGGTGGTATGACGTCTCCGGCAAGGCCGATGACAAATACGTTAGAGAACAGGGAGAGTTCCTCTCGAGAAGGATCAAGGAGCTGATGGAGAAGGATCCAAGGGTCGGGGACGAGGACGAGAAGGACATCGTATACGTCATCACTCCGTTTGCCAATGTGGCACGGCACCTGTCCCAGAAGTTATGGAAGATTGGGTTTACTCGCTATGACGATAGTGACAGGCCCACAAATGTGGGAACGATTCACACGTTCCAGGGCAAGGAGGCGCCTGTGGTGTTTATGGTGCTTGGCGCGGACCAGTCGAGCAAGGGCGCTGCTGGGTGGGCTGTGAGAGAACCAAATATGATGAACGTTGCCGCGACTCGCGCCAAGGAAGAGTTCTATGTCATTGGTGACAAGGAGTTGTATTTGAGCATTGGCAGTGACGTTGCGACAGAGACGTACAGAGTGATGCGAGAGTACAAGGCGGAGCATCCCGAAAAGGTGGACGAGGACGTCTCGATTGGGGAGGGCACTACTGGACGAGGAACCCAAGGTGGGCCTTTGGATGACGGTGACGCCAGTGCCGAGCATGTCCGTGCCGGACAGGCAGCCAAGAAGCCAACGGAGAGCCATTCCACGATGACAGCTGCTGGGGGCGTGGTCGCGGATGCCGTTCTCCAAGCTTCAGCTCAAGAGACCTATTCTTGGGGGAGGGCTTGCTCACTATTTGGACGCGATAAGCTCGGCCCACAGATAAGGAACTCTACGAGCGCGAACAGATTATTGGAGAGCGCTGGCTGGATTGAGAGGGTCGATGATGGATGGCGTCCGACGGATCGGGGTCGTGCACTTGGCATCAGCTGTGGAAGCTATGATGGCAAACCACGCTGCAAGTACACGATGAGGGTCTTTGGGGAGTTGGTCACCTTGCTCCAAGATGCCAACCCTGGTGGCTGATGTGGCAGGGCCCCGAGGAGAAATCTGTCTGACTTAGAATGGTATGCTCATGCTCATGCTCATGCACATCGGCCGTTTGCCAATATGGCCATTCGGTGTCTCGCATGCAAGTGAGACAATCAATCGGCAGCTCGCTTTCGTGCCAGACGTGCAATAGCGGCGGAGGTGTGGAATGAGCATGACAGACACCCAATTCACAGGGACGGGCTTCTACGCGGAGTTCGCGGACAAGTCGCTCTTGCGTAGGAATGACTGGCGGGCACTCATCGCCGAGCTGCAAGCGGTCTATGGGACCGTTGGCATGAAGCTGCCGGAGCTCGATTCCGATGACGCCCCGGGGGACATCGACCCGTTCACGGTCTTTGGCCTCTTCAACAAGGGCATCACCGATGCCAATCGCAAAAGGATCGCCGTGGGGGTGGCATGAGAGTTTGGCGCGATCGCCGCTGCCGGATGACTTCGCGGACATCCCGGTGTTCAACGACCTCAACGCGACGTTCTACGCTTTCTGTGACAATGCCCGTTGCGACGAGGGAGACATCGACAGGCTGTGGGAGGCCTTCGAAACCCGCTTGCCTTTGCGGGCGATCCGAGCGAGGCGGTGTCCTTGTCGGCCTACGACGTCGTCCTGCACCAGTCTGGCATCAGCTGGAAGATCACCATGGGACCACGGACACGTCCTCATCATCGACGCAAAGTAGGAGGTGGTTGCCGTATGAGCATGCGATGCGGAGGCAGATGTACCGAGATGGCAAAGCAGTTGCGCACCGGCGGCTGCGACAGGCGTACGGTGGAGAAGCTCGTGGGTAAGGACGTGTGACGTCATGGGATTCTGCGGATGGGCGTCTGCCGACGAGCTGGATAGGGCGTACCACGACGCTGAGTGGGGTGTGCCCGTACATAACGACCGACACATGTTCGAGCACCTGACGATGGAGAGCCTGCAATGCGGCCTGTCATGGGTGCTCATGCTGAAGAAGCGAGAAGTCTTCCGGGAATGCTTCGATGCCTTCGACTACGGCAAGGTCGCTGCCTATGGCGAGGAGGACGTCGAACGCATCCTGGCCACCGAAGGCATGATTCGCTCCCGCCGCAAGGTAGAGGCCGTCATCAACAACGCAAGGTGCTACCAGAAGGTGCGCGAGGAGTTCGGTACCTTCTGCGAATACCTGTGGGGTTACACGGGCGGAAAGACCATCCTCTACGACAGGCACGGCGAGGAGGACGCGAGAATACCCGTGAGTAATGGCCTTTCCGCCCGCATCAGCCACGACCTGAGGAAGCGCGGCTTCAAGTACGTTGGCCCCATCACCATCTACTCGCATCTGCAGGCATGTGGCATCGTGAACGACCACGACGAGGCCTGTCCGCGTCGCGCCTTCGTCATAGAGAACTACCCGTGCGTGGCAAAGCGCCGGGACAAGGAGGTGTACTGAGCCATGAAGCACAAGTGCAAGGTGACGGTCATCAAAGAGGGTCTACCCGGAGCTCCAGGAGAGGTACCTTGCAGACCCCGAGAGCGGTACATGTCCCTGCTTCGAGGTGGGCGATGAGTTCCTGTTCGAGCGCGCGGACGGACATGACGACTTCTGGCATTTTGGGCGCGACCGCGACCCAAAGTTCCCCTGCGCCGAGGCATGGGACTGCATCAGCCGCTATAGTCAGTTGAGCCCCAAGGGCAAGTCCCGCAGTGCAGACAAAACGAGTCGAGTCGGGCGGACAGGGAGAGTCCAGCGCTCTCATGTTGGCCACAGGCGATGTGCGCGTCGCACATGATGCCTGAAGGCAGATGCCAGGCGAGGCTCTACAGTTCGATTAATATCGAACTGTATGACATCCATCGAACGAACCGGAGTATACTCGGTTTCAGGGAAGATGGCGGAGAACGAGGGGGCGGCATGGTCGGCGATGGCTTCAAGGCGCTCTCGGATCCTACGCGCCGCCGTATCCTTGAGCTCCTCGGCGAGCATGACATGACGGCCAGCGAGATTGGGGTGCACTTTCCCCAGAGCAAGGCAACGCTCTCCCACCATCTCGAGGCCCTGCGCGAGGCGGGTCTCGTGAAGGCGGAACGCCAAGGGCGCCGCGTCCTCTATCAGCTGGACACTACCGTGCTGCAGAGTCTCATCGCCTGGTTCTATAGCTTGGCCGAGTCGGAGGGTAATGATGAGCTCAAAACCTAAGCGTCTCGAGCGTGTCTTCTGGGTTGTGCTTCTGGTGGCGATCCTTGTCCACCTCGCTGTCTACCTGCTGGTAGCCTATCCTGCCATGCCGGAGATGGTTCCCATCCACTGGAGCGTGGGGGATGCGGCCGGTGAATGGAGCCCCAAGTGGGTGACGATCATCACTGCGGCACTGCCCCTGCCCATCCTGCTTCTCGTGTTCCTCGTGCCCCGGATAGACCCCAAGGGGCGCAACTTCGATCACTTCCGTAGCGTCTATCTGGGTGTTTCTGCTGCCATTCCGCTTGTCACGGCCGCCATATCGTGGACGATGCCATTCATTGCCCTTGGTGTCATGCCCGCGGACAGGACGTTTGTCACCACGCTCATTCTCCTCTGTGCTGCCATGCTCATGATTGCGTTCGGCAACTACCTGCCACGTGTCAGGCCCAACTATATGTTGGGCGTCCAGACGCCCTGGACGCTCGCGAGTGAAGCCACCTGGCGCCGTACGCATCGTTTTGCCGGTCCTGTCTTCATGACTGCAGGCGTGGCAATGCTCGTTGTGATACCGTTCTCGGCCATTGCCCCCACGGTGTCATTCTGGATCGCAATGAGCGCGTTGTTCGCCGCGATTGTCATCGTGTGCGCCTACAGCTACGTGGCCTGGCGACGTGAGGGGCGCTAGGCGCACCCGGTGCGGCTCGCCGCCTTGGACATGCCGCTCCTCGATGAGTTGGTGATCGATGCCGACATCATACCGAGCATGGGGATGCGTGGGTCTTTGTCTCCCGCCGATGAGAGGGACCGCGTCACGGTGACACGCCATGCACGGGTCGAGAGACGCCGTCTCCTCGTCCGTGTGGAGCTGGTGCCCGCCATCCTTCATGAGTGACCGTGAGCCTTGCACCGTCCGACCTGCGGAGGCCAGCAGGGCGTCACGGGATGTCATGTCGTCCCTCTCACCCAACAGCGCCTCGGTCGGAACGCTCCACTCCAGCGGGTGCGACCTCACGTGGCACAGGTAGGTCAGGACGGCGCCTCACCGAATGCCGTGGGGAATCTCACGCCTGTCCCGCAGATCATCCCCATATGGCTGGTGAATACCATCGAGGAAGCAGCCGCCTGCTCACTCATCTCGCGTCCCTCCTCGCGCCGAGGCCTTCAGGGTCTTGGTGATGTCGTGTTTCAATGAGCTGCTTGGATAGAATGAGAGGAGGTCACCTTGGCTAACTATATGGCCGGCATGGCAGGAGGCCGCGTGTGGCACAGCCGAGACGGTGGGAGGCGTCATGCTCGCGTACAGATCGAGGTACTTCAACCTGATCGCACCGTTCCTGTGGCATTACATCGCCAAACGCAATGGTCACAAGCTTGCGGCACGGTGCTATCACGACGCGCGTCCCATCTATCGGGACATGCTTGCGAAGGCGCCGAACGTTGGTGCCAAGAATCCCATGGCGCATAACATCTACATGGCGCTCGTGTTCTTTGCCATGTACCGCGCGTCCGGGGGAGAGCTTACCAAGGAGGACCTGCGAGCTGCGGTGGGTGACTTCATGGACATGCCCCTCATGCATCTCATAGGCAGGATGGATGACCTCAACACGCCACAAACCCGCGCCAGGTTCGAGAGGAACTCCCGCCAAAACGAGCAATGGCGCCTCGATCATCTGGATCAGATCGACGCCAGCTGGGACTTCAACTTTGACGGCGGACCTCAAGGTGATGGCGTCTGGTACTACTTCACCTACTGTCCCATCAATCAGTTCTGCCGGGAGAACGGCCTTCTGGACGTGCTACCCATCATGTGCGACATAGATTACAAGAGCTGTGCGCTCGCCCATGGTGTGCTGCGTCGCGAGCACACGCTTGCCTTGGACGGGAAGGTCTGTGACTACTGGATGGTGGGGGATGGGGGGAAGGGCCCGCGATAGGCGGCCATATGCAACATCTCGCGGTGAATTGAATTTCGAAAAGCAATCCTGTTGCATCAAGTCGTGCAGGGACGGCAGACGAGATTGGGGGCAGGACGGGCTCCGCATCCATCCTGCCCCCGCCTTCCCCTAGCATCCCTCTTGCTGCTGCTGGCTCCCGCCGGAAGGGAGACAGCGATGAGAGACGGCAGGAGGAAGCACATGGACAAGGATAGCAGGGTGATCATAGAGGAAGGCATGGGGAGAGGCGATTCCGCACGGAAGATAGCCAGGGAGGCCGGCACGAGCCCCTCTACCGTGACGAGGGAGGTGAAGGCGAACAGGACCCTCAAGGAGAAGAGGCGCACGCCGGGCGCGAACCTGTCGGTGCGCTGCGCGCGGGGGAAGGAGTGCACGAGGGTGGGCTCCGCATGCGATGGATGCAGCAGCCGGGCCGTACGCTGCAGGGACTGCAGGACGAGGAGCTGCATAGAGCACTGCCCGGACCTCGAGCCGCCGATGTGCCCCGTGACGGAGAGATGGCCCTATGTCCGCCCCGAAGGATGCAGGAAGCGGCAGACGTGCAGCTATCCCAAGAGCAGGTACCGCGCAGAGGAGGCGCAGGTCGCCCACGAGGAGAGGCCCGTCTCGAGCCGGAGGGGCATAGGCCTCACCGCAGACGGGCTCGAGCGGCTGAACTCCAGGATTGCGCCGCTGGTGAGGCGGGGATGGAGCTTCGAGGCGATCTGCACCGAGCTGGGCGACGGGCTCGGCGTCTGCCTGCGCTCGCTCTGCAACTGCCAGGCGGACGGCATCCTGGAAATCTCCAACGTCGAGCTGCCCAGGAAGGCGAGGCTCAGGCCCAGGAAGAGGAGGAGGGATCAGGGGAAGCCGCGCATCGACAGGTCCGGCCACGAGCACTCCGACTTCATGGCGCTGCCCCTGGAGGAGAGGGCGAGGGTCGTGCAGGGAGACTCCGTCTGCGGCAGGCAGCGGGCCGCCCGCGACATCCTCACCCCGCATATCGTGGCGAGGCACCTCCAGCTCTACCCGAGGAGGAGGCATGCGGACCCTGCAGCCACCGTCGCGGCATTCGACCGCATCGAGCGCGCCCTGGGGTCCCGCGCGGCCTTCGGGGCCGCGTTCGGCATCATGCTCCTCGACAGGGGCACGGAGTTCGACGACCTGGAGGGCATGGAGCGCAGCTGCCTCGAGCCCGGGGAGAGGAGATGCCGCATCTTCTGGTGCGACCCGCAGGAGTCCAACCAGAGGTCCGAGGCGGAGCGCAACCACGAGCAGCTGAGGCGGATATTCCCCAAGGGGCATGTGGGCATGGACGCGCTCACCGACAGGGACGTGGCGCTCGCCTGCAGCCATGTCAACTCGTACCCACTCGCATCGATAGGCGGCTGCCCGTTCGGCGGGCTGGGATCGCTCCTGCCGGAAGGAGCGCTCGCGAGGCTCGGGATCGTGCGCATCCCTGCGGGGGGCGTGGTGCTCAGGCCCTCGCTCGCCCCGCATGCATATCTGAGGTAGCATGGCCGCATGGGCTGCCTGCGGCATGGAGCCGCCGGCAGCGGGCAATATGAATACGTCGGCCGGAGCCGGCAGCAGCATGTACGTCCGGCCCCCTCCGTTGCACGCAGTCATGCAATCGTGGAGAGGGGGCCGATTCTTCCATGGCCGGAGGGCGTGCAATCCGGCGGCCAGGATGCTCCGGAAGGACGGATTGCACGCCTTGCTGCAACGCTTCCGGCACGTTTTGCAGGACTTGCTGCAACCGTTGCGCTTCGGCTTGCAGTGTTGCGCTTACAAATTCAATCCACCTTCATTCATTGGCAGGGGAGATGAGAAGTCGTTCTCGAAGAACAGCTCCCCGAAGGCCATCCTGCCATCCGACCGCAGTGCCCTTCTCATGGCCGACTCGCGCACGGAGCGTTTGGGGGCGGCGTGGCCTATCGGGCTGACGGCTGGCATGACCTCGTCTTCTCCAACCTCCATCGCCCGCTCGAAGGCAGGCCGGTCGATGGTGCCCGCAAGCCATACCGTGCCCAGCCCCAGCGAGGTGGCGTGCAGGATGAGGCGCTCGAAGGCGTAGCCAAACGCCTCCTCCGCATGTGGCTGCCTGACGACCTTTGCGGCGACGTAGGTGCGTGCACCAAGGATGACGGGGCTGGACAGCCCGTGCTCGTCAGCGTCCAGCACGCGGAACTCGATGGGAATGTGGAAGGGGTTCTCGAGGGAGCCAGCGTAGTCGCTGAGCTCCCCGAGTAGCGCAGGGCCCAGTGACGTGCCGTCAAAGGTTCTCACGCTCCTTCTGGCACGGATGGCGTCAATGAGATCCATTCGGTCTCCTACCGATCGATCAGTAGTAGTATCCCGACTTTAGCAGTAACGAGAGGCCGTTTGACCAACCCCACCTGGTCAAACGGCCTCATTTGCATTGAATGTTTTCCGACGGCACACCGTCCGTCCCGCTAGCCCCAGCCGATTGTCTTCCCCTTGGCGAAGAGGGCCTTGATGTCGCGCGCCCTCATCCACCTCCTGGGGGCCTCCTCGCCGACGAGCGCGAAGATCTCGTCCGTGAGGTCGGTCCTGTGGTCGAAGAGCCACCAGCCGTCGTCGGCGTAGGAGCAGTCGAGGGCGCGCATGTCGTCGAGGAGCGCCTGCGCCGAGGGGTGCGAGGGAAGCGCCCTCTGGGAGAGTCTCACGATCAGGAGCGCCAGGTAGCAGGTCAGGAAGTGCGCCCTGATGTGCTCCCTGGTCCAGACGTAGACGGGGCGCGACGAGAGGCCGCCGGTCTTGGTGACGCGGAAGGACTCCTCGATCCTCCAGAGCTCGCGGTAGGCGTCGAGTATGCGGGAGTCCTCCCAGTCCGTCTCGCTCGTGACGACGAGGTAGTGGCCGTCGAGGGCGGCGGCGCGGTCGCCCGCCTCCCGGTCGATCTCCGGCCTGACCCCGGGGACCTCGACGACCTCCCCGGTCCTCGCGTCGAAGGAGACGCCGCGCACGTACTGGGCGGCGCCGTGGTGGGTGGCCCTGGTGTAGGCGCCCGGCCTCCCCACGAGCTGCCTCGACCTCTCGAGCACGGCCTCCCTCTCGTGCCTCGCGCGCTCTGCGTACTTGCGGCTCCACATGGCCACGACCTTGACCTCGACGTCCACGTCCCTGGCCTCGCCGTCCAGCGTGTCGACGTCCCCGAGGTGCACGCGCCTGTGCCTCTGGGAGCCCTTGGTCCTGAACTCGCCGTCCGGGGAGGAGACGTAGCCCCTCCCCGAGAGCGCCCAGTCGCGCAGCCTCGCGTCGCTCCTGGTGCCGCGCATGGACTGGGAGAAGACGAAGCCGTCGCCCTGGGCGACGACGCCCGCCATGTTGGCGGAGCTGTTCATGCCCCTGTCGGCCACGACCACGACGCGGCCCATGCCCCTCTCCCTGCGCCCCTCGAGCACCGGCAGCATCGTCTGGCAGTCGTTGGTGTTGCCGGGGAAGAGGTCGAAGGATATCGGCACGCCGTCCGCGTCCTGGAGGAGCCCCATCTGCACGATCGGGTTGGGGCGGTGCTCCTTCGACACGCCCTTCCTCCTCAGCCCCTCCTCCCCGTCGTCGGGGTCGCACTCGAAGAAGTAGTTGGTGACGTCGTAGTAGACGAGCGACTCGTCCCTCCCCGTGTTCCTCGCGATGGCCCTGTTGCAGGCGCCCACCACCCTGTCCGAGACCCTCTCCAGCTCCGTGAGCGCGCGGTAGGCGTCGGCCTCGGAGAGCTCGGAGCGGAAGAAGTGCCTGTCGGCGTTGGAGACGGCCGCGAGCTTGGAGCCCGGGTCCAGGAGCCTCTCGCAGACGAGGAGGCGGAGCGCGGCGTTCAGGTCGAAGCCCACCTTGCGCCCCCTCATGGAGTTGCGTATCGCCGTCTCCACCCCGAGGGCGTCCAGCCACCAGCAGGCGAGCGCGTCGCCGGCGTGCCTGCGGAGCGCGCGCGACTTCCTCTTGTCGACCCTCTCCCTCGGATGGACCGTGATGGTCGCGGGCGCCTCCTCGCGGAGCCTCTCGGCGTCCATCTCGGCCACGACCCCCCTGAAGTGGGCGACGGGGTCGTCGAACTCCCTTGCGAGCTCGTCGACGTAACCGAACGTCCTTATGGTCCTCTGCCTGTTCCTGCCGCTCTCGTCGCGGTAGCCCTGCACGGCCGAGAGGCTGACCCTCCCGCCCTTCGTCGGCGTCCTCTTCAGGTACATCGAAACCCCATCCCGCCTGCGGTTATACACCCCAACAGCATACCACACGTAGCAATACGTAGCAGAAAACAATTGTGCAAAATCGCATTGAAAATGCCCCGAAGGGCCAGCTAGGTCGCTATGTCCGAGTCTCAGAGGGTGGGGTCAAACTGCAAAACCGTGGTGGGAGGTCGGCCAGAGCATGCCCGACGTCGCGCTCCTACCCCGCATAGCGGCCCGGCCTACTTCTCGCTCACGCTCGACGAGCTGTTCGATTACCGCTCCGTGCTCTCCGAGGAGGAGCTGGCGACCCTCTATGCCGAGCTGCGCGCCGAGGCGATGCGCGACCAGCCCGCCGCGCTCGGCTGCCTGCGCGCGACCGTCCGTGATCACTATGCGGACGGTCGGCTCCTGGTCATGATGGCGTCGCTGCTCTTTGAGTGGGCGACCGTGGGGCTGGATCCCCTCGGGCAGGCGGGAAGCGAGACCTCCCGCGTGGCCGCCGAAGATGGTTCCGGCGCGTTGATGGCCGAGGCGGCCGACCTTCTCGACCACGTGATCGACGAGGGTTCCGATTCCGTGGCAGCACGGCAGGCAGTCCAGATGAGGGCTGCGGTACTCGTCCAGTCGGGGTCATATACGGAGGCGGTGGCGCTCTTGGAGCCTGTGGTCTCCCGGCAGGAGATACCGCAGGCGATGCTCCTGGTCACGGCCTATAAGGGGCTGGGACGCAAGGATGACGCCTGGAAGCTCATGCAGGCGGAATGCCTGCGCTCGACCTCGCTCGTCGAGGCGCTCCTGCTGCAGGAGGTCGGCATGGCGGAGGACGCCGAGCACGCCAGGCGTGCCGCCCGGGCGGCGAGCGCGCTTCACGGGACGCTCGACCTGGATGGGATTAACCCGAGCTACCGCGCGACGGTCGCCCTCGAGCTCGCAGGCACGCTCTGGCGGGCGGGCGATACGGACGGCGCCCTCGAGGCGCTTGCGGATGCGGCCGACCTCGCGCGGGAACTCGCGCCCGCCGTGCCCTTCTCGTCCCAGAGCTCGCCGCTCTATGACCGCATCGCTCCCGACGCCAACCCCGGGCGGTTTGGGGAGGCGTGGGCCGGGCACAAGGAGGGCCAGGCGTCCGACCTCGTCCGCGCCGTGAGGGAAGCCGTCGTCGCCGCGGTGGCCGACCCCGCGTGGGGCAGCCTTGCGGACGACGAGCGCTTTCGGGAGCTTGCCGCCTCTACCGCCACGCTCGTGGACGGCGGGCAAGGCGCGAGGTGAGGGACCCGCTCTCGGTGGCGCTGCGCCTCATGGCCCCGTTCGTCCGTGCCCGCGCGGGCGCGCTCGTGGGAGCCGCCGCCCTGCTCGTCGCATACTCGACCGTCGCCGTCTCGCCTGCGCTCATAACCCAGCGGCTTATCGACCGGGACCTCGCCGCAGGCGACGTGTCCCTCGTCGTCGCCCTCGCCCTCCTGCTCGTGCTCGCGAGCGGCGCGCAGTCGGCGCTCTCCGTTCTCTTGGTGCGTCTCCTCTCCGCGATGGGCGAGGGCGTGGCCGCAGACGTATCTATTTTGCTCATTGTACTGAGCAAAATTACTCAGTACAATGAGCAAAATTACTCAGTACCATGCGGAGGAGCAGTATGTACGAGCGCGCTCAGGTAGACACAATGGCTACGAGGATGCATGAGCGAGAGAATCCACTGATGCAGGTTGTGGTTGGCTCACGACAGACGGGCAAAAGCACCATGATCGCCCAGGCATTGCGAAAGGCGGACGTCCGCAATCACTTTGTGTCGGCCGATGACGCCATCATTCCCTCTGAGCAGTGGCTGCGGACGGAATGGCAACAGGCGCGCAACGAGGCCATGCGTGACTCCAGCCCCATGGTGCTGATCGTGGATGAGGTGCAGAAGATCCCCTCTTGGCCGCGGGTTGTCAAGTCGCTCTATGACGCCGACCAGCGGACGATGAGTCCCCTTAAGGTGATTCTAAGCGGATCCTCATCGCTCCTGCTCCATAAGGGGCTTGAGGACTCGCTCATGGGAAGGTACGAGCTTATCCGTTCGCCACACTGGAGCCTTGCGGAGTGCACCGAGGCATTCGGGTTTACGCTTGACGATTACCTCTATTACGGCGGATATCCAGGGGCGGCACGGTTCGCGGGCGATGACCTTCGATGGGGCTCCTATATGCGCGACGCCATCATCGAGCCAACCATCTCCCAAGACGTGCTCGCGCTCGAGGATGTGCGCAAGCCCGCGCTCATGCGTGCGCTGTTCAGGCTGGGCGCGACGTATTCGGCGCAGGAGCTCTCGTACACCAAGATGCTCGGCCAGCTGCAGGATGCGGGAAACACCGTCACGCTTGCCCATTATCTCGACCTTCTCTCAAAGGCTGGAATGATTTGCGGGCTGGACAAGTATTCCGACAAGGAGCTGGCTCGCCGCAAGAGCTCGCCCAGACTCATGGTCTATGACACCTCCCTCATCTCTGCCGTCTCTCCCAAGGGGAGGGACAGGCTGCTGGGAGAGCCTGACATACGTGGGCGAATCGTCGAGTCCTCGGTGGGTGCGCGCCTGCTCGCGCGCTCTGCGGACGAGGGCTTCGAGGTCATGTGGTGGCGTGAGGGTGTTCAGGAGGTTGACTTCGTCCTGCGAAAGGGTTCGGCACTCACGGCCGTGGAGGTGAAGTCTGGTGCGGAATCCGGGCAAAGCGGCATGGGGACCTTCCTCGCCAGGCATCCGGACGCACGACGTATCGTCGTTGGTGGCTCGGCGTCAGGAGCCTGCACCGTGAAGGACTTCCTCCTCGATGGCGTGCCGCTCTTCTAGGCCGGGGTGAAAGCGATAACGATACTGCGCTGGGGACCCCGGGGCATGCCACGGGGTCCCCAGCGCACGTGGTTATGCCAGCTCGCGCGCGGCGGCGAGGGCCCGGTCGTAGTCGGGGTGGTTGCCGTTGTCGGTCACGTACTCCACATAGCGCACCACGTCATCCCTGTCGATGACCACGATGCCGCGGTTCTCGAGCATGAACTCCTTCATGAGGAAGCCGTAGCCCTCGCCGAAGGAGTGGCCGTTGTAGTCGGACACGACGATGGCATTGTCGATGCCCTTCGCGGCACAGAAGCGATCCAGGGCAAACGGCAGGTCGCAGCTGATGGTGATGACGACGGTGTCGTTGAGCGTGGAGGCCTCCTTGTTGAAGCGGACGGTCTGCAGCTCGCAGACGCCCGTATCGATGGACGGCACGACGCTGATGAGCTTGACCTTGCCCTCGACCTCCTTGAGGGAGAAGGACGAGAGGTCGGGCTTGACGCAGGTGAAGTCGGGGGCCTTGTCTCCCACCTTGACCTCGGGTCCGAGAAGGGTGACGGCCTGTCCGGCAAACGTAGTGCCCGTGCGTTCTTCCATGAGAGCCCCTTTCTGTGGTCATAAATACGATACTTGTGTTGTAGCACTTTTAGGGGGTGGACATGCCCGCAAATGACGGAACGCAGGCGATGCGCACTCCCATCCCCAATCGTGCGCGGTCTCCAGACGATTCCTGTCCCACATGCCGACTTGAGTCCGCATGCGGGGCGGAGTCCGCGTGCGGGGCGGAATGAAGCAGCACCCGTGCACGATCGAGGGGAGCAGCAGGGCCGGCGAGGGGGTGGCGCCAACGACCCAGCCCTATCCCAGCCCCAGCGCCATTCCAACCAGGCGTACCAGCCAGGCCACGAGCCACGCCACCGCGCACTGGAAGGCGACGATGCCTGCCGCCCATCTGCCCCCCAACTCGCGTCGGATGGCGGCGATGGCCGCCACGCACGGCGTGTAGAGCAGGCAGAAGACCAAAAGGGCAAAGGCGGTGAGGGGCGTCAGCACGGCGAGCAGCTCGGTGACGGACCCAAACAGCACGGAGAGCGAGGAGACCACGACCTCCTTGGCCATAAAGCCTGCGACCAGCGCCGTGACGATGCGCCAGTCGCCAAAGCCGAGCGGCAAGAAGGCCGGGGCCATCCACCGGGAGAGATGCGCGAGGATCGATTGGCTGGGGTCGCTGACCATCTGCAGGGAGGGGTCGAAGGTCTGCAGGGCCCAGATGACCACGGCCGCCACGAGGACCACCGAGAACGCGCGCGAGAGGAAGTCCTTCGACCTCATCCACAGCAGCCTCACCACGCTCTTGGGGCTGGGCAGCCGGTAGTTGGGCAGTTCCATCACGAAGGGGACCGCCTCGCCGCGGGCCACCGTCTTGTGCGTGACGAGGCCCGTCAGCACGCCCAGCGCAATGCCCAGGAGGTACAGGCCGCACATCACGAGCCAGCCGTTCTGGGGGAAGAATGCCGCCGTGAAGTAGCTATAGATGGTGAGCTTGGTGGAGCAGCTCATGAACGGCGTGAGGAAGATGGTGAGCTTGCGGTCGCGCTCCGAAGGCAGGGTGCGCGCCGCCATGACGGCCGGCACGGTGCAGCCGAAGCCCACGAGCATGGGTACGATGGAGCGGCCCGAGAGGCCGATCCTGCGGAGCAGCTTGTCCATCACAAAGGCCACGCGCGCCATGTAGCCCGTGTCCTCCAGGAGTGACAGGAAGAGGAACATCGTCACGACGATGGGCAGGATGGGCAGCACCGTGCCGATGGCGTTGAAGATGCCGTCCACCACGAGCGAGCGCACGACGTCGCTGGCCCCCGCCGCCACAAGTCCTGCGGCCACGATGCCCGTGAGCCACGTGACCCCCGCGTCGACGAGGTCACCCAGGAACCTCCCCACCACGGCGAAGGTGAGCCAGAAGACGAGCGCCATGATGCCCGCGAAGGCGGGGAGGGCCGTCCACCTGCCCGTGAGGAAGCGGTCCGCCCGGCGGCTCCGCTCCCGCTCGCGGCTCTCCCGGGGCTTGACGACGCAGGAGTCCACGATGCGCTGTATGAACGAGAAGCGCATGTCGGCGATGGCAGCGGCACGGTCGAGCCCACGCTCGGCCTCCATCTGCGCGACGATGCGCTCCATGGCCTCGCGCTCGTTCGTGTCGAGCCCGAGCGCATCGATGACGCGCCGGTCGCCCTCCACGAGCTTGGAGGCGGCAAAGCGCATGGGGATGTGTGCCCGGGCGGCATGGTCCTCGATGAGGTGCATGATGGCGTGCAGGCAGCGGTGCACGGACCCACCGTGGTCCTCGGGGCTGCAGAAGTCCTGCCGCTCAGGGAGCTCCTGGTAGCGCGCCACGTGGATGGCATGGCTCACGAGCTCGTCCACGCCCTCGCCCCGGATGGCCGAGATGGGCACCACGGGGATGCCCAGGAGGTCCTCCATCTCGTTGACGTGCACGGAGCCACCGTTCTTTTGCACCTCGTCCATCATGTTGAGGGCAAGGACCATCGGCAGCCCCAGCTCCATGAGCTGCATGGTGAGGTAGAGGTTACGCTCGATGTTGGTGGCGTCCACGATGTCGATGATGCCCGTGGGTCGCTCGTCGAGGATGAAGCGTCGGCTGACGAGCTCCTCGGGGCTGTAGGGCGAGAGGGAGTAGATGCCCGGCAGGTCGACGACGTTGGTGTCGGGGTGCCCCCTGATGGCCCCCTCCTTGCGGTCCACCGTCACGCCGGGGAAGTTGCCCACATGTTGGTTGGCGCCCGTCAGCTGGTTGAACAGGGTGGTCTTGCCGCTGTTCTGGTTGCCGGCGAGGGCAAAGGTGAGCGTGGCTCCCTCCGGCAGGGCGTGGCTGTGGTCGGCCGTGCGGGGGTCGGTGTGGGAGGGCGTGGTCCTCTCGCCAAGGCCTGGATGCGCGACGCCTGTGGGGGAGATGGGCTGGGAGGCGCGTCCCTCGCCTGGGCGCACGGGCTCCACGTCGATCCGTGCCGCATCGTCCACGCGCAGGGTGAGCTGGTAGTCGTGGATGCGCAGCTCCATGGGGTCACCCATGGGCGCATACTTCTCCAGGGTGATGGTGGCGCCGGGTATGAGGCCCATGTCGAGGAAGTGCTGGCGCAGGGCACCTGTGCCGCCCACCCTCGTGATGCGAGCCGTGTCGCCTATCTCAAGCTGCCTGAGCGTCATGCCGTGCGCCATGTGTGATCCTCCCTGACAAGAGTTCATGATAGAGGATGCGACGTACCGCTGACGAAGACGGATCCCACGGCGCATTGCCCCGTGTGCTGCGGTCATTCGCCCGTTACCGTCTCGCGCGTCGAGAACGGGAGGCAGATGCCCACGAAGCCCGTGCTCGATGGCATGCTCTCTCGTCTGGGAACAGCTCTGTGACGTCTACTACACGACCGAGCGCGACAACGAGTTTGCAGAGGTCATCGAATGCGCCGGCGCAGCGTTGCGTCGGGGCGATCTGGGCGAGGCGCACAGACTGCTGGACACCGTGGACGAATCGTCCCGTGAGAGACCAACGTATCGACAGCCCTACCTCATGACGAGTGCCCGTGCGCTCGTTACTCCGCGCGGCGAGCGTTTGGACGAGGCGCTACGCCTGCTTGAACAGTCCGTCAGCCTGACGAGGCTGTCTCTCCGTCTGAACGACTTCAGACATACGCTCTTGTCGCTGACCGAGGCCGCGTGCATCGGTCTCATGACCCCGACGCTGTGCTACCTGGGGCGTTACCCAGATGCGTCACGCCTGGGTGAGGAGCTCGTCAGGTCGATGGACAACCAGAGCAACAAGACGCAGGAGTGGGTCGACGAGAGGATAGGCTGTGAGCTCAATCTTGCGTTGAGCCTTGAGTTCGAGGGACGCTATGAGGATTCGCTCCGCTACCTCGACCGCGCCAACGATGAGGCCATCGATAGTGGCATCCTGACATACATGCCAAACATCCTCCATGCGAGGGCACGTGTCGCATATCGGAGAGGACAGATGGACGAACCCCCCCATGTCCTCAGGGTTGTTGCTCCCTCTATGGATCTGACGGGATAGCGTGACCATGCCGAGGCGGTGCGGCAGTGGGTCCGGGAGAACATGGGCGTAGAACTTTGATGCTGGCACGTGCGTTGATGCCGACACGTGCGAGCCATGCCACGTGTCGTTTCGTGAAAGTTCAGACATACATCCATCGATATGGCGTCATGGTCGCCTCCCTGCAATGATGCATACATCAACGCAGGGAGGCGATTTTCATGGCGAAGCAGCCGGGGCATCTGATGAGGCGGGGCAACGGGGATGTGGTTATTACCGTCGTCCTCTAGCTTTCAGCAGTATGGCCGCCGACCGGGGTCCTCCCTCTGTCGGCGGTCCGCTTGTCACATGCCTGCACCCCTCAAGACACAAGGATCACATTGCCATGCGTGGAACACATCTCATCAGGCGATACATCAGCCTCGACAGACTCATATGCTTCTGTGTGCTCGATATCTTAGAGTCCGCCTTCAAAATAATCATAGGATGCGTGCTGCTCGTTCTGATTAACCCCCTTGTCGCTCTCGTCTCCCTCGTTGGCATGGCCCTGCCGACGCTCGTCCCACATCTGTTCGGCAGCCGTTTGTCCGACCAACAGCGTCGGATCGTCAGCGATGCCGCAACCTACAACGGACGCGTGCGCGATGCCGCGCAGGGCGCTGAGGTCATACGGTCGTTTCACGTCGAGAAGGGCATGCTTGACAAGATGAGCAGGGCTATTGGGCAGTATCAGGGACGAAAGGCCGTCCTGGGGATGATGACGGCGTGCATCGGAAGCGTCTCGAGTGCCGTGGGCGTCATCATGCAGTTTGCGATCATGGGCATGACGGGCATGGGTGCGGTGTGGGGATATATGTCTATTGGCAGCATCATAGCCGTCACCCAGCTCTCGGGCAGCGTCATATCACCAGCGACGGAGCTCTCAGGCAAAGTTGCCAAGCTCAAGTCGACCTATCCTCTCCCTGACGCGCCGAATGAGTCGAAGGGGGGCATCGGAAGTTGGGCGGATGGGCGCGATATGCGAGGTGAGGCACTCCATCGAGCTTGACGATGTGAGCTTCTCGTATGGCAGTGCAAACGATGCCCTGGACGGGTCTGCTGGCATGCCCAAGCTGCTGCACGACTGTTCGCAGCGCTTCGATGCCAGCAGGAAGTTCGCCATCACCGGTGCGAGTGGCTGTGGGAAGTCCACCATGTTGGAACTCCTCGGAGGACGCCTGCACCCTAGCTCGGATAGGGTCCTTGTGGATGGTGACCCATACCTCGTCCCTGATGTCGCCTGGGTTCATCAGCATGTCTTTCCGTTCGATGACACGCTGCGTGAGAACATAACCCTTCGAGAGCCATTTGCCGACGAGCAGGTGAGGGACGCCGTGCACCTTGCTGGCTTGGATGGCGTCGTGGCGTCGCTACCCGATGGGCTTGACACGCCAGTTCATGAGGGGGGCGCACGCTTCTCAGGTGGAGAGTGCCAACGCGTGGTCATCGCCCGGGCTCTCCTCTACGGCAAGACGACGCTCCTTGTGGATGAGGCGACGTCGGCTTTGGATGGCGAGACCGCTGCGCACGTTGAGGACACCCTGCTGTCACTCGATGGGGTGACGCTCATAGCCGTGACGCATCACCTGGACTCGAAGCATGCCGCACGCTACGACGAGGTGCTCGAGATGAGCAATGGTGGCCTCATTCCCGAGGACAGGGTAGCCTGATCGCCGCGCCTCATTGCCCTACCGGTACCGGACCGCAAACCCGCTCTCGCCTTCCACGGGCTCGATGTCCTCCTTCTCGTCTATGCGATAGTCGATGGGGAAGCGTGCATACGACCCAGACAGCCCACCAAACCAGGCGCTGATCTGATCGTCCGTCCCCTGGAGCTCCATGGAGACGCTGCCATCGTCCTCGTTGCGCACCCAGCCGGTGCAGCCCACGCGATCCGCGACAAGCTGCGACGTCCAGCGGAATCCCACGCCCTGCACCTCGCCGCGGAAGCGCATCCTGAGACGCCTCGTTCCCGGCTCCAGCGGGCGTGACTCCCTCTTGGCCTTTGTGGTTGTGGACTTCTTGCGGCCCAGGCCAAACATGGCGGCCCCCATTCGCCTCTATTGTTCGCACGCAACACTCCTAAGCGTACAATATCACCTAGCCTAAGTCCTTGAGGGCGTGGGACGTGAGCGTTCTTGCCCATCGGTTCGCGTCGTGTCGGGAGGATGGATGAGCACAACCAGGAGAAGCTTTCTTGCCGCCACAGGCGTTGCCCTTGGGGCACTCGGCCTTGCCGCCTGCACGCCTCAGCAGCAGGACGACCAGCAGCCCGCCGATACCTCGACGGACAGCAGCGAACAGCAGGTTGACCCCAGCGAGTTCAAGGACCTCGAGCTCAACGACTCCTCATGGCAGTACGATACGGACAACGACTGCTACTACCAGCTGGGCCTCAAGTACTGCCTCAAACCTGCGAGCGAGAAGTACGAGTCGCTTGCCATCTTCGTGCCGGGCGCCTACTTCGATGCCGAGAAGTCCGGTGACGCCTACAAGTGCACGCCCAAGAAGGATGGCGTGGTCGGCTCGCTCAACCCCGCCTCCGCACCGGCCGTGATGCCCATCAACTCCGTGCGCCTCTCCGCCCAGGCGTGTCCCGAGGCCTACGGCTACGCGGGGCTGGAGCGCTACCTTTCCGCGGGCATGGTCTACGTGTACGCCGGCTTCCGCGGCCGTTCTGCCGGCATCGAGAGCGGCTCCAAGGAGATGTACCCGGGCGGCGCCCCCTGGCCGGTCGTTGATCTCAAGGCCGCCGTGCGCTACCTACGCTATAACGCTGGCAAACTGCCCTTCAACCCCGATCGCATCATCTCGTTTGGCTATGGCATGGGCGGTGGCGCCAGCGCGGCGTTGGGCGCCCTGGGCGACAGTGACCTCTATGCCAAGTATCTTACGGCCATCGGCGCGGCCACGCACGATGCCGAGGGCGATACCCTCTCCGACAGAGTCTATGGATCCGCCACCTGGTGCCCCCTCACCTCGTTTGACACGCAGGATGCTGCCTACGAATGGATGATGGGCCAATTTGCCTCCACGGACACGCGCGCGGACGGAACCTGGACCAAGCTGCTCTCAACACATCTTGCCGCTGCCTATGGCGACTACGTCAACACCATGGACCTGCGGGGCGATGGGGGAGAGGCGCTGACGCTCAACGCCGTGAACGATGGCACCTACCTTGATGGCAGCTACTACGAGTACGTGCTCAGCGTCATCACCAACGCGGCAAGCGACTTCTTCAACAGCACGAGCTTTCCGTACACCTACACGCCCAGCCAGCTGGGTGACCCCTGCTTTCCGGGCGATCCCAATCTCGTGGCCGACAGCGCCGAGGCGGCAGATGCCGCCACCACCGAGGAGGGCACGACGTCCTCGAACCAGGGCTCCCAGCAGGGTGAGGGCTCCTCCTCGTCGCAACCGCAGGAGCAGAATGGTGTCTCATCCGTGAACTCGACGGTCTACGATTCCATCGACAGCTACCTCAACTCCCTCAACAGCGGTAACCGCTGGATCACCTACAGTTCGGGCAGGGGTGCGGCGCGCATCTCCAGCCTGTGGGACTTCGTCACGCACTGCCGTCCGGCGTCGCGCTCGGTGTGTGCGTTCGACATGATCGACCTCAGCTCCAGCATCAATCAGCTCTTCGGCATTGGCGAGGAGTCCACCCTCCACTTTGACCAGACGGTGTCCGATCTCCTCAAGGACCATCAGGACGAGTACGCAAAGATCGTGGGCTTTGACAAGGCTCTGCCCGATGCTTGGGAGGCTGACCTCCAGAAGATCGACGCCGAAGAGGCAAGCATGGCGGATCGTGTGAGCGCCATGAACCCGCTCTACACCCTGAGCGGCCATTACGACGGCTATGGCAAGGCTGCCGTCGCACCCTATTGGCGCATCAACTCGGGCCTCGCCCAGACCAATGCCGCCATCTGCGGTGAGCTCAACCTTGCCCTCGCCCTCAAGCAGTATGATGGCGTCCAGAGCGTGGCCTATCAGCCGGTGTGGGGTTGCGGCTTCGAGCTTGCGGAGCGCAGCGGCGACGCCCAGGACAACCTTGTCGCGTGGATTCTCTCATGCTGCCCGCAGGTGGAGAATGCCGGCGCTGATGAGTCGGCTGACCCATCCGATGAGGATAGTGACGGTTCTGCCTCGTAGCCTGCATGTCAGGGCTGCCGGTCGTTCCACGTGGGATGCGGGTGTCCTGTTTCCGCACGAAGAACCTCTGGGCGCACGGGGCAGCCCAGGCCCTTGCTCGAATACAATGGACATCCCACTGAGCGACCTCGTCCCGTGTGCGTACCCGAAGGAGCACTCATGGCAGATAGCACCGATACCTCGAAGTCTCGTATCATCATCACCGTCTTGGGCAGCGACCGCTCTGGCATCGTGGCCGCGGTGGCCGGCGTGCTTGCACGGCATGACGTGAACATCCTCGATATCTCGCAGACCATCCTGCAGGGCATCTTCACCATGACCATGCTCGCCGATCTGGGCGATCATACCGAAGACTTCCTGGCCATCCAGCAGGAGCTCGATCAGCTCGTGGGTGAGCTGGGCGTGCAGATCTCCATGCAGCGCGAAGAGGTGTTCAACTTCATGTACCGCCTGTAGGCCCATGGCGCAGGCGCGGCGGGTAGGCATGCGTGTGAGGAGGGGCGATGTCCACAGAGGATCAAGAGCGGCACGGGAGGTAGTCTCATGAGCATTGGCAGAGCCATGGAAGGCCGTAGGCAGCGCAAGCTGTTTCTCACGCGCAAGGACACGTCTGCGCTCACGCACATTGCCGACGCCTATCCCATGCCGTCGGAGGGGTTAGGTCGCCCGCCCGAGTCCGATCAGCTCTACGAGGGCATGCAGAACATGGATCGCGTGCCCGACCAGCTCTATGAGGAGCGCAACGTCAAGCGCGGCCTGCGCAATGCGGATGGTTCGGGCGTGCTGGTGGGCCTCACCACCATCTCGGACGTCCATGGCTACACCAGGGTGGACGGCAGGGTCGTCCCGGATGAGGGACAGCTGAGATACCGCGGCTATACGATTGACGACCTGGTACGAGGCACGCACGATGCGGGTCGCTTTGGCTATGAGGAGGTTGCTTACCTGCTGCTTTCCGGCTCGCTCCCCACACGGCCGCAGATGGATGACTTCCGCGCGCGCATCGGTGCCCGTCGCCAGCTGCCCGAGGGCTATCTGGACATCTTCCCGCGCACCACCTACAGCCATTCCATCATGAACGTCCTGCAGCGCGCGACGCTTTTGCTCTACGCCTTCGATCGCGACCCGGACGACACGGCTCCCACACACGAGATCGACGTGGCACTCTCCCTCCTGGGTCGCTGGCCGCGTGCCGCATCCATTGCGCATCAGGCCTATGTCGCCGAGCAGGAGGGCACGCGCCTGCGCATCCCGCCCGCACGCGAGGGCTACACCATGGCCGAGACGATCCTGGATGTCATCCATGCCGACGAGGGCTTCTCGCGCGAGGAGGCCATGCTGCTCGACGTCATGCTCATGCTGCATGCGGAGCATGGTGGTGGCAACAACTCCACGTTCTCATGCCGCGTGCTCTCGTCCTCGGGAACCGATGCCTACAGCACCTATGCGGCGGCCCTGGGATCGCTCAAGGGGCCTCGGCACGGTGGTGCCAACGCCAAGGCCGGTGCCATGATAAATGACATCGCCGGCAACGTGCGCGACTGGACGAGTGACGACGAGGTGGCGGGGTATCTCGCGCGCATCCTCAGGGGCGAGGCCTTCGACCACTCGGGCCTCATCTATGGCTTGGGCCATGCCGTCTATACCGTGACCGACCCACGCGCCGAGGTCGTGAAGACCTATGCCCATGAGCTTGCCGAGAAGAAGGGTCAGCTGGACAAGCTCGAGCTCATCGAACGCGTAGAGCGCCTGGGGCCGAAGGTCATGCGCGATGTGCGTCACATCACCAAGCCCATCTCCACCAACATCGACATGTACACGGGCTTCGTATACTCCATGCTGGGGATTCCGGAGGATCTCTACACGCCGCTCTTTGCACTCGCGCGCTCCGCGGGCTGGGCGGCTCACCGCATGGAGGAACTCTATGGACCGGCACGCATCATCCGTCCCGCGTACAGCACCTATATGGACGAGCGCTTCTATGTTCCCATCGAGGAGCGCTAGGGGATGACAGAAGGAATGCTGCACGCGCTCGTGTTTTCCGATATGGATGGCACCTTCTTGGCAGACGACAAGTCTGTGCCTCAAATCAACTGGATGGCCCTCGATGTGCTGTCCGAACATGGCATTGGTTTTGTTCCCTGTACAGGTAGGGCTTGGCTTACGCTCCCCAAACGTCTTGTGCAACACCCGTCTGTGCAGCTTATTGTTGAGACAAACGGGGCATCAATCATCGATGTACGCACTGGTGATAAGGTGTTCTCGCTTCCCATGCATAAGGCAAGCGTACTTTCGCTCTTTGAGCGAGTGGAAGATGCCGCCTGCACCTTTGACATTTTTTCCGAGGGGAAGGTCCTAACCAACCGCAGGCGCTTTGAACGCATACGTGGGTTTGGCATTGATGAGGGCAATTTAAAGTGGTTGAGCCAAAGCCGCCATACGTTGGATATGTCTACCCGCGCCATTATTCATCGCTGTTCCCCAATTGATAAGGTTGCCATGTTCTTCCCCATGAGCTTTGACCGATCGATGGTAACGCGTGCCGTAGATCGTGACCGTACGCTGATCTGGACTGTCGGGCACCCACAGAATCTTGAAATCACGAACGCGCATGCCACAAAAGGCAATGCCTTGAAATGGGTATGCAATCGGTTGGGAGTCGCTGTCTCTCATACGATGTCCTTTGGCGATTCCGCAAATGACAGGGACATGCTCATTGAGTCTGCCGTTGGCATCGCCATGCCAAATGGGACCTTACCACTCAAAGATGTATCAGACCAAGTTGCATCCCTCGATAACAACCATGGTGGGGTAGGGGACTATATTCTTAGAAGTCTACAAGGCTAGTTAGGTCATCCTTTGCATCTGCATCTGCAAGGACAACTTTTTTTATCCCTCCAAACTTCAATGCGGTGATCTGTGCGTTACTTGCATTGGTGTCAGTGACTATTATGTCGATGAGATCGAGGGAGCCATATTGAAAACTTGCGGTGTCTCCTAGTTTTTGGCTCGTTACGGTGACAATGGACTTTGCCGCATTTTCGAGCATCATACGATTAACCTGCATCTCACTGAATTCATTGGTCGTGAGGCCTCCTTCCGGAGAGACGCCATCGCACCCCAAGATGCACTTCTTTGCCTTTACTAAGGACAGGAAGGATAGAGTGGAGTTGCCTGAGAGAGAATGCTTAAGTGGATGGACAGCTCCTCCGGTTAGGAAGACATTGATATTTTGGCCATAGGGCCGATTGAGCACTGAGCCATTATTGGTTATTACCATGACATTGGCTGCGCTGATGTATGCAAGGGTCTTAATGGCCGTACTGCTGGAGTTAATGAAGACAATATCGTTATCCTCAATGAACTTCGCCGCAATCTGTGCTATCTGCCGTTGTGTATCTTGCTTTTGGAGGTACCTGTTGGTGTCGTCATGTTGAGTGACACGTACGGATCCGTAACGGCGTATGACTTTCCCACGTTCCTCAAGGTGCTTGATATCACGTCGAATTGTGATTTCGGAAACGCCGAATTCTTCAGCGAGCTCAGCGATGGACAGCGTACTTTTTCTCCTTAGAAGGTCAAGGATCGCAAATTGTCTGCGAGCAACAAATGAGCTACTCATTGTGACACCCCCACCAGTACAGAAAGACTGATTGAAAGAAACTAACGATAATTATGCATAATGTGACCGTTATGATATAGATACTTTTCATTTGAGAGCCATCTGTAGCAGAAAATCTACCATTGGCAGTATGAGGATACTCAAAGTGTGAATCTGTTAGTAAATTCGGTCTAGGGCAAGTACCGAGCGTTTTTATAAGTAACCAAGTGTGTTCTTGGCCTGCACTGTGGACGTGCGGTTTATCGACTCTTGAGAGAATGGAGGATTTTCTTTATGAAGATTTATATGATTGGCATGGGTAAGATGGGCTATAACCTGGCCCTAAACATGCGCGAACATGGATATGATGTAATCGCTTTTGATGTGAGCGATGAAATTATGGCAAAAGCTGCTCACGATGGCTTTAGAACCATCACCAGTCTTCACGCGATTGGCGAAGACAAAGATGTCAAGATCATCTGGGTGATGCTCCCTGCTGGAAGAATTACCAATGAAACCTTAATGGATCTTGCCAATTATGCAACATCGGGAGACATGATCGTCGACGGTGGAAACTCTGACTATCATGATTCTGTAAGGAATGGTGAACTTCTCGGAGCAAAAGGTGTCTTCTTCTTTGACGTGGGTACGTCGGGTGGTGTTTACGGTGCTCGTCATGGGGCGAGCTTTATGGCAGGCGGAGATGCCGAAAAATTCGAGGAACTCAAGCCATTGCTTGAGGCCATAGCGGCAGAAGATGGCCTATTGTATACAGGAAGAACGGGCAGCGGTCACTACCTGAAAATAATCCACAATGCCATCCTGCATTCTGAGCTTGAAATTCTAGGTGAGGGATTCGAGCTTCTCCAGGCATGTCCTTTTGAATATGACCTCAAGGACGTGGCCTATGGCTGGAGTAAGTCTGCCGTCATCCGTGGTTGGCTCATGGATCTCATGTTTGACGCGTTTAATAAGAACGAGACGTTGGATAACGTTGAAACTACCATCCACAGTAGTAGCGCATGTGCTACGGCTATCAAGTCGGCTCTCGATGTAAATGTACCTGTGCCCATGATGGAAGTGGCACAAGTCATGCGCCAAGGTACTCAACAACGAGATTCTTTTAATGCTCGCGTCATTAACTCTCTCCGGAAGGAGATAGGTGGCTACCGTCCGTCAAAGTAAACCGCATCATATATTCTACTTTTACAATTCGTGGCATGAGGGGAAAAGGACGTATTTCCAGTGGAATCCCCTATGTAGTTGGCTAAGAATCATCCTTATCTCTTTTTGCATCGTATCCCTCATAAACAACATATGGTGCCTGGGACTGCTATTCATTGTCAGCTATTTCTTCTTTTATGGGGTGTACCTGTTTAGGAATCGTATTCTGCTCACTGCGATAAGTACGGATAGCTCGGCCTATACGGAGTCGGGTCATAGATATTCGTTTTCTCACCCGTACACAATCTGTATCCCGACAAAGAGGATTAGGAGGTGAGTGCACATGGATTTGATAGGAAGCAATATCAACTTGCATTCCAAGGCTAGGACAAAGGAGGAAGCCATCCTAGAGCTCTGCGATATGCTTGAGAAGAGCGGTTATATCAGAGACAAGAAGTTGTTTCACGACGATGTATACAAGCGTGAAGCCCTAGGTCTCACTGGAATGGAAAACGGCATCGCCATTCCCCATGGTGAGTCAAGCGCCGCTCTTAAAGCAGGGATTGCAGTTCTCAAGACCAGTAATCCCCTGGATTGGGAGAGCCTTGATGGCAAGCCCATAACGCTGGTTTTTTTGCTCGTTGTACCAACGGAGAATCGTAATACCGCATACATCAAGATGCTAGGACACTTGGCAGCAGCTCTTGCCTATTCAGATATTCAGAAACGTCTGAGCGAAGAGAGCGATAGTGACAAGTTCAAAGAGATATTGGAAATGGCTGGAGGCATGTAGCTATGAAGTTTGTTGGAATTACCTCTTGTACAGTTGGTATCGCCCATACCTATATGGCTCGGGAGAAGCTACTTGAGGCTGGTAAGGAATTGGGTATGGAAGGCTATGTCGAGACGCAGGGAAGCGCAGGCGTTGAGTTTGGCCTTACTGAAGATAATGTAAATGGTGCAGATGTCGCTATCATTGCTGCAGATGTAGCAGTGGTGGGAGAGGATCGCTTTAAGGGCAAGATGCCTCTTGTCCATGTCCCCACCAATACTGCTATTCAAAATCCCAAGAGTCTTCTACTGACTATCCAGAAGAAGCTTGCCAAGTAAGCCCGCCGGGAGGTGGATGTCATAAGGGCAGAGTGCAAGAAAGGAAGATAGATGGATGAAAAATCCTTGGGCAAAGAGCTGAAAGAAATCTTTACCCCCCAGAACCTCCAAAAGCATTTTCTGACCGGTCTTGCCTACATGATTCCAGTCATCATTATGTCAGGATTTTGTACGGCAATCGGTCGCATCATTGGCGGAACAGACGTGGAGGGTTCTGTAGGATACTGGCTGCTGACAGCCGGAAATGCAGGACTGAATGCCATGATAGCCGTTTTGGCTGCTGGCATCGGCTATTCAATTGCAGGGAAAGCAGCCATTGCGCCTGCTTTTCTTGGTGGCCTTTTATCCGTCACCGTTAAGTCTAGTTTTCTTGGCGGTATTTTTGCAGGCCTCATTGCAGGTGTTGTCTCTATTCTGCTTCTCCGTATCCCGCTGCCAAAGTCCGTGAGAACAATCGTCCCGCTTGTGGTCATTCCTATGGTAGGGGGCCTGATCGAGGTCGCCTTCATTGCCGAAATCGTTGGACCTCCGCTTGCGGCACTTACCGCCGCAGCAACAGATTTCTTCATGGGCATGAACACGGGCTCAAAGTTCCTGCTTGGCTTCTGTCTCGGCGGTATGACGGGCTTTGATATGGGCGGCCCAGTTAATAAGATCTCCTTTGCCATCGTCACCGCCTTTGCAGCTGCTGGTGCTTGGGGTCCTGCTGCGGGCAAGAATGTTGCCGCAATGGCACCTCCGCTGGGCGTTGCTCTTTCCGTGCTCCTATTTGCCCCGAAAAAGTGGGAGGAAGCAGATAAGGAAAGTGCTGTTGCTGCCATCATCATGTCCATGTGTCAAGTGACCGAGGGCGCACTGCCGTTCGCATTCAAAGATCCCTTGAGGGTTGTTCCCTGTGTTGTTATTGGCTCGGGAATTGCTGATGGTCTGATTCTGTCATGGGGTGTTACGGTGCCCCTGTTGTCAGGAGGAATCTTTACGATCCCTGTGGCAAGTAGTCCGCTCCTATACGCTCTTGCCCTGCTTATCGGCGCATGCATTACGGGCACACTGCTTTCGATTATCAAGCCCAAGTTGCAAGAGCCAGAGGACAAGGTTGAAGAGATTACTGATCTTGACATTGACATCGAACTGTAATGGATTGATGCGTGAATAAGTGACAAGAGAGGTTGCGAGTGTTGGATGCGGCCTCATCGGAGGGACATGTTCGAGGAGCGAGGTTGATTGGCTTATGCGGCGTATCAATCTCGCTCCTCTTGGATGGTCTGAAGGGAGATTAGCTCATGAGGTACGAGAAGAAGGTACTGGCGACCGACATGCCCAAGTGCTACGCCATCGGCATGCTCCATGGCGACGACTTCGACGGCTTCGTCGTCGCGACCGAGAAGGAGGGCCCCATCAGGCGCTTCAGGCTCGACGGGACCGCCGAGGGGGACGTCTGCGACGGCCCCGGCGGCGTCATGACGGTCATGCAGGCCCCCGGCCGCAGCGACCAGCTCATGGCCACCTACAAGTTCTTCTCTCCCAACTTCGGGGCCGATGACGCGAAGATCGTCACCTACACGCGCCAGGCGGACGGCCCCTGGAGGCGCTCCG
>NZ_AWEZ01000030.1 GCF_000468755.1 Olsenella profusa F0195
TGGAGCGCGGCCACCGGGGCGCCGGGGGAGCCGGCGGCCTCCACGGCGCGGTCGCCCCCGGCGCCGGCGGGGTCGTAGGGGCCGCCGGCCCAGGCGGCCTGGGCCTGGAGCAGCCGCTCGTCGTAGCCCACGAGCAGGATGAGCCTGCCGGCGCCCTCCAGCGCCGCGGCGTCCGGGCGCCGCACCATCTCCTTGGAGTCGGCGGCGTCGGCCACCCTCAGGCACACGCGGAAGCGGGAGTTGGCCTGGATCTGGTCGGTGACCACGCCCGTGGGGCGCTGCGTGGCCAGCACCAGGTGCACGCCCAGCGAGCGGCCGATGCGCGCGGCCGACACCAGGGCGTCCAGGAACTCGGGCTCCTGCTGCTTGAGCTCGGCGAACTCGTCGGCCACCACGAAGAGGTGGGGCATGGGCTCGGCCACGTCGCCGGCCGCCCAGTGCCGCTGGTAGGAGGAGACGTCCATGGTGGCGTCGCCCGTCGCGCGCTTGGCCCCGGCCAGCATCCGCTGGCGGCGCACGAGCTCGGCGCGGATGGAGGCCAGGCTCCGGGCCACCTCCGCCCCGTCCAGGTTGGTGACGGTGCCCGCCAGGTGCGGCAGCTTCATGCCCCCCCGCGAGAAGGCGTCGGCCAGGCCGCCTCCCTTGTAGTCCACCAGCACGAAGGAGGCCTGCTCGGGCGGGAAGGCCACGCAGGTGGAGAGGATCCAGCTCACGAGCAGCTCGCTCTTGCCCGAGCCGGTGGTGCCGGCCACCAGCCCGTGGGGGCCGTCGAAGGCCTCGTGGGGGTCCAGCACCGCGGGCATGCCGCGCGCGTCCACGCCGAAGGGGGCGGCCAGGCTCCTCGAGGCGTCGGCCCGCTCCCAGCGGGCCCCCACGGACAGGTCGGCCGCGTCGCGCACGCCGTACATCTCCAGGAAGCCCAGGGAGGAGGGCAGGGCGAAGGCGGCGTCGCCGGCGCCCAGGCCCACGCGGGCCAGCGCCGAGGCGGCGCGCGCCGCCTCGGCGGGCGCGACGGGAGCGTCCATGACGAGGTCCACGAGCGTGGAGGAGGCGTCCTCGCGCGCGTAGAGCCTGCCCTCCCGGGGCCCCACCTCCGCCACGCGCACGGTCTCGGAGGGCAGCCCCGCCACGTCCGGCGCCAGGAACACCAGGGAGACGCCGAGGTCCTTCTCGGCCTCGAGCAGGTCCGCCACCACGTCGGAGGCCTCCCAGAGGCCGCGGTCGGAGCACAGGAGCAGGCAGCGGCCGCCCTCGGCGCCGCCGCGCCTGCCGGCGGCCTCGCGGGCGAGCAGCGCGCCCAGCTCGCGCACGCCGGCGGCGTCCGTGGCCACCAGGCGCATGCGGCCGTCGGCGGAGAGGGTGTGCGGCAGCTGCGCGAGGAAGCCCCACTCGTCGCGCTCGCCCTCGCCCACGATGGCGGCGATGCGCACGTCCGTGGGGGCGTAGAGCGCCGCGACCTGCAGCACGAGCGACCGCGCGAGCGCCCAGCGGCTGGCGGGGTCGCCCGCCACGCCCAGCGTGCGGTCCTCCAGGAGGTCCACCGCCACGGGCACGTCCTCCAGCATGGGCGGGCGGTCGGAGAGCCGGCGCGCCATCTCCACCAGGTCGTCCGCGTCCAGCGAGAAGCGCGTCTCGGGCCAGCGGAAGTCCGCCTCCAGGGGCAGGGTGCCCGTGCCCACGCGCAGCTGCATGAAGTCCGCGTCGCGCGGGCCGCGACCCATGAGGCGCTCGTCGCGGCCGTGGACCCAGCCCAGGCACGTGCGCGCGTCCACGCGGTTCTCCCGCAGGATCGCGGACTGCTCCCGCCCGTCCTTGATGAAGGTGCGCTCCAGCGCGGCGAGGTAGTCGGAGTAGGCCGAGCGCCGGTGCGCCTCCTCGCGCACCGCCTTGCGCCGCTCGTAGCGGCGGGCGATGAGGGGCCACAGCACCATGCCGCCCATCATGGAGACGCACATGGCGATGGAGGGTGCCGACGAGAGCACGTCCGCGCCGCCCATGATGCGCGACACGGCGCTCGCCGCCATGAAGATGGACGCCAGGCCCATCAGGAAGGAGGGGCCCATCTTCATGATGGCCGGGGAGTCGTCCGGCTTGTGCACGGCCGGGGGCTCCTCCACGTTGTAGGCGCGCCGCTGCACGGAGCGCACCACGCGCGGCGCGGGCCAGAACTCCCGCTGGGCGGGGATGCGGTCGGCGGGGGTCGCCTCCGGAGCGCGCCGCACCAGCTCCGCGTGGCGTATGGGCACGGCCAGGCCCCCCAGGGCCTCCGTGAGCCCCTGGGGCGCGTTGAGCGAGAGGAAGCCCCGCCCCACCTGCACGCACAGGTCGAGCACCTGGACCACGTCGCCCGGCGCCAGCTGCCGCGAGGCGCCGCCGGCCAGCAGCGCGCCGTTCACGAAGGTGCCGTTGGTGCTGCCCAGGTCGCGCACCGCAAAGACGCCCGAGCGGCACCTGAGCTCCGTGTGGCGCTGCGAGACCCAGCGGGAGGCGTAGCGCAGCTGGCACCCCTCGTCGCCGCCTATGAGCAGCTCGCAGTCCCCCGTGAGCGCCATCTTGTGGAAGCGGCGCGCGCCCGGGTCGCACGAGCGCAGGTAGACGATGCACGCCTCGCCCGTGCGGGCGTCCGTGAGCGTGGCCGTGGCCGTGGCGCTGCCCGCCGAAAGCAGCAGCTCCTCCGCCTCGGAGCCGTCCTCCAGAAGCAGCGTCGACGAGCCCAGCGGGGTCAGCCGCACGCCGCCCTCCGCCGCCGAGAGGCGCCCGAGGGCACTCTCGCGCACGGTCTCGCCCGTGGCCGAGAGGTAGCGCTCCGCCTTGTCCGATGCGTCGAGCGTGCAGGTGAAGCGCCTGCCGCCCGCCACCATGACGACGGTCCACCAGGGATCCGCCAGGGTCGCTGCCACGCTCACTGGGCTCCTCCCCCGAGGATCTGGCCAAGCGCCTCGGTGGCACCGTCCAGGCTCTCGGCAACGGCAGATGCGTTCGTCCCCATGGTACCATCCAGCTCCGCGGCCTTCTGGAACGCCTCCTCGATCCTCTGGGCGCTCACGCCGTTCATGTCGATCTGCTTGCGGAGGTAGCCGTCGATGTCGCCCTGGCAGTTCTCCGCTGTGAGGCCACCGCCCAGCGACTCGATCCGGTACCAGACGTCCCAGTGGGTTGGGTCCCAGACCTCCTCCTCATCGACCTCCCGGACGATGGAGAGCAGCTTCTCCTTGTACTCGTCGCTCCAGTCGCGCACGAGCGACTGCCGCACCTGGACGGTGGTCGCCTGCTCCCCCGCGGCAACGTGGGCATCTATCCTCGCGCAGTCCGTTGCGTAGGCCGAGGCGTACGCGCGGGCCCACTCCCCGCCGCCACCCGCGGCCCCCACCGGCGAGGCGACTGCACCATTGCTGGCAGACACAATTGTCGCGATGATGCCAGAGTCGCATCCCAGTCGAACCAGCACGGCGGCAGCGGCGTTGACGCCCGTGCCAACACCGCTCGAGGCAAGCGCCCCGTCATTGGCGCCGTCGGTTCCAGCCAGCTGCTCAAGCAGGCGCTGCGTTCCTGGGTACTTCGTGAGGACCGCCATGAGCGCGGCAACCTTCTCGGGATCGCTCAGCGCCTCGGACTGCCTGCCCTCGGCGCAGTCGCTCAGGAACTCGATGACCAGGGCCTGCATGTCGGCAGGGACGTTCTCGGACACCCATGTCGTGAAGTCGTTGATGGTGCGGGAGTAGTCGGTCCGCGTGCCCGTGAGGTCGAGCGACAGATCTGTGTCCGAGGAGAAGAGGTTGAGGGGCGCATGGTTGGATAGCTGGAAGTTGCCGTCCCCGCGCAGCAGCGTCTGGAGGAGTCCCGTGATGCCCTGGGCCTGGGAGCCGCCGTTGGTGTAGTGCGTGTCCCCAGCAATGGGCGCCATGAGGGCACTCACATAGTCGCCCTCCTGGTTGTAGGCATGGATCCTGCCCCGTACGGCAGCGATGCGCTCCTCGTACTTCCTGAGGAACGGGTTGCCAAAGCCCTGGCCGTCAAAGGAGTAGCACTCGTCCACGCGGCCGTCCACCACGGTAACGTACTGCGCCTTGTTGCCGCCCTTGGAATGTCCCGTCACAACGACATGCTGGCCACCATACAGCGCCAGCATCTCGTCAAGGTAGGCCTCGGCACGTCGCTGGGAATCCGTGTCCGCCTCGTTGAGGCCCTCGAAGTCGTCGCGCCATTCCCCGTGCTCGCCATCCGTACCCCTATAGACCACGTAGAGCGTCCCGTCGCCATCGGTGAGGGCCATGCAGTGGCTCGTCTGCGTGGTCCTGCCTTCCACGGGAACACCGGGCGACGTGAAGTCGCACACCGTGAGGTCGGACAGACGCGAGTCAGAGGAGACGGCCTGCCTCAGGGCATCGTAGCCGTCAGGGGTCGTCCACTCGTCCCCACCGTCCGCAGGCATGGACGCGATGACATCGCCAAGGGAGATTCTTTTACCCCGAGCCTTTCTGAAGGCTTGATTGCATGCCTCTTGAAACTCAGGCTGATATATCAGGGTATTGAGCTGGGCGAGCTCGTCTGGATGCAGAGACATGCTACGCCCCCTCTTTGTCCACGGTGTCGGTGTCCCCGATTTTGACCAGAGAGTCTGAGTTCTCTATCACGAAGTCGTGTGTCAGGACCTGACCGCTCGTTGAGACGTTCAGCAGCTCTGTAGTTATATTCACCCTCAGACCCGTAGCACGCTCAGCAGAGACGATCCTGTCATGGAGCTCCTGAAGCTCTGCTTCGCTCATTCCCGCATCCTTGCTTATCTCAAGAACGATGCCGCCATAGAGACCATCCATGTCCTTGGCATCGGGCGTAGTGAGCGTGGGATCGAGCCAGGTGTACGACGTCCACGTTCCCGCTGGAAGTTCGTCTAGAATCGGACGGGCAGCCTCTGCGACCCTCTTCTCCCAGTCTGGACCACGCAATATCTGCAGCCAGTCGTCCCGCCAGCGGGGGTCGTCCGCGTCCCAGATCTCCACGCGGCAGCTCTCCCCCTCGTGCTCCCCCTCCGTCGCCCGGAGGTTGATGATGTTGTAGTCCTGGATGATCCAGGTGGAGATGAGGCAGTCGTAGGCCGCGAAGGAGGTGCCATAGCGCAGGCGGAGGTAGTCCTCCGCCGCCTCGGCATAGCGGACGTTCTTCCGCGAGATGGACGAGGGCCACGTCCCCTCCTTGAGGGACGAGATGATGTCGTCGGGCGCCCCGAGCTGTTCCGCCATGGCGAGGTCGCGATCCGTGACCTCGTCGCTCGAGAGGTCGGGCCTGAGGTCCGCGACACGTGTGGGCTGCTCGGCCGGGTTACCCTGCTCGGGGCTCGAGCACGCCGTCGTCCCGGCCGCGCACGCCGCCGCCACCAGGCAGGCCGCGGCGGCCCTGCCCATGCGTCCCCTACCTGCAAGTGTCGACATGGGGCAAACCTTCCTCGCTGCGAAACGACGTGCGACGTGCCGGGGGCGGACGTCCGCCCCCGGCACCGGGATCACGCTATCCAGACCTCGGTCTGAACCTAGCCGCGGAACTGCGCGGCGATGTTGGAGTCGGTCTCCTCCAGCGACTGCGCGGTCGCGTCGAGCGACTGCGCGATCTCCGTGATGAGGTCCTGGGCCTTCACGAAGCCGGGACGCAGCTCCTGGAAGCGGCTGGAGTAGGCCTGGGCGGCGCTGCCTTCCCACTCCTCCTGCAGGGCCTGCAGGAGCGAGTCCATGTGCTGGATCACATCGCCCACGTTGCTGGCCTCGGTGCGATACTGGGTCGCACGGTCGCGCATCTGATCTGGCGTGATCCTAATCTGTCCTGCCATTGCCGTTCCTTTCTCTCGTGTGCCCGCAGGCACGCTTGACGGTATATCGACACCCGCTCGCGCGGGGGACGACCAAGTTTAGTGGCCAAAGGGGTTGCGCAGCCCCTCCGTGGCCCGGTGATGCCTCACGCCCAGCACGATGCCCATGGCCGCAAGGCCCAGGGCCATGACGACGAACGCGACGAACGCGAACAGCAGGTTGGGGTTCGCCTTGAGGTACTCCACCCAGTTGGGCGCGACGGCAACGGAGCCGAGGGTGGTAGAGTGCACGTTGCCCGCCTTGTCGTAGGCCGCGATCGTGAGGGTGTGGAGCTTCGCGTCGGCGGGGATCGGGAGCGAGGCGGGTCCCCCGGCGAACTCGTCGGGGGAGAGCTCCTCGGGCTCGCCATCGTCCACCTGCAGCGTCACACGGTCGAGCGCCAGGTTGTCGCCCGCCAGGGGGAGCGCGTCGTGGCTGGCCCCAAAGTAGACGCCTCCGGTCTTGGCGCCGGCAAAGCCCACGGTTGGTGCCGTGGCGTCCACCGCGAAGTTGACCTCGGCCGCATGCTCGCGGGTGGCGTCCTTGTTGCCCATGGTGTTCTGGGCCAGGTTGCCGGCCTTGTCATGCGACGTCATCATCACGCGGTAGTAGCCGTCCTGCGAGAAGTTGGAGGCGGGGATGGTGTAGGTGGTCTTGCTCCAGCCGCTGTCATCCGCCGTCTCGGTGGTGTAGGATGCGCCCTCCATGAGGTCCGTGACCTCGCTGTCGTGCGCCAGCTCCACGTGCGTCCCATCGTCGTCGAGGCCCGACACGTTGATCTCGGTGATCACCACATCCTGGGGAATCCTGAGGTACGCGCCCAGGATGCCCGCCGTGGCATCGGAGTAGAGGTAGTTGGAGCCGTAGCGGTTGACCGAGAACACGCGCGTCACGTCCGAGGCGTTGCCCGCGAGGTCCTCCGCGTGGACGGCGAGCGTGTAGACGTCGTCCCGCTCGACCTTGTGCTCGAAGTCCGCATAGGTCACCGACTCGCTGGTGTCGGAGTAGGAGGTCTCCATGCCGCGCATGTAGTCCACCTTGCCGGAGTGGGCACCCGTGAGGCTGTACTTGGAGTTCCCGATGGCGAGGTTGGTGTCGCTCATGCTCAGGGATGGGGCGATCTCGCCGGCATAGGCGGTCTTGTTCTCGACGTGCTCGATGGAGGCCTGGGGCGGCGTCATGTCGATCACGAACTCTGGCACCTCGTAGGCCTCCGCCTGGTTGCCCGCGGGGTCCGCCGCCGAGACGGACAGGCCGTAGTGGAGCTCGCCCCCAAAGTGAACCGTGCACGACCAGGTGTCCTCCTCGCCCGTGGCGCTCCAGCCGCTGGCCCCCGGGGCGTCCGCGGCGTTGCCGGAGGCGTCCTTGGCCGAGGCGGAGACGCCCATGAGCGAGGGGTCGAAGTTGCGCTCGCGCACCGTGACCGTGGCCGTGCGCGGACGGTTGAAGTACATGCCGCTGCGGGCGTCGTTGTTGTCGAACTCCACCGTGATCATGGGGGCGAGGGTGTCGATGGTGAAGGCGTCGTGCACCTCGTTAGAGGCGTAGCCCACGGGGTCGGTGAGCGAGACGTCCACCGTCCAGTCGCCGTCCTGCGAGAGCTCCTCCGTGTACACCCAGGTGACGCCGTCGCCCGAGGGGTTCTCGAACTGCCTGGCCGTCACGTCGTGCGTGGTGCCGTCCACGCCGATGGTGGCGATCGCGCGCTCCGCGTCGTTGTCGCGGATGTAGGAGAAGCTCCCCTCCACGACCGTGATGGTGACCGTGCGCGCCTTGTTGTAGTAGCTCCCGCGGGCGTCGTTGTTGTCATACGAGACGGAGACCACAGGGGCCGTGGTGTCCACCACGATGTCCGTGGTGTCCTTGGCGAGGGGCTTGCCGTCGCCCGTCATGAGCCCCGAGAGCAGCAGGCCCTCGGTGTTCGGGTCGTCGGGGTCCACGAGGGGGTTGCCCGCCAGGTCCCTCAGATGCAGGCGCGTGGAGGTGAGGTCGAGGGTCTGGCCGTCGCTTGCCAGCGTGATGGTGATGCCGTTGCTGGGGGTACCGTCCGGGTTGTCCGCGTCGTGCTTCACCTGCACGCCCTCGACGGGGGTGCCGTCGGACGCCGTCAGCGCAAGGCTGTCCCAGTCGACGCCCGAGACGGCGTCCGTGGCCTCCATGTGGATGGTGGTCGCGCCCGGCGTGAAGGCGTGGCCCCACGTCACCACGGGCTGGGGGCTCACCCGTACGTTGCCCACGGTTGGGGCGGTACGATCCACGTAGAAGTCATCATCTGTGGACAGTGTCACCCCGGGCTCGTCCACCTCGAGCTGCACTTTCACGTAATGATTTTCAGTCCCAAGGACAGTGTTCAGGTCAAACCACTGGCTGTCCGGCCAGCTCGTTCCCCGCTGTTTCAACGGCACATTCTGTACCGGCAGCTCCTCCTCATTGCCGTTCGCATTGCGGATCGTCGCCTTCAACCTGCCATGCAAATCGGTCCCATTCGCGAAGGGTGCACGCACCGACGCCGTTACCATCACGCCATCGCGATGATAGCGCGTGTCCATTCCCTTTATAGTGAGCGAGTCCTGAGCGTCAAGGAGGTCACCCAGGCGCACCCCCTGGCCACGATTGCCCACACGATCGGAAGCGAACACGCGAGCATCAAGGATATCGTGCACGTCCGCATCCGAGGAGAAGGTGAACACGTAGTCGCCTGGGTGGGTCTGATCCATCTGCACCTCAGACTGGACTCCCATCGTGTGCAGAGAGGACACGTCGACGCCCGAAGGGGCGTCCCCGGGACCATCAGTCACCTTGATGCGCACATGGTATCCCTCACTATCGGACTGTAGGCCCTGTGGTGCATCGGAGCGATTCCAGCCGTCTGACAGCTCGATGGTAGGTGAAGTACCATCTATCATGAAACTTATATCATGAGTCCCCTGAGTGTCATAATGGGTGCTTTGGTCAACATCAACATGCACCTGATATGTGCCCTCGGAGACGGTGCTAGCCGTCCCTGTCGGGGGAGCAAGCGTCCATGAGACGGACCAGCTGCCGTTCTCATACTTCAAGGTGCTGAGGTCGGGCTTCGCCTGTAGCGCCGTGCCATCTGGCGCCGTCGCGCTCAGCTTGGGATACTCCGCACGGTTCGCATCCGAGAGGAAGAGCCGGAAGAGCGGGTCCGTCGACGTCATGGTGAACGTGAGATCACTGAGTTTGGCACCATCCAGCTTGCGGGCATAATCGTTGCCATCCAGGTGCTTCCAACCACTGTTGTCGTTCAGCGACAACTGCACGCTCGGCTTCGAGGCGGGACGGACGGGCGTGGTGGCTATGGCATCCGGCACCGGAGAGGGAAGGTTATCGGCAAAGGCGATGGCGACTGGGACAGACGTGCCACCACCCGCAGGCTGCGCCGTGAGGGAGATGCTCGACAGGTCGACGACCATGCCCTCCTTGAACGTGAGGCGGTACGTGCCGTTGCCCAGGTCCTCCACTGTGGCCGGCAGCGTGTCGGCGGGATGCCCGCCCTTGCGCTGCGCGTCGTGGTCCTTGTAGGTGCCGGAGAGCGACGCGACGGAGACGCCCTCGGCCGCGCCGCCACCCGACAGGGTCAGGCGCACGTCCACGGAGTTGCCCTGGGCCACCGCGACGGTCTCGTTGTCGTAGCGCAGCGTGGAGAGCTGAGCTGGGTCCTGTGATCCCACCTTCGTGATGGTGGCCTGGGCCGTCAGCGCCGGCTCCGCCACGACGACGGGATCCGCATTGCCACCCGGCGTGTCGACCTCATCCGCATGCGCCGGGAGCGCCGCGGCCGTGATGGATGCCGCAAGGGCGAGCAGGGCGACAAGTGCCCCTCTGCGCAGGGATGGTAGGCTCGGCGTCATTGCGCGCCCTCCTCATGCGAAGGCTGGTCGGACAGCAGCGTGGTCATCGCCTCGTCGCCCGAAAGCAGGGTGGTGCCCGCCTCGTCGGCGGAGGCAGGGGCGTCGGCGGAAAGGAGCGTGGTTCCGGCCTCATCGGCGCCGGTCCCCTCGTTGGCAAGCAGCGTGGTTCCCGTCTCGTCCGCATCCGACGCGTCAGCGGAAAGCAGCGTGGTGCCGGTCTCGTCGGAGTCCGAGCCGGTCCCGGCATCCGAGAGCAGCGTGGTGCCCGCCTCGTCCCCCGCAGACGTGTCCTGCGACCTCTGGGACCTCACCTTCCTCAGGTGCAGGCTCCCACTGCCCTCGCCCTCGGGCGCGTCGGGCCCATCCGCCGTGAGCGCCCGGGCCGACCGCTCGCGGCTGCGCCTGAGCGCCCACGACTCCGCACGCATGGTGGCGATCGCGCGCTCGGCCGTCCTGCCGGTGAGCTCGTCGCGCACCGCGCGGATGTCAAACGCGAAGAACATGAGCGCGGCGGCGATCACCAGCAGCACCGCAAGGACCAGCAGCACCGTCGAGATCGTCCCCAGAAGGTTTGCCGTCATCACTGGCTGTCCCCCACATCCACGAAGGCGTCCTCGATCGCCTGCCTCGTCGCGTCGGCGTTGGCCCTCAGCCGCCACAGCTCCTCGTCCTGCTGGTCCGTGGTGGTGGGGGCGCCGTCCGCGATGTCCTGCGCCGCCGCCTCGAGCGCCAGCATGTCCTCCTTCGAGATGCCGTCCGCACGGAACTTGCGCGCGTACGTCCTGAGCGCGTCCTGGGCGAGCGCGGCGGCATCCAGGCGCATCACGTTGTTGTCGCTGTCCGCCATCTCGTCCAGCAGGGTCTGCAGGCGCGCGAAGTACGGCGCGTAGGCGCCGGCGTCATCCCCCTCGCCCATACGCGGCACCACATCGCAGGCGAAGTCGGCCATGTCGGCATAGGCCTCGGCCATCGGGGCGCCATAGAAGCCCTCCACCTCCGCGGCGCTGTGCATCCACCGGGAGGCGGCGCGCATGCGCGGATAGCTCGAGCCGGCGGAGGTGCCGTAGCCCGCGTCCCCGTAGTAGTACCAGTAGAGCTTGCCCGTCTCGAACGAGAGCTCCGCCCAGGCCTGTCCATCCGACCTCAGCGCGTCCATGTTGGGGGCTATCGTCTGCTCGAACTGCTGCTCCTCGGTCGTGGAGAACACGCCGTCGGAGCGATAGAGCCTGAAGAGCCCCCTATAGGGACGGAGGTCCGCGGGCAGGATGCCCGCCGCGTGCACGTAGGCCGCCGACGCCGTCTCCTGGTCGACCGACTGGTCTCCCAGCCCCATCCAATAGTCGAAGTCGGAGTTGAGCAGGTTCCAGCGCACGGCGATGAGCACGAGGCCCACGACCAGGCACGCGGCCGCCCCTATGAGGGCACCGGTGAACGCGCGCCACTTGCGACGCAGCCCCCGCTGCTGTGCCTCGTCGTGCGTCGTGTAGTTCTCCAGCACATAGGCGAACTCCGCGGCGTCGGAGTAGCGGTCGTTTGGGTTGGCCGCCATCGCACGTGCCACGATGGACTCGATGCCGTGCGAGAGCTCGGGCACGACCTGTCTGAGGGGTGCCGCGTCGGCGGGGTCGTCGGGCGGTCGTCTGCCTGTGAGCAGGGCGTACATGGTGGCCCCCAACCCATAGACGTCTGCGCGGCCGTCGAGCGGCGCGCCCGCGCGCTGCTCCGGGGCGGCATAGCCGTGGGTGCCCAGGTGGCGATGGCCGCCCTCCTCGCCGCCGTGCACGGTGCCCTGCTCGCGCGCGATGCCAAAGTCGATGAGGCGCACGGTGCCGTCCGGGCGCAGCATGACGTTGGAGGGCTTCATGTCGCAGTAGATGACGGGCGGGCTCTGCTGGTGCAGGTAGTCCAGGACGTCGCACAGCTGCACGGCCCACGCGACCACGTCGTCCTCGTCCTGCGGGCCCATGCCCATCACGGACTCGAGCGTGCGGCCGTCCACGTAGTCCATGACCACGTAGAGCTCGCCGCCCTCGTCCACCAGGTCGACGATGCGCGGGATGGCCGCGTGGTCCAGGCGCTTGATGAGGTTGGCCTCTGCGACCAGGCTCGCCTCCACGACCCTGCGCTCGGCCGGATCCGAGGAGAGCCGGATCTCCTTGACCGCCCACTGCTTGCCCAGGGTGGTGTCCAGCGCCAGCCACACGACCGACATGCCGCCCCGGCCAATCTCGCGCTGCAGCTGGTAGCGCGACCCGACCGTCCTGGGGGCACCGCCTGTGGCCTCCTCCTGGCGCGGGGGTATGGGCTGTTCGTCCATCGGACCGTCCTCTGGCGTAGGCATGTTCCCGACAGGTACGCCGCCCGCCCTCGCAACCGAGGCAGCAGACAAGCAGAGTACCATCCCATCTATTCTTAGGTTTCTTCCATGATTAAACAACGTGTTTTATGAACGTCATAAATTTTTGACAAGTTTTGTAGAAATAATACAGCTACCTGTCCTCCTACAAACTTACCCTCAGTCTCATGTCCCACGAGACCCGGGAGGCGCAGCGCCCGGTGCCATCCGGATCCGCGGCGGCTAGCGCACGGAGAACGACTCGTCCGCCAGCGTGAACACGTCTCCACGGGAGAGCAGCGCGGACGCGTGCGGGACCAGGCGCTGGCCATGCACGTAGGTGCCGTTTGCGGCACCGCAGTCCACGACGCGCAGGCCCTCGCCCACGCGCATGACGCGCGCATGGACTCTGCTCACGTTCTGGTTGCCGCCAAAGTGCAGGTCGCACGTTGCGGACCTCCCCAGGTTGTGCTCGCCGGGACCAACCTCGAGGGCCAGCCCATCGCGCATGCGCATGACGTACAGGGGCGCGGCCGTCGCCTGCTCGCCCGTCGAGGCGCCCAGCGAGCCCGACCCCAGGCTCGAGGTGTCATCGCTGCCGTCCCGGCCCTGTCCCGCATGCTGCCAGGCGGGAGGTTCCTGGGGCAGCGCCCGGTCGACCTCCCCTATGCGTTGGGCCGTCGTCTGGGCCACATAGCCAGCCTCGCCCCCGCCCAACAGAGTGAGCGGGTCGAAGGACGCCACGTTGTCCCCCGCTATGTCGGCCGGTATCGGCGGCCGGTGCGACCCTTCCCCTCGGCCCTCGAAGCGCGTCAGGGGCACGCCCTCGAACTCCTGATCCAGGAAGCGCGAGAAGGCATCCGGCGAGAACACGCGCTGCCTGCGGGCCCAGTCCGCCACCGCATGCCGGTGCGCCTCGTCCTCCCTCACGACCATGTGCGCATGGGCCTTGTCACCCAGCCAGGTGAGCAGCGAAAGCGGCGTCCCGTGCTTGGACGCGCGCTTGGAGGTGGTGGCCTGGGCGGGGCGGGGCACCAGCACGTAGCACGCCTCCCCCTCGGGCGTCACGAAGACGTGGGCAGGGTCAAACCAGAGGTTGGCCGTGGGGATGCCCTGCTCGACGCAGGTCTCGCAGACGTGCGCGACCGACCTCAGCAGCCCCTCGTACTGCGCCGTGCTCAGGGCGGCCTTGGTGAACCTCTCGAGCGTGCAGGTGCCCTTGACGTCGTAGCTCAGGTGGTCGCCCCGCTCCGTGCCGTCGAACTCGAAGGGCAGCAGGATCCGGTCGGGCTGCTCGCGCAGCCACTGCGACCATACGTAGTCCGCGCGCTCCCCCTTCTTCAGGGTGAGCCGCAGGAGGCGGAGCTTGCGGGTCATCGTGCGCTTGAGCTTCTCCTTCATGGCAGCTCACATGAGGGCCAGGAGGGAGCCGTCCGCCACTATCTCCCGCGCCTTGAGCGCACGGATGCTCTCGTTGGGGTTGAGGAGCTCGCCCGTGGAGGGGAGGTCCGGATCGCACAGCATGAGGTCCTCCTCGCCCGTGCTCTGCCAGTAGCCGTGCTCCATGCGCTCGAACAGGCGCGAGACGAGGTTCGCACACTCCGCCACCGAGAGGTCCAAGGGGAGAAAGAAGCTATGTTCACTGTGCGTTGGGGTGAGCAGGACCCTCACCTGCAATTTGTCCTTCATGGGGCCTCCTGGGACGATGGCGCGCGACGCGCCGAGCGTTCTGACACAAGCTTACACGAAATGCGTGTACGGCACGTGTTCGACCGTTGCCATGCCGCGCGCCTGATGCGCGTCGCCATGCCCGACCGCACGCATCTTGCCCCAGGTGTGACCCAGGGACATCGAGGGCACTCGAATCGATGCCACCAGCGGGGCGGGACGCCACGGCTACCCCATCACCGGGTGGCCCGGGTTCCAGGTGATTGGCCTGCGCCTGGCGTAGCCCGGGTCGCCGGGGTCGCCCGTGCCGTCCCAGGGTTCGTAGCCGTCCCACGGGGAGGTGTCGTCGTCGCCCAGCACCCACATCAGCCTGCGCACCGTCGCCGCGTCGGGCGGCTCCGCGTCGCGCGTCTTGGGGGACGTCTGGGAGATGTCGAGCGTGTAGAGCGACGAACTGGAGGAGAACGGGTCGGTGCCCTCGACGCCGGCGTAGACGTCCATCCTGCGGCCGAGGCCCCAGACGGCCACGAGGGCGTCGTGTATCGTGGCGGCCCACGAGCCGAAGTCCCCGTTGCGCAGGCGCATGAGCAGAATCCTCACCCTCGGGTGGGTGTAGCCGTTGTTCAGGTACTCCTCCAGCTCGTCGGCCCTCCAAGGGGCGGCGGCACGGCATCACAGTAACGCACGAGAGATGCCTAGCGTTTCCCCAACATACCCAGTCTTCCATATATCTTGGCAAGCTGAGCTGCGGCGCCCTCAATATTGGAAGCAATCTCATCCATATCTTGCGTATACTGGCTGTGATGCTCCTCGGCCGCGTTAAAGGCGGCAATGATATCCTCTCTCGACACATCGTTCATATCAACCTGTTTGCGTAGGTACGTATCCATATCGTTACGGTAGTTTTCCACGTTGAGTCGACCGATAAGGTCCTCAAAGCGATAGTTCACATCCCAATGCGTGACGTCCCACCATGGCTCGGCATCAACCTGAGCCACAATGTTGAGAAGCTCCTGCATCCGCTCGTCCGACCAGTCACGAACCTCCTCTTGGCGCACGTCCACAACCTCACGGCCACGCGCACCATTCTCAATACCACTTTCCGTAGCGCTAAACGAAGACTCGAAGCGCGTCTTCCACTCTTCGTCTATCTGTATGCCAAACTTCTTAGCCAAGAGATCCAAGAGCAAAGAACGCGCATTCTTGCTCTTCAAACAGTGCATGATCAGAGATGCCATGACATCGCTCAGCTTGCCGGAATAAACCAGCTGCTTTATGAGGTCTTCAGTATGGGGATACTCGCAGAGCATTGCTATGAGCGCCCCAAAGGCATCGGGATCTTGCTGGATGTATTCCTTGGCCTTGCCCGAATCGTTTATGCATAGCCCAAGCAGATCGGCAACGGCCTTCTGCTGGTTCGCAGGGACATTGTTCATAATCCATATGGAGAAGTTGTTGATTGTCTTCCAGTAGTCACTCGCCTCGCCAGACGTATCCAGCTTGAAGTCCTTCGAGTTGGAGAAGAGTGACATGGGCGCATGGTTCTCTGGCCGAAATTCTGGATCCCTCCCGGACCTCGTGAAGTTAACGTCCCCCGCAATGGAGTAAAGCAAAGCGCTCACAAAGTCGCCCTCGTAGTTATAGGCATGAATGTGCGCGCGGTTGGCAGCAATCTGCGAGGCATACTTGTTCATGAAGTCGCTACCAAAGCCCTGGCCATCGAAGGAGTAGCACTCGTCGACGTTGGGGTTGGTCACGGCTGTGTACATCGCCTTATTGCCACCCTTGGAGTGACCCGACACCGTAATGTGGTAGTCTCCACCCTCTGCCATCTTGTTGACGTAATCGTTAGCCGCCTTCTGGTCGGGAGTGTCAGACTCATAGAGTCCTTTGAAATTGTCACCCCACTCCCCGGTGGATCCCTCCGTACCCTTGAAGACGATATACATGTCGCTCGTCTTGTCATTCACAAGGGTCATGTTGCGGCTTGTTTGGCCATTCGTGCCCGGTTGCGTAAGGTCCTTTACGCGAAGGTTCGCAACCTCGGGTTCCTGCAGGGCATGGTTGATGAGTGCCTTGTACTGCACGTCACTGATGTACTGATCATGCTGGCCAGATTCTCCCGCATGATCCTTCATGTACGTGAGCAGGGACTTCATGTCCTTGGCATTGCTTGCGTCATAGGCGTTTGAGAGACCCTGCTGATAAATGAGAGTATTGAGCTGAGCGAGCTCGTCTGGGCTCAGAGACATGTCATCTCACCCCCGAAAGGTCACCTGTCAGCTGCCATGTGTACTGGCCAGCCTGCACGGCATTACGTGCCCATTCCCCGGTGAATCCTGCATCCCCAAGGGGTTGGGTAACCTTGTAGGCCTCCCAGTGGATGTTCAGGCCAAGCTCCTCCAAGGAGGCGACCATCGCGTTCACGTGTCTCTCATACTCCTCCTCGCTGAGCGTGGAGTCGGGCGAGAGATACGCCCATACATGTCCTCCCAGATAGGGGCCCGCCTCAGTAAGGGAGGCGTCCGCAGCGAGGGTCACCCTCTGCCCTTGGTTTCGAGCGTCATTCATCACCTCTGGGTAGGGCCTGTCATCCATACCGACGACACACGTCCATGTGCCTTGTGGCACATCGGAAAAGGCAGAGGCTGCGGCCGTCTCCACAGCCGACTCATACCCTCCATGGAGACGTACGTAAAGATAGGTATCAGCCCACTCCGCGTCACCACTTTGCGGCGCGCCATCGGGGAAGAAGGTGCATGTGCACGTCTCCCCCGTAAAGGGACCGGACGCCACTGTGCAGGTCACGCTATCGGCCTCGCTCAACGCACCACGAGAGAGGGTCACCTGCGACGCGTGGAACTGTTCCCCATAACGTTCCGAGAGATGATCCTCCACCGCCTCGGCATAGCGGACGTTCTCCCGCGAGGTAATTGAGGGCCACGTCCCCTCCTTGAGGGACGAGATGACGTCATCGGGAGCCCCGAGCTGCGCCGCCATCGCACAGTCGCGCTCACTGACCTCTTCGCTCATGTTCACTACTCCCTGATTCGTCTGGGAATCCCCAGGTGCGTTTGACGCACAACCCACGCAACCTATGCCAACCGCCAGTATAAGCGCGACACCTGCCGCCACAATGCGAGCTATCCTTACCAAGATGAGCCCCCGCCCCCATGATCTGCTCCACTTGCAGCAGGGCTGGCTGTGCTCTCCCCTACGGAACTGGACGCACTTTCTGATGCGTCGGCATGCATCATCTGTGCGGCGAGCTTGAAATCCGCATCTTGAAACTCTTCCTTTGCCGTGCCGATGGCATCGGCAAGCCCCAGGATCGTACGTGCGAGCATCTCCGCGTAGGCATTTGTTGCGTTTCCAGCACGCACTAGCGCCTCGCCACCCGACCCTACAGTGACCCCCAAAGAGTAATCGGCATTAGCTACTTCTTCGACACAGCTGCCTATCTGACGGAGTCTGGCAATCACGTCATCAATATTGGCAGGAACAACAACGATTTGCCCTTTGTTTTTCATGAATCTACCTCAATCAAATTTGGCGTCGTCGGCATCAAGCTCCGCAATAAACGTGTTGGTTCTCTCGGCGATGGGGGCAGACGCCTCTTCGAGCTTTTGGAGTACGGCGATAAGTTCGGCCTCATCAGTCTGAAGCGATGCGCCAATGAGGTCAGACTGGATACCCGTGGCAAGAAGAAGGTCGATCAGGTTAGAAGTTTCCTTACCTAACTCAATAAGAGTGTCCACATTCTGCTTGATGAGCAGGGCATCATATGCCAGCTCAGGATCAGATACCTTGAAGCCCATGATACCTCTCCCTTGATTTTAGTTAGATACGAAATCCCTGATGTTGGCGTTGCTCTTCAGCCTCGTGCCGAGCCACCTCAGAACGCTCAAGGGCTCGCTCGCTCTCGATGCACGCTCGTATAGAGACAAGACGCGCCTGCTCTTCGGCAAGCTCGCGCTCGGCCTGACGCGTCGCAGCAGCCACTTGAGCATCCACCTCATCAAATCCAGTTGACATTGCCTGGTTAAATTCTCCCGTCAAATATTTGACGGTACGATCAGCGTACCGCGTCGCTATGCGCGTACCCTGCATATCACCAGCTTGACGAGCTACATTAACCTTGTAGGCAAGTTGGTCCTGGAATCTGGCGAGGGAGCGAGAGACCTCGCCGCGATACTCTGCCAGACTATCAAGCACATGATTGAGCTCATCGATACGCGAAAGACAGGATGCCTCTCTGGCCTGCATTTGAGAGATATCAGACACTGTGTGTCACCTCATTCATCGATTCTTTTGTCTATCAGGACATAAGACATCAACGGTCGTAGCGTTCACATCGGAAAAGATTATACGCAGTGTACCTTGCATGGTCAATAATGGTACGGGTGGCCATCTATAAAACTCGAACTCAAGAAAAGACGCAGGCTGAGATGCTTTCAGCCCTTCCGATGGGATCGATACTCGGGGGGTGCCTCCCAAAGTGAACACAGAACGCATTTTGGAAAACGCCAACTGGGCAAACGTCACGAAAAACGCGTTGCGTGTGCACTTTGGGCGGCACCCCCCCGAGTACACGACCGTCGCACGGCCAAAGCCAGATCCCTCAAGGCCAGGTGAGGCCAACCGACAGCCCCACGGCATGGAGAAGGCCCGCCGGCACACGCCGACGGGCCCACGACACCACGCTGAGCTGCGAGTCTAGAAGTCCACGGGCACGTCGTTGTAGACGCACTCCAGGAGCCGCTCCATCTCCTCCTGCGTGGGCTTGCGCGGGTTGGCACCCGTGCAGGCGTCGAGCAGCGCGTTGGCGGCGACGTCGTGCCGCTTGGCCTCGAACTCCTCGTAGCTGATGCAGGAGGTCTCGCTCTTCACGCCGCCCTGGCCGTAGTTCTTGATGCCCTGCGGGATGTCGAGCTTGTCGTTGAGGTCGCGGATGAACTGCACGAGCGCGGCGACGAGCTCCTCGTCCGTCTGGCCGGGAAGGTGCAGGATCTCCTTGGCGACGTAGGCGTAGCGCTGGCGGGCACGCTCGTCCTTGGCATTGAACTGGATGACCTTGCCCAGGTACATGGCATTGGCGCAGCCGTGGATGATATGGCCGCCACTGAAGGCCGCCCCGGTCTTGTGGGCCATGGAGTGCACGATGCCCAGCAGGCCCGAGGAGAAGGCGATGCCGGCGATGCACTGCGCCTCGTGCATGTGCTGGCGGGCGCCGTGATCACCCGTGTAGGAGACGGGCAGCCACTCGGTGATCTCACGGATGCCGTGCAGGGCGTTGGCATCGGTGAACATGGAGGCGGCGGTGGAGACATAGGCCTCGAGGCAGTGGGTCAGCGCATCCATGCCGGTGTGTGCGCAGAGCTTGGCGGGCATGGAGTAGGTGAGCTCGGGATCGACGATGGCGATGTCGGGCGTGATCTGGAAGTCGGCAATGGGGTACTTGATGCCCTTGTCGTAGTCCGTGATGATGGAGAAGGCCGTGACCTCCGTGGCCGTGCCCGACGTGGACGAGATGGCGCAGAAGTGGGCCTTCTGGCGCAGCTCGGGCAGGCCGAAGATCTTGCACATGTCCTCGAAGGTGGTGTCGGGATACTCGTACTTGATCCACATGGCCTTGGCCGCGTCGATGGGCGAGCCACCGCCGATCGCGACGATCCAGTCGGGGCCAAACCCCTCCATGACCGCGGCGCCCTTCATGACCGTCTCGACGGAGGGGTCGGACTCGACGCCCTCGATGAGCTTGACCTCGAAGCCGGCAGACTCGAGGTCGGCCTGCACGTCCTGCAGGAAGCCGCCGCGGCGCATGCTGTGGCCGCCGGAGACGATGACCGCCCTCTTGCCCTTGAGATTCTTGACCTCGTGGCGGGCTCCCTCACCAAAGTACAGGTCACGCGGGTTGGTAAAACGTCCCATGCTGATTCTCCTTCCGTTCTGCCGTCATGCCGCCGCCTCATGCGACGGCGAGATGTCGCTTCTCATTCTAGGATCTTTTGGTCATCCAACCCAAGGGTCATCCGGTTTTTCGACCGAATGTGGGGGAGGTGCGAAGACTCCCCACCATTGTCGCCTGGGGAGTCTAGACTATGGTCAGTCACACCGCGCCGAATGGGTAGACTTTGGCTTCAGGGCAACGCACGAGCGAGCAGGGGGCGACCATGGCGTTCGATCCGCACCGAGAGGACTACCAGCGCATGGGCCTGCGCTTTGCCCGCGCACTCGACGGCGAGAGCCCCGCCCAGGCGGCGCGCTCGTTTGCCGCCTTCGGCAGGCGCTTCGCGCAAAACCGCGACGGCCTGCCCCAGACGGATGAGGACCGTGCCTTCCACCTGGTGGCAAAGGCGACGACGCTCATAGACTACGAGCTGCCCTTTACCGACGACGAGCACGCCGAGCGGCTCATCGCACAGGGGCATGCCATGCTGGACGAGGCGCTCAAGCTCGACCCACAGAATCCCGATGCCCTGCGCATGAAGATGGCGGCCGGCATCCCCAACTTCGAGGGCTACTACGACTACCTCGCATCCGAGGCCGAGGGCGTGCGCGAGCGGTGCGAGCGCAGGCGGCACAAGGCACGCTCCATCCCCGGCGAGGAGCGCTCGGCGCTCGCGGCGCAGATCGCGCTCTACCCCTATCTGCGCTGGCTGGCGTCCCTGGCCTCGCGTGCGGTGGTGTGCGGGCACAACCACGATGCCATCTCCCACGCCCGGCGTGCGCTCGAGCTGGATCCCACCGATCAGGCGGACGCCCGCTTCACGGCATACCTGGCGTTTGCCAAGCTCGAGGACGCCGCGGGCCTGGAGGCCCTCGCACGCACGACGGGCCGCACGGCCGTCCGCGGCGCCACCCCCGCAGACGCATGGCTCGCCATCACGCGCTGCGCCCTCGCCTACAAGCGGCTCCAGCTCGATGAGGCGGATCACCAGCTCGACCTGCTGGCGAAGGCCTACCCCCATGCGGCCGTCACGCTCTGCGCGCAACGCGAGCTGCCCGACGGCGTGTTCGCGCGACTGGCCGTGGCGCCCTTCTCCGAGGACGAGCTCATCCTTGCCGTGTCGGAGGCAACGGTGCTCCTGCAGGAGGGTCGCGACGCGCGGGCGCGCGGTGCCTTTGGCTCATGGGTCATGGGACGGATGGAGCCGCGCATGACGCCCGCCGAGCGCACGGCCCTCGAGCTTGCCCGGTCGCAGCACCCCAACGGCGACCGCTATGGCACGCCCAACGCCTGATGCCCCGATGGACGCCCGCGAGGAGCACATACGACGCATCGCCCTGCGCGAGCGTGCCCAGCGCGGTCTCTCCGACGCGGGCTTCGCGGAGCTGCTGATAGCCGTGCGCGCCAATCCCGCCCAGTTTGCCCAGGGCCCCGAGGACGAGGCCATGGGCATGCTCGTGGATGCGCTCGAGCGCTTTGGTGCGTCGCGAGACAAGGACGACCTGCGCGACGACGACGAGTTTGCCCTCGAGCGCTCCCGGCGCCTCGAGCTGATGCGCGTGGCCTGCGCGCACGCGCTGGACGTGGACCCCACCTGCACCGACGCCGCGCTCTGCTCGGCCATCGCCGCCGACCCCGACCCTGACGACCTGCTCGAGCTGCTGCTGCCCCTGGAAGGGGACGCGCAGGCGGCCCTTGACGCACGCGGGGAGACGGAGGCCCTGGCCGACGATGCCACGACCGGCCTGCGGCGCGACCTCTGGGCCGACGTGTTCGCCCATCCCCTGCTGCGCGTGAAGGACGCCATCGCCCGCACCTACCTGGACTCCGCCCGCTTCAAGCTGGCGCAGGCAAAGTCGCTGGAGCTCTTGGACCTCGCGCCATCCGACGTGCTGGGGGCCCGCCACACCGGGATGCTCAGCTATGCCCGCCTGGAGGACGAGCAGGGCCTCGACGAGCTGGACGCCCGCATGGGCAGGCGTGGGGATGCCTGGCAGAGCCTGGCCCGCATCATCGTGCTCTTCAAGACCAACCGCCGCGGTGCCGCCCTGCGCGCGCTCCGCGGCTTTGACGGCCTGTGCGAGGGCGGCGTCTATGCGCTGTTGCGGCCGGTCTTCGTGGACTCGTACCTGCCCGACCGACCGACCGTCGCGCCCTACAGCTTCGAGGAGGCGACGCTCGCCGTCCACGAGGCCGATCCCGTCATCGTGGACGTGCCGGACCTCCCCCTGTGGGTCGAGGGCCAAAAGGACATGAGGGCCTCCGCCCTGCGCTTTGCCGAGCGGTCCGGCCTCGACTTCTGACGCAGGGGGCTAGCGTCCGAGGGCCCCCTCCACGGCACGCGCAATGCCCGCGGCATCGAGGCCCATGCGCGCAAGGAGACGCGCACGCACGTCCGCCTCGAGGTAGCGGTCGGGCGTGCCCAGGCGCAGCAGGCGTGGACCTGCGCCCAGCTCCGCCAGCGTCTCCGCGACGGCCGATCCCAGCCCTCCGATGGCGGCGTGCTCCTCGACCGTGACCACCAGCTCGTAGCCGGAAAGCCCCCGCACGACGTCCTGGTCCCACGGCTTGAGGCAGGGCATGGCCAGAACGTCGGCCCCTACGCCGTGCGCCGCCAGCACGTCGGCCGCACCCAGCGCGTTGGCGGCGATCGTCCCGCAGGTGACCAGGGCGACGCGCCCGTCCCCCCGCCGCAGCCACCGGGGGAAGAGCGGGTCTTTGCCCGCCGACAGGCGCAGGCCCGCATCGTCGTTCATGCGCACGTAGGCGGGACGGGGATGCGCAGCCAGCTCACGCAGGACGTCCATGAACCCCTCCACGTCCACGGGGCTCGCCACCGTCATGCCCGGAATCTGGCGCATGCAGCCCAGGTCCTCGATGGCCATGTGGCTAGGGCCCAGCGGGCCGGCCTCACAGCCGCAGCCCACGCCCACCAGCACCACGGGGGAGCCCATGATGCCCAGGTTGACGCGCACCTGGTCGAGCACGCGGGCGGTGATGAACGTGGCATAGGTGGGGGCAAAGGTCGCGAAGCCCTCGTTGGCCAAGGCCGACGCGACCTCCACCTGGTTCTGCTCGGCAATGCCGCACTGCACGTAGCCCTCGGGGCAGAGCTCGCGGAAGCGCTCCAGCCCCAGGCGCCGCCCATAGTCGGAGACCACCACGGCGAGGTCGCGGCGCGCCTGGGCGAGCTCGCCCATCACCCGCCCAAAGGCCAGCTTGTGGCTGTGGGCGTCCGCCAAGGACGCATGCTCACCCATGCCTGATCGCCTCCTCGCGCTGGCCAAGCTCCACCCGGGCACGCTCGTAGTCGTCCTGCGCGAGGGCTATGTCATGCCAGGCCACATTGTTCTCGGCCCGCGAGAGCCCCCTGCCCTTGACCGTGCGCGCCACCACGGCGAGCGGTCCCTCGTGCGGGGCGGCAAGTGCGCGCGCGAGCGCCAGCACGTCGTGGCCGTCCGTCTCGGCAACGGCAAAGCCAAACGCCTCGAACTTGCGGCGCAGGGGGCCATTGTCCAGCACCTGCGCCGTGGGGCCATCCAGCTGCATGCCGTTGGCGTCCACGACCACCGTGAGGTTGGAGAGCCGCTGGTGGCCCGCGAACGCGGCCGACTCCCACACGGAGCCCTCGTCGCACTCCCCGTCGCCCACGATGCAGAACACGCGCGCGGGCAGCTGGCGGCGGCGCAGCGCGAGCGCCAGCCCGCAGGCATAGCCCAGTCCCATGCCCAGGCTGCCGCCCGAGAGCTCTATGCCGCGGCCGGGGTCACGGTGCGGGTGCTTGAAGAGCACCGCATCCGGGCCGAAGAGGCCGCGATCGAGGTCATCCTGGGAGATGATGCCGGCCCGCAGGAGCGCCGGGTAGAGCGCCACGGATGCATGCGCCTTGGAGACCACCAGCCGGTCGCGCCGCTCCCAGGGGGTGCCGTCGGCGCCCGTATGCATCACGTGCCCCAGCAGCACCGCGACCACCTCGGCCATGGAGAGCGCGCCGCCCAGGTGGAAGGGCATGTGGGGATACCGGTGCGCGATCTCGAGCACGCCACGGCGAATCTCCAGCGCCCGAAGGTCGAGCTCGCGCCGCAGCGCCGCGGCGCCCGCACCCCCCTCCGCGCCGTCGGCTCCCACCGACGGCGCGGCCTCCCGCACGGGACCCTCCACCGAGACGCCCACGACGGGGGTGCCCGGCCTCATCCACGTCACGCTCCACTCGATGGGCGTGCCGTCCGTCAGGCAGATGTCCTGCTCCAGCACGAGCGTGGAGCTCTCCGGCTCGCTGGCCAGGAGGGGGGCATGCGCCCGGCCCACCCGCTGGGAGGAGTAGTGCACGACCGAGCTGCCGATGTGGCGGCCCGAGGTGCGCTCGACGGCATCGAAGAGCGACTCCTCCGTGAAGTCCGCCCGCTCGAGGCCGGGACAGGGCCTCAGGCTCTCCCAGCTCTCCTGGCAGACGAGCGGGCGGGCGCCCACGCTGCGGATGCGTCGCAGGAACAGCACGGGGCTGCCCTCACCCACGCCCAGGTGGATGGCCACGTTACGGGGGGCGCCCATCACGCTCTGGGAGAGCACGCGCGTGGTGAAGCGCAGCCCGCGCTCGCGAAAGAGCGCCGCAAACGAGAGGGGACGGCGCGTGGCGGGCCGCGGCAGCCCACCCTCGGCCACGAAGCTGCCGCTCCCCTTGCGGGTGACGATGTAGCCATCCTGCACGAGGCTGGAGAGCGCGCGGCGCACCGTGCCCCGGCTCATGCAGAACTGCTCCATGAGCTCGGCCTCGGAGGGCAGCGCCATGCCGCTGGGCCATTCGCGGTCCACGATCTTCTGGCGCAACAGCGATGCGAGGCGGGCGTGGAGCGGGCCGCTCTGGCCAAGCTCGTCCACCTGGCCGCGCGTGGCATCCAGGGTCTCTGGCGTAGGAAAGCGCGCTCTGTCACCCGTCATGGCCCACCCATCCCTCTGCCCTATCCATATCATGGATAGATCCCCTATACAGAACGAGTACATGTTAGCCGTGATGGCGCGTGTGCGCACGCGCGGCGCGCATGTGGAGGGAAATCACATAGCCTGGGGACACACCCCGCACCCTGGCGCCCCCTGGGGAGGCGTCTGGTATACTTGCTCCCGCGTCCCCATCGTCTAGCGGTTAGGACATCGCCCTTTCAAGGCGACGACACGAGTTCGAGTCTCGTTGGGGGCACCGGTGCGTGGCGCGGCCCAGGCCGTAGGGCTTGGGCCTTTTTGTGCTGGTAGGGGCGGTGGGACTCGAACCCACAATCCTTTCGGCGAGAGATTTTAAGTCTCCTGCGTATGCCAGTTCCGCCACGCCCCCTCGCACGCCAGCACGAGCTTACCACGTGCGGCGCGCACGCGCCCATCCCTATCTCAGGTCGGCAGGCAGAGGCGTCCACGCGATGGGGCAGGGCAGGCCCGCCGTCGTCCGTGCGGCGCAGACGGCAAGGCCGAACAGGAGGTCGCTCTCGCTTGCGGTGTAGGCGGAGGCGCCAGAGAGGAGCATGAGCTCCGAGATGGCGATGGCCCCGGCAAGGATCAGCGGTGCGCGCTGGGGCTGCAGCCCCTTGAGCTGGGCACGCTCCTCGACCGTACGGGAGGACAGGAGGCCCGTGAGCGCGTCCACGTCCGCACGCGACAGCGTCGCACGATGCACCTGCGCCGGGTCATAGGGATCGAGCCGCTTGTGTATGGCAACGAGGCTTGTGGCCGTGCCGCCCGTCACCACCAGGCGCTCGGGCGGCTGTTCCGCGATGCGCTCCTCGGCGAGCACGGGTGCGAGGAGCCCGTCGGCAAAGGCGCGTGCGGCGGCGATGTCGGCCTCGGTGGGAGGGTCTCCCGCAGAGAGGAAGCGCTCCGTCATGCGCCGACAGCCCACGTCCGTCGAGCGCACGCACTCGAGGTCGAGCAGGGGGGGCCGGGGCGGGCTGCGCGCCGGCGCCCCCTCCCTGCCCCCGCAGCGCGCCCACGGCCAGCTCGGTGGATCCCCCTCCGTTGTCGGCAACGAGCAGGCGCTCGCCCACGAAGTCCTGTGCCACGCCCAGGAAGGTGAGCGACCCCTCGACCTCCCCGGCTATCACCTGCGGGTGCAGGCCCCGCCGCTCGAGGTCACCGACGAGCACGTCCGAGTTGGTGGCGTCACGCGCGGCGGACGTCAGCGTGCAGCAGCAGGTGGCCGCACCAACGGAGCGGGCGATCTGCAGGTAGGCATCGACGCAGCCGACGACGCGACCCCGCGCCGCGTCGCCGATGCGTCCGGTGGCCGAGAGCCCCTCGCCCATGTTGCAGATCGTCGACCGCTTGAGCATGCGCGTCACCTTCGACGAGGGGACGTCGACGTCCGCCACGGCAAGACGCACCGTCACCGTACCGACGTCTATGCAGGCCACGGGGCCCATGGCTATCCGTCCCACGTGGTCTTGGGGTCGTACCCAAAGAGGGCGTCAAGCACGCGGATGTACCATGCGCGCTGGTCGGGATATGTCTCGGGTGTGGTGGGATCGTCCTGCCGCGAACCGTCCTGTTCCCCCTCGACCTTCACGGGCGTCTCGCCCTTGCCCACGTACCCGCGCTTGCGCGCCTCGTCCTCGATGCCCTCCTGGGACTGCAGGCGGTCGTCATCCTGGCGCAGCGCCACGTTCTGGGCGCTCACCTCGTCATAACGCTGCTGCAGCACCTGGCCGGTGCGCACGGCGACGTAGTAGTTCTTGACGGGCCCAAAGAGCGCCACCACGACCACGACGAGCGCCGTGAGCGCACCCAGGGCAACCCGGTGCACCGCCACCCAGTCGCGCACCGCCTCGATGGCATCCTGGGGGCTCGCGATGGTGCGACGCATGCGGCCGGGTGCGACGCGAGCGTCGCGACCCACATCCCGCCGATCGGTCGAGCGGCCTCGTCCCCGCCGGCCCCTGCCGCGCCCTTGGCCCTCCGGCTCCTTGGGCGCGGACCGCCTTGCAGCCGACGCGCCATCCTTGGCATGGTGACGACGGGGAACCGGCCTCTGGGCACGACGGCCCTCGCGCTCGGGCGGCTCCCCGTGGATGGTGAGGGGCCTCCCAGCCTCCCTGGGTCGCGCCGCGCCGGCATCGTGACGCCTGGTGCCATGCGCGCGCACCTTTGCCGCCGAGGCGGGGGCATCCTGTCGCTGGTCTGGGAAAGTCATGCCGGGTGTCATCTCATCTTTGGTTGGCACGAGTGCGTTAGGCTAGTTATACCAAAGGCGCGGCATCGATGTCGCGCCCACGGCTGATGAGGACAACAACTCCGCACGCCCCGGGCATGGGCCCGGCCTCTATTCCCCGTGCTTGGCCTCGTCCCAGAGGTCGTCGAGCTGCGCGGTGGAGAGGTCCTCCAGCCTCACGCCGCGTCGGCGTGCCGCCGCCTCCATCGACGCCCAGCGCCGGCGGAACTTGCGGTTGGAGGCGGCCAGGGCCCCCTCGGCATCGATCCCCTCGTGGCGCGCCACATTGACCAGCGCAAAGAGCAGGTCCCCAAACTCCAGGGTGGCCACCGCAGAGCCAGGCTCCTCGGCCTCGAACTCGGAACGCTCCTCGGCGACCTTGTCCCACACGTCCGCGACCGTCTCCCACTCGAAGCCAGCCTTGGCCGCGCGCCTCGACAGCTTCTGGGCCTGCATGAGTGCCGGCAACGAGCGCGGCACGCTGTCCATCAGGCCAGGCCCATCGCCACCCTCATCGGCCTTCCCAAGGCGCTCCTTGCGCTTGACGCCGTCCCAGATGTCGAGCACCTGGCCGGCGGTGTCGGTGGCCCCGTATGCGGCGGCGTCGCCAAACACATGGGGGTGGCGGCGCACGAGCTTCTCGTTGAGGTCGTGGCACAGGTCATCGAGCGTGAACTCGCCTGCGTCGGATGCGATCTGCGCATGGAGGAGCACCTGCTCCAGGACATCGCCCAGCTCCTCGCGCACATGATCGACGTCGTCGGCCTCGATGGCGTCAACGGCCTCATAGGCCTCCTCGATCATGTTCCTGGTGATGGAGTGGTGCGTCTGCGCCTTGTCCCACGGGCAGCCGTCCGGCTGGCGCAGGCGCCAGATCGTGCGTACGAGACGGTCGAACTCGGGATGCGCGCCAGGGGCGCCGGAGCGCCCGCTCGCCTCGGCGTCCACCCTATCGGATAGCCTGGCCATATGAATCCCCCCCAAATGCAGGGAGCCCCCGACGCGTACGCCGGGGGCTCCCCCACGAAATGCCGCTCGTTGGTCGGCGGCGTCCTGCTCTCCCACGGACTGACTCCGCAGTACCATCGGCGCTCGGGGGCTTAACTTCCGGGTTCGGTATGGGGCCGGGTGTGCCTCCCCTGCCATGGTCGCCGACCAACGAGGGACATTCCACTGTCAACCGAGGACGCCTGGGGCGTGCCCTCAGGGCCGCACAGCGCGACTTCGGACGACCCCCAGACGGGGGGATCGCATCGATCCGATCACCTGAGTGAAGGGAAGAGCTCGGCCGATTAGTACCGCTCGGCTGAACCCCTCGCGGGGCTTACACCTGCGGCCTATCACCTCGTGGTCTACGAGGGGCCTTACCGAAGGGAAAACTCATCTCGGGACGGGCTTCGCGCTTAGATGCCTTCAGCGCTTATCCCAACCGGACTCAGCTACCGGGCGGTGCTCTTGGTGAACAACCCGTGCACCGGAGGTCCGTCCACCCCGGTCCTCTCGTACTAGGGGCAGCCTCCCTCAGTTTTCCTACGCCCACGGAGGATAGGGACCGAACTGTCTCACGACGTTCTGAACCCAGCTCGCGTACCGCTTTAAATGGCGAACGGCCATACCCTTGGGACCTGCTCCAGCCCCAGGATGCGATGAGCCGACATCGAGGTGCCAAACCTTCCCGTCGATGTGGACTCTTGGGGAAGATCAGCCTGTTATCCCCGGAGTACCTTTTATCCGTTGAGCGACGGCCATTCCACTCTGGGCCGCCGGATCACTAGAACCTGGTTTCCCACCTGCTCGGCTTGTGGGCCTCGCAGTCAAGCCTGCTTGTGCTCTTGCACTCAAGGGGACGGTTGCCGACCGTCCTGAGCAGACCTTACGTGCGCCTCCGTTACTCTTTAGGAGGCGACCGCCCCAGTCAAACTACCCACCAGACACGGTCCCCCGCCCGGATCACGGCGCGGGGTTAGGATGCCAGAGCGTCGAGGGTGGTATTCCAAGGGCGACTCCCCAAGGACTGGCGTCCCTGGTTCTGCGTCTCCCACCTATCCTCTACACGACGAACCGGCAGCCAATGTCTAGCTGCAGTAAAGGTTCACGGGGTCTTCCCGTCCTTCCGCGGGTAAGTCGCATCTTCACGACTAGTGCAATTTCACCGGGTCTATGGTTGAGACAGCGTCCAAATCGTTACGCCTTTCGTGCAGGTCGGAACTTACCCGACAAGGAATTTCGCTACCTTAGGACCGTTATAGTTACGGCCGCCGTTTACCGGGGCTTGGATTCGCCGCTTCGCCTTGCGGCTGACGGCTCCTCGTGACCTTCCGGCACCGGGCAGGCGTCAGACCCTATACGTCGTCTTACGACTTCAGCAGAGTCCTGTGTTTTTGATAAACAGTCGTTTGGACCTCTTCACTGTGGCCGCCTCCAGCTCAGGGAGCAAGTCCCCCCACCGGCGACGGCACCCCTTCTCCCGAAGTTACGGGGTGGTTTTGCCGAGTTCCTTAACCATAGTTCTCCCGATCGCCTTGGTATGTTCTACCCACCCACCTGTGTCGGTTTGCGGTACGGGCTCCTTGCGACTCCCTAGGGGTTTTTCTCGGGAGCATGGGCTCACTCGCTTCACTCAGTCGCTTCGTCAGCCACCTCAGCCGTCGTGGGAGGCGCATTTCACAACCTCCCAGCCTACGTGGCCTCACGGGGACGTCCAGAACCCCGCCGAGCTACCCTTCTCCGTCACCCCATCGGTCAAGCGCCGCTTCGGAGGTGCAGGAATGTCCACCTGCTGTGCATCGGCTACGCCTTCCGGCCTCGCCTTAGCCCCCGACTGACCCTGGGAGGATTAGCCTTGCCCAGGAAACCTTGGGTTTACGGCGGCGGCGTTTTCCACGCCGCTCTCGTTACTCATGCCAGCATTCTCACTTCCGTCCGCTCCACCGGCAGTCACCTGCCGGCTTCGCCGCAAACGGAACGCTCCCCTACCACCGGACTGCGTCCGGTCCGCCGCTTCGGTGCCATGCTTAGCCCCGTATATTGTCGGCGCATGTCCACTCGACCAGTGAGCTGTTACGCACTCTTTGAATGAATGGCTGCTTCTAAGCCAACATCCTGGTTGTCTAGGCAAACGCACATCCTTTGCCACTCGGCATGGACTTCGGGACCTTAGCGGGCGGTCTGGGCTGTTTCCCTCTCGAACACACGGCTTAGCCCACATGTTCTGACTCCCGGGCTCTGGACCTTGGGCATTCGGAGTTTGATTGGACTTGGTAGGCGATGAGGCCCCCGCATCCATTCAGTGCTCTACCTCCCAAGGTAAACGCCCGGGGCTAGCCCTAAAGCTATTTCGGGGAGAACGAGATATCTCCAGGTTTGATAGGCCTTTCACTCCTATCCACAGGTCATCCCCCCAGTTTTCAACCTAGGTGGGTTCGGCCCTCCGCGGGGTCTTACCCCCGTTTCAGCCTGCCCATGGATAGCTCACCTGGCTTCGCGTCTACGACCCGCGACTGAACGCCCTGTTCAGACTCGCTCTCGCTGCGGCTCGCTTCCTAGCTTGACCTCGCCGCAGATCGTAACTCGCTGGCTCATTCTACAAAAGGCACGCCGTCACGCCCGAACGGGCGCTCCGACTGCTTGTGTGCACACGGTTTCAGGTACTGTTTCACTCCCCTCCCGGGGTGCTTTTCACCTTTCCCTCACGGTACTGGTTCACTATCGGTCACAGGAGAGTATTTAGGCTTGGAGGGTGGTCCCCCCTGCTTCCCACCGGGTTTCACGTGTCCGGCAGTACTCGGGATCCGGTCGGCAGGCCACGCGGGTTCGCGTACGGGGCTCTAACCCTGTCTCGCCGGCCTTCCCAGGCCGTTCCGCTCCCACGCGGCTTTATGACTGCACGATGACCGGCCCCACAACCCCGGCGCGCCGAAGCGGCGCCGGTTTGGCCTCTTCCCCGTTCGCTCGCCACTACTGGGGGAATCTCGTTTGATTTCTCTTCCTCAGGGTACTTAGATGTTTCAGTTCCCCTGGTTGCCTCCTGCCACCCTATGTGTTCAGGCGGCGGTGGCGGGGTATGACCCCCGCCGGGTTCGCCCATTCGGAGATCCGCGGGTCGAGCGGGCATGTGCCCCTAACCGCGGCTTATCGCAGCTTGTCACGTCCTTCGTCGGCTTCCTGTGCCAAGGCATCCACCGTGTGCACGTACCATCTTCTCTTCCTGATGGTCGGTACATACATACACTCCAGGGGACTCGCCCCTGGTGCGATCAGATGCGATCTTCTTCTTGACAAGAAAAATCGTCTTAGTCACGCTATGCAGCTCTCAAGGTACGCGGGGCGACCCCCGAAGACCGGACACCGCGCGCCACCAGGCGCGACAAGGGACTGACCAGCGGAATCTGACGGGACGACCGCCTGTTGTGACAATCGCTTCTAGAAAGCCAATCTCCCTAGAAAGGAGGTGATCCAGCCGCACCTTCCGGTACGGCTACCTTGTTACGACTTCACCCCCCTTACCTTCCACACCTTCGGCGCCTCCCTCCCTTGCGGGTTGGGCCGACGACTTCGGGTGCAGACGACTCGGGTGGTGTGACGGGCGGTGTGTACAAGGCCCGGGAACGCATTCACCGCGGCGTGCTGATCCGCGATTACTAGCAACTCCGACTTCGTGGAGGCGGGTTGCAGCCTCCAGTCCGAACTGGGGCCGGCTTTGGGGATTCGCTCCCGCTCGCGCGGTGGCAGCCCATTGTGCCGGCCATTGTAGCACGTGTGCAGCCCAGGACATAAGGGGCATGATGACTTGACGTCGTCCCCACCTTCCTCCGGCTTGACGCCGGCGGTCTCGCATGGGTGCCCGGCCGAACCGCTGGCAACATGCGACGAGGGTTGCGCTCGTTGCGGGACTTAACCCAACATCTCACGACACGAGCTGACGACAGCCATGCACCACCTGTCTAGGCTCCTCTCGGCCACGGCGTCTCCGCCGCTTCACCTAGATGTCAAGCCCTGGTAAGGTTCTTCGCGTTGCTTCGAATTAAGCCACATGCTCCGCTGCTTGTGCGGGCCCCCGTCAATTCCTTTGAGTTTTAGCCTTGCGGCCGTACTCCCCAGGCGGGACACTTAATGCGTTGGCTGCGGCACGGACGGACAATCCGCCCACACCTAGTGTCCATCGTTTACGGCTAGGACTACCAGGGTATCTAATCCTGTTCGCTCCCCTAGCTTTCGCGCCTCAGCGTCAGTCGTGGCCCAGAAGGCCGCCTTCGCCACCGGTGTTCTTCCCAATATCTGCGCATTCCACCGCTACACTGGGAATTCCACCTTCCCCTACCAGACTCAAGCCAGCCGGTATCGGGAGCGGACGGGGGTTGAGCCCCCGGATTTGACTCCCGACCTAGCAGGCCGCCTACGCGCGCTTTACGCCCAATGAATCCGGATAACGCTCGCCCCCTACGTATTACCGCGGCTGCTGGCACGTAGTTAGCCGGGGCTTCTTCTGCAGGTACCGTCACCTTGCGGCCTCGTCCCTGCTGAAAGCGGTTTACGACCCGAAGGCCTTCGTCCCGCACGCGGCGTCGCTGCATCAGGCTTTCGCCCATTGTGCAAGATTCCCCACTGCTGCCTCCCGTAGGAGTCTGGGCCGTGTCTCAGTCCCAATCTGGCCGGTCGGTCTCTCAACCCGGCTACCCATCATCGCCTTGGTGGGCCACTGCCCCACCAACAAGCTAACAGGCCGCGGGCCCATCCCTCGCCGTCTGGGCTTTCCCGCCTCCCCCATGCGGGGGTGGCGGAGTATCCGGTATTAACCACGGTTTCCCGAGGCTGTCCCGATGCGAGGGGCAGGTTGCCCACGTGTTACTCAGCCGTTCGCCACTTTATGCACATCCGAAGATGCTTTAACCGTTCGACTTGCATGTGTTAGGCGCGCCGCCAGCGTTCATCCTGAGCCAGGATCGAACTCTCCGTTCAAAAGGTCGAATCGGGTTGCCCCGACTCCATTTCCCTTTGCGGTCTGTCATCCGTCTTAGGATCTCGCTGATCTGGATTCGCTTGGCATCGAATTGACGTACTCGTAAAATTCGAACTTCGCTCTGCTGTCTCTTGTCGATCTTTCGATCGCGGTATCCGGTTTTCAAGGTTCGCCGCGCCGCCGTTCGCCCACTGCTCCCGTGCGGCGCGAAAAGAAATAATACGCTTCCGCCCACCCCGCTCAAGGGTCACCCAACCCCTCCATAAGACGGACACAACTCCTTCCGTTGGCCTACTCCCTAGGCCGTTCGACAGGCAGGTCGCAGCCTACTGTTGTAGGTATGCCTTGTAGCCACCACGGATGATGGCAGAGGCCTCGTCCATGAGCTCATCGCGCTCGCGCGTGGTGGGGGCCTCGGCGTAGATGCGCATGAGTGGCTGCTCCCGTGAGGGGCGCAGCATGAGCCAGGAGTCGTCCTCGAAGTCCACCTTCAGACCCTCGGCATGGGAGGTCCTGACGACCTGCCTGCCGCACAGCTCACGAGGGTTGACACCCTGCAGCACGTTCGCGAAGGCCTGCACCTTGGCAACCTCGAGCCTGATGTCACGACGTCCATAGTCCCTGTGGCCGATGAGGTCGTCCAGCTCCCTGGCAAGCCGACTGAGGGGCCTTCCCGACTGGCGTACCAGCTCCACGAGCAGCAGGGCGCCGTATATGCCATCGCGTTCGGTGAGGTGGCGTGGGATGCTGACGCCACCATACTCCTCGCCGGCAAGCATCACGTCGCCATCGGCCATCTCCGCATGCATGCGCGAGAAGCCGACGGGGACGGGCGTGAACGGCAGGCCGAGGCGCTGCGCCATGAGGCGCACGGAGCACGAGCTGGACATGGTGGTGACGACGCGCCCGCGCTGGCAACGGTTGCGCACCAGATGCGAGATGACCAGGGGGACCATGCGCTGGGGCGAGATGAGATGACCCAACTCGTCGACGACGGCCGACCTCATGGCAACGCTGTCGAGCACGATGCCCATGTCGGCATGGCTCTGCCGCACCAGCTCCTCGCACCCATCGGCCCAGGGATCGGCCGCCACGGGGTGCAGGCCACCAAAGTCCTCGCGCACCTCCATGTGCAGGGAGCGCACGCGCACGCCCAGATGACCGAGGGCACCCACAAGTGCGGGCCCGCCCACGCCGTGCAGGGGGTCAACGACGACGGTGAGCCCAGCGTATCCCGCGTCGGGCACGAACTCCGCCGTCAAGGCATCCTGATAGGGCGTGGTGACGTCGCGCAGGCCATACGCGCCCAACGTCATCGGCTCGGCTATGCCGGCCAGGCGGTCGACCTGCTCGGCGAAGCCGGTGGAGACGGTGGATCCGTCGGGCCCGAGCACATGGATCGCGCTGTGCTCGCAGGGGGCGTCGGCGGTGCCCACCAGCACGCCACCCGCAAGCGCCTCATCGTGTGCTATCGCCCATGAGAGGGCGGGCAGGGGGCAGGGGGCCTGGGACAGCTGGGCGCCAACACCCTCCCCCGCAAGGATGGAGGCGACCAGCTCCGCGAACGGACGCCCCTGGTGCCTGCCGTCATATCCCACGACGACGCTCGCGCCCGGAGCCCCCTCACGCCAGGTGCGCGCGAGGGCCGCCGCGATGGAGGAGACGTTAGCCTCGTCGAAGCCGTCATCAAACCGGGCATGCCACCCGCTGGTGTCAAAGGTGATGAAGCTCATGGGGCGAGACGCCTACCCACACAGCTGGGAGGCGCAGGAACCCAGCGCCTCCCTGAAGGGTGCGCGCGACGCGTCACCGGCAAGGGCGAGTCGGGCATTCACGGCAGCCCAGGCAGCGGGCGTACCCGTGTCGCAGCCCTCGTCGGGATCGACGACCAGGGCATACATGTCCTCCTCCTCAAGCAGGCGCTCCATGGCATCGGTGAGCTGAATCTCCCCACCGGCACCAACGCCCTGGGTTTCGAGAAGCTCCATGACGCGGGGCGAGAGCAGGTAGCGGCCGACGATGAAGAGGTGGCTGGGCGCGTCCCGTGGTGCGGGCTTCTCGACCAGGCCCGAGACCTTCCAGACGGCACCCTCCCGCTCGTCGTCCTCGGGGTGCGCATCGGGCAGGGACTCCACACGGGTGCCGGCGATGATGCCATAGCGGCTCACCTGGTCGGCGGGAACGGGGGCGACCGCGATGACGGAGGCGCCCCCATGCGCGTCGGAGACGCGCTTCATGTTGACGCACATCTGGCGATCGGGCACGAAGTAGTCCCCCAGAAGCACGAAGAAGGGGTCATCCCCCGTCTCGCCCGCGGCGCAGAGCACGGCATGCCCCAGGCCCTTGGGCTGATCCTGGTAGACGAAGCTCACCGGGAGCGAGCCGGCATCGTGTATGGCGTCCGCCTCGGCGTCCTTGCCCCGGTTGCGCAGCATGTCCTCGTAGCCACCATCCACACGAAAGTATGACTCTATCTGCGGCTTCTCGCGCGAGTTGACGATGACGACCCCGTCGACCCCATCGGGCTCGAGGGCCTCTTCCACCACATACTGGATGACGGGCTTGCTGAGGATGGGAAGAAGCTCCTTGGGGGTCACCTTGGTGGCAGGGAGGAATCGCGTCCCAAGGCCAGCTGCGGGAATGACTGCCTTCATGGGTTGTCCTTTCGTGTCACGCGTTGCCAACGCACAGGCATGCGCCAGGGCCTTCAGCATACCCGTCTGGCATGCGTCACGCCAACCGACTCTCCCGAACGGGACGGTACGGAGAGCGGCGCGGCCTAGTCGTCTATGGTGATGCCCTGCCCCTCCAGGTACGTCAGCCACCTGCGCTGCGTGTCATACGAGAGGGCATGCTCCATGAGGCACGCCTCGGCGTCGGCGGTATCATAGTCCACGCCAAGGTCCCTGTTGAGGAAGGTGCGCAGCATGCGGTGGCAGCGCCAGACATGCGCGGCGTACTCGCGGCCCGCGGGCGTGAGCATCACGCGGCCATAGCGGTTCTGCTCCACGTAGCCGCCGTCCTTGAGCGTCGAGATGGCCTTGTTGACGCTGGCCTTGGAGACCTGGAGCTGGTCGGCGACGTCCACGGAGCGGATGCCGGCGGGGTCTTCCGTCTCAAGCGTGATGCGGTAGATTGACTCGAGATAGTCCTCGTTGGCCATGGTGAGATCATGGCGAACGCCTTCGGTTGCCTGTGGCATGGTTCCTCCGCTGGGGTCGACTGCAGAACGCTCGTTGGCCTAGATATACCCGATTCGACGGATGCGCGAACCGACGGGGCCGACTCATCCCTGCGAGAGCGGCTATGCCTCGTCCTCGACGTCGGGGACGGTGAGCCGCTCGACGTGCGCGCCCAGCGACTGGAGCTTGCCCACAAAGCCCTCGTAGCCACGGTCGATGTGGTAGATGTCGGAGACGGTCGTGTAGCCATCCGCCACCAGCCCCGCCATCACCAGGGCCGCTCCACCACGCAGGTCGGGCGACTTGACCTCCGCGCCAGAGAAGCGTGGCACGCCATGCACGATGGCATGGTGGCCCTCGATGCGGACGTTGGCGCCCATGCGCGAGAGCTCGCTGGCAAACATGAAGCGATTCTCAAAGACGTTCTCGGTGATGACGCAGGAGTCATCACCCTGGGCGAGCAGGCACATGGTCTGCGCCTGCATGTCGGTGGGAAAGCCCGGGAAGGGCAGCGTCTGGATGTCGACGGAGTGAATGGGCCTCGTGCGGCTCACGACGCAGCCATCGTCCTGGCGGTCGATGGAAAGGCCCATGAGCTCGTACTTCTTGAGGACGAGCCCCAGGTGGATGGGCTTGAAGCCGCGGATCGTGATCGGCCCTCCGACGAGGGCACCCATGGCGAGGAAGGTGCCGGCCTCGATGCGGTCGCCCACCACTCGATGCTCCACGGGATGGAGCGCTCCCACGCCCTCGATCTCGATGACGGGGGAGCCCGCCCCGCGCACCTTGGCGCCCATCTCGTTGAGGAGGTTGGCGAGATCCACGATCTCGGGCTCGCGGGCGGCGTTGTCGATGGTGGTGACGCCCCTGGCGTGCACGGAGGCCATCATGAGGTTCTCCGTGGCTCCCACGCTCGCGAAGTCCAGCGTGACGGTCGCACCCGTGAGCCCCTGGGGCGTGGTCGCATAGATGTTGCCATGATCGATGCCGAAGGAGACGCCTAGGGCCTCAAGGCCGAGGATGTGCATGTCTATCTTGCGGGCACCGATGTTGCAGCCGCCCGGCATGGCGACGATGGCCTTGCCGAAGCGGGAGAGCAGCGGCCCGAGCACCGCCGTCGAGGCGCGCATCTGCGCCACGAGGTGATAGGGGGCCTCCCATCTCGTGACGTCCGAGGTGTCGATCCGCAGCTCGTGCTTGCCCAGCACCTCGATGGAGGCGCCCATGTAGGTGAGCACCTTGCCCATGACATGGACATCGGCGATGTCAGGCACGTTGGTGAGGGTGGAGACGCCCGGGGCCATGAGCGTGGCCGCCATGAGCTTGAGCGCCGAGTTCTTGGCGCCCTCCACCATCACCTCTCCCCCAAGGGGGTGGCCACCTTCGACCCTAATGACTTCCATCCGTCCTCCAGCCCATGGCGCCCTAGGCGTCAGGCGTCACCGCCGTGTCCTGCGCATGCTTCAGCAGCAGGTTACACCACTTGATCTTCTCATCGTAATACGCGCGGCGGCTGTCACGCTCGGGAAGGGCGTCGCGCGCGTCAAATGCGGCCTCGCGCGTGTCGCGCACCACGTCGGGCTCGATGTCATCGGAGCGCCGGGCATGGTCGGCCAGGATGATGACCTCCTCGCCGCCTATCTCGGCATAGCCGCCCGAGATGATGATGTGGGTGGTGCCGCCACCGTCCTCCTCGCGCAGGTTGAGACGCACGACGCCATCGCCCAGCGCGCAGATCTCGGCCGCATGGCCGGGCCACACACCCAGCTCGCCGGAGGCCGTGACCAGCACCAGGCTCTGGACGGGCCCCTCGAAGAGAAGCCGATCCGGGCGCACGAACTGACAGGTAAGCTCCGCCATGCCGTCGCCCTACTTCTCGCCGCTGTCGTCCGAGGCCATCCTGCGGGCGCGCTCGCGCACGTCCTCGATGGTGCCGGCATAGCGGAAGGCCTGTTCGGGGATGTCATCGCACTTGCCGTCGATGATGGCGGCAAAGGAGCGGACGGTCTCCTCGACGGAGCAGTACACGCCGGGGTTGCCCGTGAACTTCTCGGCCACGTGGAACGACTGCGAGAGGAACTGCTGGATCTTGCGGGCGCGAGCGACAACGAGCTGCTGCTCCTCGGAGAGCTCGTCCATGCCCAGGATGGAGATGATGTCCTGAAGGTCGGAGTACTCCTGGAGCGTCTGCTGCACGGCCATGGCCACGCGGTAGTGCTCCTCGCCGACGACCAGGGGGTCGAGGGCGGAGCTGGAGCTTGCCAGTGGGTCGACCGCGGGATAGATGCCCAGCTCGGTAATCGAGCGGGACAGCACCGTCTGCGCGTCGAGGTGTGTGAACGTGGTGGCGGGAGCGGGGTCGGTGAGGTCGTCGGCGGGGACGTAGACGGCCTGCACCGAGGTGATCGACCCCTCCTTGGTGGAGGTGATGCGCTCCTGGAGGTCTCCCATCTCGGTGGCCAGCGTCGGCTGGTAGCCCACGGCAGAGGGCATGCGGCCCAAGAGGGCGGAGACCTCGGAGCCCGCCTGGGAGAAGCGGAAGATGTTGTCGATGAAGAGCAGCACGTCCTGCCCCTGGTCGCGGAAGAACTCGGCCGTGGTGAGGCCCGCGAGGCCCACGCGCAGACGTGCCCCGGGCGGCTCGTTCATCTGGCCGTAGACCAGACAGGTCTTGTTGATGACCCCGGACTCGGTCATCTCGAGGTAGAGGTCAGTGCCCTCACGCGTACGCTCGCCGACGCCGGTGAACACCGAGGTGCCGCCATGCTCTTGGGCGAGGTTGTTGATGAGCTCCTGAATGAGCACCGTCTTACCGACGCCGGCGCCCCCGAAGAGGCCCGTCTTGCCCCCGCGAACGTAGGGCTCAAGCAGGTCGATGGCCTTGATGCCGGTCTCGAAGATCTCGGTCGTGGTGGTGAGGTCCTCGAATGCCGGCGCGGGATGGTGGATGGGATAGTGCTGCACGTCGTCCGGCACCTTCCCCCCGTCCACGGGCTCGCCCATGACGTTCCACACGCGGCCGAGCGTGGAGGGGCCGACGGGCATCATCATGGGGCGGCCGGTATCGCGCACCCTGAGGCCCCGCTGCAGGCCGTCCGTGGATGACATGGCGACCGTGCGCACGACGCCATCAGGAAGCTGCGACTCGACCTCGAGCACGGCATGAGCCCTTCCGCCGGGCGTGTCGTCGTCGACAACGAGCGCCGTATAGATGGCGGGCACATCGTAGTCGAACTTGACGTCGACGACGGGCCCCACGATGCGGATGATCCTGCCCTTGCCCACGCTGTGGTTGAGGTGGTTGTAGGCCGCCTCCTCGAGTGCGGTGCGCTGTTCTTCCATGGTCTGTGGCATTAGTTGTCCTCCAATGCGGAAGCGCCGCCGATGATCTCGTTGAGCTCCGTGGTGATGGCGCCCTGGCGCTCGCGGTTGTACGTGCGACCCAAGGTCGAGAGCACCTCCTTGGCGTTGTCCGTCGCCGATTGCATGGCCCTGCGTCGGGCCCCGTGCTCTGCGGCGGCGGAGTCGAGCAGCGCATGGTAGATGACCGTCCTGAAGTAGGCGGGCATGAGGTATCCCAGCACCTCGTGTGCCGACGGCTCGAAGGCGTAGTCGGTGTAGGCGTGCCTGCCCACCTCGCCCATCGCCTCGGGCGTGCGCGGACGGTTGGGCATGAGCAGGCGTTCCTTGGTGATGGGGAGGATCTGCTCGGTGACCTGCGTCTGGTCGACGCGGTTCTTGGCATGCCAGTACAGCAGCATCACGCGGTCGATGGTGCCCGCGGCATAGCCGTCCATCGCGTAGGAGGCGATGCGTGCCGCCTGGTCTCGCGTGGGCTCCGAGGAGCTGCCCTCGAAGGAGAGGACGGGCTTGATCTTGCGGTAGGCGAAGTACTCCGTAGGCTTGCGCCCGCAGGTGATGATGGAGGAGGCGACGCCCCTGGCGGCAAGGGCACGCATCTCGCGCTCGACCGCACGCTGCTGGAGGATGTTGAACCCACCGGCCAACCCACGGTCTGACGCCACGAGGATGAAGAGCACGTGCCTCTCCTGGGCGTGCGTGCGCAGGAGAGGCTGCGAGCTGTCGAACCCCGCAGCCGCCACGTTCGCCAGCATGTTGGTGATGGCATCCTTGTAGGGGGCGGCATCCTCCGCACGGACCAGCGCCTTCTGGATGCGCGCCGTGGAGATCATCTGCATGGTGCGGGTGATCTGCATCGTGCTCGTGATGGAGCCCATGCGCCTCTGTATTTCGCGAAGGTTAGCCATCGGGCGCTACTCCTGGCCCTTTGCGTCTGTGCCCGCCGCCAGGCTGTCGGGTGTCGCGGCGGCTTCGGCAACCGTCGACCGGTTGGGATGCTCCTGCAGGAAGGCCTTCTTGAAGGAGGCGACGTGATGGTTGATGCGCTCACCCAGCTCGTCCGTGATCTTGCCCCCCATGACCAGGTTGCGCACGCCCGGATGGTTATCGGCCATGTACTTGGCCAGGTTATCGCGGAAGAGCGTGACGTGGTCGAGGTCGATGTCATCGAGGAAGTCGCCCTTGGCGGCGTAGATGGCGATGGCCTGGTCGGCGGCGTCAAGCGCGGCGTATCGACCCTGCTTGAGCATCTCCATCATGTGCGCACCATGGTTGAGCTGGTACTGCGTGGTGGCATCGAGGTCGGAGCCGAACTGTGCGAACGCCTGCTTCTCGCGATAGGAGGCGAGGTCGAGGCGCAGCGTGCCGGCGACCTGCTTCATGGCGGGAAGCTGCGCGGCACCACCGACGCGCGACACCGAGATGCCCACGTCGACGGCTGGCCTCTGCCCCTGGAAGAAGAGGTTGGACTGCAGGTAGATCTGGCCGTCGGTGATGGAGATCACGTTGGTGGGGATGTACGCCGAGACATCGCCCTCCTGGGTCTCGATGATCGGGAGGGCCGTCAGCGAGCCGCCGCCGTTCTCGTCGGACATCTTGCAGGCGCGCTCGAGCAGACGAGAGTGCAGGTAGAAGATGTCGCCGGGATAGGCCTCGCGCCCGGGTGGGCGGTGCAGCGTCAGTGACATCTGACGATAGGCGACGGCCTGCTTGGAGAGGTCGTCGTAGACCACCAGCACGTGACCGCCACGATGCGCCTCGTCCGCAGGATGGCCGTTCTCGTCGTTGTACATGAAGTACTCGCCGATGGCCGCGCCGGCCATGGGAGCGATGTACTGCAACGGTGCGGAGTCGGCCGCCGTCGCGGCAACGATGATGGTCTTGTCCAGGACGTCCTGACGGGCCAGGGTCTCCCTGATGGCCGCGACCGTCGAGGCCTTCTGGCCGATGGCGACGTAGATGCAGAGCATGTCGGTATCGCGCTGGTTGACGATGGCGTCGATGGCGATGGCCGTCTTGCCCGTCTTGCGATCGCCGATGATGAGCTCGCGCTGGCCACGGCCGATGGGCACCATGGCATCGATGGACATGAGCCCCGTCTGGACGGGCTCGCACACGGGCTGACGCTCCATGATGCCCGGCGCCTTGAACTCGATGGGGCGGCGCCCGTCCACATCGATGGCACCAAGGCCGTCGATGGGCTGGCCGAGGGGGTTCACCACGCGTCCGAGCATGGCACGGCCGACCGGGATGTCCATGACGCGACCGGTGGTGCGGCACTCGTCACCCTCGCGGATCGAGTCGACCTCGCCAAAGAGCACGGCACCGACCTCGTCCACGTCGAGGTTCTGGGCGAGGCCATACACGCTGTTGCCCGTGCTGGAGCTGGTGAACTCCAAAAGCTCGCCCGCCATGGCGCTCTTGAGGCCACTGATGTGCGCGATGCCGTCACCCACCTCGGTGACCACCGAGGCCTCCTGACGGTCGACGGTGGAGCGAATGCTCGCAAGCTCCCGCTGGAGCGTGCTCATGATCCTTGCCGAGCTGATAGTCTCTTCTGTCACTGCTCATCACTTCCGATGAAGGTCGAGGCGAGCTGCTTGCGGATATGCGCAAGCTGCGCACGGATGGATGCGTCGTGGCGCTTGCCGCGGGCCTCGATGACAATGCCCCCGAGGATGGAGGGGTCGACATGCTCGATGAGGTAGACGGGTGCCCCGAGCTCCCTGCTGGTCTTTTCGATGGCCTTCTGGCGCAGGGCATCGTCCATGGGGACCGACGTGGTGACGCTCACCGAGACGGTCTCGTCCTCGCTGTCGAGTATCTCCTTGTAGCGGCGGGAGACGGCCCTGATGAGGGCGTCGTCTCCGCTTGCGCGCATGGTGGCAAGGGTCTCGAGGACCTCCGGCGAGAACTTGCTTGCATGCTCCCACTGCCTGAGGTCGGCGTTGGCCCTGTCCTCCCCGCGCCCCGCTTCGATGAGGGCGCGGGCATATGCCTCCACCTTGCCATTGTCGCTACGGTTACCTGTCATCTCGTGTGCTCACTTCCGCGAGATAGCGCTCTGCGAGCCTGCGCTGCTCGTCCTCGCTGAGGTCGTTGCCGATGATCTTGCTGGCAATCTCCACGGACAGGTTGACCACCTGGCCCGAGAGCTCGATCATGGCCTTCTTGCGCTCGGAGCTTACGGCGCCATGTGCCTTGGCGATGACCCCGGCTGCGTCCCGTTGCGCCTTTGCCAGCACACGGGAGCGCTCCTCCTCGGCCTCGCGCTTGGCGTCGGCAATGATCCGCTCCGCCTGCCTATGGGCCTCGGCGATCCGCGCCTCGTACTCCTTCTGCTCCTCGACCGCCTTGACCTTGGCCTGCTGGGCCTCATCAAGGTCGTTCTGGATCTTCTGCTGGCGCTTCTCCATCATCTCGACGATGGAGGGCAGTGCGAACTTGGCCAGAACCGCCCAGATGACGAGAAAGGCGATGAGCGCGGGAACGAACTCGGCGGGCTTGGGTAGCAGCAGATCGGTGCCACTCGGAGAATCCGCGAGCGCCACTGTGGGGAACTGCATCGCCATCGCGGCGGATGCGAGCGCCGCCGCCCCCACGCGCCCCAACCCCTTCATGTTCCTGTCCATCAAATCCTCCAACCCACAGTTTCCGTCGAGTGCCTGCCCTAATGGACGATCAGCGAAACGACGAATCCGATAAGGGCCAGGGCCTCGACGAACGCGGAGCCAAGAATGAAGGTAGTGAACAGACGGCCTTGCATCTCGGGCTGACGGGCCATTGCGGTCGTTGCGCCATAGGCAGAAAGACCGATGCCGATGCCGGCACCAATAACACCAAGACCATATCCGATGACTCCCACGATTCCTCCTTCATCACGCGCCTCGCTGAGGCGACCTTGTGACCACATCGACTGCGGACGTGGATGCCCGCGGTTCACCAAACATGAGATGCTACTTGCCTACAGCCTTCTCTTCCTCGGGCTCGCTCTCATTCTCGACCAATTGGATGTAGACGGACGAGAGCAGCGTGAAGACGTATGCCTGAATGACGCCCACGAGGATCTCCACCATGTAGATGATGATGAGCAGCAGGATCCAGAAGACGGAGGCCGCGGCATTGCCAAGGGCAATGACGGAGACCTGCTGCAGCAGGGGCTGGAAGAAGAGCGACGCCAGGATGGCGAAGGCGCCCATGACCACGTGTCCGGCGAACATGTTGCAGAAGAGTCGGACGGCGAGGGTGATGAGGCGCAGGAACGTCGAGAAGGCCTCGATGATCCAGAGGGGGGCGGCGGCGATGCCATGGATGCCCTCGGGAGCCAGGCTCTTGAGATACCCCAGGACACCCATGCGTTTGATGCCCACGGCGATGAAGTAGACGAACGAGCAGATGGCCAGCGCGGACGTCACGCCGATGGAACCGGTCCCGGGATGGCAGCCGGGAATGACGCCCACGATGCTGTTGGCGACGATGAAGAGGAAGAGCGCCGCCAGGAAGGAGTAGTGCCTCTTCCAGGTGTCTCCCAGGATGGACCTGCACATGTCATCACGGATGAACTCGAAGAGGCATTCCATGCCGTTGACGAAGAATCCCTGCGGAACCAGGCTCCTCCTCTGCTTGGCACGAAACACGAAGATGGTGACGAGCATGAGCGTGAGGGCAACCAGCATCCAGAAGATGTAGTTGGTGAAGCCGAAGTTGGTGTTGCCCTGGAGCACATGGGTGCTGAAGCTGTCGAGCAGCTCGTCCATCGCACCGCCGAGCTGATCCAGGGGGCTGTCGGCAGCACCTGCTGCCATGAGCGCACTTCCCACTATCCGTCATCCCCTTCGCTCGCGCCACCAGCGTGCATGGCGCGCGAGGCCTTGACCGAACGTATTCCCAAGCCAGCCAGGAACACGCTGACCATAGCACATGCGAACGCAGGCACAAGGGCGCCTGCAACCACATGCACGACCACGACCGCCAGCACCATGACCGCGAACGATACCACTATCGCCATGACGCCCACCGCAACAACGGTCGCGCCCTGCATCTTACTCTTCTCCCACGCCTGCGCAAGCAGAACGCACACAGGAGCAAGCCCCAACCCCCCCACTAGGGCACCCGCAAGCAGGGCCACCACGTCTGCCAAGTTACACCCTCCTTTTCATGCCAGAGGCCATCCGGGACGAACATCAGGGACATCCCGCATTGACACAGAACCAACACGTTGCGGCACGCCGCGCACCCCTACTTGGTGCCGTAGATGCGATCGCCCGCGTCACCGAGGCCGGGCAGGATATAGGCGCTCTCGTTGAGCTGACGGTCGAGCGCGCAGGTGTACAGGTGCACGTCCGAATCGAAGTCCAGGACCGCCTTCACGCCCTCGGGGGCGCTCACCAGCGTGAGGGCGCGGATGTCCTTGACGCCGGCATCGCGCAGGAACCTGATGGCCGCGGTGAGTGAGCCTCCCGTCGCCAGCATGGGGTCGACGATGAGGCAGATGCGGCTCTCCACGTCGGGCGGGAACTTGCAGTAGTACTGGTGTGGCTCGTGCGTGTCGGGATCGCGGTACATGCCCACGTGTCCCACGCGCGCGGAGGGGACGAGGGAGAGCAGGCCATCAACCATGCCCAGGCCGGCACGCAGGATGGGGATGATGGCAACCTTCTTGCCCGAGATGCGCTTGCAGGTGGTGACCTCGAGCGGGGTCTCCACCTGGACGTCCTCGAGCGGGAAGTCGCGCATGGCCTCGTAGCCCTCGAAGATGGCGAGCTCGGTGACCAGCTCGCGGAACTGCTTGGTACCCGTGTCCCTGTCGCGCAGGATGTGCAGCTTGTGCTGCACGAGCGGGTGATCGATGATGGTGAAGCGCGTCGTGTCGAAGTCCATGTTGATGCCCCTTCTGCCCCTCGCATATGGGAAGACCGACCGGCCGTCCAGAAACCCTTGCCACAGTGCTCGGGTATCAGCTTAGCCCGAAGTCCTCGCCCACCCCCGTGAAGCCGGGATCATCCTCGCGCGCGATCTTCTCGACGCGCTGGGCGTGACGCCCTCCCGCCCATTCCTGGGTGAGGAAGACGTCCACGATCTCCTCGTTCGTCGCAAGCGACGTGAAGCGGCCCGACAGGCACAGCACGTTGCCGTCGTTGTGCTCGCGGAAGAGCTCGGCGAACTGGGGCGTCTGGATGTTGGCGGCACGTATGCCGGGCACCTTGTCGGCGGCAAGCGCCATGCCGATGCCCGTGCCGCAGATGAGGACGCCGCGGTCGGCCTTGCCAGCGGCCACATGGCGCGCGACCTTGTCGGCGTAGTCGGGATAGTCGCAGCGGGCGTCCGTGGTGGGCCCCATGTCCATGACCTCGTGGCCGAGGGACTCGATATGCTCGGCGAGGGGCCCCTTCTGCTCGAAGCCACCGTGATCGGACGCAATGGCGATTCTCATGCCGCTCTCCCTGCCCTGGTGCTGGTCAACCTCTGGTGCCTGTGACAAGTATAGGGCAGGGCACGGCCAGCGCCAGGGCGGGACCCCACGGCGGCCCCGAACGGTCAGGGCCCGATTCGGCCCGCACCAGTTCGAGTCGTACGCAACTCTTGGCGGGAGACAGAGGAGGGCCGCCGGCATCATCGCAGGTAGATGAGATAGGGCATCTCCATTGCCTACCTGGAAGGCCTAGGATTTTGCATACGACTCAATCTGAAGGCGACTCAGGCTACGCCTGGGCGAGGACGGAGCGGATCCGTGCCGGGGAGATGGCCCCCTCGCGCAGGATGCGCGGCTCCGCGCCCGTGCAGTCCACGATGGTCGATGCCACGGCAAGGGGGGCAGGGCCCCCGTCGAGCGTGAGGTCGGCCTCCTCCACCAGGCGTCCCTCCACGGTGGCGCCACTCGTCGCCGAGGCCTCGCCATGTGTGTTCGCGCTGGTGACGGCCAGGGGAACCCCCACCTCGCGCGCAAGGGCGCGCACGAGGCTCGAGTCGGGGCAGCGCAGGGCGATGGTCCCCCCACGCGCGTACTCCGCCGGCACGAGCGGACTCGCCCTGACCACGAGCGTAAGCGCCCCCGGCCAGAGCTCCCGTGCCAGCAGCTGGGCCCCTGCGGGCACGTCCGCGCCGTAGAGCATGAGGTCGCTGGGGTCGGCCACCAGCCAGGGCAGCGTCTGGCCGAGGTCGCGCCGCTTGATGGCGAAGACGCGTCCCAGGCCGGGGTTGTGGGGCATGGCCGCGCAGCCTATGCCGTACACGGAGTCCGTGGGCATGACCACCACGCCGCCACCCACCAGCAGCCGCGCGACGTCACGCACGAGGCCGGGGTTGGGCGCGCCCTGGTCGACGGCCATGATCCTGTCGGGCCTCACGAGCGCTCCCCCCTCGGCGAGGCTTCCCTCGCGCACGGCCACGAGCACGCGCGGCCGTCGCGTGAGGTCCTCGCGCACCTCGACCGTCGCCCAGCCACCCTGGGCCCGACAGAGCTCGGCCGCCGTCTCCACGGTGGTCTCGAAGAGCTCGCAGCAGAGCATGCCACCCGGCCGCAGCGTCCGTGGGGCGAGCTCGAGCAGGCGACGGAGCACATCGAGCCCGTCGTCTCCGCCATCAAGCGCCAGTCCGGGCTCATGGCCCACGACCTCATGGGGCAGCGTGGCCACCACGGCGCTGGGGATGTAGGGCGGGTTGGAGACGAGCACGTCAAAGGTGCCCATGAGCTCTGGGCTGACGCCCGACGCCAGGTCGCATTCGACGAGGTCGATGACGCGCGTAAGGCCCAGGGCGTCGCGGTTGCGCTCCGCCAGGCCCACGGCTGCAGGCGAGAGGTCCGTGGCCGTCACGTGCGTGCCCGGACGCTCCGATGCCACAGAGCAGCTGATGCAGCCGGTTCCCACGCCCACCTCGAGCACCTGGGCCGCATGGCCGGCAGCCACCGCGCCATCCACGCCCTCGAGCGCCGCGTCCACGAGCACCTCCGTCTCGGGACGCGGGATGAGCACGCCGCGCTCGCAGCGCAGCACGATGTGGCGGAAGGGCATCTCGCCCGTCACGTATTGCAGCGGCTCGCCCGCGCCGCGCCGCAGCACGGCGTCGTGCATGGCAGACAGCTCCTGCTGGGAAAGGGGCCGGTCGAAGTTGGTGTAGATCTCCACGCGGGAGAGGCCCGTGGCATCGGAGACGAGCCACTCGGCGGAGAGCCGCGGGTGCTCGTCACCATGCCCCTCCAGGTATCCCACGCACCACTCGAGCATGCGCCTCACGGTCCATGTCTCCTGTCGAACCTGGGACACCCTGCCCTCCTCCATTCGCGCACGAGTCCAGTACCTCTCACCTTACTTTGTGATGTGGGACGCCACCTGCCAAAGATTTTGTCATCCTAAAATGCTCTGTTTTTAGCATACACTATGGATTGACCATTTTAGAAGGTAGGTTTGGAGTCCCTATGGGAACGAAGCTCATCGCTCGTCCACATTATATGGAATGGCTGCAGCGCTGGCAGGGCAAGAGGGTCATCAAGGTCGTCACCGGACTGCGACGCAGTGGGAAGTCCTGTGTCTTCGAGCTGTTCCAGGACGTGCTGCGCTCACAGGGGGTCCCAGACTCGAACATCCATGACATCAACTTCGAGAGCCTTGACGAAGAGTATCCCGCCGAGGCGCGAGGGCTGTACCGCTACCTCATGCAGCGCCTTGGTCCCGGCACAAACTATGTCTTCCTGGACGAGGTCCAGCACGTCAGGGACTTCGAACGCGCCGTCGACGGACTCGCGCTTCGCGATGACATCGACCTTTACATCACAGGCTCGAACGCATACCTGCTCTCCGGCGAGCTTGCGACGCTTCTTACGGGTCGCTATGTGGAGTTGCACCTGCTTCCTTTCTCCTTTGCGGAGTTCCTGAGCGCACGGCCCCGTGACTCCAACCCCGAAGTGGAGTTCAATCGGTTTCTCACCTACGGCGGCATGCCCTTCTCCGCACGGCTGGATGACGAGCGCAGCATCCTCGACTACCTGGGAGGCGTATTCAGCACCATTGTCCTCGAAGACGTGGCACGAAGGTACCCCCGCATGGATATGCGCTCCTTCAGGGACACCGCGGCATTTCTGGCAGACAACATCGGCAGCATCACCTCGCGCAAGCGCATTGCCGCGGGACTCGCATCGGCCGGCGCAAAGGCGACAGCCACCACCGTCGGTAGCTACCTGGACATCCTTGTCGAGAACTACCTCCTCTTCAAGGCAGCGCGCTATGACCTGCGGGGACATGAGCATCTGGCCACCCTCGAGAAATACTACCTCGGTGACCTTGGTTTCAGGTTCTGGCTGCTCGGGAAGGCGCAAGGGGACGTGGGGCATCGCATCGAGAACGCCGCCTACCTCGAGCTCCTGCGACGCTACCGTACGGTCTCGATCGGCAAGCTGGGAACCACCGAGGTCGACTTCGTGGCCATGGGCGACTCCGGGCCCGAGTACTTCCAGGTCGCACAGACCGTGCTTCCCGATGCGACGCGAGAGCGCGAGTTCAGACCACTCCGGTCGCTTGCGGACAACTATCCCAAGACCGTCCTCGCCCTTGACCGCGTGGGCACGGGAGACTACGACGGCATACGGCAGGAGAGCATCATCGACTGGATGCTCGGAACGAGCCGATAGGCCGCCCCGCCTATGCCATCCGTGCGAGCTTCTCGGCACGCTCGGCGGCGGCGAGGGCCTCGATGACCTCGGGCAGCCTGTCGCCCAGCAGCACGCCGTCATAGGTGCTGTTGAAGCCGATGCGGTGATCGGTCACGCGATCCTGCGGCTGGTTGTACGTGCGGATCTTCTCGGAGCGGTTGCCATGGCCTATCTGCGAGAGACGCGCGGCGCCCTGCTCCTCCTGCTGCCGCTCGAGCTCCATCTCGTACAGGCGGGCGCGCAGCATCTCCATGCACACGGCCCGGTTCTGGATCTGCGAGCGTTGGTCCTGCGACTGCACGACGGTGCCCGTGGGCAGGTGTGTGATGCGCACGGCGGAGTACGTGGTGTTGACGCCCTGCCCGCCCGGTCCGGAGGCGCAGTACGTATCCACGCGCAGGTCCTCCTCCTTGATCTCGATGTCGATGTCCTCGGCCTCGGGCAGCACGGCCACGGTGGCCGTCGAGGTCTGTATGCGCCCCTGGCTCTCGGTCTTGGGCACGCGCTGCACGCGGTGGACGCCGCTCTCGTACTTCATGACGGAATAGACCTTGTCGCCCGTGACCTTGAACTCGATGGTCTTGAAGCCGCCCGCCTCGCTGGGGCTGGACGAGAGCACCTCGATCTTCCAGCCACGTGACTGGGCAAGGCCCTCGTACATCTTGAAGAGGTCGCCCGCAAAGATGCCCGCCTCGTCACCACCCACGCCCGCACGGATCTCCACGATGGTGTTCTTCTCGTCGTTGGGGTCGCCGGGAATGAGCATGACCTTGATCTCGTCCTCGAGGCCGGGCAGCCTCTCCTCGTTCTCGGCGATGTCGGCCTGCAGCATCTCCTTGTCCCCGGCGCCGGAGGTCTCGTGCAGCATCTCCTTTGCCGCCTCGATGTCCTCCTTGGCTTGCAGGTACGCGCGCGCCTTTGCCACCAGCTCCGCCTGGCTGGAGTGCTCCTTGGCGATGCGCGTGTATTCCTTGGGATCCGACATCACGGCCGGGTCCATCATCTTCCGTTCGAGCTCCTCGTAGGCAGCGATGATCTTCTCTAGCTTGTCGCCCATGGCGCATCTTTCCCTCATGCCCCGGCACGGTCCCTCCGGCAGGGCTGTCGGAGGGGCGTCTCGTGGTGACGTGGCGGTTTGTTCGGCGTAGTGAGGATACCACCCCACAGCCGCTTCCATTCATTCTGCAGGGCGCGTGGGGACGTCAGCGTGCGGCCAGCTCCTCGCCCATGAGCAGCCCCATCACGGAGCTCATCATGAGCCCGCGCGTCCAGCCGCTCGAGTCGCCCAGGCAGTGCAGGTGGGCCACGTTGGTGTCAAAGTGCCCGTCCATGCCCACCCGGTTGCTGTAGAACTTGAGCTCCGGCGCATAGAGCAGGGTCTCGTCGGCGGCAAAGCCCGGCACCACCTGGTCCACGGCCCGCATGAACTCGACGATCTCGATCATCGCACGGTGCGGCATGGCGGAGGTGATGTCGCCCGCCTCGGAATCGGGCAGCGTGGGCACCACGTTGGAGCGACACAGCTCCGCGGGCCAGGTGCGCTTCCCATCCAGGATGTCGCCGAAGCGCTGCACGAGGATGTGCCCGGCGCCAAGCATGTTGCACAGGCGGCCCACATGCTGGGCATAGGCTATCGGTTCGTGGAACGGTTCACGGAAGTTGAACGAGACCAGCACCGCAAGGTTGGTGTTGTCGCTCTTGCGCTCCTTGTAGCTGTGCCCATTGACCACGGCGAGGCCGCCGTCGTAGTTCTCCTGGCTCACGAAGCCACCGGGGTTCTGGCAGAACGTGCGCACCTTGTTGCGGAAGGGATCGGGATAGCCCACGAGCTTCGACTCGTAGAGCACGTTGTTGACGTCCTCCATGACCTCGTTGCGCACCTCGACGCGCACACCGATGTCGCATGGCCCCGCATGGTGCCCGATGCCATGCTCCAGGCACATCCGATCGAACCAGTCCGCACCACGGCGGCCCGTGGCCACGATGGTCTCGGCGGCGGTGACGCGACAGGTGCGCTCGCCCGGCGCGGCATTGATGGGATGGATGATGGCGCCCGTGCAGCAGCCGTCCCCGACGAGCACCTCGGAGCACTCGTTCCCAAAGAGCAGGGTGACGCCCGCCTCTTCGAGACGATGCTCGATGCGTGCGTAGATCTCCTGGGCCCTCTCCGTCCCCAGATGGCGGATGGGGCAGTCGACGAGCTTGAGGCCCGCCTTGATGGCACGGCGGCGGATCTCGGCCACCTCCTGCGTGTTGCCCACGCCCTCCACGCGTGGGTCCGCACCATACGAGAGGTACATCTGGTCGACGCGACTGATGGTCCCCTGCACACGGTCGGCGCCGATGAGCTCGGGCAGGTCGCCACCCACCTCGTGCGAGAGCGAGAGCTTGCCATCGGAGAAGGCACCCGCACCCGAGAAGCCCGTCGTGATGCGGCAGGGCTCGCAGTGCACGCACTGGCTCGTCCGCTCCTTGGGACAGCTGCGCCGCTCTATGGGAAGCCCCTTCTCGACCATGGTGATATGCCGCGCGTCGCCGCGCTCGATGAGGCCAAGCGCGCAGAAGATGCCTGCTGGTCCGGCTCCTATGATGAGGATGTCCGTCCTGAGGGTCCCGGGGAGCTCGGGGGCTGCCTCGGGGGCAGCCCTCAGGGGTGTGTCAGGCATCAGAAGTCCTTTCGGGGCGGAGGGTGGGCGGCATGCTCACGTTGGAAGACTACCCCAAGCGCGCGGGGATGAAACGCACGGAGATACCGGCTGGCATGTGGAAGACGGGCGAACCCCTGGGCGCGAGGCGCCATCATGCCTCGCGCCGCACCATAGGGGTGGGGGCCTGGTTCCTGCCACGAACATCCACTTGCATTCCTTCGGTGGATGGATGGTTTCGTATGGGGCGTGGCAGGAGCCGCACCCCGGGCTGCACCCAAGCATCTCCGCACAGCCCGATGCCGTGACCGGCGCCTCATGGCCCATGGTTGGCATTTGGTAGAATCGGCTTTAAGAATGCCCAGGTCACAGAGGCCGCATCCATCAAGGGACACCCACAGGCCCCAGCTCCGCCCATGGACATTCCCGTATCACCAGACCTCTTGCCCCACAGGGCAAAAGGGGCAAAAATAAGCAAAGAAGGCAAAAATAGGCAAAGAAGGCAAACGATGACCGAGAGAAACCCCTTCACACCCGCCTTTGGAACGACCCCTGCCATCCTGGCCGGCCGAGACGAGCTGCTCCACGAGATGCGCGAGGCCCTCGTGCAGGGCGCGGGCGACCCCAACCTCTCCAGCATCCTCGTCGGCCCGCGTGGCACCGGCAAGACCGTCTGCCTCTCGCGCATAGCGGAGGATGCGGAGGCATGCGGCTGGATCGCCGCAAGCAGCTCCGCCATCCCCGGGCTGCTCGAGGACCTCTTCGAGCAGACGCTCCGCAAGGCCTCCCACCTCGTGGACTCTCACAGTGGCGTCCGGATCACCAACGTCGGCGTGGGGCCCCTGAGCGCAGGCTGGGAGTATGGTGCCGAGCGGCGGGGCAACTGGCGCACGCGCATGGGCGCCCTGCTCGACCAGCTGGCAGAGCATGGCACCGGGCTGCTCCTCACCGTCGACGAGGTCGATGCGAGCCTCGACGAGCTGATCACCCTCGCCTCGGTGTACCAGCACCTCGTCCGGGAGGACAGGAAGGTCGCGCTGGTCATGGCGGGACTCCCGTCCCACGTGGGCGCCCTCCTCTCGAACAGGAGCGTCTCGTTCCTGAGGAGGGCCCAGCGTCACACGCTGGGCAGGGTATCGGATGCGGACGTGGCCGACGCCTTCAGGCGGACCATGGCGCTCACCAGCAAGTCGCTGGACGCCGAGGCGTTGGACGCCTGCACCACGGCGACGGAGGGCTTCCCCTACATGCTGCAACTCGTGGGGTTCAGGAGCTGGCAGGCGGCGCAGGACAAGGAGCGCGTCGGCCCCGACGACGCCCGGGCAGGGGTCGACAACGCGCGGAGGGACTTCGAGGAGCACGTCCTGGCGCCAAGCTACCGTGAGCTCTCGCCCATGGACGTGAGCTTCGTCAATGCCATGCTGCAGGACAAGGTGGAGAGCCGCCTTTCCGACATCGCCCAGCGCATGGGCGTCACGAGCCGCTATGCCTCCACCTATCGCAGCAGGCTCCAGGAGGCGGGGGTGGTGGAGAGCCCCGCCCGCGGCATCGTGCGCTTCTGCCTGCCGGGCTTCCCGGCATATGCCCGGCACAGGATGGAGCTGGGGTAAGGGGGACGGGCCCTCGGGGCCTAGGGCAACTGTAATACCCGCCGTGACCTTAGTTGCGCTAGTCGCTCCAGAGGCTGTCGCCGTTCGTCTCGCACACGCGCCGCATCCAGTCGAAGCTCTTCTTGCGGCTGCGTGCCAGGGTGCCGTTGCCCTTGTCGTCCATGTCCACGTACACAAAGCCATAGCGCTTGGCCATCTCGCCCGTGGAGAGTGACACCAGGTCGATGCAGCCCCACATGGTGTAGCCCAGGCACTCGACCCCGTCCAGGCAGATGGCCTTGGCCATCTCGCGCAGGTGGTCCCTGAGGTAGTCGATGCGATACTGGTCGTCTATGGTGCCGTCATCTGCCACCTCGTCGCGCGCGCCGAGGCCGTTCTCCACTATGAAGATTGGCTTCCGGTAGCGGTCGTACACCTCGTTCATCACGTAGCGCAGGCCGACCGGGTCAATCTGCCAGCCCCAGGCCGTGGTCTTGAGGTAGGGGTTGTTGGGTTCGCCGCCCATGCGCCTCAGGGGAGAGGAGGCGTTCACGGTGGCGGAGCGGTAGTAGCTGAAGCTCACGTAGTCCAGCTGGCCGTCAAGCAGCACCTGCTCGTCATGGGGATCCATGTCGAGCTTGACCCCACGGCGCCTGAATATGTCCCGCGCGTAGTAGGGGTAGCGGCCCTGTGCCATCACGTCCGCAAAGAGCAGGCTCTCATGGCGACACTGCATACGCCGCAGAACGTCCTCCGGACGACAGGTCTCGGGATAGATCTCAGAGAGCGCGTACATGGTGCCAAACTGCGCGCCGGGCATCATCTTGTGGCCCATGACGACGGCCTTGGCGCTGGCAACGAAGATGTTGTGCAGCGCCTGGTAGTGCGTCTGGTCATCGGTTTTCCTCACGCCCAGGGCCGCGTAGCCCGCAACGGCATTGAGCTCGTTGAAGGTGAGCCAGTACCTGCACTTGGTCCCGATGCGCTCAAAGAGGGCTCGGCAGAGCCTGAGGTAGCAGTCTATGACGTGGCGGCTCGACCAGCCGCCGTACTCCTCGGCAAGGTGCACGGGCAACTCGTCGTGGCAGACCGTGATGAGCGGCTGCATGCCATGGGTAAGGAGCTCGTCCACCACACCCTCGTAGAACGCCAGTCCCTCTTGGTTGGGCTCCGCCTCGTCCCCGGTGGGGAAGATGCGGCTCCAGCAGATGGAGAAGCGAAACACCTTGAAGCCCATCTCGCCCATGAGGGCGATGTCCTCCTTCCAGTGGTGGTAGAAGTCGACCGCCTGGTGGCTGGGGTAGTACTGGTCGTCGTAGATGCAGGGGACCGCGCCTTCGGGGAAGGGCTCGCACATGAGGAAGCTGCTGTTGACTGCCGCCCTCCCGCCGTCGGGGATCCTAAGCGTCATCTTGCGCGGGCTGCTGACGCTGCCGTCGGTCTCGAAGTCGCGGGTGAGAAGCCCGCGGCCGCCCTCCCCGTAGCCGCCCTCGTACTGGAAGTCGGCGGTGGCCCCTCCCCAGAGAAAGCCCTTGGGCAGGCGAATCGTCTCCATGGAGCATCCCTTCCTCGTCGTTGTGGTGACAGGCCGGCGCAGCACGGGCGCAGTACGTGGTCGGCACGGACACGGCGCGGCACGATCGCTACCGGGACGGTGCAGCCCGGCCTGGCGCCCGCCGCGCCCTTCTCGCCTGCGTCCCTGCCTTAACCCTAGCTCCTTGCGGCGCGCTTGTCCCCTGCGTTCGTACGGCATTCTTCCACAGGGGTGAGCGGATCGGCTGGCGGAACGCGCGCGGAGGGGCTGTGTCACGGCCCTCGCCGGGGCCTCGCTCCGCCTCGTCGGCCTCTGCCGGGGCCTCCGTCCCGTCGCATCCCCCTGCCGGGAAGCAATTGGCACAGCGCTTTCCAATTCCTCTGGAAGATTGTGCGATTGAAACGCTCGCGCCGCCTCACATATTCTTCGAGCTGAGGAGGAGGGCATGGACCATCAGCTCATGAAGTGCATCTCTATCATCAGGGATCTGGGCGTGGCCGATGCCCAGACGCTCTCCTCGCGCCTCGGCGTCACGACGCGAACCGTCAGGACCTACGTCAGGCGCATCAACCGCACGCTTGCCGGCGTCGCGCACATCCAGACGGTCAGGGAGAGGGGTTACAGGCTCGTCATCGATGACGAGGACGCCTTCGGCCGGCTGCAGCGGCTCCATGGGGCGACCGACCGCCTGCCCTCCACCCCTCAGGAGCGCGTGAGCTACCTCGCGGACGACCTTCTCATGCGCAACGACTGGATCACCCTCGACGAGCTCTCGGAGAGCCTGTTCGTCTCGCGGACGACGGTGTCCAGCGACCTGAAGCAGGTTGAGAAGTCTCTGACTGAGTTTGGCCTCAGGATCGAGCGGCGCTCCCACCATGGGATCCGCGTGGTCGGCCCCGAGATGGCGCGGCGCCTGTGCCTTGCCTCCCTCGTGGTGGGCTCCGAGGTGGAGGGTTCCGACAGCTCCAAGAGCTCGGCTATGCTCAGCGAGATAGACGAGTGCGTCTCCGAGGTGGCGCGCGAGGAGGACGTGCAGATCAGGAACTTTGTCTATCGCAACCTGCTCATACACGTGGCCATCGCCATCGAGCGCATACGCGGGGGCTGCTACGTCCCCATGGAGCGGAGCCAGCTGCAGAGCATAAAGAGGAGCACGTACTTCTCAACGGCCCAGCGCATGGCCCGCGCGCTCGAGGAGCGCCTCCGCATCTCCCTGCCCGAGGAGGAGGTTGCCTACATCGCCATACACCTTGCGGGCAAGGAGACCATCGAGGCGCAGCCCAGCTCCGACGACGGGCGCCTGGTGATCCCGGAGGAGGTCTGGGACGTGGTCGGGCAGATCACCGACCTGGTGGGGAAGGACTTTCACTTCGACCTGTCCGATGACCTCGAGCTGCGCATGAACCTTGCCCGGCACATCGCCCCGCTCTCGGTGCGCATGCTCTACCACATGCAGGCGAGCAACCCGATCCTCTCGGACATAAAGGTCCACTACCCCCTCGCCTACCACATGGCGCTCGACTGCGCCCCGCTCCTCACGCAAAGGTGGGGCTCCGAGCTCAGCGAGGACGAGGTCGGCTACATCGCACTGTCATTTGCGCTCGCCCTCGAGCGGAGCCGCACCCAGGTGGAGCGCAAGAACGTGCTCATGGTCTGCGCGTCGGGGGAGGGCAGCGCGCGCCTTTTGGAGCTGCGCTTCCGAGAGAGGTTTGGCAACCAGGTCAACCGGGTGGAGACCTGCGACGTCTCCCTCGTTGGGTCCCGCGACCTCAGCGACATCGACTACGTCATCACGACGGTGCCCATCCGTGAGCGCCTGAGGGTACCGATCCTCGAGGTGGGCAACTTCCTTGAGGACGCCGATCTTGACAACATCAAGGTCCTCCTCAGCCGCAACGCCACGGAGGGCGTCAGAGGCTACTTTCCTCCCGAGCTCTTTCTTCCGCACCTTGACCTATCGAGCCGCGAGGAGGCCATTGACCTCCTCAGCAAGAGGGTCGCCGAGCGGGAGGGACTGGGCGAGGAGCTTACCGCGTCCGTGTGGCGGCGCGAGGAGCTGGCCACCACCGCCTTTGGCAACTACGTCGCCATGCCCCACCCGCTGGAGACCATGGGGAGCAGGACGGTGGTGTGTGTGGGCATCGCCAAGAGGGAGATCGACTGGCTGGGGAAGCCGGTGCGCGCCGTGTTCTTGGTGTCCATCGCAAAGGGGCACGGGGACCTCCAGGAGTTCTATCACGTCATGGCCGCACTTCTCATGAGCGAGCGGGACGTGGCGCGCCTTGTCGAGCGGCAGGACTACGAGACGCTGGCCTCGATGCTGGACGAGCATTGTCACGACCTTGAGAGGAGCTAGAGGTGGACGAGGAGAAGTATGAGCTGGCGATGAAGATCATCACCCATGCCGGCACCGGCAAGTCGTGCGCGCTGGAGGCCATCGACCTGGCGGCGGACGGCGACTTCGCCGGTGCCGAGCAGAGCCTTGCCGAGGCGCGCGGCGAGATGAGGAAGGCGCACGACATCCAGTTCTCCATGATTCAGCAGGAGGCCTCGGGGAGGCCGGTCGACGTGCACCTGATCCTGCTCCACGCGGAGGACCACCTGACGATGGCGATCATGTGCATCGACCTCGCGGAGCGCTTCATGGCCCTCTACCGGCGCATCGCCGCCGACGAGCAGAAGGGCTGACAGGGCGTTTCTGCGTGCCGCCGCACTCTTCTGCCGGCACGCACGGACAAAGCGGTAGTGGGGCGGGAGACCGCCTGAGGCATGGTGGCAGCGCCACCAAGAGAGAAGGAGAGCACCATGAGAATCATGCTTGCATGCGCGGCCGGAATGTCAACGTCGATGCTGGTGGCAAAGATGCAGGAGGCGTCGAAGGCTGTGGGGCGCGACGACACCATCTGGGCCGTCGAGCAGGGTCAGATCGAGGCCGAGCTCGGCAACTTCGACGTCCTGCTCCTGGGACCCCAGGTCCGTCACATCAAGAGGAAGGTTGACAAGATCGTCAACGGCGCGGTGCCCGTGGATATCATCGACCCCGTCGCCTATGGGCGCGTGGACGGCGCGAAGGTCCTCGAGCAGGCCGACAGGCTCGTCCAGGGCTAGAGAGGCGTAAGGCACATTCCCACCACAACAGCACCTAGGAGGTAAGACATGGCTTTTAGCGAGGGATTCGAGGACAAGCTCCTCGACATCGCCGCGTGGGTTGACGAGAACAAGTACCTCAACTCCATCAAGGACGCCTTCACCGTCTTCATGCCCTTTGTCATCGTGGGCTCGTTCGGCTCCCTGCTGAACTCACTGATCGCTTCCAAGACCACGGGCCTGGCGCAGTTCCTCCCTGCGGCGGCGCAGCTCGGTCCCGCGTTCTCGGCCCTCAACTTCTGCTGCCTCTCATTCATGACCATCCCCATCCTGTACCTCATCGCGCACAACATCGGCAAGCACAACGGCGCCGATCCCGTCGTCACGGGCATTGCCTGCATCGCCGCGTACATATCCATGGTCCCCACCACCTTCACGGCCGACCTCTCCAAGCTCCTCGCGGAGGGGCAGACGCTAGTCGACGGCACCACGTCCGCCACGGGCCTCGCGGCGATGGGCAACACCATCTTTGGCGCCCAGGGCCTGTTCGTGGGCATGCTCACGGCGGTCCTCGTGGCAGAGCTCTTCGACTGGCTCTGCACCATCGACGCCATCAAGATCAAGATGCCGCCCACGGTTCCAGCCGGTATCACGAAGTCCTTCAACGTCATGATCCCCGTTGCCCTCACGCTCCTGGTTACCTGCATATTTGGCCAGTTAGTGAAGCTTGTGACCGGGCAGTACATCAACGAGCTCATCTACCTGATCCTCCAGGCGCCCATGGAGGGGCTCTTCCAGACCATGCCGGGCATCCTCGTGGCCGTGGCGCTCTCCCAGGTGTTCTGGTTCCTCGGCATCCACGGCGGCCTCGTCGTGTCCCCCGTGCGCAACGCCATCTGGGCGACGGCCATTGCCGCCAACACAGCGGCCCTTGCGGTAGGCGCCGCTCCCGACCGCATCTTCACCCAGGGGTTCTGGATGTGCTTTATCGTGCCGGGCGGGGCTGGCATGACCCTCTGCCTGCTCTTCGCGACGCTTCTGTTCTCCAGGCGCGAGGACCATCGCGGCGTCGCGAAGCTCGCCCTCGTCCCCGGCATCATGGGCATCTCCGAGCCTGTCGTGTTTGGCTATCCCCTGGTCCTGAACCCGACCTTCGCCATCCCGTTCATCTTCAACTCGTCCATCTCGGCCGCCATCGCCATGGTCGCCATCAACATTGGCTTCTTGCCCTGCAACACGTTCGATGTGCCATTTGGCGTGCCCGTCATCCTCAACGCCTTCCTGAGCTTTGGCTGGCAGGGCGTCGTGATACAGCTCATCACGTTCGCGGTCTGCACCCTGGTGTGGATGCCCTTCGTGCTCATCGCCAACAAGCAGGCCAGGGAAGAGGCCAAGGTGGAGGCGGCCGCATAGGTCCCGGTGCGCCGCTGGCGAGCGGCTGCCTCATCTGGCTCGTTGTCTGGCAGCGGGGCCGGCACGCCCCAAGGGGTGCGTCGGCCCCTCCTACAATGGAGGTTGAGAATGGACGCATGCACGGCAGGCGGCTTCCCCCAGGGGTTCCTCTGGGGCGGGGCGATCGCCGCCAACCAGTACGAGGGGGCCTGGGACGTGGGCGGCAAGGGGCTCTCTGTGGCAGACTGCGCAACGTACAAGCCCAATGTGGACAAGCGCGACTACAAGGCCCTGCACGGCATCACGTCCGCGCAGGTAAGGGAGGCTATGGCCTCAACTGACACCCGTCGCTACCCGCGCCGTCACGGCGTGGATGGCTACCACCACTACAAGCAGGACATCGACCTCTGCGCCGAGATGGGCTTCAAGACGCTGCGCATCTCCATCCAGTGGACGCGGCTCTTCCCCACGGGCACCGAGGAGGGGCCCTTGGAGGGCGGGCTCGCGTTCTACGAGGACGTCCTCTCGTACCTGCGCGAGAGGGGCATCGAGCCGCTGGTGACCCTGCACCACTACGAGCAGCCGCTCTATCTGGCCAACCACTACGGGGGCTGGTACGACCGCAGGGTCATAGCGCTGTTCCTGCGGTTCTGCGAGGCGTGCTTCAGGCGCTACGGGCCTCTCGTCAAGTACTGGCTCACCTTCAACGAGGTCGACTCGGCCTTCAGGCACCCCTGGACCACGGTTGGCGTCTGTGAGGACCGCTTCCCCGAGGATCAGAGGGAGGAGGTCATCTACCAGTGCGTCCACAACCAGATGGTCGCCTCGGCGCTCGCCACCAAGATGCTCCACCAGATGGTCCCCGGTGCGCAGATGGGCTGCATGCTCACGCGCACGCTCACCTACCCCCTCGACTGCAACCCCAAAAACCAGCTCCTGGCGCAGAGGGACAATCGCGAGAACTACATGTACACCGACGTGCAGGCGCTGGGCGCCTACCCCAGCTGGCAGAGGAGGTACTGGGAGCGCCATGGCATCCACGTGGACATGGGCCTCGACGACGAGGCAATCCTCGCGCAGTACCCGGTCGACTTCGTGTCCTTCTCGTACTACAACTCCATGGTCGACTCCATCGACGCGGCCCGGCGCGAGAAGGTGGGGGGCAACCTTGCCACCGGCGTCAGGAACCCCTACCTTGCAACCAGCGACTGGGGATGGCAGGTCGATGCGGACGGGCTGCGCTATGCGCTCATAGACATGTGGGACCGCTACCACAAGCCCCTGTTCGTGGTCGAGAACGGCCTGGGGGCAGAGGACGAGGCAGACCCCCAGACCGGCCGCATCGAGGACGACTACCGGATCGACTACCTGCGCCGACACGTCGAGGCCATCCGCGACGCCATTGACGACGGCGTCACCGTGATGGGCTACACGCCCTGGGGCTGCATCGACCTGGTGTCCTTGTCCACCTGCCAGATGAGCAAGCGCTATGGCTTTGTCTACGTGGACCTGGACGACGAGGGCAACGGCAGCTATGCCAGGAGCCGCAAGAAGAGCTTCTTCTGGTACCAGCGCGTCATTGCCTCCAACGGCGAAGACCTGGACTCGGCGTGACCTGCCGTGAGTGACTCCATCAGCATCCTCGTGACCCAGGTCCTGGCCATATTCCTCATGATGGCGGTGGGCTACGCGTGCCATCGGACGCACATGGTGAGCGACCGGGGGGTGGAGGACCTCTCGAACGTCGTCATGTACGTCGCGAGCCCCGCCGTCATGGTCACGTCGTTCCTGCAGCCGTTCAGCGTGGAGCAGCTCAGGGAGGCCGGCGTCTGCGTGGTGCTCACCACGGCGGTTTTTGCGATCGCCGTTGCCATGGCCCGCCTGGTCTACGGCAACGGCGAGAAGGTCTCGCAGTTCGCGGTCATCTTCTCCAACACGGGGTTCGTGGGGATCCCCCTCGTGCAGAGCGTGCTCGGCGAGGAGTATGTGTTCTATGTCACCGTCTGCATCGCCACGACGACGTTCTTCGTCTGGACATACGGCGTCCACCTCATCACGGGCTCCTTGGAGCAGGTCTCCCTCACGAAGGTCGTCACCAACCCCGCCGTGATAACCCTCTTCGTGGGCTTTGCGCTTTACGTCCTCCAGGTTGACCTCCCCGACGCGCTGTCGGACGCGTGCGCGGCACTCGGCGCGCTCAACACCGGGGCGGCCATGCTGGTGCTGGGCTGCTACCTTGCCCAGACCCGCCTCTCCTTGATCGTGCGAGACCTCCGCATCTACAAGGCGAGTCTCCTGCGCCTTGTCGCTTCTCCCCTGGCGACCATCCTGCTCCTCTGCCTGCTTCCGGCGGGCCTTGTGCCCCGTGACATCAAGATGGTGATCCTCATCACCTTTGCCACGCCGGTCGCGGGGATGTGCGCCATGCTCAGCCAGAAGTATGGGGCGAACTACGAGTACGGGACGGGGCTCATCTCGGTCTCAACGCTGCTCTCCATGGTGTCTATGCCGCTCATGCTGGAGCTGGCGATGCTGGTCCTGTGATCTGCCCCTTTGGTGGGCGCACGCTCGGGGCGGGGACGCCTCGCGCGCCTTCCCGGGAACCCCGCGCGGGAGGGAGGAGGGGTGATGTGACGCATGTGGGCCCTCTGGGGCCTCCTGACCCCGCCGGGGTCATCTGACCTGGTTGCCACGACGTAAGAGATGGAGGATGGTATGGCTTCGGTTTTTCGCGATGACTTCCTTTGGGGCGGCGCCTGCGCCGCCAACCAGTTCGAGGGTGCGTGGGACGTGGACGGCAAGGGCGACTCCGTCCCAGACCATTGCATGACGGGCACGTACGACCCCGAGCGGGGGACGCACGCCGAGAAGAGCATCTCCGTCAAGATAGACCCCAAGGGCCTCTACCCGTCACACGAGGCCATCGACTTCTACCACCACTACGAGGAGGACATCGCCCTCTTTGCGGAGATGGACTTCACGTGCTTCCGCACCTCGATCAACTGGACGCGCATCTACCCAACGGGGCTCGAGGACGAGCCCAACGAGGCGGGGTTGGCGTTCTACGACCGGGTGTTCGACTGCTGCCTGGCCCACGGCATACAGCCCCTCGTGACCCTCACGCACTACGAGACGCCCTACGCCCTGGTGGAGCGTTACAACGGGTGGGCCTCGCGCGAGCTCGTGGCCTGCTACGAGAAGTTCTGCCACACGGCCTTCGAGCGCTACAGGGACAAGGTGCGCCTGTGGCTGACCTTCAACGAGATCAACTGCTCCACCCTCGACTTCGGCGCCATGTTTGGGACGTCCATTGTTCGCGGCTACGAGGGGGGACGCCACGAGCTCAAGGTGTCGCCCCAGCTGCGCTACCAGGCGCTGCACCACCAGTTCGTGGCGTCCGCGAAGGTGGTGAAGTATGCGCACGACCACTACCCGCAGTTCAAGATGGGCTGCATGACGGTGTTCCTGCAGACCCATCCCGCGACCTGCGACCCCGCGGACCAGCTCGCAAACCAGGCGAACATGCACCAGCACTGCTGGTACACCTCTGACGTCCAGGTGCGCGGCACCTACCCTTCCTATGCGCGCCGCTTCTGGGACGAGAACGGCATCAGCATTGCGATGGAGCCCGAGGACGAGAAGGTCCTGCGGGAGGGGAAGGTCGACTTCTTCAGCTTCTCCTACTACATGACCAACCTCGTGGGCACGCACGAGGACCTCATGGAGGCGTCGGGCAACGTGATGGGCGGCGGGCGCAACCCCTACCTGCCAACCTCCGAGTGGGGTTGGACCATAGACCCCCAAGGCCTGCGCTTTGCGCTCAACGAGATCTGGGACCGCTACCAGATTCCCCTCATGGTGGTCGAGAACGGCCTTGGGGCCTTTGACAAGGTGGAGGACGACGGCTCCATCCACGACGGCTATCGCATCGACTACCTGCGCGAGCACGTGCGCCAGATGCGCGAGGCCGTGAAGGACGGGGTGGACCTGCGGGGCTACACCTGGTGGGGGCCGATCGACCTCGTCTCCAACGGCACCGGTGAGATGCGAAAGCGCTACGGGTTCATCTACGTGGACAAGCACGACGACGGCACGGGCACCCTCAAGCGGTCGCGCAAGGACAGCTTCTACTACTACCAGAGGCTCATCGCCAGCAACGGCGAGGACCTGGGGTAGGCTTGGGCGCAAGGCACTCGCCTCTCGGTGAGCCATCGCCCCATACTGTGGGCGGGCATCCTTGTCGCCACCTTGTTCGCGCGGGAATAGGCAGGAGGGCGTGCCCGACACAGGTCGGGAGGGGTCTGGGGCCGTCCCCTCGACATGAGAAGGCGTCAACGAGGACGCCGCCCCATCGCCACACCGACGACATAAGGAACGAAGGAGGCCGACCCACCAGGGGCCGGCCTCCACATACAGCCTGGCATGCCGTACCTCTCGTGCGCGCTACTCGGCCGCGGGAGCCTCCGTGTCGGCAGCGGTCTCGACGGTCTCGGCGGCAGCTTGGGCCTCGGCGGCAGCCTGCTCGGCCTGCTTGACCGCCTTGGCCTCGGACCTCTTGGCGTACTCGGCGGCACGCCGGGCCTTCTCGGCGGCCTTTGCCTCCTTGGCGGCCTTCTTGGCGGCGGCCTCCTCGGCCGCCCTGGCGGCCTTGGCGGCCTTGGCCTCCTCGGCCCTCTTGAGCTGGGCAGCGGCGGCACCGCCAAACTTGTCGGAGAAGCGCTGGACGCGGCCGCCGGTGTCAACGAGCTTCTGCTGGCCGGTATAGAAGGGGTGGCACTTGTCGCACAGGTCGACGGTCATCTCGCTCTTGGTGGAGCGGGTCTTCCAGGTGTTTCCGCAGGTGCACCGCACGGTGCACTCAACGTACTCGGGATGTATTCCTTGCTTCATGGTTCAGGGCTCCTTCATTGGGCCTGGTTTCCGACCAGGCGAGGAATGTCTCGGCCTCCCGAGACGACGAACTGCAGCAGTGTAGCAGAATGCCAGCCACGCGCCTGGTCCTCTGGACCCATAATATGGAGAATGGATGCATCTGATGGCAGGCAGTGCCTACCAGAGAGGGGAGGACGCCGTGCTTCTTTCCGTGGACGTTGGCAACACGCAGACGACGCTGGGACTGTTCACTGCGGATGGCGCGTGCCGTCGCCAGTGGCGCATGGCCTCGAGGAAGACGGACACGGCCGACGAGCTGCACGAGCGCCTCTTTGGCTACTTTCTGATGCTGGGGCTCGACCTGGGCGACGTCACCGACGTGGCCATCGCCAGCGTGGTGCCCCTGCTCACGCGCGAGTGGACGGACATGATGACGCGCATCCTCAACAAGGGGGACGTGCTGGTGGTGGATGCGACGCGCGATTGCGGCATCGCGATCGCCATGCCCGACCCGCGCCAGGTGGGGGCGGATCGCATCGCCAATGCCGTGGCGGCACGCGCGACGTATGGCTCCCCCGTCATCGTGGTGGACTTTGGCACGGCTACCAACATCGACGTGGTCGATGGGAGGGGCCGCTTTCGTGGTGGCGCCATCATGCCGGGACTCATGCTCTCGGCGGGGGCGCTCTTCTCGCGCGCGGCAAGGCTGTCGAGCGTGAGCCTCGTGGCGCCCGAGCATGCGCTTGGCACCACGACCGAGGAGGCGGTGCAGTCGGGGATCGTCATCGGTGCCGCCGCCCAGGTGGAAGGCCTGGTGGCGCGCATCCGGCACGAGCTGCGCGACGAGGATCCCACCCTGGGGGCGTGCCGTGTGGTGGGCACGGGCGGGCTTGCCGAGGAGATCGCCAAGGCGACGGACCTCTTTGACGCCATCGACCCCGACCTCACGATCCGCGGCATCCGACACATATGGCAGCACCGTGCCACGAAGCGCCAGGGGAGGCGGGGCTAGCTGCCCTCCCCTCTCTCCCTCCGCTCACGCCCCTCCTCCGTTCGTGCAAGGTTTTCTTGCCCAAAACGTCTCGCGTGCGGACTAGAGTCAGCACGCGAGACAGAATCGGCCGAAAAACCTCGCACGATCAACATGAAACCTAGCACGGTCAGCGTGGGACCTACCATGACCGACATAGGACCTCGCACGAACGGAGGAGGGGCGGGAAGCAGCGAGCGAGGCCGCTAGCGGACAGCCCGCAGACGCGCCTGCTCGGGCGCCACCTCCAGCTCGGAGCCATCGGGGCGCCTGATGGCGGCACGCCCCCATGCGTCGATGCCCGCCAGCGTGCCACGGTCGAAGACGCGGCCGTTGGGATGGACGACCTCCACGGGGCGTCCCATGAGGTGCACGAGGTCGAAGTACTCGGACAGGAACGGGGCAAGGGGTCCCGCCTGCGGGCCATGGGCGGCCACGCCCCGCTCCCACACGCCCAGCCGCGCGGCAATCGCCCGGTCGACCCGTCCGAGCAGGGATCGGCTGGGCCGCGGAACATCGCCTGCGGCCGCAAGCGCGAGGCGCACGAACATGCCCCTATCGTCATAGCCGCCCCGCGCCGCGAGCGAGAGCGCGAGCGCACCACCCACCACGACGTCATGCGGCCAGGCGATGCCCACGTCCGTGGCACCCATCGCCCTCAGGGCATCCACCACGCCCAGGGCAGCGCACCACGGGACGCCCACCAGCAGGGCCATGGGGATCTGGGGGCGTACGACGAGGGTGTGCGGCTGCTCGGGCATGGGCACGTCGCCTGCGCCTACTGCCAATCGAGCACGCCAAGCTCGGCGGTCACATGGCCCACGCGCTCCTCGGGCGCATACACGGGCACGCCCGCATGCATGAGGAAGCGGACGGGGTCGTGCAGGAGGTCCTCCATGGGGACGAGCACATAGTCGCGCTCGCCCAGGTGCGGGTGGGGCAGCGTGAGCTTGCCGCCGGCATGCTCCTCGCCCTCCACGAAGACGAGGTCGCAATCGATGGTGCGCGGGCCATGCCCCGGCTGCTTGGGATCGCGTATGCGCTTGAGCTGATCCTCGACGTTGAGCAGCGCGTCAATGAGCACGACGGGGTGCAGCTCGCTGCGTATCTCGGCCACGGCATTGGCCACGGGCGTCGCGATGCCGTAGGCGGGCTCGGTCTCATAGGCACGACTCACCTGCACGACGCACGTGAGCGGAATCTGGTTGATGAGCTTGACCGCCCGCGTGAGGTTGGCCATGCGGTCGCCGAGGTTCGAGCCGAGCGAGACGAACCCCTGACGCGAGTCGGACTTCGAGACGGCCCAGTAGCCGTTGAGCGCCTGGGCGGTACCAGCCACGTCGTGCACGCGCACGATGCGCGCGCCGTGCTCGATGGCGGAGAGCGCCATGCCGACACTGGCGGCGTCACGCCCATCGGGATCGATCACGCCGGAGACCGAGCCCACGAAGCGCTTGCGCGACACCGCCGTCACCACGGGATAGCCCATGGAGGCAAGCTTGTGCGTGGCGCGCTGGATGACGATGTCCTCGTCGGCGTTCTTGTCGAAGCCCGGGCCCGGGTCGATGCAGATGCGGCCGTGGCTGACGCCCGCACGCATGACCAGGCGCGCCTGGTCACCCAAGAAGCCCATGATCTCGCGCATGAGCGGCGCCTCCTCGGGCAGCGTGAAGCGCCTGGTGCTAGTGGGGATCTGGCGCTGCTGCGGGGGCCTACCCGGGCGCGCGGAGTCGAGCGTGACGGAACGGCGGCTGCTGACGCCGCTCAGCTTGTTCCAGTGCATGATGATGCAGCCGCATGAGGATTCGGCGGCCACCTGGATCATGGCAGGGTCCGTAAAGCCGGAAACGTCATTGATGATGGAGACACCCAGGCGAACGGCCATCTTGGCAACGGCGGGGTGGCGCGTATCAATCGAGACGATCGCCGACGGCGCCGCCGCGAGGATGCCGCGGATGACGGGAACGACGCGCTCGCCCTCCTCCTCCGCGGCGAGGGGCGTGTGCCCCGGCCTCGTGGACTCGCCACCCACATCGATGATGTCGGCTCCCTCGTCCAGCATCTGGAGTGCCCGGGCGATGGCCTGCGTCGTGTCGAAGTTGTCTCCCCCATCGGAGAAGGAGTCGGGCGTGACGTTAAGGATGCCCATGACGCGCGGACGCGTGAGCGACAGCTCGTGCCTGCCACAGCGCCAAGTTGAGTAGTCCTCTCGTAGCATGCGCTCGTACCTCCCAGAAGCGGGCCGTCCTTGGCCATATGCCCTCTGATTGTAGTCCCCCGCTCGCCACGGGGGCAAGGGAGCTGCCAAAGTAGCGCAGCCGCTATGCTGCGAGGATACGAAGCGCCCGTGCCGAGCCACCACCTCCCTACCGCATCAGCGGCTCCCTCGCATGATGAGGCTCATGGCCTCGTCACGCGTGGCACCATGGTGCTCGAAGGCGCCGCGCACGGCAGAGGTGGTGGTCTTGGAGCCAGGCTTGCGCACACCGCGCATGGTCATGCAGAGGTGCTCGGCCTCCATCACCACGAGCACGCCCAGCGCATCGACCCCCTCCATGATGGCGTCCGCCACCTGGCGCGTGAGCTGCTCCTGGATCTGGGGGCGCTTGGCGTACACATCGACCACGCGGGCAAGCTTGGAGATGCCACAGACGCGGCCGTCCCTGCCCGGCAGATAGGCCACGTGCGCCATGCCAAAGAAGGGCAGCAGGTGATGCTCGCACAGGGAATAGAACGGGATGTCGCGCACGATGACCATCTCGTGGCAATGGGCGTCAAAGGACTTCTCGAAGAGGGGGGCGGGATCCTGATGGAGGCCCGCACAGCTCTCCTCGAGGGCGCGCGCCACCCGGGCGGGCGTCTCGAGCAGGCCCTCGCGCTCGGGATCCTCGCCCATGCCCTCCAGCATGAGGCGCACGCCCCGCTCGATCCTCGCACGATCCATGTGAGCCCGTTCCGTCATGCTGACCCTCTCCCGCCGCGATGGCATGGACGACCGTTCGCATCCCGCTGCGAGATTGTACCGCCACGCGAGGCCCCGCTACCAATCAAACGCCCTGGCGATGTCGCAGGCGCACACGAGGTCGGCCCGGGCGTCCTCGGGCGTGGGCTCCTGGTTGCAGATGACGAGGTCGTTCCCCGAGAAGTAGCTCACAAGCCCGGCGGCCGGATAGACCACCAGCGAGGTGCCGCCTATGACGAGCAGGTCCGCCTCGCTCAAGGCCGTCACGGCAGCCACGAGGTTGCGCTCGTCCAGCGCCTCCTCATAGAGCACCACGTCGGGCTTGATTGGGCCCCCACACGCCTCGCAGTGCGGCACCCCCGTGGTGGCAAGCACCCACTCCTGCGAATACATGCGCCCACAGCGCTGGCAGACGTTACGGTGCGTGGAGCCATGGAGCTCGATGACGTTCCTGGAGCCCGCCGCCTGGTGCAGGCCGTCGATGTTCTGCGTGATGATGGCCCTAAGCCTGCCCTCCCGCTCGAGGTCGGCAAGCTTCCTGTGCACCTGGTTGGGCCTGGCGTCGGGGGCGCACATCATGGTGCGGTAGAAGTCGAAGAACTCCTCCGGGTGCTCGACGTACAGGTGGTGGCTCAGCAGCTCCTCGGGCGAGTACGCGCTGGAGAAGTGCTGGTGGTAGAGGCCTCCCGGACTGCGGAAGTCGGGAATGCCGCTTGCCGTGGAGACGCCTGCCCCGCCAAAGAACACCATGTCGTGCGCCTTGTCCACATGCTCCCTGAGCGCGCGGGCCGCCTCATGTGGGTCTGTGATCGTCTGAGCCATATCGCCCTCCCCCTGACGCCATGGGCCCATGGTAGCGCCTCGCCCTTTTAGGTTTCGTTGTCCTTTGTCAGGTGGTGCACGATGGCGCCCAAAAGGGGAAGACTGGGAAAAACGACCAAGGGTAGGCTATGGACACTCTCACCAACAACATCCTCGATTGTGCGCTGGTCTTTGAGGGCGGCGGCTACCGCGCGGCCTACACGGCGGGCATTGCGCGCGTGCTTTTGGAACAGCAGATGTACTTTGACTTTGTGTGTGGCCTCTCCGCCGGCGCAAGCCATACGGTCGACTATGTCTCGCGCGACCTGCATCGCACGCGGTGGGCCTTCATGGGGCACAAGCCCACAGGCGTGCAGATTGGTGGCATACCCTCCCTGGTACGGGGCATGGGCTACTTCAATGCCGACTATCTCTATGCGGGCTGCGTGGAGGATGGGTACCTGCCCTTCGACTGGGACACGTTCCAGGCCAACCCGACACGCATTCGCATCCAGGCCTTCGAGCGCGACAGCGGCCGCACACTGACGTTTGGCAAGGAGGACATGCCCGACGTCATCACCACCATCAACCTGGTGCGTGCCAGCTCGACGCTCCCCGGCATGATGAAGCCCCTGCCTATGGATGGCCGCGTGCTGCTGGATGGCGGACTGGGCCACGGCGCCGGCATCCCCCTGCACATGGCCGAGGAGGCGGGCTACCACAAGTTCTTCTTCGTGGCGACGCGCCCCAAGGGCTATCGCAAGATGCCGCCCTCCAAACGCGACCGCATGCTGTATGGCGTGATCGCGCGGGATCATCCCTATCTGCGCCATGCCCTGCTCACCCGCTGGGAGCGCTACAACGACGAACTGGGGCGCATGGAGCGTCTGGCTCGTGAGGGACGCTGTCTCGTCGTGTACCCCGACGAGATGCCCGTCCAGAACAGCACGCTCGACACCGCACGCCTTGAGGCGGCCTATGACATGGGCCACGCCCAGGGGATGCGCGACCTGCCCCAGTGGCGTGAGTTCCTGTTTGGCGCACCCGACGCCGGCCCGCACCCCGATCCTGCGGACATACGCGAGCGCATCCGCCGGGCGGACGGCAATGACGACTATATTGTTCTGGAGCCATAGGCCCACCGCCCCTGCCACCCGCCAACCAACAAGGAGACGCCTTGCCCACCACCACCAACGACGCCACAGGACGCGAGCTCACGCTCGTCTCGTGGAACGTGAACGGCCTGCGCGCCGTCATAAGGAAGGATCCCGGCTTTGCCGAGGTGTTCTCCTCGTGCGACGCCGATGTCTTTGCCATCCAGGAGACGAAGCTCCAGGAGGGCCAGATCGAGCTGGACATCCCGGATTACACACAGACGTGGAACTATGCCAAGCGCAAGGGCTATTCGGGCACCGCGGTCTTCAGCCGGGAGGAGCCTCTCTCCGTCATACGACGAATCGGCTCGCCCGTTGCGGATGACGAGGGGCGCGTGTGCGCGCTGGAGTTTCCCACCTACTGGTTCGTGGACGTCTATACGCCCAACTCCAAGGACGGGCTCGCCCGCCTGGACGAGCGCATGACGTGGGACGAGCGCTACCGCGCCTTCCTGTCTGGCCTTGCCGAGGACAAGCCCGTCATCACCTGTGGGGACTTCAATGTGGCCCATGAGGAGATCGACCTCAAGAACCCCGCCACCAACCATCAGAACGCAGGCTTCTCGGACGAGGAGCGCTCGAGCTTCGGCAGGCTGCTGGATGCGGGCTTCACCGACAGCTTCCGCAGGCTCTACCCCGACCGTACGAATGCCTACAGCTGGTGGAGCTATCGCATGCGCGCCCGTGAGCGAAACGTGGGGTGGCGCATCGACTACTTTCTGGTGAGCGACGACGCGGCCAACCGCATCGAGGGCGCGTCCATCCTCTCGGACGTGTATGGCAGCGACCACTGCCCCATCGAGCTGCGGATCAGGCTATAGGACGGTGCAGGGCACGCGACGGTACCGTGCCACAAGGTCGCCCATACCCGCTAGGCGATGACGAAAGATCTGCCGTCCGCTTGAGAGGGGGCGTACCGTCGGCCACTGGTGGCCTGAAGACGACGTCCTTGCTTCCCAGCCCGCTGTAGGTATAGGGGATGCCCAGCGCATCGAGGGCGTCCTCCACATCTATGAGCGCACCTCCATGCTCGAGAAAGCCTGACAGGGCATCTCGCGCACCCACCACATCCCAGCCACGTATATCCAGGCGCTGGGTATAGAGCGTCTCCCCATAGACCAGACGCGTGGTGGGACCAGAGCTCACCTGCTCGATGCGTACGCCGTCCCCATGGGTCCCCACGCGTACCACACGATGCTCGTCGGCATCAGACTCTTCCCATATGACCTCTGACTCTTCCATGGCCATGGGCTCCTCTCATCGGCTTTTCTTAAAAGTAGAACAACTGTTCCTATTTGTCAACTACCTTTCGGGAGGGGAGGGAACCCCTTCCCCCTGGCGCCCCGCAGGGCGGGGACCCACGGTCAGTGCTCCGGCCGTATGGCCTCAAGGCCGCGCATGTAGGGACGCAGGGCCTTGGGCACCGTGATGGAGCCGTCGGCGTTCTGATAGTTCTCCATGATGGCGGCCATCGTGCGGCCCACGGCCAGGCCGGAGCCGTTGAGCGTGTGCACCAGGCGTGTGCCCTTGAACTCCTTGGGATCCCGGTAACGGATGTTGGCGCGACGGGCCTGGAAGTCCCAGCAGTTGGAGCAGGAGGAGATCTCCTTGTAGGCATCATAGCTGGGCAGCCAGACCTCGAGGTCGTAGCACTTGGTGGCGGAGAAGCCAAGGTCGCCCGTGCAGAGCGTGACCACGCGGTAGGGCAGGCCCAGAAGCTGCAGGCAGCTCTCGGCCTCGACCACCATGGACTCGAGCTGGTCCATGGAGTCCTCGGGCCTGGCGAACTTGACCATCTCGACCTTGTCGAACTCATGCACGCGAATGATGCCACGGGTGTCGCGGCCGGCGGAGCCCGCCTCCTCGCGGAAGCACGGCGTGAAGGCCGTGTACCACAGGGGCAGCGAGGCGCCGTCGAGCACCTCGTCCCGATGGATGTTGGTGAGCATGACCTCGGCCGTGGGGATGAGGTACATGCCACCGTTCACGTGGAAGAGATCCTCGTCGAACTTGGGCAGCTGACCCGTGCCAAAGAGTGAGTCGTGGTTGGTGATGACGGGTGGCCACCACTCCTTGAAGCCGGCCTGCACGTGCTGGTCGACGAAGAAGTTGATGAGGGCGCGCTCCATGAGGGCGCCCGTGCCTCCCAGCAGGTAGAAGCGGGTGCCGGCGAGCTTGACGCCGCGATCGAAGTCGATCATGCCACAGGAGGGACCGAGGTCCCAGTGGGCCTTGGGCTCGAAGGCGAACCGTGTCGGCTCGCCCCAGCGGCGCACCTCGGGGTTGTCGGAGTCGTCCCTGCCGTAGGGCACGGACTCGTGGGGGATGTTGGGGATGGCGGCAAGCAGGTCAAAGAGCTCCCCCTCGGTCTGGTCGCGCCTGTCGTTGAGCTTTGCGATGCGTCTCTTGTTAGCCGCGACCTCGGCCTTTGCGGCCTCGGCCTCGTCCCGTCTGCCCTCGCGCATGAGCTGGCCGATGAGCTTGGACGCGGCATTGCGATCGGCCTGCAGCCGCTCGACCTCCGTGATGGTGGAGCGACGCTCCTCGTCGAGCTCGAAGAAGCGTTCGCGGTCCCAGTGGGCATTCTGGCGAGACGCGCAGGACGTGTCCACGATGTCGGGATTCTCTCGAACGAACTTGATGTCGAGCATGACGGTCCTCTCGGTTGTCGCTACGTCTCGATGGGCGACGCGGCATGGCTGCGTCCGGCGCACACCTGATGCCCAAGTATATACTTGTGATGAGGCCATACGGCCGATGCATGGCTTCCCTCATGGAAGGAGCGCGCGATGGAGCAGGTGTCACGGTTCTTTGATTGGCTCTTTGGCACGCGGCCCGGCGTGCTGACCCTCGTGGGCGGCGGCATCGTGCTGTTCTTCATCATCTCGCTGGTGCTGGAACGTCGCACGCATCGCCTGTACAAGAACCACGAGAGGTCCGAGGACGATTGGGATCTCTTTGATGACGAGGATGACTCCGAAAGCGGTTGGTCGGCCTTCGATGACGACAACGTGTAGCAACGTCGCCCGTCCCCAGAGGCGTCCACGAAAAAGGGAGCTCCCGCGGGAGCTCCCTCTCTGTGAACTGGTGCGGGCGAAAGGACTTGAACCTTCATGAGATTGCTCTCATACGGACCTGAACCGCACGCGTCTGCCAATTCCGCCACGCCCGCGTAGGCCAGTATCGTACCCCAAGTCCCGTGCTACGGCAACGGTCATTTCATGTCGCTATAATCGTGTCTCACGAGGGGGCGTGGGCATGGGCGTGGTGGTCTCGCTTATAGTGCTGGCAGCGGTCCTGGTCGCAGGCCGTCTTCGGCACGGCCTGCGCGGGACCCTCGTCATCACGCTGTCGCTGGCCCTGATGGCGGGGATGCTGCCGGGATGCGTGCCGCCCATACCGGGACAGCCCTCGGCCTCCTCCCGGGATGGCTCCCCCGCCTGGACCGCATGGTCGGAGCAGGACGCCCCCAACTACGTGAGGCTCGTGGGGAAGGCGCACATAGATGCCCCGCTCTCCCCGGGCCAGGTGACGTACGCGCCGCTCGATGCGCAGGGTCGCGCGGGCACCGTGAGGGCATGCATCACCAGCGGCCTCATGCGCGCGGGCGAGGGCCGCGAGCGGGAGGCGGCACCCGACCCC
>NZ_AWEZ01000031.1 GCF_000468755.1 Olsenella profusa F0195
GTTGAATCCGATTCTCATCCGGACGCCCCGCCGCATTCTGCGTTCCGGCAGCCATCCGTACGTCCCCCGGCCGCCCCGGGGGTGACGTAGGCTCGGGTCGCGGTACCATCTGCGGCGTTCGGGTGGGTCTCGGACGCAAGGCTCCGCCACCCCGCGCGGGTGGTTCCGGCACACACCCGAACGGGCCATCGACGCGCCGCCCTTGTCCTTCCGACTACCTGCCCTGGGCCCCGCCGCCCCTCTCGCGCTCCAGGCACCCCGGGGTCAGGTCCAGCTCGTCCACCCCGACGGCCTCGACGCCCAGCGCGTCGAGGAGCGCCTCCCCGCGCGCCCCGAAGGCGTTCAGGAAGGCGTCCCGCGGGGTGAGCCAGGCGAGCTTCCCGCGCGGCTCCGAGTTGACCTCGCTCATCACGAGGGCGCAGTCCGCGCGGGTGAGCAGGTCGAAGGAGCGCCCTCCCTTCGGCAGGATCTTCCGCAGCTCGGAGTGGTTGCGCTCGCAGCCGCCCTTCTGGTCGGGGCGGTGCGCGTCGCAGTAGTAGAGGCGAACCTCGCCCGGCCGCTCGCCTATGGCCGCGGCCAGGGCGGCCTCGTCGGAGAACTCGCCCCCGTTGTCCGTCAGCACGACCCCGAGGACGGCCCGCGCGTCCTCGGGGGAGCCGAGCGCCGCGGTGACGAGCGCGAGCCCCCGGAGCACCGACTGGCAGGACTGCGACTCTATGGGCACGGCGAGCTGGAGGCTCGTGGGGCGGTGGTAGAGCGTGAGCAGGCACCGGGTGTCGGACCTCCTCCCCTCAACGGTGTCCATCTCCCAGGCGCTGTCGCGCACGTCCCCGGGCAGGGCGCGGAAGGCCTCGTGGGACCTCTCGGCCGAGTGCCGCGTGGGCCTCGCCCGGCCGCCCGCGTGCCGGCGGGGCCTGTAGCCGACCTTTCGCCGCAGGTCCATGTTGCTCATGTCGCCGTAGCCGCGGTCTATCCACTCGTAGACCGTGGACCTGGACAGCCCGAGCTCCGGGTGCGTGGCGACTATCTGCTCCGGCGAGAGCCCGCGGGCCGTGCAGCCGCGTATCAGGGCGATCTTGGCGGCGGCCGACCCCTCGTCCTCGTCGATGCCCCTCCGCGCCTCCGAGAGCTCGGCCGCCGCCGCGCGCTGCGCCATCGACGCCCTGTAGAACACCTTCGGGCTCCTGGAGCAGCCGTAGCCCCCGTGCTTGCTGCAGCCGTTGCAGCACCTCGGCCACGAAGCGAGCCTGGGGCACGAGTCGCCCGCGTCGGCCGGCGCGGGCTCGCCCCTCCTCGCCCTCGGGACCCACACGAAGCGGTGCCGCTCGACCTCGTCGTGCACGGTCGAGGGCGACCTGCCGAGCCCCCTCGCCATCGCCCTGCAGCTCTCGTTCCTGTCCAGCCCCCTCTCGATGGAGAGCCTGTCGGCCTTCGCCAGCCTCGCGTAGGCCCTGCCGCGGGACCTTCCCGCCCCGCTCGGGCCCCTGCCCCTGTCAGACACGTCTGTCATCCCAATCCAGTGACGCTGAGAGACGGGCCGGCGTCTCCGGCCCCCACGTCACTGGTTCCACAACTCACCCGGACGCGTGCGGATGACCCGTGGACCCGTTCTGCTGAAGTTTGGATTCGAGC
>NZ_AWEZ01000032.1 GCF_000468755.1 Olsenella profusa F0195
CGGGTGGGCAGCCCGGCGCCGACAGCGGCCTCCGACCAGGCCGCCCACAGGAGGCAGCCCCCCGCGAGGGAGGGCCAGCCCGCCCGGCGCAGGGCGCCCGCGGCCCGCGCCGCCGTGCGCCGCGGGCTCACCAGAGCCTCCAGCCGGACGTGTCCGGACCGCCGGGGGTGGTCCTCACGGTCCCGTCGGCGAGGAGCGCGGCGCAGAAGCCCACGCCCGCGGCCACGGCCACGGCGCCGTCCCAGCCCCACAGGCGCGAGCCCGACCACCACACGGACCCGTCGGCGCGCACCGCCGCCCACGACCCGTCCGAGAGCACGCCGTCGAAGGAGGCCGCCCCGCGGCAGGCGATTGCGCCGCCGGGCTCGGCGGAGCCCAGGTCGAGCGCGCCGCTCCTGCTCATTATCCGGTCCCTGTGCACGCGGCCGTCCTCGAGCAGCGCCCAGTACGCGTGCGCGGAGGCGTCGCTGGGGACCCCCCACTGCCAGCCGAACTCCCAGGCGGCCTCGTCGGCGCCCGCCCGCCCCAGCGCGCCGGGCTCCGCGACGACGCCTGACGCCCTGAGGATGGGCCCCCCGAAGCCGAACGTCCGGTCGAACGGGTTGTACCAGAGCGTCCCGTCGGCGCACAGCACGAGGAGCCACGTGCCGCCCGGGTCCCGCCCGCATGCGATGTCGACCGCCCGCGGACCGCCCCCACCCGAGAACGCCCCGAGGCCCGCCGCAGAGCCCTCCCCGCCGTGCGCGCGCGGCGCCGCGGCGACCACCCCGCCGCCCTCCGTGAGGCCGGCGACGAAGCCGTGGCCCCCGTCGACCACCTTCGCGCAGGCGGGCCAGGCCGACAGGTCGTAGGGGACGTCGTAGAAGGCGGCCGGGTCCTGCAGGAGCGGCCTGCCGTCGGCGCCGACGGCCGAGAGGAAGCCGTCGCAGAACAGGGAGGCCACGCCCGACCAGCCGGAGACGGCGGCGGCCCACTCCCCGTAGGTGCACCCCACGGTGCCGTCCCGCAGGACGGCCGCCACGTGGGAGCGCGGGGGACCGGCCCCCTCGTCGACCCAGGCGAGCACCGGGGACGAGACCGGGCCCCACCCCGACGCCGCGGCGCACACCCCCGGGTCGCCGGCGCAGAGGAGCTCCCCGCCCTCGGCGAGGCCGACGACGAGGTCGCGCCCG
>NZ_AWEZ01000033.1 GCF_000468755.1 Olsenella profusa F0195
CGTCGCGCTCGGCGCCTTCGACGTCACCGTGGTCGACGCCTCCACGGGCGAGGTCGTCGCCACCTACGAGCGCCAATGGGGCGACGCCCCGACGGACAGCTCCGACCCGACGCTGCAGCTCAGGCTCCTGTGCATGAGGCCGGCGGGCCGGGGGGACTCCAGCGTGAGGTCGTCTCTCCCCGAGGACCTCGTCGCCTTCCTCGACTCGGAGCAGCCCAAGGGCCTCGCCGCGGACCTCAGGGTCCTGCGCGACGAGAGCGCCCAGCGCGGCTGGTGCGCCGCGGTCGAGGGCATGGCCCGCTCGCTGAGGCTGACCGGGGGCGTCGACCGCGCCTCGGTGGCGCTCTCGGCAGCGAGAGCGGCGGCGGGGGACGCGCGCGTCGGGTACGACGAGGCGGTCGACCTCGGCGTCTACGACGACGCCCTGAGGATGCTCGAGGGAGGTGGCCGCCATGCCGATGACGAGCTCGGAGCGTGAGGCGGCGCACTCGGCGCTGCGCGCTTCCGCCAGGGCGCTCTACATATCCAACGACGCCATAGACGGCTTCCTGTCGTCGGCGACCCCGGGCCAGGTTGCCGCGTGCACCGCGATGCTCGAGGCCGAGATCGCCCACAGGAGCCGAACCAAAAGGGAGCGCCTGCTGCGCCAGGCGCGCTTCCCGGTGCCGAAGTCGATCGACGGGTTCGACTGGTCGAACGTCGCCTTCCCCGAAGGGTGGGGGCGAGACGAGATGTGCTCGCTGGCGTTCGTGCGCGACGCCGGGGACCTGGTCTCCTGCGGCCAGACCGGCCGCGGCAAGACCCATGTGGCCACCGCACTCGGCATCGCCGCGACCTCGGCGGGGTACGCGGCGAGGTTCTTCCAGACCGCGCAGCTCGCGCCCCGGCTCGGCAAGGCGAAGCGCGAGGGCACGCCCGGCAGGCTGCTCGCGGACATCGCCAAGGCGAGGCTGCTGGTCCTGGACGAGTTCGGCTACGTGCCCTTCGACGTGGACGGCGCGAGGCTGCCCTGCCAGGTGACATCGGAAAGCTACGAGAGGAGGAGCGTGATCTTCACCACCAACGTCGAGTCCGGCAGGTGGGGCACGGTGTTCGCCGACGACAAGCTTGCGGCGGCGATCGTCGACCGCGTCGCGCGCCACGGCAGGCTCGTTGAGCTCAAGGGCCCCAGCCACAGGCTCGGGGAGAGCCTCATGCTGGGCAAATCAGGAAGATAGGGCGTCGGCGTGCCCATGACGAAAGCCGAAAAAGTTAAGTGCTGAAACCCGAAAGAAAGTTGTGCTCAAAATCGAAATTCCGG
>NZ_AWEZ01000034.1 GCF_000468755.1 Olsenella profusa F0195
TCCCTACGCCACCCGTGAAAGCTCCCCGTCGCGGATCTCCAGGACGCAGCCGGCGGCCGCGTCGAGGTCGTCCGAGTGCATGACCGCCACGACCGACACCCCGAGCGCGGGCAGCGAGGCGACGAGGTCGCACAGGGAGCGCGCGGTCGCGCGGTCGAGGTTGGTGAGGGGCTCGTCCAGCAGGACCGCGCCCGCGCCCGGCGAGAGCGCGCGCAGCAGGCCGAGGCGCTGCCGCTCCCCGAAGGACAGGTCGGCGCCGTCGGCGGCGATGGGGCGGCCCTCCAGCGCCCCCGCCCCGAGCGCGGCGGCGGCGCGGGCGCCGGGCTCGGCGCCCATCAGGTTGTCCGACAGGCCGCCGCCGACGACCGGCACCGGGTAGGTGAGGTAGGGGCAGCGGCGCAGGGCCGGGTCGAGGGAGAGCTCCCCGTCCAGGCAGGCGGGGTCCGACAGGCCCGCCAGCAGGTCGAGCAGGCACGACTTGCCCGACCCGTTGGCCCCCTT
>NZ_AWEZ01000035.1 GCF_000468755.1 Olsenella profusa F0195
GCGACCGCCGCCGCGGCCGCCCCCGCCGCTGTGAGGAACGCGCGGCGCGGGACGCGCCTCCTGAGCAGGATGTCGTCGCCTCTCATCCCAAAGGCCCCCCCTCGCCCCCGCCTCACGCACGGCCGCCACCGTCCCACCTCGCGGCGGCGATGCCGCCGTCGCCGAAGGGGCATGCGTCCGGGAAGCGGGCGCCGGAGACCCACGAGCCGGACGCGTCGATGACGCCGAGGCCGGCGTCGCCGTCGGCGGCGAGGGCGCGCGAGCCCGAGGGGTCGAAGCCCGTGACCTCCGGGAAGGCGGGGGCGACGGCCCACGCGCCGTCGGCCGCGACGTGGCCCCAGAGGCCCGTGGCGGGGTCGAGGGCCGGGCAGAGCGGGGAGGCGGGCTCCCTGCCGAGGGCGGCGAAGGACGGGGGCACGGCCCAGGAGCCGGAGGCGTCCACGAGGCCCCAGAGGCGCGTGGCGGGGTCGAGGGCGCCGGCCAGGCCGGAGGCCGCCGGGGGTCGAGCGCGAGGAACGCCGGGGCGGCCGACCAGGACCCGTCGGCCGCGACGAGGCCCCAGAGCCCGCTCGCGGCGTCGCGGGCGGCGGCCAGGCCGGAGGAGCCCCCGGACAGGGCGCGGGAGAGGCTGG
>NZ_AWEZ01000036.1 GCF_000468755.1 Olsenella profusa F0195
AAAAAATGCATTGCGCATTGCCGTGCATGAGGCTCCGGCACCATCTCTCATGGTGTAATCCTCGTCACCCGAACCAGCCCTGTGCGGGGTGACGGCCGCGTTTTTGCGTGGATGGCCCATGCCCCGTGGGTGCGGCCCAACGTTCCGGCCATGGGTGGGCCGATGAGCCATCTCGATCTTGGATCCATCGAGACCTTGGGATACATGAGAGATCGATGCTGGCGGCTTTCCAAAATAACTAATACGTCACGCAATGATTTTCTTGTTGTATCTATTGCGCTTCAATATAATATTGCGCTTCAATATAATTAAGCCGATGGGAGGGGGAAACGAGGATGTCGCTGAACTACCGGGAAGCCGTCAAGCTGATTAGAAGAAACGGTGGTAGGTTCATATGGCATGGGGCAAGTCATGACATCTTCGAGACCAAGGATGGGAAGGAGATACAGGTGCCGCGCCACGCGAAAGACCTGAGTTCGGGAGTGGAGAGGGACATCAAAGAGGAGCTGGGAATGAGGTAGGTTCCGGCCCCGATCTTGGTGGGAGGAAACATGAAGTATGTATACGAAGCAATCGTAGAGCCCGTGGGCAGGTTCCTCGAGGTGAGGTTTCCCGACCTTGGTATCATCACCCAGGGAGAAGACTTGCAGGATGCTGCCTTCAGGGCACAGGACCTCTTGGAGAACCACATCGTTATGTCGCTCGAGAGGGGCGAGACCCTTCCCGTACCAACCTTCGGCAACGAGTGCAGCGCCAATGGCTACCGCATGGGCATTGTGGTGGAATGCGACAAGGATACCCCGGAGGATAAGACCATGAGCGTCAACGAGGCCGCAGACCTCCTGGACGTTACGCCCGCACGTATCCGGGCAATGATTCGCGACGGCATACTCGCCTCGCGCAAGGTCGGCATGGTTCATATGGTCGATGCGGCTAGCGTGATGCGACGCTTCAACGAACCCATCCATGCGGGCAGGCCGAGGAAGGAATCCGTGACAGCATAAGCGGGGCATGCGTCTTCTCCTGTCCGCAAGGCCCGGGCTGTCTGGGGTGGGGAGACGGGTTCAGAGAACATCGGAGGCAAACGGATGCTGTTCCTCATGTCTGGCCTGAGTGCATACGTCTACCTGTTCATGCTGCTTGCGCTGGGTCCTGCCATTGTGCTGATGGTCTATGTGTATCGGCTTGATACCCTTGACCGGGAGCCGATTGGGCTGCTATGGTCGCTCGTCATGAGGGGTGTCGCTGCGGCACTCGCTGCAAGCCTCCTTGAGGCCATCGGCATGCGGGCCTTCGGGCTCCTCTCGGGTCTTGACCCCTCTGGCATGCAGTTTGAGGTTATGGGCGACCTCATGGTGGTCGGCGTGATCGAGGAGGGCGCCAAGTATGCGCTCATGGCTCGAAGGACCTGGAACAGCCCTGCCTTCAACTGTCGCTTCGACGGGGTTGTCTACGCCGTGTTCACGTCGCTGGGATTCGCGGGCATGGAGAACATCACGTATGGCCTGGCATATGGGCCAGGCGTGCTGTTCTCGCGCGCCATCATGGCCATTCCGGCTCACATGGGGTTTGCCGTGCTCTTTGGCCTGTTCTACGGGCAGGCCAAGCTCTGCGGCGTACGCGGGTACAGGCTTGCGTCTGCCCTCTGCGCCGTGGGCGGCTATGTGCTCTCGGTTGTGGCGCATGGCCTGTACGACTCGGCTGCCGCCATGGCGACAAATGAGTCGGGCGGACTCTTCCTGCTCGTCATGATGGCCGTGTACCTAATCGTCTTCAAGGTCGCACGCTCGGCGGCGCGCCACGACCGCCGCTTTGCCTCATAGCCGGCGCCTGGGGCCCCATGACAACCCCACCTGTGCCATATACTATCGAGGAGTCTTCTTGCGACAGTTTGGGGTGAAGATGCAATTCGGCTTCTCGGTGGTGGGCATGGCGTTCCTCGCGCTGCTGTTCATTCCCAACGTCCTCTGGGCAAGAAGCCGACCCTCGGGCTACGAAGAGGTGGCAAGGCACGAGAGCCGCGTGTTGCTTGCGTTTGAGAGGGTCGGCCAGGCCGCCACCACCTGCGCCGCCATCGTGTTCGTCTGTCCGCAGGGTCTCTCCCTGCCTTGGCCGCTCTGGTTCGTTGCCGCTACCGTCCTCATGCTCCTGTACGAGCTTGCCTGGGTCCGCTACTTCAGGGGAGGGGAGGAGCTCGCCGGTATGTACGCGTCCCTCGGCCCCATCCCCGTGCCTCTGGCGTCTCGGCCTGTGGCCGCGTTTGGCCTCCTGGGTGTCTGGTGCCAATCACCGGTGGCGGTCATCTCTGCCGTCATCCTTGGCATCGGCCACATCGGCATCCACCTCGGACACCTGTCGGCACACTAGCCCATGCCTACGTGCGCCGTGGACATGCGCAGGGAGTCTTCGTCTTCAATCTGAAATTTCCGCAACAATGCTCATAAATTTCAGATGTGTCTTGCGGTCATGTCTCATGCTGTCTAAAATACCTATATGAAATTTCCGCAACAATGCTCATAAATTTCAGATGGGGTTGCCATGATCATAAGTCGTCCCAGCTACATGCAGAAGCTCATCTCTGGAATGGGGTCGGATCAGGTCAAGGTCGTCACGGGCATCAGGCGCTGCGGCAAGTCGTTTCTGGTATTCAACCTGTTCAAGGATTACCTGCTCAAGCGGGGTATCCCCAAGACCAACATCATCGAGATGGCGTTCGATCGGTTCAGCAACAGAAGATATCGAGACACCGAGACCTTCTATTCCCATGTGACGGAGGAGCTCGGTAAGACAAGCGGGAAACGTTACGTGCTTCTGGATGAGGTGCAGCTGCTCGACAGCTTCCCTGAGGTTCTTATGGACCTCATTGCCATGCCTGACGTTGACGTGTACGTGACGGGTAGCAACGCGCGGCTGCTGTCCAAGGACGTGGTGACCGAGTTTAGGGGACGCGGCCAGGAGATAGCGATGGCACCATTGAGCTTCTCGGAATTCATGAGTGCATATGGTGGCGACAAACGCGACGGCTACGCCGAATACGCCACGTATGGTGGACTTCCTGCGGTGCTTTCCAAGAAGATGACCCAAGAGAAGGCCGATTATCTGTCCTCTCTCTATGACGTGCTCTACATTCGCGATATTGTCGAGCGCAATGGCATTCGCGACACGGGAAACCTTGAGGAGCTTATAGACGTACTGTCCTCGGCAATCGGGTCGCTCGTGAACCCCTCCAAGATTTCGGCGACTTTCAGGAGCGAAAAGAACACGACGATTGCCCCCGAGACCGTTGATCGCTACCTATCGCATTTAGAGGACGCGTTTCTTGTGAGCCGTGCGAAGCGCTACGACCTGAAGGGCCGGAGGTATATCGGCACCCCATTCAAACTCTACTTCTCGGACCTGGGGCTGCGCAATGCGCGCATGAACTTCCGACAGATGGAGGGCTCCCATATCATGGAGAACGTCATCTACAATGAGTTGAGGGGTCGAGGCTTTGGTGTTGATGTCGGAGTTGTGCCCACGGGCGTCAGGGGCAAGGATGGCAAGGTGTGCCGTACCCAGCTTGAGGTTGACTTCGTATGCAACAAGGGGAGCAAGCGCTACTACGTTCAGTCCGCCCTTGCCATGCCCACTCCCGAGAAGCGCGAGCAGGAGGAGCGGTCTCTCCTCAGGATCGATGATGGGTTCAAAAAGGCCATCATCACCAAGGAGGGGTTTGAGCCTCACTATGACGAGCATGGGGTGCTGACGATGAACGTCTACGACTTCCTGCTCGACGCGAATAGCCTTGACTTCTAAGTTTTTGTTCTATCTGTACTAGTACACATATGATAGAATCGGGCCGTCCGATAGGACAGGTCCCAAGGAGGCCATGCAATGGGCGCAGACGACATGTGCCAGCCGAGCGGCCCGATTCTCGCCGTCGAGGGCTACTCCAAGAGCTACGGGAGAAAGAGGGCCGTGGACAACGTCTGAACTGCCTCCCATTTCTTGGACACAAGAAATGGGAGGTTCGTCTTTATGCCTGATGACTTGCGCTTGAAGCACGATGCCGGCTCCAGAAGGGAGGCGGCAAGGCTGTTCGAGATGGGATACGGCTACGGCCCGGTCGCCTCCATGATGTCGCTTCCCCAGGAGGCTGTGAGAGAATGGCTCTACACGTTCCGCGCCGTCGGATCGGAGGGCCTGCTGAACATGGGGAGAACCCAGGCGAGATACAGCTGGGAGCTGAGGTGCGACGCGGCCAGGGCCGTGGCCGGGGGCGAGATGACCGTCGTCGAGGCGATGGAGGCCTACGGGGTCGCATCGCGCTCGCCCCTGGACAGA
>NZ_AWEZ01000037.1 GCF_000468755.1 Olsenella profusa F0195
GCGTCGCTCGCAGAGCCGCGCTGACGCGTCGCCCCCATCCTTCGACAGCCATGCTCACCGGACTCGAGGCGAGAAGATCTCCTCGAGCGTGCGCGCGACGCCATCCTCCACGTTCGTCCAGCGGGTCACGTGAGTGGCGGCCCGCCTCACCTCGTCGATGCCGTTGCGCATGGCGTAGCTCTGCCCCACGGCCTCAAGCATGTCAAGGTCGTTGGCGCCGTCCCCAAACGCCAGGGCGTCCTTGGGATCGACGCCGACATGGGAGCACAGCAGCCGCACAGCATCCGACTTGCTCACGTCGCCCCGCATGATCTCGCACAGCTCGGGACGCGAGAGCACGGCGTTGAGTTTTGGAAAGCGCGCATGGACGATGTCCTGCGCCTCGGCGATGTCCGCAGGCTCCCCCATGAGCAGGAACTTGTGCACGCCCCGCTCGTCGAATGCCTCACGCAGGCTGCGGCACTCGCGCGCCTGGGCCAGCACGTAGTACTCCTCCTCGGCAACCCGCGGGTCGCTGCGGTCGTTGACGATCCAGGTGTGGAAGCCATACGTGAACACGCACACCTTGGGCAGCCGCTCGTCGAGATAGTCCTTGATGCGCAGGGCCTCGTCCAGGGCAATGGGCTTGCTCAGCAGCTCGGTACCATCCCCATCCAGCACGTAGGCACCCGAGTAGCTCACCGTGGGGCCCGAGAACCCCAGGGCCTCCTGGATGGGGTACAGCCCCTCCGGAGAGCGGGCGGACACCAGGCAGAAGGGCACGCCCCGCTCGGCGAGCAGCCTGAACGCCGGGGCGCTCGATGCCATGGGGTGGTGGTCGGCGTCCACCAGGGTGCCGTCGACGTCGCTGAAGACGATCTTGGGAAGCCCCCTCTCACGCATCATGCCCATGACCGCCCCTCCTTTGCCTCGACGTGTCCGGCGTGGGGGCCTTGCCTGGCCTCCTGACGGGAGCCGTGATGTCCACGCCGATGGACCTCATCATGGCCCTCACGTTTGCCTTGGCACGCTCCACCACCAGATACAGCATGAGTCCCGTGAGCACCGAGACCACCATGACGATGATGCCCACCACGAGCGACCAGGAGGGTCCGCCCTGGTAGGTGTTCCAGTAGGCCAACAGGGCCCCCACCGCTATGAGGGAGTAGGCGATGCGCTTCCACACCTCCATGCGCATGATGGCGCGCGTCTGCAGGTCCGCCTCGGCGATGAGCTCGCTGCGCTTCGCGGACGTGACCTCCCTGTCCGTCGTGTCCGTCTTGTCTGTCATGCGTTCCTCACCCGTCTCGAACGGAGGGGCGGGACCGGATGGTCCGGCCCCGCCCCAACGGTACCACGCGTCCCTCCCAACCTTGCGAGAGGAACCGCGGCTAGTACTGCAGGCCAGGATTGAAGAAGCCGATCAGCACGCCCACGAAGGCGATGACCACCAGGATGAGCATCACGGGGATGACGCCGATCTTCTTCTTGGTCATAAGCCACCAGCAGAGGTACACGAACAGGAAGTTGAGCAGCTTGGGGTAGATGCCCGAGCCGAACACGTTGAGCGAGACGCCCGCCTCGCCCGCGGCATCGAGCGCCGACTGGGTGACGGTGTTGGAGCTGCTCCACAGCACGCTGTCGAGCGAGCCGAGACCAGGGAGCTGCAGGGCCGTGCTGATGGAGATCCAGGTGGCGGCCACGGCACCGATGACCATGGTGCCCACCTCGACGATGGCGCTACGCAGCGCCTGCGACTCGGGACCGACGAGCGCCTGCACGGCGTTGCCGCCCATCTCGTAGCCGCGGTTGTAGGCGAACTTCATGCCAAAGTACATGAGCAGGTTCCAGGCCACGATATAGAACAGCGGGCCAAGGACCGAGCCGCCCTGGGCGAGGCCGAGGGCGATGCCCAGCAGGATGGGGATGAAGGTGCCCACGACGATGGAGTCGCCCAGACCGGCGAGCGGGCCCATCAGGCCGGCACGGATGCCGTTGATGGTCTCGTCGTCCAGGGGCTCGCCATTGGCGCGCGCCTCCTCCAGGCCGGCGGTGAGGCCCACGACGATGGTGCCGATCTGCGGCTCGGTGTTGAAGAACGTGGTGTAGGTCTCGAGGGCCGTGACCTTGTCCTCCTCCTTCTCGTAGAGGTCGTCCACGATGGGCAGCATGGCGGCAAGATAGCCGAACGTCTGCATGTGGGCCTCGGAGAAGCAGGTGAGGTTGCCATACGACCAGTTGCGGAACGACTTGTTGCGCGCCTGGGCGGAAAGTTTCTTAGGCTCAGCCATGATTAGATGTCCTCCTCTTCCTCGTCGTCACCGGCACTTGCCCCAGCGATGGCGGGACGGGCCGCCTTGGCCTCCTCGATCTGGTACTTGATGAGGGCGAAGAACGCCGCGATGATGGCGCAGGCGATCAGGTTGAGGTGCAGGCACGCCGCGAGCGTGAAGCCAAAGGCAAAGGTCAGCCAATCGATGGGCTTGGTGATGACCTGCTTGCACAGGATGGCGACACCGACGGCGGGCAGCAGCGAGCCCACGGTGAAGAGCGTCTTCATGGCGATGCCGTCCATGGGCATGTAGTCCTTCATGAGGCTCACCATGCCCTCACCTGCCAGGCAGATGGCGACGGTGGGAACGAAGGAGAACAGGATGTGGGAGATCCAGGGGAGCACGAAGTCGACGAGCGGAATGGTACGCCTGATCCTGTGCCAGTCGCGCGTCTCCATGGCGCTCCAGCCGACGGACTGCCACACGAGGTTGAGCGTGGCGGTGCCGTAGAAGAGCACGGTGCCGAGGGTGCCCACGGCCGCACCGAGGGCGGCGGCGAGCGACGAGGCCTCGGCCGATGCCGGGTCAAGGTTTTGACCGTGGATGGCCAGGATGGAGAGCGGGATGCCGATGTAGGTGACGGCACGTACGTCAGCCGAGACGGTCCCGCCCGGGGTCACGAGGGCGATGTAGACCACCTGGATGGCCGCGCCGACGACGATGCCCGTTTGGACGTCGCCCATGATGAGGCCGACGACCAGGCCACCGACGAGCGGACGACCGAGCGTGTAGTTACCAATGGTCGTGCCGCCCATGCCCGGAAGCGATGCCAGGCAGGCGAACAGGCCGAGCAGCACAGCTTGGAAGATACTGATGCCCATACCTACGAACCACCTTTCTCATTGTCACTCCCACACGGGACGTGCGGGAACACGCCTGCTTAGCGAAGGTCGAAGCGATCGCGGAACTTGGGCCACTCGCCGATGGAGTTGTCGGTGAGCAGGGAGAAGTCCACCGTGTAGCCCGCCTTGGAGATGTCCTCGAGCGCCTGGGCCTCCTCGGGGGTTATGGACTGGTTGTTACCCAGCTTGACGGCGCCGGGACGGTCGTTGCACGGCCCGATGACGACACGTTTGACGTCGGAGGGCACGAAGCCGAAATCGATGAGGATCTTCCTCATATCAAGCGGGTTCTTGGTGATCAGGAAGTAGCGGGTCTTGCTGGAGAGGACCTTCTCCATGCTCTCCTTGAAGTGCGCGAGCGTCCAGATGAAGGTCTTCTTGTCGGGAGCCGCACCCTTGTAGGCCGCCTTGAGCACCGGGTTGGTCGCCGCAGCGTCATTGACGGCGATGATGCCGTCGCAGGGGTACTCGAGAGCCCAGCGCGTCACCGTCTGGCCGTGGATCATGCGATCGTCCACGCGTACGAAAGAGATCATGTCATTCCTTTCTCCTGTTGCCTATGATGTGCCTGATACGGTGAATGCACCAGACAGCCGTGCCAAGGTGCGCCTAGAGGTCGTCCTCGTCATCATCGAGGTCGAGCACGAACTCGCGGATGGCAGTCCGCCCCTCGTTGATGATGCTCTCCTTGAGGGTGGCGTCGTCCTCGTCCGACTCGAGGGCCGCCGTGATGAGCATGGGTACGTTGGCCCCGCCAAACACCGTGGTGTTGGCGATATGGCCCGTCTCGGTGAGGACGTTCATCGCATTGGTAAGCGGCGAGCCGCCAATGAGGTCGCCAAACAGGAAGATGGTGTCATCCGTATCGATCCTGGAGATGGTCTCCTTGAGCTTTGCCGTATAGGCATCCGCGCCCATCCCATCCTCCATGCCGCAGCCGAGGACGTCATCCCGACTGCCTACCAGCATGCTCACCACGCTCTGAAGGCCTGAGGCAAACGTACCATGACTCACGATCAGAAGATACCGCATGCAAAACCTCCCAAGACGATGTCTGCGGCGATACCGCACGCGCACACCTGCACCATGGGGCAAGCCGATGCTGCGACACGCCAACGCTCGCACAATATGGCTAAATTATGGACGATTTGCTAAGGTTGTGTGTGCACGCCGCTGAGTGAGCCGTGAACGGTCATCACTCGCACCTCAAGGGAACCCTCGGACAGAGACATGAGACGTATGATACCATTGCTTTTTCCACACATCGCTACACCTCTGTCACGGCTCGCACGATCCGTCCGCAGGCACGCCCTGCCACCATACTAGAATCATAGGCAGCGAGCGGATTCGACAGCGGAGGACGAGCATGGCCATCACCCCCGAAGAGATAGCCGAGACCCACTCGATGGTCTCCCAGCGCAACCTTGACCTGCGCACCATCACCATGGGTATCTCACTGTGTGGCTGTGCGGACGAGGATATGGGCCGCATGTGCACGAAGGTGTACGACCGCATCACGCACACGGCGGAGCATCTGGTGGAGGTGGCGGGTACCCTCGAGCGCGAGTACGGCATCCCCATCGCCAACAGGCGCGTTTCCGTGACGCCCATCGCCCAAATTGCAGCCACCTGTTCCGACGAAGACCTCACGCCACTTGCCCATGCCATGGACCGTGCGGCCGAGACCCTGGGCGTCGACTTCATGGGTGGCTTCTCGGCCCTCGTGCAGAAGGGCATGGGCAGTGCCGACCGCCGGCTCATCGACGCCATCCCCGAGGCCGTGGCCTCAACCGACCGCGTGTGCGCCAGCGTCAACGTAGCCAGTCTGCGCGCTGGCATCAACATGGATGCCGTGCTGCTCATGGCCCAGAGGATGATCGATGCCGCCAGGCTCACCACCGACGTCGACTGCTATGGAGCCGCCAAGCTCGTGGTGTTCGCCAACATGGTCGAGGATTCCCCCTTCATGGCGGGTGCCACCCACGGCTCCGGCGAGGCGGATGCCGTCATCAATGTGGGCGTCTCAGGTCCCGGTGTCATGGCCGCAGCGCTCGAGCAGCTGCCGCGGACGGCCAGCCTCATGGAGGTCGCCGAGAGGATCAAGGAGACCGCCTTCAAGATCACCCGCGCGGGCGAGCTCATGAGCCGCGAGGCGGCCCGCCGCCTGGGCGTGGAGAAGGGCATCGTGGACCTCTCGCTGGCACCCACCCCCGCTGCTGGTGACTCCGTGGCCAGGATCCTGGAGATCATCGGCGTGGGCGAGTGCGGCGGTCCCGGCACCACCTGCGCCCTCGCCCTGCTCAACGACTGCGTCAAGAAGGGCGGTGTCATGGCCAGCTCCAGCGTGGGAGGCCTCTCGGGCGCGTTCATCCCCGTCTCGGAGGATGCGGGCATGATCCACGCGGCCGAGGACGGTGCGCTCTCCCTGGAGAAGCTCGAGGCCATGACCTGCGTGTGCTCCGTGGGCCTGGACATGATCGCCGTCCCCGGCGACACCCCCGTAGAGGCCATCGCCGGCATCATCGCCGACGAGATGGCCATCGGCGTCATCAACGCCAAGACCACGGCCGTGCGCCTCATTCCCGCCATCGGCAAGCAGGAGGGCGAAACCCTGGAGTTTGGTGGCCTCTTCGGCTCCGCCCCCGTGATGCCCGTCAACCGATTTGCCGGCAGCGTGCTCGCCCACCGCGGCGGGCACTTCCCCGCTCCGCTCAACTCGCTCAAAAACTAGCGGACAGCTCTTGGGGAGGGCACCGTCACAGCAGCATCACGGGAACCGTCGCTCGGGGCGGAGGTTGGCCCAGAACGCGCAGCTGCGCCAGCGCGAGCGGCGTCGTCCCCCAGGGTGGCAACGCCCCCGCGGAAGCGCCTCTCGCGCACCGCGCCCGAACCGGCACCCCACGCGCCCGCAGCACGCTGGCCACACCCCGCGACAACGCGGCCGCGCCCCTCTGCCCCGGACCCTACGGTATGGCCAGCGCGTCCTGCGCCATGGCATGCGCATGCCATGGCCGGAAAGGGCCCTGGTCTTCCTGGTTACCCTCGTCCTGGCGCTCGGCGTGGGCGCCGGCGTCAGGCGCTGCTTGGCACAACCTACGGACTATGGTCCGGATGTCATAACTCCCACGGACAGCGTGACAGATGGCACGGCCCCAGACGATCAGGGCGCTGCGACCGATGCGGCATCAAACGCCCCCACCTCCCTCACCGCCGAGGCGGATGGCGGCGCCCTCGTGCTCTCTGGGGATGTCGGCAGCCGCACGGTCGACGACCTCTCTGCCGTCGTGCAGGAACTGGACGCCCTGCAGGATGGGGGCATCCAGGCAGGCGTGGCGGTGACGTCACTCGACGGCAGCATCACCCTCACCTACCAACAGGATCAGAGCTTCTATGCGGCCAGCACCATCAAGGCGCCCTATGTCTGTGCCGTGCTCGAGGAGGACCTTCCCGCCGGAACGACAAGCATGGCATCGCTGCGCGATGCCATGAGCTCCATGCTCCTCTACTCGGACAACGACTCCTATAGGCAGCTGCGTGACAGCTATGGCGATGACGTGTTCCTCACCTGGCTGCAACGGCACGACGTCACAGCGGGAACCTATGGCTCGCTGTCGGACTACGCCCGCGACCACTACCCCTTCAGCACGCCCGAACAGCTCACGCAGATGTGGCAGGCCGTCTGGGCCTTCGTGTCAGGCGACGCACAGGGCGCCTCGTACCTGAAGGACCTCCTCGCACGCAGGGAGGAGAGTCCCATCGCCAACGCATTGGGACCCCAGACCGAGACCTACTCCAAGGCGGGCTGGTATCCCGAGACCGACGGCAGCGACGCCGCCCCCGCCTCAAACGACGCGGGCGTCGTGATCCATGGCAGTGCCTCGACGTCCTACGTCATCTCCGTCATGTCCACCGCACCCTCCGAGCTCGATAGGCTCGAAGGGCTCATCTCGGCAATCGATCACCTCATGGACGCAGATGGCGCCTAGACACCGCCATCATCATCGAAGGGGGCATGGGCATGACGGATCAGGCTGACCGCGCGCACTACAAGGGCGGCAGGCGCACCGCTCCTGGACAGACCGGCCACGGGTGTCCCCGTGCCATCGCAGTGGCCCTGATGGCGACCCTCGTCATTGCCTCCACCTGGTGGGGCGTCTCGCACATACCGAGCCAAGGGGGACCAGCCCAGCCTGCCGCACAGGAGACGCAGGTGGATGCCGGCGCCCCGGCTGCCACCGAGGAGGCACCCGAGGGGGAGACGTCCTCCGTACCGGCCGTACCAGAGGAGCCACCCGTGGAGGCCCGAGGCCTGAGGGACGCCATCCAGATGGAGGGAACACCCGACTCGCTGCCCTCGTCCCAGGGGTACGCCAAGCTCACACGGGCCATTGGCGCCCTGGAGGACCAGGGCCACGGCGTGGGCGTCTACCTCTGCGACCTCTCGAGTGGGGCCACCGTCACCTACCGCAAGGACGTGCGTTTCTATCCCGCGAGCTCCTTCAAGGGTCCCTTTGCCGTCGCCCTCCACGAGATGCTCGTGGACACGGGCCAGGTGAGCTCGGGCGACATCGACGACCTCGTAAGCTCCATGATCGTCAACTCCGACAACAACGCCTACACGACCCTGCGCAAGCGTTACGGCATGCAGATGTTTGGCTCGTGGCTCAAGAGCTTTGGCTTTGACCCCTCAGACTACGGCGGACAGCACACCTACCGCGTCTACAACTACCCCTACACCACGCCGGACGAGTTCGCACGCATGTGGGCGCACATGTATGCCTACCTCTCCTCGGAAAGCCCCTCGGCCAGCTACCTCTCATCCCTCTTCGAGCAGCGCAGCGTCTCGGCCATTTCCAACGCCGTGGGCGACAACTACAGAAGCTGGGGCAAGGCCGGCTGGTATCCGCATGCCGAGAGGGATGGGGCGACGGCCGCAACCGTCGATGCCGGCATCGTCTTCTCCGATACGGGTACCTACCTGGTGGTTGCCATGTGCGACGCCCCTGAGGACTTCGACGCCCTCACGCAGGTGTGCTCGGCGCTTGACGCAACGCACGACGCCATGGTGGCATAGCGAGGCGCCCACCCAGGGGGGTTCCCAGCACACGGATCCAGGACGCCTGCGGGGACTCGTGCCGAACCCGTTTTTGCCCAAGCGTTGGGCGCTGATGCGCGTTTGGGCCCCAAGTGCGCGATGGCATACGCCAAAGTCGGTCCTCTGAGAGGCCATATCCCAGGACAAATGACACATTGCAAGGATAAGGGGTGCCATATGGGGGCACGACGAGCCCAAACGGGCGTATGCCATCGCGCACTTGGGGCCCAAACGCGCATCGGGCGCACGAAGTCAGCCTCACCCACGCCGGGTGTCAGCCCAAAAAGCGCACCTCAGGTTCCAGACGCACGCCAAACTGGCGCTCGACCTCGTCCTGCACGTGCTCGATGACCGCATGGACGTCGGCCGCCGTGGCGCCACCATTGTTGACCACGAAACCCGCATGCTTGGTGGACACGCCCGCGCCGCCCACGGTGTAGCCCCTGAGCCCCGCATCGGTGACGAGCTTGCCGACAAAGTGCCCCTTGGGCCGCTTGAAGGTGGAGCCGGCACTGGGGAGCTCGAGCGGCTGCCTCTCCTCGCGACGCTGTGTGAGCTCATCCATCCGCGCACGAATCGCCCCACGCTCCCCCTCACGCAGCTTGAAGGTGGCCGAGAGCGTCACCAGTCCATCCGTGCGGACGCGGCTCGTGCGGTAGCCCAGGGCAAGCTCGTCGGCCACAAGGGTCTGCTGGGTGCCGTCCGACATGAGGCAGCGCACCGACTCCAGCACGTCGGCTATGCAGCCATCGTAGGCCCCCGCGTTCATGAAGCAGGCACCACCCACCGAGCCAGGAATACCGCAGGCAAACTCCAGTCCCGTGAGACCCAGCTCGCAGGCCATCTCGGAGGCCTCGCACAGCTGCACACCCGCCTGACAGGTAAGGCGATCACCGTCGGAGGTGACATTTACCAGCCCCTCCACACACGACACGATCACGCCATGGTACCCCTCATCCGCCACGAGCAGGTCGCTGCCACAGCCCAGCACGAAGTGGGGAACGTCCGCAGCGACGCAGGCAGCGATGACATCCCTGACCTCGTCCGCGTCATCCGGCATCACGAAGAGGTCCGCGGGGCCACCGATCCTGAACGTGGTGTGCTCGCTCATGGGCTCCCGCTCGCGAACGTTCTCCTCGCCCACGATGCTCCGTAGCCTCCAGGTGAGATCCTGCATGACGCTTGACGCAAGCGTGCTCTCGAGCATGCCCTGGTCACTCTCCCTTGTCCGACATAGGCGCAGCCACAGTGACAAGTCGCTACACGGCTGCCAAGTATACCAGCTAGGGTGCTGGGATTCTCAGAGGGACGCACGAGGCGACCAAGACCCCGTTGCCTGTGGCCCATGCCTATGATGCGAGCTCATGCGCGGGTTATATCCAACGGTTATGGCCACATATAGCATTTGGGTAACGCCCCGCGAGGGGAAGCACCCCTATACTCTTCAATCAGCAGCTGTGACACACGCGACTATGGCAGGACGAAGAGCGGGAGGTTTGGCATGGCGGGTCTACACGCGCCCTTCAGGTTTGACTATGTGGGAAGCTTCCTGAGGCCGGAGGCCCTCAAGAGGGCCCGCGCCGACTTCACGGCAGGCTCCATCACGGCCGAGGAACTCACGGCTGTCGAGGACGATGCGATACGCGACCTTGTCGCCAAGCAGAAGGCAGCCGGCTATCACGTGATAACGGACGGCGAGTTCCGGCGCAGCTACTGGCACCTCGACTTCATGTGGGGGCTCGAGGGCATCGAGCACATCGAACTCGACCATGGCTATCGGTTCCATGGCGAGGAGACGACACACGGATCCGCTCGCGTGACGGGCAGAATCGGTGGTGCGGACCATCCGTTCGTCAGGCACTACCAGTTCATGCGCCAGTTCGAGGAGGAGGGGGTCATAGCCAAGCAGACCCTGCCCGCACCGGCCCAGACGCTGGCGGAGCTGTTCCGCGAGGACAACGGGACGCAGACCACGCGAGTCTACCCCGACCTTGACGAGCTGATCCGTGACGTCGCCATCGCGTACCGCATGGTCATCCGCGACCTCTATGACGCGGGATGCCGCACCGTCCAACTTGACGACTGCACCTGGGGCATGATTGTGGACGCCTCGTACTGGAAGCATAGGGAGGGAGCCGGCCTCACCGTGGAGAACGAGGCCGAAAGGTATCTGCGCATCAACAACCTTGCCCTTGAGGGCCTGCCTGACGACCTGACCGTCACCACCCACATCTGCCGCGGAAACTATCACTCCACCTACGCGTGCGAAGGCTCCTATGACGCCGTCGCCCCCTATGTGTTCGCCCGCGAGAACGTTGATGCGCTCTACCTCGAGTACGATGACGAGCGCTCCGGTGGCTTCGAACCCCTGGCCCAGGTGCCGCCTGACAAGAAGGTCGTGCTTGGCCTCATCACCACCAAGAGCCCCGTCCTCGAGGACAGGGACGCCGTCATCCGCCGCATCCACGAGGCAGAGCGCTACGTCCCCCTGGACCGGCTCTACCTGAGCCCACAGTGTGGGTTTGCCTCCTGCGAGATCGGCAACAAGCTCACCGAGGAACAGCAGTGGGCAAAGCTCGCCCTCGTGAGACAGATCGCCCAGGAGGTCTGGGGATAGCCACCGACATGGAAGTGAGACTCCAGTCACGCCATCGTGGTCGCCATGTGCCATCGTGTGATCATGATGGCGCGAGAGGATGACATGACCACGGGATCGACTTCTGCTGTATGCGCGTGACCGATATGGTACGTACCCGTGATGGAGCTGGACAAGAACAGGATCGGCCTGTCCGGAACGGCAGCTGCGACGTCATCAACCTGGGGTGCGCTCCCGAGGATGTCACGGCCCTTCGCCTGAGCCTACCTGTGAGCTGCCCGGCGCCAGCTTCCGATTGGCATCGTAGGCCCCATCCTCGGCACATGCGCTCCTGCGCCATCCCATGTCGACGGTCGATGACGTGGGCGGGCTCCACCAGGAACCCCCATTGGCGTATGCGGCGCTGACTTTTTTGCCGCGCACGTCAATGCATCCGACTAGCAGGGGTATAGTGGGAGACATCAGTTTCAGGGCGGGGTGAGAGTCCCCACTGGCGGTAAGTGGCCGCACGCCGTGAGCCACGAGTCCGCGCACCGCGATGAAAAGAGCGGTTGACCTGGTGAGAGTCCAGGACCAACGGTCATAGTCCGGATGAGAGAAACGGAGGCCATCATGGCACGACTCACCACGCGTCACGACACCCACTCCACCACGAGCCAGTCGCACGGCTGGTCGACCAAGCGCATCGCCGTCACGGCACTGTTCTGCGCGCTCATGGCCATCTCGACGCTCCTCATCGAGATCCCCCTCCTGCCAGCCGTGCCCTGGCTCAAGTACGACCCCTCGGGCGTCTTTGGCCTCGTCGGGGGCTTTGCCTTTGGGCCCGCCACGGGGGCGGTCATCTCCATCATCCCGTACCTCCTGCACATTGCCACCAGCTCAGGCGTCTACGGCACGATCATGGCCATCCTCGCGACGTTCTCGCTCGTCGTGCCCGCATCCCTCATATACAAGCGCGTGCCCACCATGTGGGGAGCCCTGTTGGGCATGCTCGTCGGCGCCATCGTGTGCCTGGCCGCCTGCATCGCGGGCAACCTGATCATCACCCCCCTCTATGCGCACATGACCACCGAGCAGGTCGTGGCCCTCATCGTGCCGGCGCTGCTGCCGTTCAACCTCCTCAAGGTCATCATCAACTGCGCGCTGGCGCTGCTCATCTACAAGCCCGTCTCCAAGGCGTTGGGCAACTAGCCCGCCATCCGCCCCGTGCAAGGACATGCCGTGCAACACCTTGGCCCCATCGCACACCTTGCGCACGTCACCCTCGCCTACGAGGGTGACGTGCGCGCCCTCGATGACGTCTCCCTGGAGGTGCGTGCCGGGGAGCGGCTCTGCGTCCTGGGGGCCAACGGATCGGGAAAGTCCACGCTTGCAGGCGTGCTGGCGGGGCTCATCGCACCCGACGGGGGCTCCGTCGATCTGGTGGGCAGGCGCGTGCTCACGGACGGGGTCCCCGACTATGATGCCTATGTGCAGGCCCGCCGCATGCTGGGCCTGGTGTTCCAGAACCCCGACGACCAGATCGTGACGTCCGTCGTCGACGAGGACGTCGCCTTTGGCCCCGAGAACCTGGGGGTTCCCCCTACCGAGATCGACGTCCGCGTGCGGCGGGAGCTCCATCGCACTGCGATGGAGGCCTATGCCAAGGCTGACCCCACGCGTCTCTCGGGCGGACAGAAGCAACGCGTCGCCATCGCCGGCGCGCTGGCGATGGAGCCGGCCCTGCTCGTGCTGGACGAGCCGGGCGCCCTGCTGGACGTGCGTGGACGCACCTCCATCATGAGGGTCATGGGCAAGCTCAAGGCCCTGGGGACGACCGTGGTACATATCACGCACTTCATGGAGGAGGCCCTCGAGGCGGATCGCGTGATCGTGATGGGCCAGGGACGCATCGTGCTCTCCGGCTCCCCCTCCGAGGTGTTCTCGCACGACGAGGCCATCCGCGCCCTGGGCCTCGAGGAGCCCTGGACCGCACGACTGGCCACGCGCCTCCAGGAGTATGGCACCCGGGTGCGTTGGACGTGCGACGCTCCCTCACTTGAGCGTGACATCGTGGCCACCTGCACGGATGTCAGCGAACCCGCCCCCATGACCCCGCCGGGCCCCGTCGCCCCGCACGGCCCCATCGCCCTTGAGGCGTCTCACGTCTCCTACTCCTACGAGGACGGCGATGCCCGCGCCGACAGGCACGCGGCCCTGGATGACGTCAGCCTCGCCGTCCGCCAGGGCGAGCGCTGCGCCATCATCGGGCAGACGGGTTCGGGCAAGTCGACCCTGCTGCGCCTCCTGTGCGGACTCGAGGTGCCCGACGGTGGCACCGTCAGCGTGGGGGGCGTGGGCACCGCCACCAAGGAGGGGCGTCGCCAGGTGCACCAGCTCGTGGGGTACGTAATGCAGCATCCCGAGCGACAGCTCTTTGCCGAGACCGTCCGCGAGGACGTCTCGTTCGGCCCACGCAACAGGGGTCTTGCGGAGGACGAGGTCGCACGGCGCTGCGAGGGGGCACTGAGGCTCGTGGGACTCGCGGGGCTTGAGGATGCCTCCCCCTTCGAGCTGTCCGGAGGCCAGCGGCGCCTGTGCGCCATCGCCGGCATCCTCGCCATGCGCCCGCGCATCCTGGTGATGGACGAGCCCACGGCCGGCCTCGACCCACGGGGGCGCACGGAGCTCGGTCGCATCCTCGGGAGCCTACACGAGCGGGGCGTGACCATCATCGAGGTCACGCACTCGCGCTTCATTGCCGTGCGCGTGCAGCGCGTCTTCGTGCTCGACCAATCGCATCTGACCATGAGCGGCACGCCACGCCAGGTGTTCTCCTACCCCAACGAGGGGCGGCTCCACGAGGCGGGGCTGGGCCTTCCCACGGCGCTCGAGTGGGCGCGCCGACTGCGAGCCGATGGCGTGCCCTGCACCGAGGCGCCGCTCGCACTCGAGGAGCTCGCGCGATCCCTTGCGCCCCAGGCACGGAAGGGTGACGCCTGATGGCACTGCGCATCTCCATGGGACAGTACCTGCCAGGAGACTCCCCCCTGCATCGCCTGGACCCACGCGTCAAGCTTGGCGGAACCCTTATCCTCGTCCTCAGCGCGTTTGGCATAGCCACGCCCACTCAGCTGCTGCTGGGCCTGGCGGGCATCGTCGCGCTGTTCGCATGCGCGCGCGTGCCGCTGGCAAAGGTGGCCGCCTCCATCAGGCCCGTCGTGGCGATACTGGCGTTCCTTGCCGTTTTCAACCTCTTCTTCGTGCAGGAGGGGGAGCCGCTCTGGCGTTGGGGCGTGCTGGGCATCACCACCGGCAGCGTGCGCGTGGCCGTCATCTACAGCCTGAGGCTCGTCATTGCCACGCTCGCCGCGGCGCTCATGCTGCTCACCACCACGCCCACGCAGATCACGGACGCCTGCGACGCCGCGCTCTCACCCTTGGCCAAGTTGGGGCTCCCCGGCCATGAGCTTGCCATGGTCTTCTCGCTCATGCTGCGCTTCATCCCCACGCTGGCCGACGAGACCCAGGCCATCCTCGATGCGCAGACCATGCGGGGCGCGCCCATCGGGGAGGGTCCCCCCCTTCGGCGCGCACAATCCCTGATCCCGGTGCTCATCGCCCTGCTTGCGAGCTCCGCGCATCACGCCGACGGCCTTGCGCGCGCCCTGGATGCACGCAGCTATGTGGGCGGGGCCACCAGAAGCCACTGGCACCCCATGCGCATGCGCCCCAGGGACTGGCTGGCGCTGGCGCTGCTCGCGGCCTATGTCGTGGCGCTCGTGGCAGCGGGGCTACTCGCCGTCACCCTTTAACGTGTGCGTTTCCGTCATCCTTGCTGACGTTTCCACAGATGGCGACTGGCTCACCCAACGGAAACGTACACGCTGGCGACACCCTCACCGTAGCTTCCGGTGGCTGATTAATTATGGGTACACGCGGCACAGGTGACCTGGGCGGTCGTATCATGGGCGTGTACGCGCAATCGCCGCTCACCGGAGGGCACGCCATGGTCTCACGCGTCTACGTAGAGAAGAAGCCGGGTTTTGACGTCGAGTCGCAACAGCTGGCACACGAGCTGCGTCACACCCTTGGCATCAGGGGGCTCGAGGGACTGCGCATCATCAATCGCTATGACGTCGAGGGCATCACCAGGGAGCTGTTCGAGCGGTGCGTGCCAACCGTCTTCAGCGAACCACAGTCCGACGTGGCCACCACGCGTCGCCCCGCCGCGGGCGCGGGCGCCAGGGTCTTTGCCGTCGAGTTCCTTCCCGGCCAGTTTGACCAGCGCGCGGACTCCGCCAGCGAGTGCATCCAGCTCATCAGCCAAGGCGAGCGCCCCGCCGTCGCCTCCGCAAGGCTCTACTACCTCACGGGCGACCTCTCCACACAGGACGTCGAGGCCATCAAGCGCTACGTCATCAACCCCGTGGAGGCGCGCGAGGCATCGCTCGCCACGCGCAGGACGCTCAGGGTGGCCTACCCCACGCCCGAGGCGGTGGAGACCATCACGGGCTTCCGCACGCTCACCAAGAGGCAGCTCAAGGCCTTCATCGGCGAGCACGGGCTGGCCATGGACCTCGCGGACGTCACCTTCTGCCAGCGCTACTTCAAGGATGAGCAACGCGACCCGACGATCACCGAGATCAGGATGATTGACACCTACTGGTCGGACCATTGCCGCCACACCACCTTCGGTACCCAGCTTGAGCACGTGCGCATCGACGATTCCCTGGTCGGAGGGGCCTTCGAGCGCTACCTCGCCGTACGCCATGAGCTGGGGCGCGATCAGAGGCCCGTCTGCCTCATGGACATGGGAACCATAGGCGCCAAATACCTCAAGAGGAAGGGCACTCTCAGGAGACTGGACGAGTCCGAGGAGATCAACGCCTGCACCGTCAAGTGCAGGGTGGACGTCAACGGACACGACGAGGACTGGCTCTTCCTCTTCAAGAACGAGACGCACAACCACCCCACCGAGATCGAGCCCTTCGGTGGTGCGGCCACCTGCATCGGCGGCGCCATCCGCGACCCGCTCAGTGGCCGCAGCTATGTGTACCAGGCCATGCGCGTGACCGGCGCGGCAGACCCCACGGTGCCCGTCTCCCAGACGCTCCCCGGCAAGCTCCCCCAGCGCAAGCTCGTGCGCACGGCCGCGATGGGCTACTCAAGCTACGGCAACCAGGTCGGCCTGGCCACGGGTCAGGTGAGCGAGCTCTATCACCCCGGCTACGTGGCCAAGCGCATGGAGATCGGCGCCGTCGTGGGCGCCACGCCCGCCCGCCACGTGCGCCGCGAGCGTCCCGCTCCCGGCGACAGGATCATCCTTTTGGGTGGCCGCACCGGCCGCGACGGCATCGGCGGGGCCACCGGCTCCTCCAAGGCCCACAACGTGGAGTCCCTCGCGAAGGACGGGGCCGAGGTGCAGAAGGGCAACGCCCCCACCGAGCGCAAGCTCCAGCGGCTGTTCCGTCGCGAGGATGCCTGCAGGCTCATCAAGCGCTGCAACGACTTCGGCGCCGGCGGCGTGAGCGTGGCCATCGGCGAGCTGGCCGACGGCCTTTCCATCGACCTCGACAGGGTCCCCAAGAAGTACGAGGGGCTGGATGGCACCGAGCTGGCCATCAGCGAGTCGCAGGAGCGCATGGCCGTGGCGCTCGACCCCACAGACGTGGACGAGTTCATGCGCTATGCGCATGAGGAGAACCTCGAGGCCACCGTGGTCGCCGAGGTCACCGCAGAGCCGCGCCTGCGCATGTCGTGGGGCGGAGCCACCATCTGCGACGTGAGCCGTGAGTTCCTCTCCTCCAACGGAGCGTCCAAGCACCAGGACGTCCATGTGCTCGCGCAGGGCACCTACGAGCCCACATGGCGGGGTGACACCATCGCCCAGAGGATGCGCTCCGTCGTGAGCGACCTCAACGTGGCCTCCAACAAGGGCCTCGCCGAACGCTTCGACTCCACCATCGGCGCGGCGACCGTGCTCATGCCCTTCGGTGGGAGGTACCAGCTCACGCCTCCCATGGCCATGGTCGCCAAGCTCCCCGTCCCCGGCGAGACCACCACGGTCTCCGGCATGGCCTGGGGCTTCAACCCCTACCTCATGAGCGAGAACCAATTCACGGGCGCCTACCTCTCCGTCGTGGAGTCCGTGGCCAAGCTGGCCGCTGCCGGCATCGACCGCAGGTCCATGTACCTCACGTTCCAAGAGTACTTCGAGCGGCTGCGTGACGTCCCCGAACGCTGGGGCAAGCCCACGGCCGCCGTCCTGGGTGCACTCATGGCCCAGCTCGACCTGGGCATCGGTTCCATCGGTGGCAAGGATTCCATGTCCGGCTCCTTCGAGGACCTCGACGTCCCACCCACGCTCGTCTCCATCGCCACGGGCCTGGGCGCACTCGACCGCATCGCCTCGCCCGAGTTCAAGTGCACGGACAGCAAGCTCTGGCTCATCCGGCCCGCATACCAGGCGGATGGCATCACGCCCGAGCCTGCGAGCTTCCTCAAGGTGCTCGACTTCATCCAAGAGCACCTTGGCTATGGCGTGCTGCGCGCCATCTCCACGCCGGGCTATGGCTGCCTCGCCGAGCAGCTCTTCAAGAGTGCCGTGGGCAACCGCATCGGCTTTGGCCTGGCAAACGACGTCGATTCCTCCATCCTCTTCAGGCTCGCCTATGGCAGCTTCGTCATCGAGGTGGACGAGGGGACCTTCATCCCCGTCGACCGCCCTGGCGTCATCGCCACCTTCCTGGGTGGGACCTCCGCCGAGTACCGGATGTGGGCTGGACGCGAGGTCATCGACCTCACCGAGCTCCAGGAGGCGTGGGAGTCCGGCATCGAGTCGGTCTTCCCCTACCGTGGGCGGGGCGAGGACGTCGAGCCCGTGAGCTTCGATGCCCTGGGACGGGGCGTCGCGCGCAGGGCGCCCGCCGTCAGGACGGCCAGGCCGCGCGTGGTCATTCCCGTGTTCCCCGGCAACAACTGCGAGTACGATTCCGCGGCGGCCTTCGAGCGTGTGGGAGCCGAGGTCACGACCTTCATCGTCAACAACCTCACGCCCGCTGCGGTGGTCGAGAGCACCAAGGCCTTCGTGGGGGAGGTTCAGAAGAGCCAGATCATCATGATTCCCGGCGGCTTCTCCGGTGGTGACGAGCCTGATGGCTCCGCCAAGTTCATCACGGCCTTCTTCCGCGCGCCCGCCGTCACCGAGGCCGTGCGCGACCTGCTCCAGGCACGTGATGGCCTCATGCTGGGCATCTGCAATGGCTTTCAGGCTCTGGTCAAGCTGGGCCTCGTGCCCTATGGCGACATCGTGGACATGACGGACGAGTGCGCCACGCTCACGTTCAACACCATCGGCCGGCACCAGAGCCGACTCGTGAGCACGCGCATCGCCTCCACCCTCTCGCCCTGGCTCTCACGGTGCGAGGTGGGCGACGTGCACTCCATCGCCATCAGCCACGGCGAGGGACGCCTCATGGCGCCCCGGACGCTGCTCGACGAGCTCGTGGCCAATGGCCAGGTTGCCACGCAGTACGTGGACGACGCCGGTCGACCCTCCCAGGACCTCGCCGTCAACCCCAATGGGTCGCTGCGTGCCATCGAGGGCATCACCAGCCCCGACGGACGCGTGCTGGGCAAGATGGGCCACACCGAGCGCTCAACTGCAGGAACCTTCAAGAACGTGTCGGGCAACCACTTCCAGCCCCTCTTCGAGGGCGGCGTGGCCTATTTCGCATAGGGCCTGCACCTCGCTCGAGGAGGGCATATGCTACGCTCGTTCGGTACCACGCGAGCAGGGAGGCATCGTGGCAAAGAAAACGACGGCGAGCACGCCACGCGAGAAGGTCGACTTCAAGGGACAGCTCTTCCTCACCCTCCTCATGTTCCTCGGCATCTTTGGCATCGCCTTCATCCTGCGCTCGCTCCTGCACATGAACGACGTCTACACCGGCATCTTCACGGCCATCATCCTGGCCATCATCGTGTTCTACCTCTTCCGCAAGGCACAGGAGGATCGCTGGCGGCGCGAGAACAATGACGCCGAGAGGACGGTGAACCCCATCATCAAGCGCTATGCCGCGTCGCATGATGCACGCGAGCTGGTACGGTCCTACACCACGTGGAACAGGGGCGCCCACGACCCCGACCTGCGCCTCCAGTTCTCTCAGCTCGTAGTGGAGGCACTCATCCGGGACGGCCACACGAAGGATGCCCGTACGGTCCTTGCCACCATGGAGGAGATTGCCACCACCACGGGCAACGCCAAGAACTTCGCCGGCTACAAGGCGGACGTCCTGTCACGCATCGGTGCGTAGGGCGGCGGCATGCGTCCCGGTGCCGGATGGCCCAATGGGTACACTCACCTCAAGGGAACAAGCCGAGGGGACGGCGGACCTATGCAGAGCACGCTCATCAAGGACACCACGCGCGAGGAGCGCAGGCAGATCGTGCGGCAGGGACTCTCGTGCGGGGATGACACCGGCTGCGACCAGTGCAGCGGCTGCAGCATGGGCATCGGCTCCCTCGAAGCCATGTACCAGCCCTACATCGACGGCAAGCTCGAGCTCGCAGAGGTCAACATGCTGCATGCGGCGCACAGCTACACGCACGGCTGACCGTCGCGACCCGAGCGCACCGCACAATCCACCGGACCACCCCGCAGCATGCGCAGGCCGCAGCCGATGGCACCGAGCACGACCCGGGTGTCCTCGCAGGCAGCCTTGGAACTGCCCAGCAGGTTTATCACAAGCGTGCGGCCCGCGAGGTCAGCCGTCCCACGCGAGAGGCAGCCGTGCGCGTGATGGCCATCGATGCGGCACGCATGGCCTCTGGTATGCCAGGGGCCAGACGCTCGCACACAGCCAGCGTCGCCTCGGGTGTCACATCAGGGGGAGAGAACCCCGTACCGCCCGTCAATCAGCACGAGGACCACATCATCCGTGACCTCAACACGCAGGACGTCCTCGATCGGCGCGGGCCCGTCAGGCACCATGCGGAAGTCGATGACCACATATCCTGCACCCTCAAGCACCTGACACGACGCGGGGCAGATGACACGACCGCACATCTCCTCGGTGGCCTCGTCCACCACGGTCAGCTGGGAGGAGACGGCATCGGTTCGATAGATGATGCCACAATCCGCCAGACCCTCGGACACCTGGGTGGCACCCTCCTTGACATTGGAGCCGTAGGCGATGCGGCCCCCGCGCAAGGACCGTCTCATCGAGGCCGAGGTGCGCGAGGATCCTCTGCGTGTACTGGCCTACGGGCACATTGGCGTCGCCCATGGCAAGCACGAGCCCCCGCCTGCAACCGGGCGGCCATGCCCGCGAACCCCCCTATGTCTCTGGGGTTCCCCGCGCCCACGCTCAGGGCAACGCAGTCGCGCCTATCCACACTGAAAGCGTGTGTCATCATGAATGCCCCTCACCCAGTCGTGTCCATCCCTCGAACTCCACTCAAAACGCGCTTACGACATGGCGTCTCGCGCACTTGAGACGCGCGGGGCCCCCCTCCGCTACGCAGTGGCCGTTGGGGCCTGGGAGCTGTGGGAGTGCCCGTCCCCAGGCCTGAGCCCCGCGCGACAGCGAATCATCTGCGCGGCAATCGACACGGCGATCTCCCCTGGCGTGACGGCAAGAATGTCCTCTCCGATGGGCAGCCTCACATCGTCCGCCCATGCGCGCTCCACGCCACGCCGCACCAGGGCGTCCCGGACAAGGGCCGCCTTGCGACGACTCCCAATGCAGCCCACGTAGGCGGGTCGCGCATGCGCCAACTGTTCCAGGACGTCTATGTCCGCGACATGCCCGTGGGTCATCACCACGGCATAGTCGTTGCGGGCAATGTCCACCTTCTCTGCGATGTGGTGGAAGTCGCCGCACACGACGCCCCGCGCTTGGGGGAAGAGCTCGGGGACGGCCATGTCAGCGCGGTCATCAAAGATGACGACACTGAAGCCGACGCTCGCCAGCACCGGACAGAGCTTCTGGCCAATGTGCCCGCCGCCGAAGACATAGGCGGTGGGATCGACGGTCAACGGCTCACGATAGGCCCGAGTCGCCTCGTCCCATGTGGGCGTCGTCGGGAGCGCCACACCGCCCATGGCCCCCTGCCCGCCGTACGTCCCCAGCGTCATGCGCGGTGCCGTAGCGTCTCCCCACTCCTCGCTCAGAAGCAGGGATCTTCCCCGGGACAGGCCGTCATGCATGCGCGACAGCACGTCGCCGTCCACGGATGGGTCAAGCATGCGCATGCCCACCAACGCATCGCCCCCACAGGCCGTGCCCGTCTTGGCGTGCGTGAACCACTCGAGCGAGCCGTGCTCCCTGCCTGCCAGCATGCCGACGCAGCGTTCCTGGACGACCCGCTCGACAGGGCCGCCACCTATCGTGCCCAGCCACACGCCATCGGGGAGCAGTGCCATTCGGGCGCCAGCGGGGCGCGGGCTTGACCCCCTCGTTGCCAGCACGCTCGCAAGCACGACCGGACGTCCCTGCCCGAGCTCATCCACCAGCCGCCCCACAAAGTACGTGTCGCGCATCGTCCCATGTGAATCCTCCCTCACAAAGCCCACTCCCTCCATGTCATAGGCACCCATGCCTGCCGCCGCGCCATACGTTCCTCCCATGGCCCTGCACGACATCGGTACCCGATCCCAAACCTCGATGGAGGGACCGCCCGTCCGCAAGGCCATCCGCCCTCCCGTGCCACACTACCCCCTGAGCCGTCCCGAGAAGTGCAGAAGCGCCTCCAGCACGCCACCGCCGATGGCACGCGCCTTGTCGGAACAGGAGTGACAGTGATCCGGCCTGCAACGCGGGTCGATGTCACCCACCTTCATGCCACAGGTGACGGGCACGCCCTCCTGCAGGAGCCCCCGCAGCACCCCACCAATCGTCGCGGGCAGCGGCGCTCCCGCCACCGAGGCAATGACATCCCCCCTGCGCACGACATCGCCAATGTGGGCGACGGGCTTGAGGGTGCCATCCACGGGAGCCCGGAGCACACGCTCGACCGTATACCCGCCTATGTCGCCTGGCACACCCGAGTTGGGGATGGGCGACCCGTCGTAGATGACGCGACCAAGGTGATGGCCACGTTTGGTCTCGACGGCGGCATGGCAGTCCGCATCGGGGCCCTCACCCGCAAGGAAGCCGGGACCCACCCCAATGACAATGGGCGCCATCTCCTTGCTGGTCCCCAGGTTGCGCTTGGCAATGATGGCATCCACCACGACGTCGGGCGCAAGGCGGGCGATGCTCTCCCCCTCGGGGTCGACGAGCACGGCGACGATGCCCTGGGCGGCAATCGTGCGCGCCTCCTCGACGCATATGCAGAGCCTGCCGCAAACGTCCTCCACATGCGTCTCGCCCAGTCGGATGGCCTCGCAGAAGCTCACCGTGCGACGCACGGCCGTGGGAAGGGCCATATCGAGCATGATGACGTCACATTCCGCCCTCTGCAGCCGTAGTGCTATGCCCGAGGCAAGGTCCCCCGCTCCCCTGATGACAGCCAGCATGTCGAATCCCTCCCCACCAATCGAACGCATTCTTGCTACAGTCTTCATGCAGTCTCGTATGGCGCCGTACCGGCGTCATATTTTCTGAAACATAACGACGGACACGCGTGCACTATACAAGACTTTTAGTAAGGCTACCTAATGAAATTACATGAAATGCTGCAAGTGGTGCCTGGCATTACGTCTGTGGTCGGTAGCGGTGGCAAGACTGCGCTCTTGGACGCCCTCGCACGCGAGCTGCCGGGGACGGTCATCCTTGCCACATCAACTCACATCCTGCCCTTTGCGGGCATGCCGCTTCTTACGCACCCCTCCGAGCGCGACGTCCGCGACGCCCTCAAGCGCTCCCGGTGCGCCTGTGTGGGGACGCCCACGGAGTCCGGCAGGCTCACCGCACCATGTCTGGACTTTGGCACGCTTGCGCGCTGTGCAACCTACGTGCTCGTGGAGGCGGACGGGTCGCACAGGCTGCCCCTCAAGGCGCATGCGGACTGGGAGCCCGTCTGCCCACCCGATACGGGACGCACGGTTCTCGTCGTCGGCATCTCGGGGCTCGGACGTCCCCTTGACGAGGTCGTGCATCGCCACGAGCTGCTGTGCGGACGCCTCGCGGTTCCGCAGGATGCCATCGCCACCCCGGCGCTCGTCGCCCAAGGCATCGCCTGGGAGCTGGAGCATGGCATCATGCGGCCAGACGTCCTGTTGCTCAACCAGTGCGACACGCCGCGGGACCACGCGCTGGCGTCCCAGCTTGCACGCGAGCTCACAGCGCTCCTGAAAGACAGGAGCATGCCCGTATGTACGACCTGCCTCCCTGCCAGAGGCGCCAGACGTGACAGGGGACGCCAAACGCCCCCTATCTCTTGACGTAGGTACCGGGCACGGAGCCCGTGGGCTCGCCATCCCGGGCAACGAGTACGCCGTTCACATACACTAGGTGAGCCCTACCCCTGCACCTGACGCCCTCATAGGGCGTGTGGTCCACGTTCTGGTGTTGGGTCTTCGCACCGATGACCCACTCCTGACACGGATCCCATACGCAGACATCGGCATCGGAGCCCACGGCAAGGATGCCCTTCCGCGGAAACATGCCGAACACGCGCGCCTGGTTCTCGGACAGGAGCCTCAGGAGCTCGCGAGGGCCAAGCTCGTCCGCAAAGCTCGTGGCGATAAGCCCAGGGCGATGCTCCACGCCAGGGATGCCGTTGGGGATCCTGCGAAAGTCATCCCTGCCACGATCCTTCTGCCCGCACAGGTTAAAGGAGCAGTGGTCGGTGGATATGGTGTCAATCTCGCCCGCAGCTATGGCTGCGCGCAGCGTCGCACGATCCGCTGGCTTGCGCAGTGGGGGACTCATGACGTACTTGGCCCCACCAAAGTCCGGCTCCAGATAGCGCGTCTCATCCAGCAGCAGGTACTGCGGACAGGTCTCCACGTAGATGTTCCTTTGGCCCCGCCGCCTTGCTGACCGGATGACCTCAAGCCCCAGCCTCGTGGAGAGGTGCACCACGTTCACACGGGCATCTCCCGCAAGGTGGGCCAGCATGAGCAGGCGTCCGATGGCCTCGGCCTCACAGACATCCGGCCTGCTCATGGGATGTCCTTCGGGGCCATGGACGCCCGCATCGAACACGCGTCTCTGCAGGGCATCCACCAGCGTCCCGTTCTCGCAATGCACGCAGAGCGTAGCGCCCAGAGGGGCGAGTCCCTCAAGCACCTCGAGCGTCTGGGCGTCATCCAGGCGCAGGTGATCGTAGGCAAGGTACGTCTTGAAGGAGCTCACGCCCGCCTCGCGGATGCCGGGAAGGTCGTCTTTGGTCCGTTCGTTCCAGTCTGCAACGGCCATGTGGAAGGCATAGTTGGTCGTACAGGTGCCATCGGCGCGCCTGTGCCACTCCTCCAGCGCCTGGGGCATGGTCATGCCCTTGTCCTGCGTGGCATAGTCCACGATGGTGGTAGTGCCACCGCAGGCGGCGGCGCGCGTACCCGTCTCAAAGCTGTCGGCCGTCCAGTCCATGCCCGTCCAGGCCTGCATGTGGGTGTGCGCATCGATGAGGCCGGGGAACACCCAGCAGCCGCTCACATCCTGGCAGCTCATGCCCGCGAGCGCCCCCTCGGGCACACCACCGGGAGCGACGGCGGCAATCCTGTCACCCTCCAGGATGAGGTCACCCATGGCCAGCCCATCCGGCAGCACAAGGGTGCCTCCGCGTATCACGGTCCGTGCACCTGTCCCCATGTCACTCATCCCCTTGAAGTCGACTGCCCGTGCCCGAGCCACAAGCTGCATCCCCTCCGCACACGGCATCAACGCGCGCAAGGCCCTCTGGTGTGTCTATGTCCCATAGCTCCTCGGGGCTCGCCGCCTCAACGGTGCGCACCAGATGGCAGAGGACGGGGTTCTCTCTCAGGAGCGCAAGGCCCCCGCAGTCCCCCGAAAGTGCGGAGAGGGCGGGAGACAGCCACCCAGGAAAGAGCACGGGACTTCCCGCCTCCCCCTGCCAGGACAGGCGGATGATGGCATCGGGATGGTGGGCATGCTCGTCAAGCATGCGGGCAACGCTCTGGCGCGCAAGCAGTGGTTGGTCGCCCACCACAAAGAGGTAGCCCGTCCGCCTCCCCAGTGCCCGCATGCCCTCGCGCACCGTGTCGCTCTGGAACGCGCCCCCGTGTATGACGCACCACGCGCCGCGGCCTCCGCACAGAGCGACGACCGCTCGCGAACGCGTGACCACGACCGTCTCGAGACGCGCATCGGCAAGGGCATCGAGCGTATGCTCGAGCATGGGCTTGCCTCCGAGCGGTTCCAGGAGCTTCTGCCTGCCAAAGCGTCGGGCCTGTCCCGAGGCCATGACCACGCAGCCCAGGCGTGGCGTCTCGTCCAAGCCCGCAAAGGCGATGCCCTTAAGACGTGCCCCCTCGGCAGCGACGGCATCGCTCCACAGATGGTAACGGGCAAGAAGGGCCTCCCCCGCCTCCGTGAGCGTCGAGCTGCCCCCCGCCTCGCCTCCCGTTCGGCGCACGAGCAGGGGCGTGGCCGCGCCCGCCTCCGCACGCCTGAGGATGTGCAGTGCCTTGGTATAGCTCATACCCAGGAACCGGGCTGCGGCGGCAAGGCTGCCCTCAGTGTGCACGGCAGCAAGAAGCCGGTAGGGGCCGGGCCCAAAGGCACGGTTCCCTTGCGAATCCATGAGGTATGCGACCGTTCGCGGCGTCACGGCACCTCTCTCTCCCGCGGAGCCTCAGACCACGGCCCCGCACGGCCTATCCGTGCACCCTCGTCCCGGTCTTTCCCGCCATGCCGTCTGCGGCACGGCTCAACTCGGTTATGAGGGCAGACCTCCCGGCGCCGGAGCACGCGAACTCGAGTGCCGCCTGCACCTTGGGGAGCATGGAGCCGGGAGCAAACTCCCCGTCATCAATATAGCGCCGAGCCTCCTCGGGTCCCAGCTCGTCAAGCCACTGCTCATCGGGCATGCCAAAGTGAATCGCAACCTTCTCCACCGCCGTGAGGATGACGAGCGCCTGGGCATCCATCTGCTCGGCAAGGCGCGCCGCCACAAAATCCTTGTCGATGACCGCGGCGGCACCCTTGAGGTGATGTCCCTCCGTGCGATACACGGGAACGCCTCCTCCACCACAGGCAATGGCCACATGATCGGCCGCAACCAACGAGCGGATGGTATCAAGCTCCACGATGGAGCGTGGAAGGGGTGATGCCACCACACGGCGATATCCACGCCCCGCATCCTCCGTCACGTGGTAGCCACGCTCCTCCACCATACGCTCGGCCTCCTCCTCTGTCATGAAGGGGCCAATGGGCTTTGTGGGGTTTTGGAAGGCGGGGTCATCGCGATCGACCTCAACCTGACTCAGCACCGTCGTCACGCCATGGTCGATGCCACGGTCCTCGAACTCCTCGCGGATGGCATTCTGCAGATCATAGCCTATGTATCCTTGGCTCATGGCAACGCACACAGAGAGCGGGCACGGAATGTAGCGCTTGGGGTCAAAACGCGTGAGCTGCGTCATGGCCTCCTGGATCATGCCCACCTGCGGACCGTTGCCATGCACGACGACGACCTCATTGCCCGCCTGCACAAGGTCGGCGATGGCCTTGGCGGTGCCCCGCACCGCCTCCATCTGCTCGGGAAGATTGTCGCCCAGGGCGTTGCCGCCCAAGGCGACCACGACTCTTCGTCCCATGATGCCTACGCCCTCGCCCAACGGCTGCGGCCGCGCTGCTCGAGCTCCTTGAGCATGGCAACGGGGTCCTTTGCCTTCTGCAGGAAGATCATTGCTGCCACGGCGTACGGCTTGTAGCTGGCCTCCTTGTACAGGCCATCGCGGTGGACGTCAAAGACCTCGCTCACAACCTCGCCATGCTCGCAGGAGACGCCCTCGATGTCGGCCGGCAGCGGGTGCATGTAGATGGTGTCCATGCCCTTTGCGGTCTTGGACATGAGCTCGGACGTGCAGTGCCAATCCATGTGCGTGGCGTTCTGGGCGAGAAGCTCCTTCTCCAGGACGTCGATGCCCTCGGAGTCACCGGCAGCATAGAGCTTGGTGCGCTTCTCCATGGCCGCGTAGGGAGCCCAGCTCTTGGGAACCACGATGTCGGCGCCCTCGAAGGCCTCCTCCATGGAGTGGGCCTGGGTGAACGTGGCACCAGACTCCTTGGCGTAGGCGCCAGCCTGCTTGACCAGCTCGGGCATGAGGTCGTAGCCCTCGGGGTGTGCCAGGGTGACGTTCATGCCAAAGCGGGTGAGCAGCATGATGAGCGACTGCGGGCAGGAGAGGGGCTTGCCGTATGAGGGGCTATAGGCCCAGGTGACGGCAACCTTCTTGTCCTTGAGGTTGTCGAGCCCACCAAACTCGTTGATGAGATAGAGCAGGTCGGCCGAGGACTGCGTGGGGTGGTCGGAGTCGGACTGCAGCGAGACGAGCGTGGGACGGTGATCGAGGATGCCGTCGGCGTAGGACTGCGCCACGGACTCGGAGACCTCCTTCATGTACGCGTCGCCCTCGCCGATGAACTTGTCGTCGCGGATGCCGATGACATCGGCCATGAAGCTGATCATCGTGGCGGTCTCGCGCACGGTCTCACCGTGAGCGATCTGCGACTTGGACTCGTCGAGGTCCTGGAGCTGAAGGCCCAGCATGTTGGTGCCCGAGGCAAACGAGAAGCGCGTGCGCGTGGAGTTGTCGCGGAAGTTGGAGACCGCAAGGCCCGAGTCGAAGATGCGCGTGGAGACGTTGCGCTCGCGCAGGTTGCGCAGGGCATCGGCGACCAGGTAGAGCGCACGAAGCTCGTTGGTGGTCTTGTCCCAGGTGTGCAGGAAGTCATTGTTGTACATCTTGGAATGGTCGAGCTCCTCGAGCTGGCCGAGGTAGTTCCGGAACGTGGAGTCCATTCGTTTCCCCTTCTTTGGATGCGAGCGAGGTGGCCTTCCCAGTGACCGCACGGTCTGTGTTTCTGAGGTGCCTGCTTACTTGATGTCGTTGCCCGTCAGGGTGCCGCGATACTCGGTGGCGTCATCGGTGGCCTGGCTGGGGTCGTAGAGGTTCACGGCCGCAACGTAGAGGGCTGCGCAGGTGGAGAGGTCCTGCCTGTAGGTGACCTCGTTGGGGGCGTGGGCCTGGGACTCGGCGCCGGGGCCAAAGCCCACGCACGGGATGCCATAGCGGCCCTGGATGGACACGCAGTTCGTGGAGAAGGTCCACTTGTCGCACAGGGGCCTGCCCTCGCGCTTGTCCATGGACTTGGGGCAGCCGATGCGCTTGTCGCCAAAGAGGGCCTCGTGCGCGTCGACGAGCGCCTTGACGTGGGGCGCACTCTCCTTGTTGATCCACGTGGGGAAGTAGGCCTCGGTCTCGTAGACCTCGCCGGTCCAGCTGGGACGGTCGTACATGTACATGGAGACCTTCACGTCCTCGCCGTACTTCTTGACGGCAGGCAGGTTGCGAACCTCCTCGAGGCAGGACTCGTAGGTCTCGCCAGCGGTCATGCGACGGTCGATGGAGATGGCACAGGAGTCGGCCACGGCGCAGCGCGAGGGGCTGGTGTAGAAGATCTGGGAGACGGTGCAGGTGCCGCGGCCCAGGAAGCGCGCGTCCTCGTAGTGGTCGGGGTTGTACTTGGGGCCGAGCATCTTGGCGAGGCCCCTGATGGAGGTGGACTCGTCTGCGCCGTTGTTGTTGAGGGCGCGGACGTCGTTCACGATGTCGGCCATCTTGTAGATGGCGTTGTCGCCGCGCTCGGGGGCAGACCCATGGCAGGAGACGCCCTTCACGTCCACGCGAATCTCCATGCGGCCACGGTGACCACGGTAGATGCCACCGTCGGTGGGCTCGGTGGAGATGACGAACTCGGGCTTGATGCCGTCCTTGTTGTAGATGTACTGCCAGCACATGCCGTCGCAGTCCTCCTCCTGGACGGTGCCCACGACCATGATCTTGTAGCCCTCGGGGATGAGGTCCATGTCCTTCATCATCTTTGCCGCGTACGTGGCAGCTGCGACGCCGCCCTCCTGGTCGGAGCCGCCACGGCCACCGATGAGCTGGTCGTCCTCGAAGCCCTCATAGGGGTCGAAGTCCCAGTTGTCACGGTTGCCGATGCCCACGGTGTCGATGTGGCCGTCGATGGCGATGATCTTGTCGCCCGTGCCCATGAAGCCCATCACGTTGCCAAGGCCATCGACCTTGACCTCATCGAAGCCGAGCTTCTCCATCTCGGCCTTGATGCAGGCCACGACGTCGCCCTCCTCGCAGGACTCGCTGGGGTGGGAGATCATGGTGCGCAGGAACGCGGTCATGTCCGCGTTGTAGGCACGAGCCGCTTCCTTGATCTTGTCGTAGTCGAGTTCCTTCATTGGGTCCTCCTCAAGACGTCCCATACTAAAAGTATTAATACAAACTTTTTGTTTGGTATATGCATCATGCGCCTTACGCAGGGCAGATTCAAGCGTTACAGGAGAACTCCCTGGCATTGCCCTGAGCGGCTCGCCTTGCGCCCCGAACGGCAGGTCCCTAACGGCAGGGCGGCATGTAGGGTCCGGCAGCGCCCGCCTTGGGCCTTGCAAGGGGCACGCCACACAGACCGCATGGGGATCTACTTCGCACCCAGCTCCTCCTCTTCCCTGACATCTGCACCACGCTCACCGTTGGGGTCTGGCAGTACGAGGTTGAGAGTGATGGCCACGAGCGTGGTGACGACGATGGCAGATCCGCCAAAGATGCTCGTGACCCAAGGGGGCATGTCGGCACCTCCTAGCGACCCCTTGACCATGGAGATGCCCATGCCCAGAGCGACGGACAGGCCAGCAATGCTCGCACGACGGTCGGTAAGCCCACCCTTCGTGAGAATCCTGATGCCCGTCATGGTGATGGTGCCAAAGACGGAGATCGTTGCGCCGCCAATGACGCACATGGGGATAGTGTCCAGCAGGGCGGCGAACTTGGGAATGAGGCCACATGCGATGAGGATGCCCGCCGCGCAGGCGAAGACGCGCCTGTTGACGACCTTGGTCACCGTGGCGATGCCGACGTTCTGGGCGAACGTGGCCGTGGGCAGACCACCAAACAGGGCGCCTATCGTTGAGGCAATGCCCTCACAGAGGATGCCGCCGCGAATCTCCCCCAGCCTTGCCTCGCGACCAAGCGCACCGTTGGCAACGGCAGAGAAGTCGCCGATCATCTCGACGGCGGCAATGATGAACACTGCGCCGAGGGAGACCAGGGCATCCGGCTGAAACTCGATGCCAAAGGGAAGGACCTTGGGCAGCGCTACCCAGGAGGCGTCTCCTAGGCCACCAAAGTTCACCATGCCGAGGGCAAACGACAGCGCATAGCCTACGAGCATGCCAAACAGCAGGGAGCCAAGCCTGAGCACACCCTTGCCAAAATTGCCGAAGATGATGCAGCACACCAGCGTGACCAGGGCGACAACCCAGTTTTGGGCGCTACCGAAGTCGGGGCTGCCCGTTCCTCCTGCCATGTAGCCAACAGCCACGGAGTAGAGCGACAGCCCGATGCAAAAGACCACCGTGCCCGTGACCACGGGTGGGAAGAGACGCTTGATCTGTCTGAGGAACACGCCAAACAGTATGGCCACAAAGCCACCCATAAACTGGGCCCCAATGATGGCGGCAATGCCATACGTGCCACCAATGGTGTTAAGCACAGGAACGAACGCGAAGGAGGCTCCCGTAATGACAGGCAGTCCCGAGCCAATGCGGCCAAAGACGGGATGCGCCTGCAGCAGCGTCACGATGCCCGAAAACAGCATGGCGGACTGAATGAGCAGCGTACGTTCATCCGCCGGCAGGCTGCACGCGGAGCCAACGATGATGGCCGGTGTAATGATGCCCACAATGGCGGCGATAACATGCTGCAACGCGAGGGGGACGAAGAGCCTCGCCGGTGGCTTGCCATCTTGCCAAAACAGCTGACCGGTAGCATCGTCGGCCACCTTCCGCATCTTCTTTTCACTCATGCCGATCCTCTCTCGTGTGTTGGGGGCAGTTGCCAGGCGCAGCCACCAGTAAGTGGCTCGCGTCCTCGGAGGGAGCGGGCTGTAAAGGCTCCCTGCAGCCCAGCCCGTCGTGCCCCCTCCCAGACCTACTCACTTGCGTAGGCCCCGTCCCACACAACCTCGCGGTAGCGGACAGGGTCGGTGTCGCCCTCCGTGGAGAACAGCAGCACCTGGGACCTGAGGCCCAACCCGAGCTCCTCACGCAGCTCGACGTAGGCATCATCCTGCATGATGGTGGCGATCATACCCATGCCCACGGCACCAGACTCGCCCGACGTGATGGCAGGATCCCCTTTGACGGGCGCGGCAAGCATGCGCATACCCTTGGCAGACGACCAGTCTGGGCAGGAGAGAAACGCGGAGACGTGGTTACGCAGAATGTCCCAACTGATCGTGTTGGGCTCGCCGCAGGCAAGGCCGGCCATGATGGTGCTGAGGTCTCCTCCCACGGTGCGTGGCTTGCCATCGGCGGCCCGTGCACCCTGATAGAGGCAGTCTGCCGCACTTGCCTCCATGGTCACGAATGTGGGAGGGTCATCCGGGAAGAGGTTCGTGAAGTAGCCGACGACGGAGCCCGCGAGCGACCCCACGCCCGCCTGCACGAACACGTGGGTGGGACGATTGACCCCAAGCTGCCTCAGCTGTTCGGCCGCCTCACTGGACATGGTGCCATACCCCTGCATGATCCAAGACGGAATCCTCTCGTATCCGTCCCAGGCGGTGTCCTGCACGACGACACCATGCTCCGTCTCGCCCGCCTCCTGTGCGACGAGGCGCACGCAGTCGTCGTAGTTGAGCTCCTCGATTGTAACCTCGGCGCCCTCCTTGGCGATGTTGTCGAAACGTGCCCTTGTCGATCCTCTGGGCATGCGCACCACTGCCCTCTGACCCAGCCTATGCGCCGCCCATGCCACCCCACGGCCATGGTTGCCATCCGTTGCCGTAAAGAAGGTGGCACGACCAAAGTCCTGTGCCAGCTGGCCGGACGTCAGGTAGCCGAAGTCACATTCGCCTATGTCCCTGCCCGTCTCGTCAGCGATGTAGCGTGCCATAGCAAACGAGCCACCCAGCACCTTAAAGGCATTGAGGCCAAAGCGGTAGCTCTCGTCCTTCACATAGAGCCCACCCAATCCCAGGTGCTCCGCCATGCCCGTCAATCTCGCCAGAGGCGTCTCTGAGTACTGCGGGAAGCTCCTGTGGAAGCGCTGAGCCTCTCTTACGCTGCCCAAGTCCATGATGGCAAGTCTCGTGTCCCCACTGCCGGGCATCCTGTTCATGGCCCATTCCATGCGTGGTCTCATGTCTACATCCTTTCCTGCCAGGCACTTGTGGCCTTGCGATTGGTGCCTACAGAGCACTCTGCCTTGCATCCCCTGAAGCGGGGCATAATCCGTTCGTACAGGCACACGCATGAGACGGTCGCACGTTGCCTGCATATGCCTGCCACCACGCCATCTATGACACCGCCCTGCGGGACCTCTTTGCGTAGGGCGTATCGCGCAGGGGCAGCTCGGTGCGCAGCCGGCCATCAAGGCGCCTGTAGGCGTTCTGTAGTGCGCCGGCAGTGGGAATCGAGGAGATCTCTCCAATGCCCTTGCCACCGTATGCCACAGGCAGCAGGTGCTCCCCCTCCACATAGATGGCATGGATGTTGGGGATCTGCGTGGCCCGAAGCAGTCCCAACGTGCCAAAGCGCACCTTGGGGACACAGTCCTTGAGCACGAAGTCCTCCGTGAGCGCATAGCCCATGCTCATGAGCACGCCGCCCTCGATCTGGCCTTGGATGGCGGTGGGGTTTACCACCTTGCCGGAGTCATGCGCCGCATACACGTCGCTCACCTTGCCATCCTCATCGAGCACGGCAACCGTGGTGGCATAGGCATAGCAGATGTGGCTCTTGGGATTGGGCTTGTCGGCCCCCAGCCTATCCGTGGGCTCAAAGTACTCGTAGAAGAACTCACGGCCCTCGAGGGCGGCAAGGTCCTCCACAGGACGCATGGGATGGTGCCCCCTGCCGGCAATGAGCTCATCGGGGTCGGCCGACACGGGTGTACCATCCTCAAGCGTCGCCCTGATGCCATTCCCCTTCGCACGCAGGGGCGTCACGGGAAGTGTCCCGTCCCGCTCGTAGGCAAGCATGGCGTCACGCAGCAGGAAGGCTGCCCCACGCACGGACTCCCCCGTAATGACGGTCTGTCGCGAGCCCGAGGTCGTCCCCGAGTCTGGAGCATACTCCGTGGAGCACTCGCCATTCTCAATGAGGGATCTGGGCAGTCCCACGGCCTCCGCGACGTCCTGCAGGAAGATGGTGTTGCAGCCTTGTCCGACGTCGGACGTGGCCGAATAGATCACCACATGGCCGTGTTCGACCCGAAGCGTACAGCGTCCGGCGTCGGGCAGGCCAACGCCCACGCCCGCGTTCTTCATGGCGCAGGAGATACCGCACCTGTCAGCGTTCCGCTCATAGGCGTCCTTCACCGCCATGAGGGTCTCCTTGAGGGCCGTCGACTCATCGGCAAGCTGACCGTTGGGCAGGGCGTCACCCGGCTCGATCGCATTGCGATAACGCATCTCCCAGGTGCTGATGCCCACCTCGTCCGCAAGCAGGTCCATGAGGCACTCGAGGGCAAACTCGCTCTGACATACGCCAAAGCCCCTGAACGCACCGGCAGGCGGGTTGTTGGTATAGTAGCCAAAGCCCCTGATGTCCGTGTTCTGATACTTGTAGGGGCCTACGGCATGGGTGCAGGCGCGCTCCAACACGGGGCCGCACAGCGAGGCATAGGCACCGGTATCAAAGTTGATTTCGCAATCTAGGCCAGTGAGAATGCCATCCTCGTCGCAGCCAAGCGTAAATGTGGCCTCCATGGCATGGCGCTTGGGGTGGAAGTTGATGGATTCCTGACGGCTCAGCTTACACTTGATGGTGCAGCCAAAGCGCAGGGCCGCTAGGGCGGCCACGTGCTGCACCGTGACGTCCTCCTTACCTCCGAAGCCGCCGCCCACCAGCGCGGTCTCGACCACCACACGCTCTGGGGTGTCATCCCAGCCCAACATGTGGGCAACCTCCTTGCGCGTGTCGTAGGCCCCCTGGTCGGAGCTGATGATTTTGACGCCGTCCTCGTAGGGGAAGGCTATGGCGCACTCGGGCTCCAGGAAGGCGTGCTCCGTGAAGGGCGTCTTGAACGATTTGGTCACGACGTGAGCGGAGTGTGCCAGCGCCACCTTCGCATCCCCGCGTGTCACATGACGACTCTGACACACGTTATCGTGCAATTGCACGATCTTGCCAAAGGCAAGGAAGCTGTCGTGGATGAGCGGTGCCCCCTGAGCCTTGGCCTCTGCGATGCCTCGCACGGGCTCGAGGGGCTCATACGCTACCTTCACAAGCCTCTTAGCCCGCTCAAGCGTCCCCTCATCCTTGGCGACCACGAGACAGATGGCGTCGCCCACACAGCGCGTGATGTCTCCCTCGGCAATGAAGACGTCCCAGTCCTGGATAAGGTGCCCCACCTGGTTGACGGGAACGTCCTTGGCCGTGAGCACGCCCACGACGCCGGGAAGCTCCTCGGCCTCACTCACATCGACGGACAGGACACGAGCGCGAGGATATGTGGATCGAACGGCCGAGGCGTGACACATGTCCGGAAAGTCGAGCTCGTTGTAATCATCAGGATACTTGCCCGTGCCCAACACCTTGCAGCGCACATCCGCCCGAAAGGCCCGCTTGCCCACACCATAGTCGTCACCACGCTCGAGGGACCCGTCAATGGCCTCCTCGCCACGCAGGATCCTAGCGGCCAGCAAGATGCCCTCGATGATCTTCTTGTAACCGGTGCAGCGACAGATGTTTCCCTTGATGGCCTGCTTGACCTCGTCCTCGGTGGGGCTGGGGTTCCTGCGCAAGAGGGCCGACCCGCTCATGACCATTCCCGGGGTGCAGAACCCGCACTGTACGGCACCCACCGTGCCGAAGGCATAGACAAAGGCCTCCCGCTCGTCGTGCGTGAGCCCCTCGACGGTAAGGACTTCGCATCCCTGAAGCTGCTTGGTGGAGATGACGCAGCCCCTCTTGGCGACGCCATCTATGGCAACGGTACAGGTTCCACACGCCCCCTCGCTGCACCCGTCCTTCACGGATGTCAGGTGCAGGTCATCACGCAGGAAGCGCAGGAGTCGCTTGTTCTTTTGAGTCGACACCTTCGTGCCGTTGACGGTGAACGTGTAAGTCTCTGCCATGTTCCCATCCTCTTCTCTCGGTGTCACAGCCACCATGCGGCCGCCCTTCCCATGTCTGCGGGAGGCTCGCACGGCATGCATCAGCTAAGTAGGTACGAATAGGTGTTCCGCACTGCGACGATGGTCTTACGGACCGACTCGGGCAGGCCGCATGAGAGGTCGTCCACATCGAAGGTGCCCTCATCGGCATCCACTCGCACGAGCATACCGCCCTCGGCAGGCAGGAAGCCCTCGTTGGTGGAGTCGTCGAAGTCCTCGCGGCTCCAGAAGAGCGTGAGCTTGTCCTTGTACGGGCGACCCTCGGAGTACGGGCAGAACACGGCGCAGTTGCCGCACTCGTTGCACATGCCATCCACGTGGACAATCTGGCGCTCGCGCATGCCGGGTACGCGGACGGCCACATTGGCACGGTTGGGGCAGACCTCGCAGCAGATCTCGCACACGGTTGCGCAGCCAAGGCAGCGCGTGTGGGCAAGCGACTGGACGTCGGCCTCGAGGCTGCCACGCGACACAAGCGACGACTCGTAGCTGGGGCCAACGTTGGACTCCCCCATGCCATCAAAGGAGGCGCCGGAGATGGCACGCGTGACGGTCATGGCATCGGCGATGGCCTTGACCACGGTAGCGGGGCCGCGGCGCGCATCGCCTACGGCAAAGACGTGCGGCACGCTGGTCTCGAGGGAGTCGCTCACCACGGGGCGGCCCTTCCCGTCAAGATCGCAGCCCGTTGCCAGGTAAAGCCCCTGCTCGATACGCTCGCCAACGGCGGTGATGACCGCGGTGGCGGGCACGCTCACGGTCTCGCCCGTAGGCTCGGGGGCGCGACGACCAGAGGCGTCCGGCGCGCCAAGGCGCATGACCTCGCAGGTCAGCACGCCGTTGGCAAGGTCGCCGGGCGAGAGGAGCTCCATGAGCTCCACGCCGTCCTCGAGTGCCATGACGAGCTCTTCCTCGTCGGCGGGCATGTAGCGGCGGGTACGGCGATAGACCAGGCGCAGGTGCTCGACGCCGGGCACGCGCTTGGCGGCACGCGCCACGTCCATGGCCGTGTTGCCACCGCCAATGACCACGACGTCGGTGCCAAGCCGGCATTGCGCAGGATCGTCCCTGAAGTCACGGAGGAAGTCGATGGCGTCGAGCGCCTCGCCGCTGCGGAGCGCCGGACGGCCTGACGCCCAAGCTCCAATGGCCACCACGACATCGCTAAACCCCTGGTCGAGAAGGTCGCGCGCGTTGGTGACCCCGACACCCGTCTTGAACGTGGCGCCATAGGCCGAGCAGAGCTCCACGTCGTGGTCGATGGCCTCGTCAGAGATGCGGAAGCCCGGGATCACATGGCGCACGATGCCACCGAGCTCACCGGTGCGCTCGAACACGGTGACGTCGGCGCCCGCGCGAGAGAGGAACGATGCCGCGGCAAGGCCGGCGGGACCGGCGCCCACAACGGCAACCTTGCGATTGTCCACGGTGCCACGCGGGGAGAGCGTGGGAAGCACCTCGGCCAGGCCCTTCTCGGCAGCCAGGAGCTTGAACTCGCGGATGTGCACGTGCTCCTCGTAGTAGTTGCGCATGCAGGAGTCGCCGCAGGTATGCGGGCAGATGGTGCCCGTCGTGAAGGGCAGGGCGTTGCGCTCGAGGATGATGCGGAGGGCGTCGGCATAGCGGCCCTCCCCACAGGCGCGCAGGTAGCCCGGGATGTCCTGCTCGATGGGGCAATCCTCGCGGCAGGGTGCCGTGAAGCAGTCGATGAGCGGCAGGTCGTGGCCCACGTGGCGCTCGGGCATGGGCTTGACGGGCTTACGGTAGCGGGGGTTGGTGAGGGCGTCGTCCACGATGGTGGAAACCTTGGCGAGGTCAACGCGCGAGAACGGGGCGTCATCGATGCCGGAGAGAGACTCGTCAACCTGGACCAGGCGCTGGTAGCCACCCGGCTTGAGCAGCGTTGTCGCCATGGTGACCGGCCAGATGCCGGCGTCGACGAGCGCGCGGACGTTCAGCGCGTCCGCGCCGCCGGAGAAGGAGATGCGCAGGTGGCCCTCGAACTCGTCGGCGATGCGCTTGGCAAGCGAGATGGTGAGCGGGTAGAGCGAGCGGCCGGACATGTACATCTCGTCGCTGGGAAGCTCAAAGCAGGTGACGTCAACGGGGAAGGTGTTGGTGAGCTTGACGCCAAACTCCACGCCGCACTCGGCTGCCAGGGCGATAAGGCGCCGGAGCATGGGTACGGCATCTGCCCATTGCAGATCCTCGTTGAAGTGGTGCTCGTCGAAGACGATGTAATCGAAGCCCAGCGAGTCCAGGGTCTTGCGGGCATACTCGTAGCCCAGAAGCGTGGGGTTGCACTTGATGTAGGTGTTCAGGCCCTTCTCGGCGATGAGGTGCGTCGCGATGCGCTCGATCTCTGCGGGCGGGCAACCGTGAAGCGTGGACTCGGTAACCGAGCGGGACACATGCGGCGAGATGGAGTCGACAAAGGCGGCGTCAACGTTCTGGAAGCGATCGAGGTTGGCCTTGGCCCAGGCAATGGCCTCCTGGAAGACGGGGGTGTCTGAGGCATCCTTCATGCTGTCGATGTAGGTGTCGACCTTCTCGCCCTTGATGCCCTCAAGGTCGTAGCCAACCGACATGTTGAAGACAAAGCCATCCGGGTCGCCCAAGTCGAACTCGCGCGCGAGGAGCTTGCAGGCAACCCAGGCCTTGACGTACTCATCAAAGGCATCGGGTACGGTGAGCTCGGTGGACCACTCGCAGTTGTAGCCCTCATCGGCTGCGAGGATGCAGGGCTTGTTCACGCAGGCGGAAAGTTCGGCACCATCCATCTTCTGGACGGTCTTGAGCTCGAAGAAGCGGGCACCGGTAACGTAGGAGGCGATGATGTTCTGGGCAAGCTGGGTGTTGGGGCCCGCCGCCGGCCCAACGGGCGACTCGACCCTCTCGCCAAAGATGGGACGGGCATGACCGCCGAGCTTGGCAAGGCGAGACTCGCCAAAGACGGTTCCCTGGGCCTTCTTCTCGGTTAGGATCCAGTCCATGAGCTGGTCGAACGGAATGGGGCGCATGATGTCGCTCATTGCGATTCCTCTCCAGAAACGCATTTCCGTGGGGACGTGAGGCGCGCGCGGCGCCACGGGATCCGCGCACGTCATGGCAGTGGCGCCCGAAGGATGCCACTGCCGGAAAGACACCTAGTACTCGCAGCCGTTAAGCTCTCCCCAGAGCCTCTTTGCCTGGTCGAGCACGAAGGCGTCGATCCTTTCCTTGTCAATGTCTGTGAACGTATGGTCGCGGTAGACCACGCGGCCATTCGCGATGGTAGTACGGCAGTCGTGTCCCTCGACGCCAAAGAGGATGTGGCCATCGATGTTCTCCGCACCGATGGGCGTAGGCGCGGGGTAGTCGAACACGGCAACGTCCGCCGCGGCACCGGGCGTAAGCACGCCCAGGGGCTTGCCCTGCGGCTTGGTTGCAAAGTACACGTTCGCGACCTCGGCATTGTTCTTGAAGAGCATGGTCATGGCCTCACCCCAGGCCACGTTGGGCAGCGCGGAGTTGAGGCGCTGCAGCGGCACGAAGGCCTTGAGGGACTGAAGCATGTCGTGGGTGTAGGCATCGGTTCCCATGGTCACGGTGATGCCGCGCTTGAAGAACTCGAGCACCGGCGCGGTGCCCACGGCGTTGTTGGCATTGGACTGCGGGTTGTTGACGATCTTGGTATGGGTCTCGGCACATACGTCCATGTCGGCCGGGGTGATGTGGATGCAGTGGCCGAGCATGGTCTTCTCGCCCAGGATGCCATGGTCAAGGAGACGGTGGATCGAGGTGCAGCCGTGCCTCTGGGCGGAGTCATAGACGTCATCCATGCCCTCGCACACGTGGATGTGGAAGCCGGTGAGGCCGTTGTTGGCCTCTGCCATACGGTCGAGCGTCTCGTCCGACAGTGTGAAGAGGGCGTGCCCGCCGAACATGGCGGCAATCATGTCAGAGTCCTGGTTGGCAGCCCAGCGGGCAAAGTCGGCGTTCTCTTGGATGGACTCGGCGAGCTTCTCCTTGCCATCACGGTCTGAGACCTCGTAGCACAGGCAGGCACGCATGCCCATCTCCTGCGCGACGTCCTTGATGGCAAAGAGGGACCCGGGGATCTGGCAGAAGCTCGCGTGGTGGTCAAAGATGGTGGTCACGCCATTGCGGAACGACTCCATCATGGTCACGTATGCGCAGGCGCGCGTGCCCTCAAGTGTGAGGTGGCGATCGATGTTCCACCACTGCTGCTCGAGGTTCTCGAGGAAGTTGGTGGGATTGCACCCTCTGATGGCGAGGCCGCGCGCCAGTCCGGAATAGATATGGGTGTGGCAGTTGATGAGACCGGGCATGATGAGGCCGCCATGGGCGTCAATGAACGCGGCCGTGGGATAGGCGGCGTCCATCTCCGCACGCGTGCCAACGGCCACGATCTTGTCGCGGTCGATGACAACGGCACCGTCCTCGACGAAGGGCTTCTCGGGATCCCTGGTTACGACCCGACCGTTTCCAACAAGTAGCATAGGGCCTCTCCTCCTTGCCACATGCCGCAGATCAGCTACGGCCCAACCTGTGTTCGCCGCGGCCCTCTCATGCCGTGACGGCCGGGCGTTACGCGAACGCGACTGCACCACATGGGCACCCGACTACCCAGTTGCAAATGAAGCGCAGGTACAGGGCATTCCCCCCATGACCTCTCCCTGTGAATCACCCATCTGGCGATTCCTCGCACATCTTGTAATAGAACCTGACAAACATTTTGCTTCAAAATTGCGTCTACCGCATCGCGGTCTGTAAAACATCGGCGTACGGTCGATTGCCGGTGTGGGCGGTAACGTTATATTTTTCGATGTACAACGTGGGCTCAAAGCGTCCATCGCAAGACACGTTGCTTGGCTGAATCCAATTTCTAACTGGATTTGTTCTCGGCAATACGATGACGGCATTGGCACCGTCAAGCGGCGGTGCCAATGCCGCCCATCCTATCACGTGCGTCTTCCTCTTAGGTCTTTGTCAGATAATGGCTCGCCCTTACATTTCGTTAGGATTTAGGTGCTAGTATGTGCTAGATGCTGACCTCCCCGTCCGTGCGTGACCGTACCTCACGGCTTGGTTCGACACGCCGAAAGGGTGCGCGGCCGATGGACGAGACTCGTCATGGAGGGATCAAGGACATATGAAGAAGTCAGAGGTCGAGTTCCTCTCTCGCCTTGCAAGGGGCATCGCTGCGCAGTTTGGAAGCAACTGCGAGGTTGTCGTCCACGACCTTGAGGCCAAAGACCCTGACAGCACCATCGTGGCAATAGAGAACGGCCAGGTCTCGGGCAGAAAGCTCGGCGACGGCCCATCGAACGTGGTCCTCAAGGCCCTGAGCTCCGACCCCGATAGGCTCCAGGATCGCTTTGCCTACCACACACGTACCGAGGACGGACGCGAACTGCGGTCGAGCACGGTGTTCTTTCGCGATGAGACCGGCAAGCCGGTGGCCATCTTCGCCATCAACTATGACTCCACGCCCATCATGGCGCTCCAGAACATGCTCAAGGACTTCACCTCGCTTGCCAGTACTGCCTCGGACGAGCCAGACGTAATCCCCCACAACGTGAACGACCTTCTCGATGAGCTCATCGACCAGAGCGTGCGCGTGGTGGGCAAGCCCGTGGCACTCATGACCAGAGATGACAAGGTCAAGGCAATAGGCTTTCTCAACGATTCCGGCGCTTTTCTCATCACCAAGGCCGGGCAGAAGGTCTGCAACTGCTTTGGCATCTCAAAGTACACGCTGTACAGCTACATGGACGAGGCCAAGTCACACGAGAAGGAGTAGACGCATGCGTGCGCAGCGCCGCACCGATGACGAGGCGACGGAGCTCACAGCACGGCTCATGGGTATGGAGAGCACGGATCCCGGAGCCCTTGAGGGCACCGTCGAGCAGTTTGTTCGCTCATGACTGAAGGGGCGTCGCAAGCAGGCGGTCAGCCTTGCCGGTACCGTACGCATCGAGGAGCTCGAGGCGCCACCTGATCGCCGTCGCGTTCGAGCGGTGGTCCCCGCCGCCGGGCCTAGCGATGTCGCATCTGCGCCAGCGGACCTCACGCTTCTCTGTCACATGGACACCGTCCGCGTTGGTGCAGGCTGGCGCGATGGCACGCCGGCCCTCTCGCCCACCCTGCGCGACGGCGAGCTCGTTGGCCGTGGCTCGTGCGACATGAAGGGTGGCCTGGCCTGCACACTGTTAGCGTTCTCGGACGCGCTTGCCGAGGTGGACACGCAACCAACGCTGTAAGGGGATGCCGGGCAAAAGATGCGCAGGCGGCGCAGCCAAGAAAAGCCAGGCCGCCTGCGTCCTAGTGCCCTTCTGCCGCGCAGTCCGCCTGCCCACCGCGCAGCATCTCGATCCCGTGCGCGATGGGCCCGATGACTGCGGAAACGTTCTCGATTGCGGCCTTGGGGCTCCCCGGCAGGTTCACCACAAGCGTGCGGTCCAGGATGCCAGCCACCTCGCGCGAGAGGCAGGCATGCGGCGTGATGGCCATCGAGGCAGCACGCATGGCCTCGGGGATCCCTGGCGCCATGCGCGTGCACACGGCCGCGGTCGCCTCGGGCGTCACGTCGCGTGGCGAGAGGCCCGTGCCACCCGTGGTGAGGACGAGCGCCGCGTCCCGCTCTGCCGCCGCCCTGATAGCCGCCTCTATCTGTGGCTGCTCATCGGGCACCACGCGCGTTGCCACCACGCGGTAGCCCCTCTCGCCGAGAAGCGCTACGAGCGCCGGCCCAGAGGCGTCCTCGCGCTCTTTGCGCGAGCAGCGGTCGCTCACAGTAATCACAACTGCCGTGTAGGCCTCACTTGCTGTAGCCTGCTGCTTGTCTGTCTCGCCATGGCTCATGGCTCCTACTTTCCAAACGGGCACACGGGGAAGGTGCAGGGCTCGCAGCGCAGGCACAGGCCGCCCTCGCCCAGTTGCACAACGTCGCGACGACGCACTTCCACACCGGCCGCAATGCGAGGCAGCACCAGGTCAAAGACCGTAGCAGCACTGTACATGACGCAGCCTGGCAGACCCACCACGGGCACCGCGCGCGGCTCGCCAGCAGCATCGCTCTCGTCAAAGTAGCCCACGAGAAGCATCGCGCCCGGCAGGACCGGCGCGCCATAGGTCACGATGCGCGCACCCGCACGCTTGATGGCGCCGGGGGTGTTGTCATCCGGGTCAACGCTCATGCCACCCGTGCACACAACCATGTCGACCCCGGTCTCTCGCGCCTCGCCTATGGCCGCCACCAGCGCGTCCACATCGTCGCCGGGCGTGGCGTGCCAGGTCGTCTTGATGCCGTAGCGTGCGAGCTTGGCCTCCACCACAGGGGTGAAGCGGTCCTCGATAAGGCCCTTGGCCACCTCGGATCCCGTGGCGATAATGGCCGCCGTCCCCAGGCGCCACGGCTCCACGCGCATGAGCGGGCCCATCTTCTCGATGTCTGCCGCGCGCTCTGCCACCTCGACCACAGACTCCCTCACGACCAGCGGGACCACGCGTGTGCCAGCAAGGTCGTCGCCTGCGGATACGGCAAAGCCGCCCTTGCGCGTGGCGATCATGACCTCCTCGCAGCCGTTTACGGCCACAAGCCGCTCCGAGTCGGCGAGGTAGACACCGTCGTGCGCGGCCTTGATGCCGATCTTGCCCTCGCGAGGCTCGCCCGACGCCACGCAGCCCGGGCCCAGGCAGAGCGCGGCCAGACGGCGGGCGGCGTCGTCCTCGTGGAGCATGCCGGATCCGGCCTCCCACACGTAGAGGTGCTCCTTGCCCATGGAGAGCAGCACCGGCACATCCTCGGCCGTGACCACGTGGCCCTTCTTGAAGCGAGGTCCCTTGTAGCGCGGCGAGCCCCTGCCGTCACCGGGCAGAATCTGGGTCATGTCGTGGCACAGCACGTGCCCGATGGCGTCCTCGGTCTTAACAAGCCTCATGCCAGCTCGCCCTCTCCCATCACGCGAACCTCGTCACCGGCGCGCACGGCTCCACCGCGCGTCACCACGCAGAAGACGCCGTCGGTGGGCATCACGCACATGCCCGTAAGGCGCCGTATCTCGCAATCGTTGTGGCAGGCCTTGCCGATCTGCGTCACCACCATGCGGGCGGGGCCCACGGCAAGCGTGGTGCCCACGGGCAGGCTCTTGACGTCGATCCCCTGCGTGAGCACGTTCTCGGCAAAGTCCCCCGGCGCAAGCTCGATGCCCTTGGCGCGCATGAGGTCCACGGACTCGTTGGCGAGAAGGCTCACCTGGCGGTGCCAGCCGCCAGCGTGAGCGTCGCCCTCGATACCCTTGCCCACCTTGAGCTCGATAGCGTCAACGGCCTGCTTGCGCGTGCCCTTCTTCTCGGATATGCAGGTGGCAACCACGGTGCCGTGTAGCAGAGACGCCGTGTCAGCCTCCGTTGCTGCCGCGGGATCGTCGCCCGCGGCCCGCACGAAGTGCCCGGATTTGCCGCCGTCCTTCTCAAGCAGGCGCACCCCGGTGATGACCATGTCGCGCTGGTGCGCCTTGCACATGTCGTAGATCGTGAGACCCGTGACCGAGGCGGCCGTGAGCGCCTCCATCTCGACGCCCGTCTCGCCACAGCAGCGCGTGGTTGCCGTGAAGGCGATGCCGCCCTTCTCGTATGAGAACGACACGTCGACGCCCGTGAGCTGGATGGGGTGGCACATGGGCACCAGCTCCCAGCAGCGCTTTGCGGCCATGATGCCCGCCACCTGTGCCACGGCGAGCACGTCACCCTTGCTGATGCCGCCTGTGCGCACCAGCTCCAGCGTATCGGGCCGCATGAGGACCCTGCCCGCTGCGCGGGCGACCCTCTGCGTCTTTGGCTTGGCGGACACGTCCACCATGCGGGCGCGTCCCTCCCCGTCGAAGTGCGTGAGCCCCATGGCTCAGCCCCCTATCTCGTTCATGGGTCGTGCGGAGTCGCTCGCACGACCGTCGTCCATCCTGTGCCCCCGCGGCTTTGACGCGATGCCGCCTCGCATGGCCTCCACCAGCTCCTGGCCGGTAAGCCCGCGAAGATCGACCTCGACCGAGGAGTGAAGGCACGGCTTCAGGCGACCGTCCGCCGTCACGCGGATGCGGTCGCAGCTCGAGCAGAACCTGTGCGTCACGGATCGTATGAGCCCAACGTTACCACGCCAGCCGGGGGCATGGTACAGCTCCGAGACGCCCTCCTTGCCAACGGAGGCAAGCTCGGGCACGGCATCTAGTACCGCATCGGCAGAGACGAAGCATCCCTTGGGCCACCGGGCGCACGCTCCCATGCGCATGAGCTCGATGAAGCGCACTGTAAGGTCGTGGTCGCACGCGAGAAGCGCCATGGTACGAAGCTCGTCGTCGTTCACGCCGCCCACGAGCACGCAGTTGACTTTGGTGTTCGAGAAGCCCGCTTCATGCGCAGCCTCGAGCCCCGCAAGCGCGTCCACAAGCGAGTCCCGCCGCGTGATGCGCGCGTAGCGCTCGGCATTGAGCGTGTCGAGGCTTACGTTGAGACGGGTGAGCCTCGCAGCTCGCAGGTCTTTCGCCACGGGTGCAAGCAGCGTGGCGTTGGTGGTCATGTCCACCTCTTCGATGCCAGGAACAGCGGCGACCATGCCCACGAGGTCCACGATGCCGCGCCTCACCAGGGGCTCGCCGCCCGTGAGACGCACCTTTTGCACACCCAGGGACGCCGCTGCGGCAACAATGCCGCGCATCTCCTCGAACGAGAGGATGTCGGCGCGCGACAGCATGGGCACGCCATGCTCGGGCATGCAGTAGATGCAGCGGCAGTTGCAGCGGTCCGTTACGGAGAGGCGCAGGTAGCGTATGTCACGGCCAAAGTCGTCATGCATGAGGCGCGTCCTCCGTGGCGACCTTGGCGTTGCCAGCCTCCTGCGAAGCGGCTCCAAAGACGAGCGGCATGACCTTCTCGGGAGCAATGCCAAGCGTGACCTGGGTCGGGTTTCCCAGACTGGCCCACATGTCCTTGTCGCACTCATAGCGCAGCAGCGCGCCCGCAGGGGTCCTTGCCATCACGATGGTTGAGAACGTGGAGTCAATCACACGGTCCACCTCGCAGGGGATTGCGTTTGGTCCGGGGTGCAGGCCCGGCATGGTGGTGAAGTAGTGCGCACGGATTCCCACGTGGGAGACGTCTCCGGAACAGGGTAGTGACGTGGCAAGCGTGACGCCCCAGTCATCGCAGGCAAGCGCGCCGGCCTCGCCCGCCACGCGCGCACGGCTCACGTTCTTGCAGCCGCTGATCAGGGCCGCCGCCACGCTGGCGGGGGCACCGAAGAGCGAGTGCACGCTCACCTTGGCGTCAGAGCGGCCGTGGTCAAGCACGCAGACCGTATCGCACATGCGATAGACCTCGTCGCGGTTGTGCGAGACGTACACCGCACCGCCCGGGAATCCGCGTAGGACATCTGCCAGCTCAAGCTCAAGCTGCCAGCGCAGATAGCCGTCAAGTGCCGAGAAGGGCTCGTCCAAGAGGACGAGCTCTGGGTCGCTCGCAAGGATGCGTGCCATGGCGCAGCGCTGCTGCTGCCCGCCAGAGAGCTCGCGCGGGCGGTGGCGCTCGAGGCCATCCAGGCGCATGGCCGCCATCTCGCGCCTCGCGCGGACAAGACGCTCCTCCCTCGTGGCGCCAAAGGCACCGGAGAGCACGTTCTGCTCGACCGTCATGGTTGGGAAGAGGGCATAGCTCTGGAAGAGGTAGCCCACGTGGCGCCTCTGCGGTGGAAGGTCTACCTTTGCCTCGCTGTCAAAGAGCGTGCGTCCACCCAGCACGATGCGGCCGGCGTCTGGCCGCTCGATGCCCGCAATGCACCTGAGCGTCATGGACTTGCCACAGCCCGATGGCCCCAGAAGGGCCATGATCTCTTCCGGCCGCTCCAGGGAGAACGAGACGCCCAGCGTAAAGCCACGCAGACGCTTCTCGATGTCGACTTCCAAGACCGTCATGATGCCGCCCCCGCTCGCGCCGCGACCGAGCGCTGATGACCCTCAAAGAGGTTGAGGGCGAGCAGCACCACGGCGCTTATCGCAAGGTTCACAAGGACCCACTGGAAGGCCTGCGCGTCATCTCCCGTGCGCCACAGCTGGTAGACCGTCGTGGAGATGGTGGCCGTGGACCCCGGCGTGTAGCCGGCAATCATGGAGGTGGCGCCATACTCGCCCAGCGCGCGGGCGAAGGCCAGAACGGAGCCAGCGATGATCCCCTGCCTGCAGCAGGGCATCTTCACGCGCCAGAACACCCAGGCATTCGACTTGCCCAGCGTGCGCGCAGCGTTGGCGAGGCTCTGGTCAAAGCTCTCGAAGGCGCCACGCGCCGTGCGGTACATGAGCGGGAAGCTCACGACCACAGTGGCGAAGATGGCCGAGTACCACGTCATGGTGAGCTTGATGCCAAGGGTGGAGAGCACCCAGGCGCCCACGGGACGCCTGGGACCGAGAAGCATCAGCAGCATGTATCCCACGACGGTGGGCGGCAGCACCAGGGGAAGGGTGAGGACGACGTCGAGCACGCCCTTCACCACGCGGTGAGCATGGGCCACCACATCTGCGAGCCACACGCCGAGGAGAAACACCACCACCGTCGAGGTGGCGGCAATCCTCAGCGAGTTAAGGAGTGGGTACCAGTCCATGGCAAGGCTATGCCTCGGCAAGCGGCGTGAAGCCGACCTTCTCGAAGCAATCGCTTGCGTCCTTCGTCTTGAGGAAGTCGAGGAAGGACTTGGCAAGGTCGGGCTCGGGCGCTGCCTTCGTGGCTGCTGCGGGATAGACCACGCGGCCGCACATCTCCTCGGTGGCCTCGTCGACCATCGTGAGGCTGGCGGAGGTGGCATCGGTCTTGTAGATGACGCCACAGTCGACGGTGGCCTCAAAGATCTGCGAGCTGACCTCCTTCACATTGCTGCCGTAGGTGATGCAGCCGGCGTTGGCAAGCTCCGTCTCGTCGAGGTTGTAGTATGCAAGGATCCTCTGGGTGTACTGGCCCACGGGGACGTCTGAGTTGCCCATGCAGAGAAGGACATCGTGTGCCTGGAGCTTGGATGCCATGTCATCGAAGTTCTGGACGGCCTTGGGGTTGCCGTCGGGCACGCAGAGCGTGACCTTGTTCTCGAGGATGTCGAAGCGGGTGGCGTGGTCGATGCAGTCGAGGCCCTCGTCGTTGCCGGATGCGGCCTGGGCATCGAGCTGGTTCATCTGCTTCTGGCCCGCAGAGATGAAGGCGTCGCAGTCTGCACCCTCCTGGATCTGCTTCTTGAGGGTGCCCGAGGAATCAAAGTCGAAGCTGATGTCCACGCCATCGTTGGCGGTCTTGAAGAGGCCGCCGGCCTCGGTGAGCGACTCGGTGAGCGATGCGGCCGCAAAGACGGTGAGCGTCCTTGCCTCTGCCGCAGACGTCGTATCCGTTGTGGCCGAGCTGGTCGACTGAGCGGACTGCGACTGCGTGCCTCCGCATGCCGCCAGCCCGAGGCCTGCCGCGACGACTGCCACCGACACAAACGAACGCCTGGTAACGCTTGTTCCTGCCATGATGCCTTCCCTTCCCTCGGTGTAGTGCCTGCCTGGGGTGCATCTCTGAGGCGATGCCTTCTTGCGTGCCGCCCATGTGGTGCCTGTGGACTTCACCGCCAAGAACGCGAGGCCTTGCTAACGCCGGAGAATGATCGCCCCGCGTCAGCAGCCTGCCCACGAACGGCGTTCTTGCTTACAAACTATAACGCCGTTCAAACAAAAAGTTTGGGAAAGGTGGCAGACGGAGAAGTTGCGGCGCAGGCGGTGGGGCCATAGCAGGGCGGGGTGAACGACAGTTCCTGAAGCCACCTTGGCAAACCCCACGATGCGAACACATCGGCAACGTATACTGTCTTCCTGGCTTACTTACTGCGAGGTACCTTGGCAAGAGACTCGAGAGGAAAACCCATGAGCGAAGCAAGAGACCCCCAGAACACCTGCGTGCTCGTCACCGGCGGCGCCGGCTTCATCGGCAGCCACACCGTGGTCGAACTTTTGCAGGACGGCTACAAGGTAGTCATCGTTGACAATCTCTCCAATGCCTCCGAGAAGGTCCTCGACCGCATCAGGACCATCGTGGGCGACGCGGCGGCCACCAACCTCACCTTCTACCGCACCGACGTCAGTGACCGCGGGGCCATGAGCGCCGTCTTCGACGAGAACCACATCGACCGCGTCATTCACTTCGCCGGCTTCAAGGCCGTGGGCGAGAGCGTCGAGAAGCCCATCGAGTACTACCGCAACAACCTGGGCACCACCCTCACCCTGGTGGACGTGATGCGCGACCACGGATGCAAGGACATCATCTTCTCCAGCTCCGCCACCGTCTACGGCGTGCCCGACAGCCTGCCGCTCACCGAGGAGAGCCCCAAGAAGCCCGCTACCAACCCCTATGGCTGGACCAAGTGGATGATCGAGCAGATCCTCTGCGACCTCCATACGGCCGACCCAACCTGGAACGTCGTGCTGCTGCGCTACTTCAACCCCATCGGCGCGCATCCCTCCGGGCTCATGGGCGAGGACCCCAAGGGCATCCCCAACAACCTGCTGCCCTACGTGGCGCAGGTTGCCGTGGGCAAGCGCGAGTACGTCCGCGTGTACGGCGACGACTACGACACGCCGGATGGCACGGGCGTGCGCGACTACATCCATGTATGCGACCTGGGCAGCGGCCACGCCGCCGCCCTCAAGTGGATGCGCGGCCGCACGGGCGTGGAGACCTTCAACCTGGGTACCGGCAGGGGCACCAGCGTGCTGGAGATCGTGAGGGCCTTCTCCCGTGCCTGCGGCAGGGAGCTGCCCTACCGGATCGAGCCGCGCCGCGCCGGTGACGTGGATGCCAACTACGCCGACTGCTCCAAGGCGAAGCGCGAGATGGGCTGGGAGGCCCGCTACGCCATAGACGACATGTGCCGTGACGGCTGGATGTGGCAGTCACAGAACCCCAACGGCTACGAGGGCTAGGCATCGATGGCTGGTCAGGACGGCACGGCTGGTACCTTCTTGGCGTACCTCGCCGAGAGACGCCCCGTCATGGAGGCGTACCTCGTCGAGCATGCGGCAGCGCCGCTGCCCGACGAGACGTTCGCCGCGGGCGAGCTCGGCCGCTACCTCTATGCCCCGCTCGCCCGCTTCACGGCGTCCGGCGGAAAGCGCACGCGGCCCGCCCTCGTGCTGCTCGGCTGCGAGGCGGTGGGTGGCGAGACGGCCAGGGCGCTCCCAAGTGCGGCGGCCATCGAGCTCTTCCAATCCGCCGCCCTCATCCACGACGACATCGCCGACGAGGGGGAGCTGCGTCGCGGCGAGCCCTGCGTCCATGTGCGTGAGGGCGTGGGCGTGGCGATCAACATCGGTGACCTCGGCATCGTGCGCACCTTCGCGGGCGTGCTCGAGGACGGGGGGCTGGATGGCGCGACCAAGCTGCGTGTGCTCGACGAGCTCGCGCAGATGGAGCAGCGCACCGTGGAGGGGCAGGCGCTCGACCTCGGCTGGGCGCGCGACGGCCGCTGGGACATCACGACCGACGACTACCTCACGATGGCCGCGCACAAGACGGCCTTCTACTCCGCGGCGTCCCCACTCTCCATCGGGGCCCTCTGCGGCGGGGGCACGAACGAGCAGGTGGAGGCGCTGGGCTCCTTTGGCATGGATGCGGGCCTGGCATTCCAGCTCCAGGACGACCTGCTCAACCTCGTGGGCGACGGTGAGGCGCAGGGCAAGGACTTCCGCAGTGACATCACCGAGGGCAAGCGCACCATGATCGTCACCTGGGCCCTCGAGCACCTGGAGGACGACAGGAAAGACGAGCTCGTCTCGATTCTCTCGGCTCACGCCACGGACGCTGCGACGCTGGCCCGTGCGGTGGAGCTCATGCGCGCGGTCGGCGCCATCGATGCCGTGGACTCCTATGCCCGTGGCCTTGCGAGCCACGCAAAGGGCGCGTTGGACGGCATCGAGCTTGCAGGCACCACCCGCCTGATACTTGCGTCCATGGCGGACTTCTTCGTGGAGCGTGCCACATGAGCGCAACTCGCACTCGGCGATCGTCCCCCCGTCCTACCAGCGGGCTCTTTCGGGTAGAGTGATGTCGTGTCTCGAGAGGGGAGTTACCATGGAACGTCTCATCGAACGTCGCGGCGCCCTGGCTCTTCTCGGTCTGCCCGTCGCGCTGTCCCTGGGGTCATCCCTCGCAAGCTGCGGCTTGCACCTGCCCCCCTCGCTCACGGCGACGGACCTCACGGCAGCTGTGGAGGGTTCCGCACCCCCGCGCTCGCCCATCGGCGACATACTCACGGATACGGACGCCGTGCGCGCCGCCTACGGCTTCACGACCCACCTGCTGCAGGGCCGTTGCGAGACAGAGCCAGAGGGGAGCGTGCTCGTCTCTCCCCTTTCGGCGCTCTTCGCCCTCGCGCTGGCCGAGAACGGTGCCGCCGGCGAGACCCTCTCCCAGATGGAGGAGGCGACCGGTATGGACGTGCAAGGCCTCACGTCCTATCTTGGGGCCTACCTCAAAAGGATTGGCGGAGAGTCCCTCCATGACACGCGGGAGACGGGCGACCCGCTCGCGCTCAAGAGCGCCAACTCGATCTGGCTGCGCGACTCGGGCGGCCTCAGCGTATGCGACAGCTACCTCTCGACCTGCAAGGGCAGCCTTGCCGCGCAGGTCTTCTCCGCGCCGTTCGACGAGACGACGAGGGCCGACATCAACTCCTGGACCAGCTCGAAGACGGATGGCATGATCAAGGAGGTCGTGGGTGAGATTCCCGATGGGGCCCAGCTGTACCTCATCAACGCCCTCGCCCTCGACAGCGCCTGGTCCGACCCCTACGGGGACGACGACGTCCAGGACGACACCTTCACGACCGAGGACGGCACGGAGCAGAGCGTGCGAATGATGCGCTCGCACGAGGTCTGCTACCTCGAGGGCGACTCCGCCGAGGGCTTCGTGAAGCCCTATGAGAACCACGACCTGGCGTTCGTGGCGCTGCTGCCCAAGACAGACGTCGGAATCGGCGGGCTCGTGGGCTCCCTCGATGGCGAGTCCCTGCGCGAGCTCATCGCCCATGCCGTGCCGGGCGTCGAGGTCGACGCGGGACTGCCGAAGTTCACGGTACGCCACCAGGCCCTCCTCAACGACCAGCTGAAATCGATGGGCATGCTGGACGCCTTCGATGCCAGCCTCGCGGACTTCTCGCCCCTGGGAGCGACACCGGCTGGCAACCTCGCCATCGACAGCGTCATCCAGAAGACCTTCATCGACGTGAACGAGCGGGGTACGAAGGCCGCGGCGGCGACCTCGATAGGGATGAGTTCCACAGCCGCAGCCCCCTTTGAGCCAGAAGTCAGGGAGGTCGTGCTGGACCGCCCCTTCGCCTACCTGATCATCGACCACCAGACCACGACGCCACTCTTCGCGGGAGTCGTCACGAGCGTGGCGTAGGGCGAGCCGGCCCAGCGGTGCGCCGGTCCGCGGCTCGTCGCCTCTCGATGCCGCCGCGGACGGTGACGTCAACCATGGGAGGATGGCGCGCCCGACCATGCGGACGAGGGTGGGCCGAATGCCCTGGCCCCTCGCACCGCACGCCCCGCTTGCGTATACTTTTCTGGAGGCACCACCAATGGTGGCGACGCACCTGAGGCACGACAGGAGAGGCACGATATGGATTCCATTAGGGAAGGCGCGACGGGCACCGCGGTCGAGGACATTCAGGATCGCCTCACGTCCCTTGGCTACGAGATCGACGAAGGGGAGCGCGCCCAGGGCACCTTTGGCCCCTCCACCGCCAAGGCCGTCGCCAAGTTTCGCCTCGACCACGACCTGAGCCTCTCCGACGAGATGGACTCCGCCAGCTGGATGGCCCTCGTCGATGAGTGCTACCAGCTGGGAGACCGCACGCTGTACCTGCGTCTCCCCAACTTCCATGGCAACGACGTCAAGCAGCTCCAGGAGCGCCTCAACATCCTGGGCTTCTCGTGCGGCCAGCCCGATGGCTACTATGGCGTGCATACCGAGGCTGCCGTGAAGCAGTTCCAGGAGAGTCAGGGCGCCCTGTCCGACGGCATGGCCTTCCAGGACACCTTTGCCGACATCGAGCGCCTGCACCACGTGTGGGCCGGCAAGCCCGCCGTCGGCCCACACCCCACAGGGGGCATGGGATTCGCCCGTGCCGCCGACGTGCTCGACCGCACCAAGGTTGCCATCACGGCAGAGGATCCCATCTCGCGCAACGTTGCCGGGCGCATCTGGAACCTCGCCTCGGCCACCAGTGACAAGAGCAAGCTCGAGCTCGTGGATCGGGAGGAGGAGGCCGCCGGTGACAGCCGTGCCGTGCTCGTGCTGGCCGCCTCCCCCCTGCCCAAGCACAGCACGCAGGCGAACCTCTCCATCGACGACGTCGACACGCTGCCGCAGCGCCTGCGCACCACCTGCGAGGGCGCGCGCGAGGGCGTGCCCGTCGTGCGCCTGGAGCTGCCCTGTGGCCCCAACTACAACGGGACCTTCACCACGGGGGACGCACAGACCTTTGCCGTGATGCTGCTCGACGCCATCTGCTCGGCCTTTGCCGTGTGATGGGCAGCAAGTGAATTCTAACGGCACAAATAGCCTGACGCTCTCCCACATGGCTCTTGTCAACGACGAGATGGCGCACCCTGACGGGAATGTGGTCTTCCGCCTCTTGGTTCTTTTGGTTGGGGGGCATCGTAGAGCCCTTAGATATTCGGATGTCCATGCACATATCACATGATGGACGCTTAATTTTTTTGAAAAGTGCTATTTAACTGGGAGCTCTATCTTCCACCACGTAAAAAATAAAGTGATGGCCCAATTGATTCTAAAAAATAAACGCTTCTAAAAAATTTAATGGACATCTTCCTAAGAATATGTTACTAATATAGTAGCCTATAGGGGCACGTAACGACAACCGCGTTATAAGGAGTAAGAATGGCTAGTACTATTTCTCGTATCCTCGATATGCTTGACAATAACAGGGGTCAGATTTATTCGGCATTCATGATGACATGGAATCACTAGGGAAACGCATGTCAATCTTCAATCATCTTGACGAGTTCGCGACGGCACTATCGGAAGAGGAGTTCTCGCCAGCACTGCCCGAGCGCCTAGCCGTCACAAAACAGCTATTAGCTTCTGAGTCCCCATCTCTGCGCTCAGTGGCAGCTCCGAGATATGTGACGGATCTAGGCGTGAGGCGTTCAAGTGACGCTGAACGCTTTTACGACATACACTGCAATCTTGCCAAGATTACGCCCCTGTCCAAAGAGCAGCTGTACACATACCTTTCGGCAATCCCTACCGAACACCTTCATTTTCATCTAGAGCGTGCATATTGATGTTTGGTGCCTATGGTGCCTGCGCCGACTATATAACGCAGGCACAAGAGGAGCTATTGGCACAGGGCTCTTACACGACTCTCCTCTATTGCGGAGAAATACTGGCAGCAGTTAGCAATACGAATGCGTTGTGTTTTTTTGATAGGGCTTCTGCGATGGCGTCATCGCAGTCGGACGCTTACGAAGCCCAACACCGCGCCGCTGCTTTTGAGACGAAGCGACTGGGAACGACGCAGGATAGTCACCATCGGCTCATATGTGCCAAAAGGAAGTATCTGAATGGCGATAATAATGACCTTGATCTTGCCCTACTGCTAAACCTTGATGCTCTCAATCTCTGGGACGATGGCATAGATACCTCAGTGATTTTAGAATCCTTGCGCATTGCCGCAGAGAAGGCCAAGGCTGTCTTCACCTCCTCTTGTGAGACGCAGTACACAATTTCCGTCGCGCTACGCTACTACAATCAGATTTGCATCAATATCGCTCAAGTATTCGCACGGGATAAGAAGTATGACCGAGCAGTTAAGACTCTCACCCAGTGTCTCGACAATTGCTGTGCCGCGGCATCAGAGTATATGCCGGAAATCCTCGGTGAACTCTCCTACTTTGAATATCTTAACCAGGATTACCTACTGTCTATACAGTATGCCAATTTGGCATTCATGGCATTCAGGCAAATTGGCGGGATAGTCGCGATGGAACGCACGAGACAGGTGGCGGTCGGATCGCTTATGCGACTCGGCCATGCTCGGCATGCGGCTAAAATTGCGTCAGACATTGACACCGACCCACTTGGACTTTCATGGAAACCAGAGCTGATTTCCTAAACACCTCACTACCACTTGAGCTGCATCGCCTAGCCCGCGTGCTAGGCAAGGAGAGGTTCCCCGCACTTAAGGACGTCTCACTACGCATTAATCCAGGCACCATCCATGCTCTACTCGGTCCCAACGGGGCCGGTAAGACCACGACTATCAAGGTCTGCGCCGGACTGCTGTTTCCCAGTTCCGGAACGGCCCTAGTAGGTGGTGTTGACGTCGCGCAGCGCCCCGAGGAGGCCCGTAGACGGAGCGGGCTCGTGTTTGGGGGGGAGCTGGGCTTCTACCCACGCGCAACTGCCCGTGACAACCTATTGTATCTTGCGGACATCGCTGGTGTTCCCACACGCGAGCGCGACAAGCGGGTCAATGAGGCGCTGGAGCGCGTAGGATTGTCCAATAGGGCAAATGCCAAAGTGGAAGCACTCTCACATGGCATGGTCCAGCGATTGCATCTCGCGCGAGCCATCTGCCCCAAGCCACCTCTCCTGCTCCTCGATGAGCCCACCTCGGGACTCGACCCAGAGGTCTCCCTCAGAATACGTACCCTCATCCGCACACTGGCAGACGAGGGTACGGGCATCCTCCTTACGAGCCACCTCATGGGCGAGGTCGAAGAACTCGCTGATGTCATTTCTCTCATTGGGGATGGGCGTGTGACGTTCACGGGTTCCGCCTCAGATATCGCCCGCAAAGCCCACATCTCAGCTGTTACCACAGCAACCTTCAGCGCACGGGAATGGGAGCGGTTGGGAGACGTTGAGGGAGCACTCAATGGACGCGCCTCTGCCGTCTGGAAGGCCCATGCAAGCTCTTGGATCCTTACGTTGCTGTGGCACACGCTCGAGAGATCCTACACGCAGATGCAGGCTTACTTTGCCTCCGTCTGCGCCGAACGTGGGGTCACGCCGCCCGATGATACCCTCACCAGGGCTCCGAGCCTGGAGGAGTCGTACCTCTCGCTGGCCGATGGATTGGCACGGCAATGAGGTGGTTGCGCGTGTGCTGGTTCAACCTGAGGCAGTTTTGTGCAGTGAGCCACTTCGCACAGACCATGGTCCTTGTAACAACGACTACCACACTCGTGCAGTGGCTCGGCATACGTGTTTGGGGCGGAAACGCCACTGTCGCTTGTATGCGGGCAGCAATGATTGGCATGTGGACCACATCAGTCTTCTCAGCCGGCCTCTTGGGCTTCGAACGCCATAAGGGCACCCTCGTCCACCTGGTATCAGACAGTCGCCACACCCTCGCCACACTTGCCCTGGTGGTGCTCTCAGCTGCCACCTTTGGTCTCGTCTCTTTTCCAGCCGCCTGGATTGCTTGGGCGCTTCTCTCCCATATAGTCGTGCCGCTTCCGAATGTTGGACTCGTGTTGCTGTTCTGGCTCGCATGCTCATCGGTGTCACTCGTAATTGCAAGCCTGTTTGTCCTCACACCCAATGCCATCGCCTACGAGGGGCTGCTCCTAGCTCCCGTCATGCTCGTTTCAGGCCTCCTATGGCCGCTCGCCGACATGCCTGCGCGCATGGCCGACGTCCTGCGCCTCGCCATTCCTCTCGCGGCGCCGGTCGAGGCCCTTCTCAGCACTGCCACTGAGGTGCCCATCCCTCTATCAGTCCTCTTGGGACTCATATCCAGCCTAAGCTGGATTGTGCTCGCCTGGGTCCTTGGGCGACTCGCCCTTAGACGTGCGCTCGTATCGGGCACCCTCGAGGTGATGTAGGCATGGGTGGCCCCAAGGAAGCCTCACGCGTCTCACCGTGCTCACGAATCGTAACTGCGGTACGGGTATCATGGTCGGCCTCGGTATCGTTCGCCTCATTCGGTACCACCCTCACGGCACTCGTGGCACTTCCCCTCTTTGACGTCCTCTTCGCCACCGGCATGGGCAGAGCCCTCGCAAGCGATGACATCCTACGCGCGGCCTTCTCCTCCGCAGTGGCCTCAGTGGCCCTTGGCGTCGCTGGTGGCGTTGTGAATGCCGTCGTCGCAGCACATGGTCGGGGTGTCCTAGCGCTTGTGCTCACCGCACGGCGATTCGACCCCATCTTCTGGATCGCCGTGGGCGTGGCGCCAATCGCGACGTCACTTATCACTGGCCTCGTGACCATAGGTGGCATAGCCCTCTTCACGGGTACCATCGGATCGACCATGGCGGCCGACGCCGCGGTGCTGGGCCTTGTCGCGCTTGTGATCGGCTGGCTCTTGGGACTGTTCGCAGCCGGCATCTCCATCATGGCAACGAATCCCTACCTGGGCGCTACGATACTCAGTGCAACGTTTCCCGTACTGATTGGCGTCATCGTCCCCACGAGCCTCTATCCTGAGTGGTTGGTGGCCCCGTCTCTCGTAACACCACTCGCGCGCTCCCTCTCCTGCCTTGGTTATGGGATACCCGCTGGCACGATGATTGTAGATCTTGCGCTAGCAGGGGCATGGGCCTTCGTGGGGCTTGCCTGGACGCGCATGGCTGTGGCGCGCATGCGGAGAGGGTATGGGCACCTGCTACCCTGAGCGCGACAAACCATTGTGGAACTTATCG
>NZ_AWEZ01000038.1 GCF_000468755.1 Olsenella profusa F0195
AACCACCGTAAGGGCCCCGCGGGGCACCCTCACGCCCGCCGCCCGGAACAGCGGCTCCCCCTCGCGCGCGGCCGTCGCCCACAGGCTCCCCGAGATGCGGGCGAGGTCGCCGGTGTCGCGGTAGAGCCCCTCGAAGCCCGAGGACTCGCGGGCCTCGGAGGCGAGGCCCCTGAGGCGGTCGAGGTGCACCCGATTCGCGCCAAGATAACCCCTGGCCATGCTCACATAATGCATGGGTTCACGCAGCAAGGGGCAGAGCACGCCAGCGCTCACGATCGTCCCTAGCGGAACGCGGCCTGCCGCATGGAGCAAGGCACACGCTCCGATGGTCAGCACCTGCAGGACGCCGGACAGATCAAGGGGAAGCCTCTCCACAATGACCTCAGCAAACTCAAAGTTCCTGAGGAATGTCGTGAACTGGTTGGAACTCTCCTCAAAGCGGCTCGCGAACGCTTCCTCCGCACGGATGGCGTTGATGGGGCGCTTGTTCTCCACGATGCGACGTCCCTCGTCAAGCCAGGCATCGCGGCTGGCCAGCCACCGTCCCTGCAAGTCGTTCGCCTTGCGGCCCGGGATGTCCATCACAAGGTAGTAGAGGGGAAGGTAGCAAGTGAGCAGGATGCCCAGGTACAGGTTCATGGCAAAGGCAACGCCACAGACGATGACCGCACATAGGACGCCTCCCACGAATGCGATGCTTATCGAGGCATAGACATCACCGTAGGCAAAGGACGAGCCGGTGGCAAGGTTCAGAAAGTACCCCTTGCCGTGCCTCCCATAGACCCGTTGGGGGCAGTTGATCACGCTGTCGACCGTCATCTCTGACGCCTTGATGGACGTTCCCATGGACATCTTGAATGGCAGCCACCGACCGAGGAAGAGGTCGGCGAAGGCAGAGGAGGCAAGTAGCACAAGCAGTGCCGGCAGTGTCTCGCCCACATCTTGGAGTCCCTCGCCCCGCACAAGACCATCGACGACCTGGCCCATAACCAGGCTCGCCAGTGCGGCAAGCGCAGTGGCCAGAACCATACAGGAGGCGAACAAGATGTTCCTGCCCGTCACCTCGAAAACCGGAAAAGGCCTTTCCCTCCTGCTGCCATGGCTCATATCCCTTCCCC
>NZ_AWEZ01000039.1 GCF_000468755.1 Olsenella profusa F0195
TGTAGATCGTGTCGAGAAAGTTGGTGTAAGCGCCCCTAGATAGGAAAACGGCCGCCGCCTTAGAATCTTTTACGGCTAGATAAGAGATTCGAGGAAAGGCAACGACCGCAATGGATACTTTACAGCAGATCCCCGCCGACGGGAACGGCAAAGCCGACCTGCGCGAGCTGGCGCGCGTGCTTCTGGAGACGATGGCCGACGCAGTCATGGACGCTCAGGCGGACGCGCTCTGCGAGGACGGCGCCAACGCACGCAACGGCTACAGGGAGCGCGGGCTCGTCACCGCCGTGGGCCCGATCACGATGCGGATACCGAAGCTGCGCGCGGGGACCTACTTCCCGGAGGGGATCATAGAGCGCTACAGCCGCGTGGACCGCGCCGTCGCCGCGGCGGTGGCCGAGATGTACCAGAACGGCGTCTCGACTCGCAAGGTCCAGAAAGTGGCCGGGAAGCTCGGCATAGAGCGCCTCTCGGCCGACCAGGTGAGCGCGATCTGCAGGTCCCTCGACGAGGAGGTCTCCGCGCTCGCGGAAAGGGCCTTCGAGGGGCTGGAGTTCCCCTACCTGTTCCTCGACGCCACGTACGCCAGGCGCCGCCGTGACGGCCGCGTGCAGTCCACCGCGGCCGTCACGGCGATCGCCTGCGGCGCGGACGGCGTGCGCCGCGTGGTGGGATTCTCCGCGATCGACACCGAGACCCACGCCGGATGGCTCGGGTTCTGCCGCGACCTCAGAAAACGCGGCGTCTCCGGCGTGAGGTGCGTCACGAGCGACGCCCACGAGGGGCTGAAGCGCGCGATAGCGGAGTGCTTCCCGGGCGCCGCCTGGCAGCGCCGCGCCGTGCACCTGGAGCGCAACGTCTGCTCGCTGCTCAAGACCAAGCGCCAGCGCGCCATGGCCGGCAAGGCCCTGCAGGCGGTGTTCCGCGAGGAGGACCCCGCCGTGGTGCGCTGCGCCTACCACGCGGCGATCGACGCCATCGGCGAGATGTCGGGGGAGGCCGCGAGCCTGCTCGAGGAGGCCGAGGCCGACGCGCTCGCGTACCTCGGCTTCCCGGCCGAGCACCGCAGGCGCATCCGCACGAACAACGTGCAGGAGCGCACGAACCGCGAGACAAGGCGCCGCTCGCGCGTGGTGCAGGTGTTCCCGAGCGCAGAGTCCATGATCCGCCTCGTCGGGGCCGTCATGGCCGAGCAGGACGAGGACTGGTCGTCGCGCAGGTGGATCGTGCCGGAGTCGCTCGCGAGGCTGGAGGAGCCGGCGCCCGCCGAGCCGGAGACGACCGAAGAGTCGAGGATGCGGGGCCTCAAGGTCGTGCGGACGGCCATGGAGCTCGCCGACGCGGGGAGGAGGGCGGCATGATGGTATGATGGGCAACGGATTCTAGGCGCGGGGCCGGCCCTATCGGACGGGCGCGAA
>NZ_AWEZ01000040.1 GCF_000468755.1 Olsenella profusa F0195
GTGAACTGCGTCCCAAAACTTGGACGGCCAAATAGAGACTAAGCCGCATTCAGGGACTGATTCCGGAACTCCTCCGGGGTCAGTCCCCTCAGCTTGACCTGCCGCCTTCTCGTGTTCCAGTGGATGATGTAGGCGTCGAGATCCCCCTTGAACGCATCGAAGCCCGGCCACACCCGGTTCCGGAAGAGCTCGTCCCTCGGGTGCCCGAACACCTGCTCCGTCGCGCCGTCGTCGATGCAGTTGCCCTTCCGGGACATGCTCTGCACGATGCCGGCCTCCTCCAGCCTGCCGCACCACTCCGCGTGCCGGTGCCGCCATCCCATGTCCGAGTGCAGTGTCGGTCTGGCGCCCCAGGGCCTCTTGGACATGAGCTGGTCGAGCAGCTCATGCTGCCGGGCCATGTCGGGGTGCGTCGACGTCGACCAGGCGACGATCTCCTTGCTGCCGAAGTCGTAGACGGGCGCGGAGTAGGCCTTTCCCCACGGCCGCCCGGACTCAGTGACGTCGGTCCCCATCTTCTCCCAGGGCCCGTCGGCCCCGAAGTCGCGCCCCACCACGTTCTCGAAGGTCCTGCCCACGACCCCC
>NZ_AWEZ01000041.1 GCF_000468755.1 Olsenella profusa F0195
CGTTGGTGCGGTGAGCACGCAGCGTCTCCCATGAGAAGCGTCCCACCAGCTTCTCGGGGTCGACCTCCTCGTCCGGCTCGGCAAGTCCCACCAGCGCGGCCAGGCGCCCCACGACGCGCCGCGGCGAGACGCCCGCTGCGCGCAGGGCACCCAGGTCGAGGTCATGGTCGCGCTTGGAGAGCCGCCGCCCGTCCGCGCCCATGAGCAGGGGAACATGGCCATATGCGGGCGGAGCGAAGCCCAGTAGTCGCGCCAGATGGGCCTGGCGGGCGCTTGACCCCAGAAGGTCGTTGCCACGCACGACCTGCGTCACGCCCATGAGCCCGTCATCGACCACCACGGCAAGCTGGTAGGCAATCACACCGTCGCTACGCTCGACGAGGAAGTCCCCGCAGTCGTGCGCGAGCGTCTCCTCATGCGGCCCATAGCAGAGGTCGTCAAGGGCTATGGTGCCGGTGGGGTCATCCTCATCCGGCACGCGCAGGCGTACGGCGGGCGGACGGACCC
>NZ_AWEZ01000042.1 GCF_000468755.1 Olsenella profusa F0195
CAGGAAGCGCTCCATGCTGGCGCGCCCGTTTCCCTCCTCGACGTCGGAGACGTCCTTCTTGGAGAGCCCGAACTCCCCGAGGGAGGTACGCGAGAACCGTCCGCCCCGGCCGGCGTTCGTATCGATCCAGCCCCCGAGGGCGAGCCCGAAGGCCCGGTCAACCCACGCGTCGAGGGCCGCGCCGCCCACCCCCGTGGCGCCGAGCCATTCTTGTCTGGTGACCTGGCGGGATGTTTCGGCGCCCGGGTCCCGCAGGCGATAGTTCTCTTCCCACGAGAGCGTGGCGGTGGCCTCCTGGTAATACAAGTCAACGGATAGGTAGCACTCGGTGCCATCGGGCGTCACGCCGTAGCCGGAGTAGCATATGAGGCCTGCCATGCCGTCATCGGTCACTCCGACCGTGACGCAGCTCCCTTCCCTGTCCGGGGAGGTGGAGACGTCCCCGGAGCCGTCCCAGGGATGGCCTATGCCGCCGTCGCAGCGGTAGCCGCTGCCCCCGTGGTCGGGCTCGGTGCCCGGCTTGTCCTCGGGGCGGAGGTACGCGGGCAGCCGCTTGCC
>NZ_AWEZ01000043.1 GCF_000468755.1 Olsenella profusa F0195
GGAATATCACCGATCTCTCGACCTTCACGGCAAACGAGATGCCTCATATCCCCCTCTGTCTTGCCTATGCCCTTGGGATCGCAGTACTCAACATTCTTGTAATTCTCTTATTGAAAAAGAGGTGGCTTGAAAATGGTATTCGATAGCGTGGGACTCGTGCTAACCGATGACTGCAACGCACGATGCAAGATGTGTTGCGCTGGTAAGCCGGAGCTTCAGGAGCAACATCACACTCTTACGCATCAAGAACTCACGGCAGTGCTCAGTCAGATAAAAGAGGTAAGGTCGATCACATATGTTGGTATCACAGGTGGTGAGCCAATGATGCATCCAGATCTCGTACAAGCTGTGTGTGACTACGACTTCGGCCGCCCTATGAGAATATCACTCAAAACAAATGGCTTTTGGGGAAGAGACCCAAAAAAAGCAAGCTCGTTTCTTACCAGGAATAGTCAGCGAATCAAATATATATCGTTTAGCTATGACGAATTCCATTGCAAATACGTCGACCTAAATAGCATCAAAACGCTCATCGATCTCGCTTGGAACAAAGGAATACCCACAGATATCGTAGGATGCTTCCTGAAAGACTCCATGAGTGTTATTTTTCCCACATTCTATGTAGACACATCAGATAGCTATTTACTACCTACCTACAAACGTATGGCCGTATATCTCGCTGGCAATGCTGCTAATGCAGCACTCTTGCTCATAGTTTGCTTGGGAAAGCTCAGACTTGGGGGCGCATCAGATTTTGTTTTGCTCACGATGATTACGAATCTTGCACCAATCATGAAGAGCGACGGTTACTATGCAATAGCTGCAGCAACCAAACGCTACAATCTCTGTCAGGAAACTCCAAGGAGAATCCTTGAAGATTGCATCCGAGGCTTGGCGATCTTGTTGATCTCCTGTGTAGTCCTAAGGCTCCTTATCGGATAGAACCGCATGCTAGATAAGTTACATTCATCTTGATCAACGACCTAACGTACGGGTATACGAGTGTACATCTGATGGCATTTTGGACTAGGAATTCAGCTCGATGTGTCATCAGACGACACATCGCCCCTGGTTTTCAGCTATATGCCCAAAACAAGGGCACACTTGTGACAGGGCAGACCGTGTCCAAGCCATCCTTCGAAGACTTCAAGCAACAGGTTGCTGCAGGCCGGAACAGCATAGTATCAGCCATTTTCTACGGAAGCCCCATAGGACACTCGATGTGTGCACAAGGCTATGCAATCGCCACCAAGAAGGCAACCGGCCAAGCCATCAATACCCTTGTAGTCGCTGATGGATGGTATGATTCAGTAATGTACCTCTCATACGTTCCATCGGACTACAGTACGACCTACGGGGCTTTTGTCTATGCGTAGCGCACTCAAGTGGATCGTGTTGCTATCGGTTGCCCTCGCCGCTCTGGGGCTGGTAGCCTACACCCTCTATGAGCAGCCCCCCGACAAAGGGTTGGTGGGAGGCAACGTGTGGGTGCTCTACGAGTGCAGGGGGACAGTCCTCTCGATCGATCAGGAGAGGGGTCTCGTCACAGTGCACGTGGAAGAGACGAGTATGAGTTCCGAGGAAGACTTCGGGGTGGGTGACACCGTACTCTTCGACGTGGCTGCCTGGGGGATAGAGGATAAGCTGGATGACGTGGTAGTCGGCGACACAATCGCGATTGATTTCTTCAGATATAAGGATGAGCAGGGAGCCTACCAGGCTAGTAGAATCACCCTCGCTGCACAGGAAGAGGGTGAGGACACCCCGCGCTAACTTCCGACCATATCACATCCCACGACGCCACCCCTAGCCAAGCGTGCGTCTCAGCGACAGAACTGGCACTGAGACGCACGCTTTTGTCATACACACGCCCGACCAAGGTAGGGGAGACCGCCGTCTCGTGAACAACCGATACGATGGTACCGACCCTACAGCATGACGACGTTGGTGCGGCTCACGAGGATCTGCGCGATGTTGTACGGCTGGATGATGTCACCGACCTCCACCTGCTCCGTCAGGCCATATCCGTCAAGGCTCACGGCCTCGGAGTGGATGTCCGCCCCCAGCGCCTCGATCATCTTGAGCTGGTCGATGATGTCGCTACCCGTGGTGGTGAGCTTGACACCGCTGTTGACGAAGACGAGCTCCTGTGGTGCCACCTCCTGCAAGGCCATGTCGTAGATGATCTCGCCCATGAGAATGCGGCCGAGCTCCTTGTCGCCACAACCGACGGCCTCCGACCCAATGATGACCGTCGGCTGCTGATCGATCACATCCATGAGGGCAACGGCCCGCTCGATGGGCTTGTTCGTGACGATGGGCTCCGTGGGGGCAAGCGTGACCACCGTGTAGTCGCCCTCGTCTTCGCGCATGAACTTGCAGTGCTGCTCGTCGGCAAGCCTCACCAGGCTCTCCACCGCCATGCCATCATTGACGGAGACGGCGAGCGTCTCGCCCTCCCTGAGCTCCGACAGCGCCTCGAGTGCCATGATGACCGGCTTGGGGTTGAAAAGATCGCGTGCATCGACTTGCATGGCTCCTCCATCTCCGGCTTGGATGTGGCCGTTCCCCTCCTCTGACATTCACATGTGACTTGTACCTTAGTGCAGATGCGGCACAGCCATTGTTAACACTTACGAACGGCCCCGTTTTCGCTGTTTGCGGTCGGCCAGCGGAGCTGCGGGGCACGCGGGACCTAGACGAGAGCCCCCTTCTCCCGGCGCGAGAGGTCGATGGGACGGATGGCCTTCGCGGGGCACACCTCGATGCAGCTGCCACAGCCCGTGCAGCATGCGTCGTTGATCCGGGCGACGTGGTCCATGACCGTGATGCATCCCTCGGGGCAGGCCCCCACGCAGCGTCCGCAGCCGATGCAGGCGTTGGCACAGGCCTCCTGGGCGCGCTTGCCCATCATGGTGTTGCGGCACAGGACGACGGAGGAACTGTCCGTCTGCGAGCGCTCGTGAATGGCGATGACATGGCGCGGGCATACGTCCACGCAGATTCCACAGGCCGTGCAGCGCCCGACGTCGATCGCGGCGACGTGGTTCCCGTTGATGCGGATGGCGTCGAAGGGACACGACGCCACGCAGTCGCCGAGCCCCAGGCAGCCATAGGTGCACGACTCCGTCATGTACCCCATGAGGTCGAAGACGCGGCAGCTGGGGTCGCCCTCGTAGGCCTCCACAGAGCGCAGGCGGTCGGCGGCGCCGTTGCAGGTGACGACGGCCTTCCTCACCGTGGTGTGACCGGGATCCCTGCCGAGGTAGAGCGCGATGGCGTTGGCCGTGGCCTCCCCTCCCGGCCCGCAGAGGTCGCAGGGGGCGCCCGCGAGGATGGCGCTGGCGTAGCCCGCACAGCCCGGGTTGCCGCACGAGCCACAGTTAAGGCCGGGCAGCATGTCTATGACGTGCCACAGCCGCGAGTCCACCTCCACGGAGAAGAGCCTGGACCCTATCACGAGGATGACGCCGCCCACGAGACCGATGACGACGATGAGGAGGACGGAGTGGATGATCGTCTGCATGCCCTCCCCCTAGACGCCGAAGAGGTTCTCGATGACGCCCGCGAAGCCCATGAAGGCCATCGCCACGATGGCGGCGGCCATGAGTGTGATGGGCATGCCCTTGAAGGCCTCGGGAGGGTCGGCCTCCTCCACCCGCCGCCGCACGCCACAGAAGAGGACCATGGCAAAGAGGAACCCCAGCCCCCCGCCGAGCGCCGCCACGAGCGACTCCAGGTAGGTGTAGCCGTCCTCGATGGCAAGGATGGTGACGCCCAAGACGGCGCAGTTGGTGGTGATGAGCGGCAGGTACACACCGAGCGACGTGTAGAGCGGCGGGAACTGCTTGCGGATGGCCATCTCCAGCAGCTGCACGAGGATGGCGATGACGAGGATGAAGGCGATGGTCTGCAGGTATCCGATGCCCCAGAGGTCCAGGAGCTGCTAGATGGGCCAGGTGACCGACATGGCGACGACCATCACCAGCGTGACGGCCGCCCCCATGCCCACGGCGGAGTCAAGCCGCTTCGAGACGCCCAGGAAGGGGCACATGCCCATGAACTTCGCGAGCACGAGGTTGTCCGAGAGGATCATGCCGAAGAGAATCGCCGCGTAGGTCGCCATCAGGCCTCGCCCCCCTCCCCACTTCCGGCGAGCGCTCCCTCGGCCCGCACGAGGGAGGCCCCCACGTCAGGCCCGACGCACTCGCTGCCAGCCGTCGTGCAGCCCAGGCCGCATGACGCGCAGACCTCCTCCGCCGTGCGGGACGGACGGGCGGCCAGGCCCGCCCGGCGCTGCCGGGCCTGCTCCAGCCAGATGGAGGCCGCCATCACGACGGAGAGGGTGACGAAGCTCGCGACGATGGTGATGTAGGCCGGCAGGCGCACCGTGGTGGGGATCACCCGCCTGAGGAGCGACACCACGACCCCGGAGCACACGAGCACGAAGGTGGTGGCCGCCCCCATGCCGATGCCGTTCGTGACCGCCGTGGTGATGGCCAGCGTCGAACAGAGCCCGAGCATCTGGCGCAGGACGGGGTTGTCCTTGAGGATCCCCTGGGAGAACACCCCTGACAGGGCCGGTGTCCGCCCGTCTTTGGCCCCCTCGTTCCTCTCGCTCATCCCTGCACCTCCTGGTATGCCTCGATCGCCCGGTTGAACGCCAGGACGTATGCCTTCGAGGAGATAGTCGCCCCACTGATGGTGTCAACGTCCGCGAGGGCGACCTCCTCGGCGGGACGTCCCACGAACTGGTCGGAGAAGTCGGGCTCTGCGACCCGCTTGCCCAAGCCCGGCGTCTCCTCGTTGTCCATGGCAACGATGCTCCCGACGCTGCCATCGAGGAAGAAGGAGACGGCGATGGGAAGCTCCCCGCCATAGCCCTGAGCCTCGGCCACCACCACATAGCCGATGGGCGCGCCCGTCGCATCGAGCGCGCGCAGCGCCGTGGTGACGCCCTCGACCTCGCAGGGGACCTCCTCGAAGCGCGCAGCGTCGGGCATGAGAGAGCGGTAGGTGGCCTGGGCGCGCTCCCGCGCCGCATCGGCGATGACAGGGGCCGTCAGGGCATTGACGAGGGCGAGCAGCACGCTCGCCACGAGACAGATGGCAACGAGCACGAAGACAGGCCGGCCCGCCTTGAGGACGAGGGGGAGGATCGCCCCCTCCCGTGGCCTACTCATGGGTCTCACCTCCCCGGTCCCGCAGCCGCACGCGCAGGCTGGGCCTGGTGCCGCCGAGGGGCGTGTCCACCGTGAGCTCGTTGATGTAGGGGGCGAGGAGGTTCATGAAGAGGATCGCGTAGGCGCAGCCCTCGTTCATGTTGCCCCAGAAGCGGATGAGGCAGGTGATGAGGGCGAGGCCGATGGCATAGGCCACCTTGCCCTGGGGCGTGATCGTGGCAGTGGGATAGTCCGGCGCCATGAAGACGGCGCCCAGCATGAGGCCGCCCGAGAGCACCTGGGCCGGGGCGTCCAACCCCATGAGGGCCGAGAGGACGAAGACGAGGCCCACGTAGACGACGGGGATATGCCAGATGATGGTGTGGGTGGCCAGGAGGTAGGCGAGTCCCACCAGGATGGCCAGGGCGCTCGTCTCTCCGAGGGTGCCCATCTCGGTGCCCACGAACATGTCCCAGAGGGGGATCCTGGTCGCCGAGGGGGCGAGCATGGTGGCCGAGCTCACCGCGTCGACGGAGGAGAGCGTGACGCGCGGGACCACCCAGGTGGTCATGGCCGCGGGGAAGGCTATGGACAGCACGATGCGCCCCATGATGGCTGGGTTGGCGAAGTTGCAGCCGATGCCTCCGAAGAGCTCCTTGGTGAGGATGATGGCCACGAAGGCACCGACCACGACCATGTAGGTGGGCATGCCCGCCGGTATGTTGAAGGCCAGAAGGACACCCGTGACCGCGGCCGAGAGGTCGCCCACGGTGCTCGGGACCTTCCTGAGACGGCACCACAGCCACTCGAGGAGCACGCACGCGACGACGGAGGTCGCCGTGACGCGCAGGGCATCGAGGCCGAAGAGGACGAGGGACGCCACGAGGCAGGGTGCCAGGGCGATGAGGACGTTCCGCATGATGGTGCGCGTGGTGACGGGCGTCACGAGCTGGGGTGCCGGCCCCAGCGAGAGCGTTACGTTGGGTTCCCTCGACATGTCAGCCCCTCCCTTCCCTGCGACGCTCCGCCTTGAGCATCCTGCGGGCGAGCCCCACGGAGGGGGTGAGCGGCTGGTGGGAGGGGCACACATAGGAGCAGGTACCGCACTCCACGCAGAGGTCCACCATGAGGGCGTCGAGGGCGGCCACGTCCCTGCACCGATAGGCCCGCTGTATCTCCATGGGCGAGAGCATCATGGGGCACGAGTTGATGCAGGTCCCGCAGCGGATGCAGGCGGTCGTACGGGCGCTCGTGGGCGTGTGGTCGCCGAAGGCCAGAAGGCCGCTCTCCTGGCGCACGATGGGGGCATCGAGGTTCACCTGGGCCTTGCCCATCATGGGTCCACCGATGATGACCTTCGTGGGCTCGCGTGCGATGCCACAGTGCGCGAGCACCTCGCGGATGGGCGCACCGATGCACACCTCGAGGTTCTGGGGGCGCGCGACGGCATCGCCCGTCACCGTGATGCGCCTCCGTATGAGGGGCATGCCCGTCTGGAGGAACCCGCCGATGGCCGACATGGTCGTCACGTTGAAGAGCATGACGCCCACGTCGGTGAGATGGCCACCGCGCGGCACGGCACGGCCCGTGACCGTGCGCACCAGCACGCGACTGGCCCCCTGTGGGTAGCGGGAGGGCAGCACGTGGACGTCGATCTGGGGCCTGTCCGCGCAGAGCCGCCGCAGGAGCTCGATGGCCTCGGGCTTGTCGTCCTCGATGCAGATGAGCGCGCGGGGAACGCCCGAGAGGTCGAGACAGGTCTGGATGCCCAGGAGGATGTCGTGGGGGTGCTCGAGCATCTCGCGAAAGTCGCTCGAGATGAAGGGCTCGCACTCGGCGGCGTTGACGAGCCAGAGGTCGATGTTGGCGAAGTCGGCGTCCATCTTGAGGGCGGTGGGGAACCCCGCACCGCCCAGGCCGACGATGCCGCTGTGCTTGAGCGCCTCGACGAGGCTGGCATAGTCCGTCACCTGGGGCCTGCGCACGGACGCATCGACGGTCTGCCCGCCGTCCGGCTCGATCACCACCACCTTGTCCGCCCTGCCGTTGGCGTAGAAGGCGTCGCGGACCTCCATCACGGTGCCGGAGACCGGCGAGAAGATGTCGGCCGTGGTGCGCGCCTGGGAGTGGCCGACGCGGGTGCCCACGTCGACGTGCGCCCTGCGCTTGACGAGGGGCTCGCACTGGGAGCCCACATGCTGCTGCATGGGGAGCACGACCGACGAGCGCGCCATCCCACCACAGGGGGGGTATCCATCGTGAGGGCAGTCCATGTCGTTAGGACCTACTGGGCCACGTTCGTGGTCGGCATCGCCGTGACGGCCCTGCTCGTGGGTTCCCTCGTCGCGGGGGGCCAGGCTCGCCTCCCCACGGGAAGCGCCCCCGTCGCCGTCGTGCATGATGCGGACGGACACGTCTGGCGGCTCCCCTTGGACACGCCCACCACGCTGGAGGTCACCTCGTCCCTCGGATCCAATACCATCATGGTCGCAGACGGTGCCGCACGCATGACGGACGCGGACTGCCCCCACGGCTCGTGCCTGCGACAGACCCCCATCAGCGAGACCGGCCAGCAGCTCATCTGCCTTCCCCACCAGCTGTGGGTCGAGGTCGTGCCCGCGCGAGGCGAGGACACGGCACAGGACGGCACGCAGGCCGACGTCGACGCCGTGGGCTGGAAGGACGAGAGACAGGCCTCCGACGTGGATGTGACGGCCCGCTGACATGGGAAGGCACCGACAGAGGGAGGTCACGGACCATACGCTTCCCTGGGAGCGCGTGGGTGCCCTCGTCGCCCTCGCGCTCGTCCTGGGGTACCTCGAGTCCTTCGTCCCCCTGCCCATCCCCGGTGTCAAGCTGGGCCTCGCCAACATCGCCATCCTCGTGGCCCTCTATGAGTTGGGGGCGCGGGCGACCCTGTGCGTGTGCGTGGTGAAGGTGCTTGCCGTGGGACTCCTCTTTGGCAACCCTCTCATGATTGCCTACTCCGCCCTGGGGTCGCTCCTCGCCCTGGGAGGCATGGCCCCGCTCTCCCGCCTGCGGACGCTGCATCCCGCCATGACCTCGGTCGTCGGTGGCATCCTCCACGAGCTGGGACAGCTCTGCGTGGCCTGGTGGCTGCTGGGGACGTCCCTCGTGTGGTATGGTGCACCGCCGCTGTTGGTGGTGGGTGCGCTCACCGGGGGGCTGACGGGCATCCTGGCCGGTTGGGTCCTCGAGGCACTCGGGGACATGACGGAGCCTGGTGCCAGACCGGCGTCCTCGGCCTTGCGGCCCCCCGAGCGCCATGTCGCCCTGGCGACGGGCGCCGCACCCGCCCGGCATGCGGGCGCACGCCTCGCCCTGCTTGTCGCCTATGCCGTCGCTCTCGTGCGCCTCGGGTCACTCCCCCTGCTCCTTGCGGCCACCGGCGCCACTCTCGTGGCCTGCCTGGTCGCCCGCGTACGGCCGCGCCTGGCGGCGCGAGGCCTCGTCCCCCTGCTCCTCCTGGCGTTGCTCACCTCTGCCCTGCAGGTTGCCACGGTGAGCTCCGGCCTGGTGCTGGCCTCCCTGGGGCCCGTCCTCGTCACGAGCGATGGCCTGGCGCAGGCCGCTGCCATGACGCTGCGCATCCTTGCCATCACGCTCGCGAACGTCGCATTCGCCTCGCATGTTGGCCTGGAGGATCTCGTCCCCACCGTGCGGTGGGCCCTCTCACCCCTCGACAGGTTGGGCTTCGATCTCGAGGGGCCGCTCCTGGCGCTCTCCATCGCCACGGGCCTCGCCCCCCTGCTCGCCGATGATTTGGTCTCCTGCTGTGCCGACCGGGGGGCGCGCATGCTGTCGTGCACGTTCTGGCAGCGGGAGGTCGCCTCCCGCGTCGCCCGCGCCTACCTGCATGCCAACGGCGCGCCGCCGCTGACGGCCTCGCGTACGGATGGAGGTGCCCTCGGATGACCAGCCATGACGGCGAGCGTGCCCCGCGCGTCTGCTCCCGACGCGCGTTCCTGCGGTCCCTGGCCCTACTCCCCTTCGCGGCCAGCCTCCCCGCTTGCGCGGGGGGCCTGGCCACCCCGGGCGCGCCCCAGGAGCTGCAGACCACGACCTTCTGCTTCGATACGGCCTGCACCCTGCGTGGCGTGATGACCCAGGACGTGCTCGACGGGGTGGTCGAGCTCTGCCGGACCTTCGAGCGGCTCCTCTCGCGTACCATAGACGGGAGTGACGTGGGGCGCATCAACGCCACAGCCGGCACCTCCGTGGAGGTCGATCCCAGGACGGCGGAGCTCATCCGCCTGGCGCTGGGCTACTGCCGGGAGTCGGACGGACTCTTTGACATCACGATCGGCAGCGTGAGCGAGCTTTGGGACTTCAAGGGGGGCATCGTGCCGGACCCCGCCCAGATAGAGGCGGCGCTCCCCCACGTGGACTACACCAAGGTCCAGGTGGAGGGGAACCTGGTGACCCTCCTCGATGCCGACGCCAGGTTGGATCTCGGCGGCATCGCCAAGGGCTACATCGCCGATGCCCTCATCGCACAGCTGCGTGAGGCAGGCGTCACGAGCGCCTTCGTGAACCTGGGCGGTAACGTCATGGTCATGGGTGGCAGGCCCGACGGCAGTCCCTGAACGATTGGCGTCCAGGACCCTGCGACAGACGCCGGCGAGGGGATCGTCGCCGAGGTCTCCCGCAGCGATGCGTCCGTGGTCACGAGTGGCCTCTACGAGCGTTGCTTCGAGCGGGCCGGCATCACCTACTGGCACATCCTCGACCCCAGGACGGGCTACCCCGTACGCGGTGACGTGGTGGGGGCGACCATCCTCTCCGAGCGCTCCCTCGATGGCGACGGGCTCACCAAGCCCCTCTTCATGCTCCCCGTACCCGATGCCCTCGCCTACCTCGAGTACCACGGTGTCCAGGGGCTCCTCGTCACCGGCGGGGGCGACATCCGCACGACCGGGGCGAGCGACTTCGGGCTGGTGGGCAGCCGCACGCGGAACGAGTGATGACCAGTCGCGAACCTGCGCTAGAATTCCCTTGTATGTGCACCCGACCACGGTGGGAGGAACCATGGCAGACGGCATGCAGGACCTTGGGATGGAAGCGCCCGAACCACAGCTCGAGTTTGGGGATCTTGCCCCCCAGGCACCCGAGCCCTCCCCCATCACCGAGCCCGCCCCCACCGACGCGGCTGCGACGCTCACGTCCCAGGAGCGCGAGCAGGTCTCCGCCTTCGTCGAGAAGATCGACGTGAGCGACACCGCGGGCGTCCTCGCCTACGGCGTGGGGTCGCAGCGCAAGGTCTCCGAGTTCTCCGAGCGTGCCCTCTCCGGAGTACGGGGACGCGACCTCGGCGAGGTGGGTGACGACGTCACCTCCCTCATCGTCACGCTCAAGAACTTCAGTCCCGACCAGGAGGAGGCCAAGGGCATCCGCAGCCTCTTCCGCAAGGCCAAGGGCAGCCTGGACGCGCTCAAGGCCCGCTACAGCGAGGTGGAGAAGAACGTGCGCGCCATCGCCGAGGTTCTCGAGGGGCACCAACGCACCCTCATCAAGGACATAGCCCTGCTCGACCAGCTCTACGCCCTCAACGAGGCCTACTTCAAGGAGCTCACCATGTACGTGGTGGCCGGCAAGGAGAAGCTGGAGCAGGTGCGCACGGGCGAGCTTGCCACCCTGCAGGCCAAGGCTCGGGAGTCGGGGCTCGCCGAGGACGCACAGGCCGCCCGCGATCTCGCCCAGAAGTGCGACCGCTTCGAGAAGCGCGTCTTCGACCTGGAGCTCACCCGCCAGGTGGCCCTGCAGACGGCCCCGCAGATTCGCCTGGTCCAGAGCTCCGACGCCGTGATGGCCGAGAAGATCCAGTCCACCGTGGTCAACACCATCCCGCTCTGGAAGAACCAGATGGTCATCGCCCTGGGCATCGAGCACGCGACGCAGGCGGCCCGCGCGCAGCGCGAGGTGGCGGACATGACCAACCAGCTCCTCAAGAGGAACGCCGACCAGCTCAAGGTGGCGACAGTGGAGTCTGCCCGCGAGGCCGAGCGCGGCGTGGTGGACATCGAGACGCTCCGCCACACCAACGAGCAGCTCATCTCCACGCTCGACGAGGTCGCACGCGTGCAGTCCGAGGGCCGCGAGAGGCGTCGCCAGGCCGAGGCCGAGCTCACCAAGATCGAGGGCGAGCTCAAGGCGAAGCTGCTGGAGGCGTCGCAGGCCTCCTAGCCCACCACGACCAGGCACCCTATGCCCGTATGCCCCCGTCCTCCGTCAGGCCGTCCTGCGCGAGCATGGTGCTCATGACCTTCAGGTCGCCCTCGAGGTCCCATGCCTGCTGGCGGATGAGCTCCTCCGAGAGCTTGCTGAGGGCCGCATCGAACTGGGTGAACGCCTGCCGCAGCTCGGCCTTGGTGGCCTCGGACTGGGGGCTCGACGCGCGTCCCTCGATCTCCACGTAGGCATCCACCAGCTGCGTGGCGGTAGGCAGATAGTATGTGACGGCATGGCGCAGCTGCGGGGCCACCTCAGGGTGGCGCGCGACGAAGTCGGAAAGGTTCGAGACCTTGGTGGCGACACCGTCGAGCAGGAGGTAGACCTGCCCCTCGCCCAGCCTGGGCACGGCCGCATGCACGCGCGAGACGAAGGCCGAGCAGGCATCCATCACCTCGTGGGCCTCCGTTGAGAGCGTCTGTTCCCATGAGGCGCGTTCGGCAGCCTGACGCAGGGAGGCATCGCGAGCCGCACAATCCGCCTCCCACGGGGCATCTGTCAGATAGAGCGTCTCGGTACCCAAGGGGGTGTCAAGGTGGCCGCGCGGAATGAGCCCACGCTCGATGGCCCCACGGACAAGGGGTCTCAGGCGCTCGACGGGCGTGGACGTGAGGGTGGCAAGATCCGTGAGGGTGACCATCTGGCGCTCGCCCAAGGCAGCGGCCGCGCGCGAGAGGGCCTTCGTCATGCGGCGACGCTGCACCCCCTGGCATATGAGCATCACGGCGCCGATGGCAAGGACGATGCTGACGAGCCCGAACACGATCGACAACACCGCACGGCCAAGAGCCAGAAGGACGATGGCAGGAATCCCCAGAGCGGGAACCAACGTGGACAGCAGCAGGACGCCCGTGACCATCCTCACGACGGCACCGGTGCTCCTGTCGCAGACGATGTAGGGCGAGGGCGCAGGTCCCATGAGCCCCAGCTGCCGGGCAACCCCACGAGCCGCCTGGCCCAGCGAATGGGCGGTGCCCTCGAAGTCTATCTTCGAGACCGCCTGGCTCACCTGCCGCACGAGCTCGCTGCCCTGCTGCTGTAGATCGCGCATGTCCTTGTCGCCCATCGTCACTCCCTGGAAGAGTCCGTGCACGTCCCCTCGCCTGGCATCTGATTCTAGCAGTAGCGCAGGGCAGGGGCCTTCCCCCACACCCCATGGGAGCGCCTCGCCAGGACGTGCCGCCCACCTTGCCTTTCGGGGCGGGGCACGGGCGCACGATGGGTGCGATCAGCTCCCTACGACCTGAAGTTGGTGCTGGAGTCGGATTCCTTGAGGATGACGTCGTGCGCGCCACCCTCCACGAGCGAGGTGGCGGAGACGAGCGTGATCTTGGCCTTCTCACGCAGCTCGCAGAGATCAAGCGCGCCGCAGTTGCACATCGTGGAGCGCACCTTGGTGAGTGACCCCTCCACGTTCTCCTTGAGTGGGCCGGCGTAGGGCACGTAGGAGTCCACGCCTTCCACGAAGGAGAGCCTCTTGTCACCGCCGAGGTCGTAGCGGGCCCAGTTGCGCGCGCGCGCCGAGCCCTCGCCCCAGTACTCCTTCACGTAGGAGCCATTGACGTTGAGGCGGCGCGTCGGGCTCTCGTCGAAGCGGGCGAAGTAGCGGCCCAGCATGAGGAAGTCGGCACCCATGGCCAAGGCGAGCGTCATGTGGTAGTCGTACACGATGCCGCCATCAGAGCACACGGGCACGTAGACGCCCGCCTCCTCGAAGTACTCGTCGCGAGCGCGGCACACGTCGATGAGCGCCGAGGCCTGACCGCGGCCGATGCCCTTCTGCTCGCGCGTGATGCAGATGGAACCACCGCCGATGCCCACCTTCACGAAGTCGGCACCCGCCTCCGCCAGGTAGCGGAAGCCCTCGGCATCCACGATGTTGCCCGCGCCCACCTTGACGGTATTGCCATAGTGCTCACGAATCCAGTCGAGCGTGAGCTTCTCCCATTCGCTGAAGCCCTCGGAGGAGTCGATGCAGAGCACGTCCGCACCAGCCTCGACGAGCAGGGGCACGCGCTCGGCATAGTCGCGCGTGTTGATGCCCGCGCCGACGATGTAGCTCTTGTGCTCGTCGAGCAGCTCGTTCGGCAGGCTCTTGTGCGAGTCGTAGTCCTTGCGGAACACGAGCGACACGAGCCTGCCTTCCCCATCGACGATGGGCAGCTGGTTGAGCTTATGGTCCCAGATGATGTCGTTGGCGGCCTTGAGGGTGGTGCCCTCCTGCGCCGTGATGCACTGCTGGGCAGGGGTCATGAACTCGCAGACCCTCTTGCTGGGGTCGTCGCGGGAGACGCGATAGTCACGACTCGTGACGATGCCGCAGAACAGGCCATGCGCACTGCCGTCCTCCGTGACGGGCATCGTGGAATGGCCCGTGCGATTGCGCAGCTCGAGCACGTCGGCCAGGGTCATGCTCGGCGTCAGGGTGGAGTCGGAGACCACGAAGCCCGCCTTGTACGACTTGACCTCGCGCACCATCTTGGCCTCCTGTTCGGGGGCCTGGGACTGGTAGATGAAGGAGATGCCGCCCTCCTGCGCAAGTGCGATGGCAAGGCGCGGACCGGAGACCGCCTGCATGACGGCGGATGTCAGAGGGATGTTCATGGTGAGGGCAGAGTGCTCGCCACGCCTGAACTTGACGAGCGGCGTCTTGAGCGAGACGCCCTGAGGCACGTTCTCATGTGAGGAATAGCCCGGCACCAACAGATACTCGGAAAAGGTGTGGGACTCTCCCTCGAAGAAATGTGCCATGGAACGCTCCCTCTGTAGACGCTGATACCCGCAGCCATAAACTGTAGGCGATTGTAGCATCACTGGGGCATGCCACGGGAAGCCGCCGTCTCCTCCCCCTGAAGCCCTGCCGCCGCTCACGAGGCGAGGCCGCACCGACGGCCTCGAGGGGGCGCCGACGTCAGACGTCCTCACTCATGACATCGTCGAAGTTGACGGCGATGTCATGCTTCGTGGGCACCCACTCGACCTTCTTGAACAGGGCCGCAACCGTGATGGGGATGTAGGTCATCATGAAGATCGGGAACGTGAAGAGGTTGGTGACGATGCGCCAGCGCCTCTTGGCGTGGATGTGCTTCCGCTCGCTCACGGTGGTGATGACCGCCAGGATGAGGAACACGACGTATATGGAGCCAAACGTCATGAGCAGCGACCCGATGCACATGGCGAGTTCGGCATTGGTGGCGATGAAGCCATGGCTGAGCGAGCCGATGATGAGGTAGGCGGCGTTGACGAAGAACGAGAGCAGCGTGAGGATCATGCCGGGCGCCACCGTCATGAGCATGTCGTACGAGGAGAAGTTCCCCTTGCGGATGCCGTGGAGCAGATTGTGGTTGTATGAGAAGAACACCTGGTAGAAACCCTTGGTCCAGCGCATGCGCTGCGTCCAGGACGCCTTGAAGGTGACGGGCTGCTCGTCGAAGAACTCCGCCGGGGCGTAGCCGATCTGGATGCCGTGCGAGCAGCAGAACGTGGAGAACTGGATGTCCTCCGTGAGGGTATGGAATCGCCATCCGTGCATGCCGCGGATGATGCTCGCCGACACGAGCCATCCCGAGCCGGAGATGGCACAGCTCGTACCAAGCATCATGCGGGCGTTGTTGAGGAACTTGGCCTCGCGCAGGAACCATGTCGCATAGGCGGAGCTGATCCAGCTGGAGTCGAAGTTCTTGGAGTTGCGGTAGCTCGTACACACCAGATAGCCGGCATCGAAGGCCCGGTTCATGATCTCCACGTAGTTGGGCGCGATGATGTTGTCGGCGTCCATGACGAAGAACGCCTCGTAGCGGTCGCCGTACTCGTTGAGGATGCGGTCGAAGGCATAGTCCAAGACCCAGCTCTTGCCCTTGCGGGCGAGGTCGTTGCGTTCCCAGGTGATGGCCCCCGCCTTGCGTGCCTCCTCGGCCGTTGCGTCGGTGCAGGCATCCGCCACCACGAAGCAGTCGGCGAGGCCGTCGTACTTTTGCGTGAGAATGGAACGCACGAGGTTGCCAATGACGGGCTCCTCGTTGTGCGCGGCGATCACGAAGGCATAGCTGTGATCCCTCTTCGCCTTGGGCAGCACGACCGTACCGCGCACCGACACGCGGATGATGTAGACGAGCTGGTAGAAGTAGGCCAGGGTGAAGAAGAGCCACACGATGCCATTGAAGATGACGATGGGTGTGATGCCGAGCCTTTGCAAGTCCACGAGGACTCCTTCCCTGCCGACTACGCCGTGGGGCCATCGACGCCAAGCTGTGGACAGATGCGTACGCCCGCCTCGGTACGTCCCATGGAGCTGTCTCCAAGCCCCTTCAGTATATCGAGTAGGTCAGGGGGGAGCACGTCAGCCCGCACGATCGGCTCGCCGGTGGCGGGATGGTCGAAGGCGATGCGCCACGAGTGCAGGAACTGTCGGACGAGCCCACGGTTGCGCCGGGCGTCCCCGCGCCCATAGGGCTGGTCGCCCACCACCTGGTGGCCGATGTGGCGCATGTGCACACGAATCTGGTGCGTGCGTCCGGTGTAGAGGTGGCATTCGAGCAGGCTGTACCCCTCATCATAGCGGCCTGCCTCAAAGCGCTCCAGCGTGGTGAACGTGGTGATGGCCTCGCGCGCCAAGGGGTCGTCGGAGACGGTCATGCGCAGGCGGTCGCGCGGGGAGCGGGCGATGCCCGTGGTGATGGTCCCCTGGTCCGGTGCCACATAGCCATGCACCAGCACCACGTAGCGCCGGTCGAGCACGCGCAGGCGGATGAGATCCTGCAGCGCGCGCTGCATCTCGTCGTCCTTGGCCGCCACCATGAGGCCCGAGGTGTCCCGGTCGAGCCGATGCACGATGCCCGGTCGGTCGTCTCCCTGGAGGGTGCCCAGATGGTCGTAGCCACAGTGCGCGACGAGGGCGTTGGCCAGCGTGTCATCCACATGGCCGGGGCTGGGATGGCACACGAGCCCCGCCTGCTTGGAAAGCACGATGAGGCGATCGTCCTCATAGCGGATGTCCAGGGGGATCGCATGGTTGGGGACGAGGGCGCCAGGTGCCGCAGGCTCTGGCTCCTCGATGCTCGCACGTATGCGATCGCCGAGAACGACGCGCTCGGACTTTGACGTGGCGTCCGTGCCGTTGATGGTGACGGCACCCGCCTCCACCAGCCGGGTACAGGCAGAGCGCGAGGGCATGCCCTCCTGGGCGGCAAGGAAGGCGTCGAGGCGCGACCCCTCCCCCTCGGGTCCTACAAGAAGCTCAAGGATACGCGTCACGATGCCGTGCCCCTCCGGGTGGGCGCCCCCTTGAGCTGATGGCGGGCATCCCACATGAGCCAGACGACGAAGGCCACGACGATGCCCACGGTCACGAAGCAGTCGGCCACATTGAAGATGGGAAAGCTGACGAAGTCGAGGGACAGGAAGTCCGTCACGAACCCCTGGCCGAGGCGGTCGATCATGTTGCCGATGCCCCCGCCCACGATGCAGCCCAAGGGCACGACGAGCGTGAGCGGCAGCCAGCGGCGCCACACGATGACGGTACAGATGATAGTGACCACCAGCGCCACCGCCACGAACACCAGGCCGGCGCCCTCCCCCATGCTGAAGGCCGCCCCGGTGTTGCGCACGTGGACGAGGCCAAGCAGATGCGGTATGAGGCCCGTGTGACGTCCGAGCGGCAGGTTGTCGCGCACCCAGGCCTTTGAGAGCTGGTCGAGCGCCACCGCCAGGACGGCAGCGAGCCCGAAGCCACGCATGCGCATGGGCCGCGACGCCATAGTACCTCTGCTCGTTCCCAACTCGCCTCCCTCACGGAGGGGAACCGTCCCGCGCAGGCGGGACGGTTCCCATAGCTCGCAGGTACCAGGCTACTACAGACGGGCGTTCCCTACAGGCTCTCCACCACATCGTGGCAGCGCGCACACAGGCCATCTGCGCCCAGCTTGCGCCAGTTCCAGCAGCGTGGGCACTTGTCGCCCTCGGCGGGCAGCACCTCACAGGCAAGCTCGTCGCCCTCGTGCGCGCAGACGTCGGAACACACGAAGGCCTCCGCCAGGTCGGGCGCCCCCCCGCCGGTCAGCAGCGCAAACGCCCCATGCGGCAGCGTCAGCTCCGCGTGCGTCGCCTGGGTGGTCTTCTCCGTGACCACACCGTTCGCGAGGGCCGCGTCGTAGGCCTTGGTGAAGGCGGAGCGCGCCTCGCCAAGCGCCCTGTAGGTAGCCAGAAGCGGCTCGTATCCCTCGGGAGCCAAGGGTGCCTCGAACCAGTCGAGCAGGGCCGCATGGGTCTGGCCGTCTCGCAGGGACCGTGGCAGGTAGGCCATGACCTCGTCGCAGGTGTAGGCCAAGATGGGCTGGAAGTCGTGCACCAGCATCTTGAGGATGTAAGACCAGGCGGTCTGCACGCTCCTGCGCGCCGTGGAGCCCTTGCCCTCGCAGTAGGCACGGTCCTTGGTGGCATTGAGGTAGTCGTTGGAGAGCTCGGTGATGATGTAGTCGTACAGCGTGCGGTACACCACGTTGAAGCGGTAACCCTCATAGGCACGGCTCACCTCGTCGTGCACCTGGCTCATGCGGGCCACGGCCAGCCGGTCGAGTGGCTCGAGCTCGCCTGCGGGCAGGCCATCGGTGGCGAGGTCGAACTCGCCCTCCAGTTCACCCAAGAGGAAGCGGAAGGTGTTGCGGATCTTGCGATAGGCATCGCCCACATGGGCGAGGATGTCCTCGTCACAGGGGACGTCAGTGGAGGTGTCCACCGAGGCCACCCACAGGCGCAGGATGTCGGCACCGCGTTCGGCACAGACCTCGTTGGGATCGATGACGTTGCCGAGCGACTTGGACATCTTGCGACCCTTGCCGTCGAGCGTGAAGCCCTGGGACACCACGGACCTGTAGGGGGCGACGCCATAGGCGCCCACGGACGTCATAAGGGCGCTCATGAACCAGCCGCGGTGCTGGTCGGACCCCTCAAGGTACATGTCAGCTGGGAACTTGAGGTAGTCGCGATGCCTGCACACGGCGGTATGTGAGACGCCGGAGTCCCACCACACGTCCAGGATGTCGCCGTTGGCCTTGAGGTTGTGGCTGCCGCAGGAGGGGCACACACAGGCGTCGCCCAGGTAGCTGGCGGGATCGTCCGTGAACCACGCATCGGAACCCTTCTGCCGGAAGAGCTCGATGACCTTGTCGAGCGTCTCGTCGCTCATGACCGTCCCACCGCAGTCCTGGCAGGTGTAGGCCGGGATGGGCACGCCCCAGTTGCGCTGGCGCGAGATGCACCAGTCAGGGCGCTGCTCGACCATGGAGCCGATGCGCTTGATGGCGTGGGCGGGATAGAAGTCCACGTGCGCGAGGGCCTCGAGCGCCTGCCGCCTGAGCCCCGTCCTGTCCATGGAGACGAACCACTGGTTCGTGGCGCGGAAGATGACGGGGTTCTTGCACCGCCAGCAGTGCGGATAGCTGTGCGTGATGTCCTCGTACAGGATGAGCGTGCCGCGCTCCCGGAGCCACTCGATGATCTCGGGGTTGGCCTCGCTGACCTCCATGCCACCCCAGGGACCACCTGTGCCGATGCCCTCGCCCCGGTAGAAGCGGCCGTCATCGTCCACGGGCATGATCACGGGGATGTCGAACCTCATGCCGGCGATGTAGTCATCCACGCCGTGGCCAGGGGCGCTGTGCACGATGCCGGTGCCATCGTCGAGCGTGACGTAGTCCGCATAGATGAACTCGCCCGTCTCGCCCGCATCGCCGAAGATGGGCTGCCGGTAGCGATTGTGCGCCAGCTCGGCGCCGCTCGTGCGCCAGATGGCACCGCTGGCGTCTCGGGCCAGCTCGTAGCGCTCGTAGCCAAACTTGGCACAGCACGTCTCCACAAGCGCCTCGGCCATGATCTCCGCACGGCCGTCGACGACGACGGCCACATAGTCCGCCTCGGGATGCAGGATGACGGCATCGTCGGCGGGCAGGGTCCACGGCGTGGTGGTCCAGATGTCCACCCAGAGCCTACCCTTGAAGGCCTCGAGGCCCTCGGGTACGGTGGCCATCTCGAAGCGGACGAAGATGGCGGGGCTGACCTCGTCGGCGTACTCGATCTCCGCCTCGGAGAGCGCCGTATGGCAGTGGCTGCACCAGTGCACGGGCTTGCGACCGCGGTAGATGGCGCCCCTGTCGAAGATGGCCTTGAAGATCTCGATGTCGGTGGCGTCGTAGTCGTGCGTGTAGGTGAGGTAGGGATTGTCCCACTCGCCCAGCACGCCCAGGCGCTTGAAGCCCGAGCGCTGCGTGTCCACCTGCTCGACGGCCACCCTGTTGCAGATCTCGCGAATCTTGACGGTGGGGAGCTGATTGAACCTCTCGGTGCCCAGATCCTCCTCCACCTTGTGCTCGATGGGCTGGCCATGGCAGTCCCAGCCGGGCACGTAGGGCGTCTGGAAGCCACGCATGGACCAGTAGCGGTTGATGATGTCCTTGGAGATCTTGTTCTGAGCATGCCCCAGATGGATGGGGCCATTGGCGTACGGGGGGCCGTCGTGCAGCACGAACCTCTCGTGCCCCTCGTTCTTGGCGAGCATCTGCTCGTAGACGTGGTTCTCCTCCCACTGGGCGAGGCGCTTGGGCTCGTTGGCCGCAAGGTTCGCCCGCATGGGGAACTTCGTCCTGGGGAGATTCGTCGTGTCCTTATACCTGTTCGCCACGCGTTCCCGTCCTTTCATGGGCACAAAAACATGCGCCCGTCCCTCTCTGCTGGGACGAAGCGCACGGTTGCATGCTTCGCTTGTGACCACCCAGCACGCGGCCAAGGCCGCAACTCGGCTGGCCTGTCTCGGCGGCCACTCCGGCGACGCCTACTTGCGCGCGAGGCGCTTTGGGGTCGCGGCTCTGGGGTGATCTTCGCCCGGACGCGCCTGCGGTCTCTCAGCCTTCCCGCTCTCTGTGAGGCGTGCTCCCCGAGGTACTCTCCCCTTCCTCGCTTCGAGTTGGCATCATAGCACGCGCGTCGAGGCCCGGTGCGCGCGCCCCCAATTGTTCACACACGGCCCCCACGGAGGACGCTCCGTGGGGGCCGTGGCACCGTCGTGTGGCAGCGGACAAGGACGACTAGATGCGCTTGGTCATCGTAATGCTCGAGAGGGCATAGCTGTTGCTGTCATAGAAGCCAAGGTTGAGGCTCGTGGTGTGGTCGCGGGAGTCAAAGGTCATGGTCTGGTAGTTACCGCTGTTGGACTCGTTCGAGGGGGCATCCGAGATGGCCGCCTTGGCATCGTCGTAGCCCGTCTGCCCCAGGGTGACGCCGCCCGCGATGATGACCGTCGGCGCCTTCTTCGCGCTGGCGCTGTACGTCACGCTGAAGGCCGAGAGCTTGCAGTCCTTGATGTCCATCTGGTCCTCGCTGTCGTTCGTGACGGCGATTCCGATGTAGAGGTAGCCGTAGTCGTCGTGCTTGAGGGTGATACCCGTCAGCGTCTGGTCGGGGTTGACGACATAGCCGTCGTCATAGCTGGCGTTCTCGAACTCCCAGCCCGCCTGGCTCATGAGATCGCCCAGCGTGGACTCGCCGAGCCTGAACTTGTGGTCGTCGATGGAGAATTCGCAGTCCTGCCAATCGGAGGACACCTCGCCCGTGAGCTCGGTGCCCGTGGAGCCGCTGTCGGAGTTCCTCTTCGAGTTCGTCTTGCCCTTGGTCGAGCTGTCGCTGGAGGGGATGTTCTCCTGGCGCACATAGCCAAACTCGCTCTTGAGGTCGCTATCGCTCAGGTTGCGGATGCGACCGTTCTCCCTCGAGGCGCCCACGTAGCCTCCCACGACCAGGCAGACGATGGCGACGACGACAGCCACGATGATGAGGATGGTCTGCTTGGAAAGCGGCTTCTTGGGCGTGGCCGCCTCCGTCGGCCCCACGGGGCCACCTGGGGCCGCACCAGGCTGTGCGCCTGCGGTCGGCGGGTACGGCGCAGGGGCTGCAGCGCCTCCCTGCGCCCCGGCGGGCACCGCCGTCGACGGCTGCCCCGGCGCTGCCGTCGGGCCCTGCGCCGCCGGCTGCTGGGGCGCTCCCGGCGGCACCGGTGCCCCCGCCTGGGGGACGCCCCGTGGGGCCTGGGGTGGTTGAGGTTGGCGCTGCTGGGGCTGGGATACGCCGCCAGGTGCTCCTGGGGTCTGAGGGGTCTCGTCTGCCATGAATCCTCCTTGCGTTGGGTAACAAGAATATTGGGACGTGTCCACATTCTAATACAAATGAGGCACCCTGTGGAAAACGTGGTGGACGGTGATGATAGAAGACGCGTGACTCCGATTCATCATGTAAAGAATCGTTCTAGGTGGGGTATCTTAGTGGCATTGCAGCGTGGCGGGTGTCGTCACGTCGACAGAAGAGGAGCCTCCGTCATGGAGATGGATAACCGCAAGAAGCACCAATCGATGATCATGTACGTCATCATTGCCATCGTCACTCTCATCGCCCTGCGTGCCTATGCCTACCCAAGCATCATGGCAACGCAGATCAAGGACGTGAGCTACAGCCAGCTGGTGGACGACATCAACAACAACAGGGTCAGGCAGGTGCACCTGGACACCAGCAACAGCCAGCTCACCTACACCACGGGAGAGGGGGCGGATTCGCAGGAGTTCCGCACCACCGCCTGGCCCAACGATACCGACCTGGTGAGGAGGCTCGAGGCCCACAACGTCGAGATGAACGCCGAGATTCCCGATCAGAGCTCCAACTTGTGGCTCTACCTGCTCATCAACCTCCTGCCCCTCATCCTCATCTTCGGTGGCGGCTGGCTGCTCAATCGCAGGCTCAAGAAGGCCATGGGCGATGACACCCCCTCCATGAACTTTGGTGGTGGCCTGGGCTTCGGCTCGGGCGGCCTGGGACGCTCCGGCGCCAAGGAGGTCAAGGGCGAGGAGACCGGCATCACGTTCAGTGATGTGGCAGGCCAGGATGAGGCCAAGGAGTCGCTCGAGGAGATCGTGAGCTTCCTCGAGCATCCCGACAAGTACAATGCCATCGGCGCCCGCTGTCCCAGGGGAGCCCTGCTCGTAGGTCCCCCGGGCACGGGCAAGACCCTCATGGCCAAGGCCGTCGCCGGCGAGGCCAAGGTCCCCTTCTTCTCCATCTCGGGCTCCGAGTTCGTGGAGATGTTCGTGGGCCGTGGTGCCGCCAAGGTGCGCGACCTCTTCAAGCAGGCCAAGGAGAAGGCCCCCTGCATCGTGTTCATCGACGAGATAGACACCGTCGGCAAGAGGCGCGACACGGGCCTCAACACCAACGACGAGCGCGAGCAGACCTTAAACCAGCTGCTCGCCGAGATGGACGGCTTTGACAACCACAAGGGCATCGTGGTTTTGGCCGCCACGAACCGGCCCGACTCCCTCGACCCGGCACTCCTGCGTCCCGGCCGCTTCGACCGTCGCATCCCCGTGGAGCTTCCCGACCTCGCAGGTCGTGAGGCCATTCTCAAGCTGCACGCGAACGATGTGAGGATGGAGCCCGGCGTGGACTTTGGCGTCGTCGCCCGCCAGACCCCTGGTGCCTCAGGCGCCGACCTCGCCAACATGATAAACGAGGCGGCCCTACGCGCCGTGCGCATGGGGCGTGCCTGTGTGACCCAAACGGACATCGAGGAGTCCGTGGATGTGGTCATCGCCGGCGAAAAGAAGAAGTCCGCCGTGCTCTCCGAGCACGAGAAGGAGGTCGTGGCCTACCACGAGACCGGCCACGCCATCGTCGCCGCCGTGCAGGACGGCCACATGCCCGTCTCCAAGATCACGATCGTGCCGCGTACCTCGGGAGCCCTGGGCTTCACCATGCAGACCGAGGAGAGCGAGCGCTACCTCACCACGCGCGAGGAGTACAAGCAGCAGATTGCGGTGCTCTGCGGCGGACGGGCGGCAGAGGAGCTCATATTCGGCCAGATAACCTCCGGCGCCGCCAACGACATCGAGAAGGCGACCAAGATCGCCCATGCCATGGTCACCCAGCTGGGCATGTCCGAGAAGTACGGCATGATGGCGCTGGGCGAGCAGCGCAACCGCTACCTGGGCGGCGACACCGAACTCACCTGCTCCGAGGGCACCGCGCGCGATGTGGACGAGGAAGTCAAGGCGCTTGTGGAGGAGGGCCATGAGACGGCCCTCAGGACGCTGCGCGACAACCGCTTCAAGCTGCACGAGATCGCCCACTACCTCCAGAAGAAGGAGACCATAACGGGCGAGGAGTTCATGCGCATCCTCAAGCGCGACGATGGATTTGCGCCCGTCATCCCCGCACCCGCCACCTAGCGCCGGTGCCCATGACCCGGCACGGGCACCGGCGCAGCATCATGGCTGTGGCCCCCTGTGCTCACTCACCGGACATCCCCGCGCGCGAAGAGCTCCCACAGTGCCACGGCGGACGAGGCAGCGACGTTGAGGGAGTCCACGCCATGCGCCATGGGTATCGCCACAGGGCAGTCGCAGGCGGCCAGAGCCTTCGCCGAGAGGCCCCACCCCTCGCCACCGAAAAGCAGCGCAAGCCGCTCATGCCTCTTGAGCGTGGGGTCATCGAGCTTGAGCGCCCCGTCCACGAGGGCCATGCCAGCACGCAGGTAACCCCACTGCCCGAGGGCGTCCAGTGCGACCGCGGGCCATGGCGTCGGCGCAACACACCATGGAACCTGAAAGACCGTTCCCATGGAAACGCGGATGGACCTGCGATTGAGGGGGTCCGCGCACATCGGTGCCAGCACCACGCCATCGGCACCCAGGGCGGACGCGGAGCGGAACAGGGCCCCAACGTTGGTGACGTCCGTGAGCGCCTCAAGCACCACGAGACGGCGCGCGCCAGGGGCAAGCTGCCAGAAGTCATGCGGACGGGAGCGCTGGGCCTCGGCAAAGTACCCGCGGGACACACGGAAGCCCGAGATGGCGCTCAGCGTCGCACGGTTGGCCACATAGACGGGCGTCCCGTCCGTGGCAAGCACGGGGATACGCTCGAGCAGCGTCTCGAGGTGGCGCTCGTCCACCAACACGGAGCGCAGGACGACGCCCTGTCCCACCGCGGCCTCTATGACATTGAGGCTCTCAAGGATCATGGTCGCGGCAGGGGGATCGCCCAAGCAGCGCAGCTTGCGATCGCTGAAGGCATCGTAATGGGCAACGCGCTCGTCGCTTGCACGTTCGATACGTGAAATTGCCATAAAACACCCCCTTGACACCGTCACAGACGGCTTACTGGCTAAAATAATAAGCTACTGAAACAGGGCATAACAAAAGCTTGAGAGTGAATGGGGACAGACCCTTGGCTGACACACCACAACACGACGACCTGCAGCAGCCATTCGATGTCATCGGACGGACCGAGACTGTCAGGCATGGTGCTGCACATTTCCGTACCCCCACCGAGTCCGCAGAGACGCCTCCCATCGATCCGGAGGGCAAGGGGGAAAAGCGCCATCGCACCGCCAAGGGGTGGGCCATCGCGCTCGGCATCATCGCCGCCCTCTATCTTGTGGGTGTTGCGGTATGGTCGAACATCTATCTGCCTGGAACCACCATAAACGGCCGCGACGTGTCCCTCAGGACGCCTGCCGCCGTCTCACAGGAGTACAACACCAGCAGCGCAGGCTATACCCTCACCGTCTCGGGGGATGGCGTTGCCATGAGCATCAAGAGGGCGGACATCAACCTCGTCTATAGCTATGACGATTCGCTCAAGGCGGCACTCGCCCAACGCTCCGCCTGGGCGTGGCCCGTGAGCATCTTTCAGCCCGAGGACCTCGAGGCAGACTACGCGCCCACCTTTGATGCGGACATGCTCAAGAGCGCCATCGCCTCGGCGGTGGCGGGCGTCAACGCCAATGCCACCCAGCCCAAGAGTGCAACGCTCGCCTATGATTCCGGCTCGCAGACCTACCAGATCCAGGCGGAGCAGTATGGGACCGCCGTTGACCCCGATGCCGTCTTCGCTGAGATCTCCTCTGCCCTGTCCGGCTATGCCGAGACGCTCGAGCTGGGTCAGGAGTCCCTTGTCAAGCCCGCCATCGTCTCGGGTGACGAGGTCCTCACGAATGCCCAGCAGACGGCGAACGGCATGCTCGCAGCCACCCAGACCCTCACCACCAACGGATCGACGGTCGATACCGTTGGCCCCGACCTCATCTCCCAGTGGATCGACTTTGCCAACGACATGACCCCCTCCCTCAATGACACCAAGGTTGCCAACTGGGCACAGAACGACTTCTCCAAGAAGGAGGACAGCGTGGGCGCAAGTCGTACGTACACCACCCCCTATGGCAAGCAGGTCTCGGTCAGCGGTGGCACCTATGGCTGGAACGTCAACGGCAACGAGCTGGCCTCGAGCATCTCCGCCAACATCAAGGCGGGCACGGCGGCATCGATAGACATCCCCTGGAAACAGACGGCGTCCACGGTCAACCCCGGCGGCGCCGACTGGGGCAAGCGCTATATCGACGTCGACCTCGCCGAGCAGCACGCCCGCATGTACGACGAGTCGGGCAGCCTCGTGTGGGAGACGGACATCGTCTCGGGCAACTCCACCAGGGGCCATGGGACCCCCGAGGGCGTCTACTTCATCAACAACAAGGCCATGAACCAGACGCTCATCGGCCTGGATGAGAATCACGATGGCGACCCGGATTACAAGACCCCCGTCACCTATTGGCTGCCCTTCGTGGACAACCTGGTGGCCTTCCACGACGCGTGGTGGCGCGGCAGGTTCGGCGGCTCCATCTATCAGTCCAACGGAAGCCACGGCTGCATCAACCTTCCCTCCGAGAAGGCCAAAGCCCTCTACGGCCTCGCGCAGGTGGGTGATGTCGTGGTGGTGCACAAGTAGCACGAGGGGCACGGGAAGGGTCCTGCGAGACAGCGCCTCGCAGGACCCTCTGACCGCATCCCGCCTGCACGCAGTTGCTAGAAGGGCATCCTTCCGCCTGACATGCCCCCGCCCATGCCGAGGTTGCGCATCATGGTGCGCATCTGACGCATGGACTGCTTGGAGGGCGAGCCCATCATCTGTCGCATCTTGCCCATCATCTTGTTCATCTCGCCCCACTGCTTGAGGAGCAGGTTGACCTCCTGCACGGTGCGACCGGAGCCCGCCGCAATGCGGCGACGGCGCTGGCCATTGATCAGCTTGGGCCTGAGGCGCTCCTCCGCCGTCATGGAGCGGATGATGGCCTCGATGCGGCCGAGCTGGGACTCGTCCATGGTGCCGCCGGCCTGGCGCATGATGCGATCGCCACCAGGCAGCATGCCGACCATCTTCTTGACGCCACCCATCTTGCGCACCTGCTGGAGCTGGGAGAGGTAGTCGTTCATGTCGAATCCCTCGCGCAGCATGCGCTCGGCGTCGGCGGCCTGCCTCTCGTCGGCCGCCATCTTCTGGGCCTGCTCGATGATGCCATAGACATCACCCATACCCAGGATGCGCTTGGCCATACGGTCGGGATGGAAGGGCTCCAGCGAGTCGGGCTTCTCGCCCATCGAGACGAACTTGATGGGCTTGCCGGTGACCTTGCGTACGGAAAGCGCGCCGCCACCCCGCGCGTCGCCGTCGAGCTTGGACATGACGACGCCGTCGAAGTCCACCCGCCTGGCGAACTCCGTGACCACGTTGACCACGTCCTGGCCGCCCATCGCATCCACGACCATGAGGATCTGATCGGGCTTGACCGCCTGCTTGATGTCGACGGCCTCCCGCATCATCTCCTCATCCACCTGAAGGCGGCCGGCCGTGTCCACGATCACGATGTCGTTGAGGTGATCGACGGCCTCCTGTATGGCGCCCTGCGCAACCTTGACGGCATCCGTGCCGTCGCCACGATAGACGGCAACGCCGATCTCGCCGCCAAGCGTGGCGAGCTGGTCGGCGGCGGCGGGACGATGCGTGTCGCAGGCGGCCAGAAGCGGGCTCCTTCCCTGCTTCTTGAGCAGGTAGGCAAGCTTGGCCGCCGCCGTCGTCTTGCCCGAGCCCTGCAGGCCCACGAGCATGATGACGTTGGGGATGCGGTTCTGGGCGAGGACGAGGCCGGAATCGCTCGTGCCGAGGAGCTCCGTCAGCTGGTCGAGCACGATGGCGACCACGTTCTGTGCCGGAGAGAGGGAGTCCAGGACCTCGGCGGTCATGCACCGCTCCTTGCAGGTGGCCACGAACGCCTTGACCACGCGGTAGTTGACGTCCGCCTCAAGCAGGGCCAGGCGGATCTCACGCATGGCATGGTTGATGTCGTCCTCCGTGAGGCGCCCCTTGCCCCTGAGGGAATCGAACGTCGCTTGGAGGCGGTCTGAGAGACTGTCGAACATGCGCTACTTCCCTTCGTCCACGCCCACGAGCGCACCGCAGAAGGCGCGCGCATCGAAGGACTGGAGGTCCTCCAGGCCCTCACCCACGCCAATGCGGTAGATGGGCAGGCCCATGTTGTGTGCGATGGCGACCACGATGCCCCCCTTGGCGGTACCGTCGAGCTTGGTCACGATGAGGCCATCCACATCGAGGGCCCCGTTGAACTCCTTGGCCTGAGCAAGGCCATTCTGCCCCGTATTGGCATCGATGACCAGCACCACCGAGACCGGCATGGTGGAGCGCCTGCGCGTGACGCCGACCACCTTGGCAAGCTCGCGCATGAGCTCGGGACTCGTATGCAGGCGCCCCGCCGTATCCACGAGCACGAGGTCCGCACCCTCGCGCTCCGCGCGCTCGCAGGCGTCATAGCACACGCTCGCGGGGTCGGCCCCGCGCTCACGGGTGACGACGGGCACGCCGGAGCGCTCCCCCCATACCTCGAGCTGCTCGATCGCCGCAGCGCGGAAGGTGTCCGCACCCCCGATGAGGCAGCGCTTGCCCTCGCCACGCGCGACATGGGCAAGCTTGCCCACCGTCGTCGTCTTGCCGGCACCATTGATGCCCACGAAGAGCACGCAGGAGGGCGTGTCCTCGAAGGGGTCCCGCTCGCAGGCGGGAAAGACCTGTGCCAGGCGCTGCGCCAGGGCGCGCTTGAGCTGTGGTGCCGTGCGCAGGCTCTCGCGGGCGGCCTGCTCGCGCAGGTCGTTGCCCACCTGGAAGGCAACCTCCGCGCCCATGTCACCCATCACCAGACGATCCTCGAGGTCCTCCCAGAAGTCCTCGTCGACCTCGCCACCCATATAGAAGATCTCCGAGAGCGCCTCGCGCGAGCGGGAGAGACCCGCCCGCAGCCTGTCACCAAGACCCATCAGGCATCAACCACCCTTCCCGTCGCGTGATCGAGCCGCTGGCTCACCACGTGGCTTACGCCATCCGCCTGCATGGACACACCATACAGGACATCGGCCTGCTCCATCGTGCGCCTCTGGTGGGAGATCACGACGAGCTGCGTCGTCTTCTTGAGCTCCTCGATGGCATCGAGGAGCTTGGAGAGGTTGGAGTCGTCGAGCGCCGCCTCCACCTCATCGAACACGTAGAACGGCACCGTACGTGTCCGATACACGGCAAAGAGCAGGGCAAGCGCCGTCAGCGACTTCTCGCCACCGCTCATGAGCGTCATCTTCTGGATCCGCTTGCCGCGTGGCTGCGCCTGGATCTCGATGCCCGTCTCGTCGAGGTGGTCGGGGTCAAGGAGCTCGAGACGGGCGGTACCACCGGGGAACAGGAGCGAGAATATCTCCGAGAAGTTGGCGTTGACCTTGTCGAACACCACCACGAACCGCCTGCGCATCTTGCGCTCGATGGCCGTGATGATCCTTTTGAGGGAGGCGCGGGCACGCTCGAGGTCCTCCACTTGCCCGCCGATGAAGTCGGCGCGTCGCCTGAGCCGGTCGTACTCGCTCATGGCCACCTCGTTGACGGGGCCGATGTCGGCGAGCTCCGCCTCCAGGCGCTCCACGTCGCGCACCATGGCGTCACGGTCATCGGGGGCGGGGAGCCCAAGGGCCTCCTCGAGGATGGCACCCGTGTCGGTGATCTTGGTGATGGCGTTCTCAACCTGCACCTCAAGGCGTCCCTTGGCCACCTTGACCTCGCTCGCCTGGCCACGCGCACGCTCCAGCTCCTGGGAGGCGGCATCGACCGCCGCACGGGCGTCGCCGATGGTCCTCTTGAGGGAATCGGAGTCCGCCTCGGCGAGCGACGCACGGTCCTTGAGGCGCGCCGCCCATGCCAGTGCCCGCTCGCGCACGCCCTCGTAGCGCCTATGCAGCGGATCGATGCGCAGGCGCAGCACGTCCAGGGGGCCGGCGGAGCTCACGGCCTCGTCGATGCGACGGTCGGCCTGCTCGAGCTGGCGTGCGAGCTCCTCCTCGCGCCGGACGAGGTGACTCCTGCGCTCCGACACGGTGGCCAGCTTGAGCTTGGCGTCCGAGAGCTTGGACTCGAGGGAACCCTCCTCCCGTGACGCCTCAGAGCGCTCGCGGGAGACACGCTCCAGCTCGTCCGACAACGCCTCCGCCCTGTGCGCCGCCTCGTCGGCCGCAGCCTTGCGCCCCGCAATGTCATGGCGGGCCTGCGCCATCCGCTCCCCTGCGGCAACGCGGCTGCCCTCCACCTGGGCACGCTCGGACGCCGCCTGGTCTATCTGGGCCCTCAGGCGCGTGACCTCGGACGTCGCCGAGGAGACCTCGCCCGTGAGGCGTGCCACCTCCCCCTGCGCCCCAGCGTGTGCGTCGCGCGCCTCGGAGAGCTCGCGCTCGCTGCGAGCAAGCTCCTCGCTGGCCGCCCTGAGCGCCGCCTCGAGCGCGGCCATGCCCTTGGTCATGCGGCGGATGCGACGCTTCCGCTCAAGCATGCCCTGCTCAACGCCGCTTGCGAAGCCCACGCTCGTACGGCCGTCCGGCCACACCACCACGCCATCGCGGGTGGCGTAGGTGGCCTGAGGCTCACGGGCATGTGCCGCAAGGGCCTCGCCCACAGTGCCCACCAGGCGCACCCCCGCGAAGAGCGAGGAGACGAGGCTGTCATCGCCCTCACGGGCGCCCAGGAGCCCCACGAGCGACTCCCCCGCACCCTTGGACCCAGCCGCCCCCATAACCTCCTGGGAGACGACGGTCGCACGGCCGCGCTCGTGTGAGGACAGCGCGGCGTGAACGAGCGCATGGACGCCCTTCGCAGTGGGAGACACGAGCGCGCCCACATCGGAGCCAAGAAGCGCCTCGACGGTGGCATCCAGCCCCTCTGGTACGTCGATCAGGTCCGCGACGCGTGCCGAGACCAGCTCGGGGCTATCCTTGGCGAGGCGCGCCGCCAGCCTGTTGGCACCCTCTGCCTGCTCGTCCATGGCCTTGAGGGCCGAGAGCGTCGCCCGGGCACGCGCGAGCGACTCGCGTGCCGCATCCTGCCGTGCGCGACATCCCGTCAGCTTCCCCTGCAGGCGTCGTATGCCCTCGTGCGCACGTTCCGCTGACGTCCGTGCGACCTCAAGCTCGCGCCCCAGGCGCTCGCGATCGGCCGCGCGGGCCTCGAGCGCCTCTCGGGTCGTGCGCTCGCCGTCCTCTATCTGGGCGAGACGGCTCTCGAACATGCGGTCCTCGACCTCGGCATTGGAGATCTGGTCCTGGAGCTTGGCATAGGCCAGGGTCTCCTGGTCGGCCGTGCGCTGCAGCCTACGCTGCTCGTCCGTCAGGCGCGAGAGGTGGCCCCCCAGCGTACGGCGGCGCTCCGTTGCCGCACGGACCTTGGGCTCCAGCTCCTCGACCTGTCGGCGCAGCTCCCCGTCCTCGCCCTTGGCCTCCTCAAGCTCCGTACCCACGCGTTCGTGCTCCTGCCGTGTGGCGCGACGCGTGCGCTCCATGTTGGAGAGGCTCATCCTGAGGTCCGAGAGGCGGGAGAGCATGTTCTTGCCCTTCTCCTCCAAGAGGCGCATGTCCGAGTCCATGCGGCCCAGCTGGTCGGAGAGGCGACGGCGCTGCTCGCCGAGATCCCCCACGAAGATGCCCTTCTCCTCGAGGAGGGCCTGATACCTGTTGAGGTCCGCCGTCCTCTCGTCCAGGCGGAACTGCGCGAGCTCTATGGCGGCGTCGGCCTCGCGTGCGCGCTCCTCCAGCACGCCGTAGTGCTCCTGGAGGCGACGCAGGTCGTCCACCGCAAGGATGCGTGCGAGCCGATCGAGCTCGTCGGAGACGGCACGCTGGCGCTTGGCCTTGTCCACCTGGCGCTCCAGGGGCCTCAGCTGGCGGTGTATCTCACGCTCGATGTCCTTGGCGCGCAGGAGGTTGTCATGCATGGCCTTGAGCTTGCGCTCGGAGCGCTCCTTGCGGCGGCGGTGCTTGGAGATGCCGGCCGCCTCCTCGATGAGCTCCCGGCGCTCCTCGGGGCGGCTGGCCAGGATGGAGTCGAGCTTGCCCTGGCTGATGATGGAGTGGGTGTCCTTGCCGAGACCGGAGTCGTGCAGGATGTCCGTGATGTCACGCAGGCGGCTCGGCGAGCCGTTGATGAGGTACTCGGACTCGCCCGAGCGATACATCCTGCGCGTGATGGCGATCTCGGCGAAGTCGATGGGAATGATGTGGTCGGCGTTGTCGAGCGTGAGCGTGACCTCGGCGAGGGCGACGGCAGAGCGGCCCGAGGAGCCCGAGAAGATGACGTCCTCCATGGCCTGTCCGCGCAGCATCTTGGCGCTCTGCTCCCCCAGGACCCACAGGATAGCATCGGAGATGTTGGACTTGCCCGAGCCGTTGGGGCCCACCACCACGTTGAGGCCGGAATCGAATGACATGACCGTACGATCGGCAAACGACTTGAAGCCCTTGAGCGTCAGCGACTTGAGATACAACGCATCCCCCGCATCCTAGCCCGAGACGCGTCCGCGTCAGCGTCCGTGGCTGCCAAGGGCCCCTCGGCAGCGAGGCGCTCGAGCGCGTCGCACGCGGCCTCGGTTTCGGCCTCCTTCTTGGAGGACCCGGAGCCCCTGCCCATGCGCCTCCCACCCACGAGCACCACGGACGTGAACGTGGGGCTGTGCGCCGGACCCTCCTCACCCACCAGGCGATACTCGGGAGCGCAGTGGGCGTCGCGCTGCGTGACCTCCTGCAGGCGCGACTTGGGCGAGACGGGGCGCCTGGCCAGCGTGGGGGTGATGCGCGCTGCGAGCGTGCGCATGACGAACCTGTGCGCCGCCTCATAGCCCCCGTCGAGGTAGAGCGCCCCCACGATGGACTCGTAGACGTTCTCGAGCGCGGAGTGCATCCCACGGGCACCCGTGCCCCGCTCCGACTCGCCCAGGATGATGTGCTCGCCGATGCCGAGGTCCTGGGCGGCCTCGCTCAGGGTCTTGCCCGACACGAGCGAGATCTTGAGGCGCGTGAGCTCGCCCTCGTCCATGGTGGGGAAGCGCTCGAACACCTCGGTGGCGATGATGGCCCCGAGGATGGAGTCGCCGAGGAACTCGAGGCGCTCGTAGGAGGCCGAGACGGACCGGCCTTCCACGGCGGAGGGGTGGGTGAGGGCGTGCTCCAGGAGCTCGCGATTGGAGAACGTATGGCCCACGATCTTCTCTACGGCCGTGATGTGCGCGGCTATCTTCATGTATGCCCTACCCCTGTGAACGCTCGATAGCCACGACCGCATCCCCGATGGTGGCGATGCCTGTGAGGTCCCCGTTGCCCAGCCGTGTGCCAAACTCCTCCTCGAAGGTGGTCACCAGCTCAAGCAGGTCGAAGGAGTCGGCGCCCAGCTCCTTGAACTCGGTCGCGGTCGTAAGCTCCGAGCGATCGCACTCCAGCTCGTCTGCCACCAGGTCGAGCACCCTGTCGAGCAGCTCCTCATGGGACATGCACACCATCTCCCATCTCGTCCTCCAGGACAAATCCCATCCCTCTGATTGTAGCAATTGACGCGTTACGGCTCCGCCTGCACCTCGGCGGCGAGACGCTCCACGAGCTTGGCGGCGCAGGCCCTCTGGGCGGCCAGGACGCCGTTCTTGACGGCCTCGGGGGACGTGGCGCCATGGCCAATGAGCACGGGCGCCTTGAGGCCCAACAGCATGGCCCCACCATACTGGTCACCCGAGAGCTTGGAGACGAGCCCCTTGAGGCCGGGCTTGAGCAGCCAGGCGCCTGTGGCGTAGCGCGGGGAGGATGCGGCGATCTCCCTGAGCTGGCTCACGATGAACTTGGCACAGCCCTCCACGGACTTGAGGGCGATGTTGCCCGAGAAGCCGTCCGTCACGATGACGTCAAAGCGGCCGGCAAGCAGGTCCGTGCCCTCGCAGTTGCCAACGAACCAGCCGGCGTCGCCGGAAGCGGCGGCGAGCGCCTCGTGCTCGGCAAGGGCGGCCTGGGAGCCCTTGGTCTCCTCTGCACCATTGGAGAGCAGGGCAACCGTGGGGTCGCCCACACCCAAAACGGTGCGCGCATAGGCACGTCCCATATGGGCAAACTGCACCATCATGTCCGGGCGCACGTCAGCGTTGGCGCCCATGTCCAGAAACACGGTGCTCCTGCCCATGATGCCCGGCACGGCCGTGGCGATGCACGCACGCTTGACGCCCTTGGTGCGACCGACACCCAGACTGGCCGCAGCAAAGATGGCACCCGTCGAGCCAGCGGAGAAGAAGCCGTCCGCCTCGCCCGTGCGCACGGCCGCCAGGCCCCGCACGATGCTGGAGTCCCTCTTGGAGCGCACGGCGTTGGTGGGATGCTCGTCCATGGCGATGACCTCGGTGCTCACCAGCGCACGGGTTCGCTCGTGGTGGGCGCAGAAGGGTACGACCACGTCCTCGTCGCCCACCACCAGAACGCTCAGATCGTCGCTTTCGGCAAGGGCGGCCTCGATGCCGGCGAGCACCACCTCGGGCCTCTCGTCGCCGCCCATGGCATCGACACAAATGCAACTCATGCGGATCATCCCCACCCTTCTGGCTCGAGCCCGGGTCGTCCAAACACAAAGGGAGACCGACCCCCAACGGAGCCGGTCCCCCAGGCCTCATGCGCTGTTGGGGCTACTCGGTGACAACGACCTCACGATCCTTGTAATAGCCGCAGCTGGGACACACATGGTGCGGAAGCTTGGGTGCTCCGCACCGGGGGCACACGGAGCGTGCCGATGCGGCGAGCGTGCCGTTGGCGGAGCGGCGCGTGTGCGTGGCGCCGCGGCCCTTCTTCTGCTTGGGAACTGCCATCTTGTACCTCTCTTACCCTCATGCACGCCCCTGCGGATACGGGCGATCATTCCATCAAACACACAGGCGATAACTATACCACGCGTCCTGGGTCGGGCCATCGAGACCCCAATCTTCACGCAAATACACGAGAAGGGAACACGTACGGGCGGCAGGCACTACGTATCCTCCCCCTCCAGCCTGAGGTCCCTGAGCGCCGCAAAGGGGCTCGATTCCATCCGCTCCCGTTCGCGCCGTGCCTCCACCTGGGCAGCGTGGCTACAATCGGTGTGGTTGAGGTTGGCTCCACAGATGGGACACAGCCCCTTGCAGCCCTCATGACACAGCACCACAAAGGGCGTCTCCATGAGGATGGCGGAGGCGAGGGCATCCGTGAGGTCGATGGTATGGTCATCCCCCACCAGGGAGAAGTCCACCTCATCCTCGTCATCGCCCAGTTCGACACCATCATCGGGCGCCTTGAAGAGATAGTACTCATCCACCTCGCCCGCGATGTCGAATGACGCCTCGTCCAGGCAGCGGTCACAGGTGCTCAGCACATGGGCGCACACGATGCCCGTCGCCAGGATGCCATCGCCCGCATTGGTGAGCATGAGGTCGAAGTCGAATCCGTCGGGAAGCGAGAACTCCTTCTCACCCAACACATAGGCGTGCTCGTCACCGTGCCCCTTAAGGGGCACACAGCCACCTGCGTCGGCGAGACGGTCATCTATGATCGTGAGAACCTGCCGCACGCCTGCTACCAGGGGACGTTGTTGGAATCGTTGCGGGAGCCAGCGTTCTCGTCGAGCGTCTGGCGCACGCGCGTGACGGAGTTGGTGAGCGACTTGAGATTGTCCTCCAGGTGAGCGAGCACGGTGTCGGCATATTCCTCCGCGTTATAGCGGGTGTCACGCTCATACTGCTGAGCCTGGTCGCGCACGTCATCCGCCTTCTGCTGGGCGAGGCGCACGACCTCCTGATCGCCGGCGAGAATCATGGCCTGCTGCTGGGCGTCGGCAATGATGGAGTCTGCCTGCTGCTGGGCACGCTCGAGGGTCTCGCCCTCCTCCTTGACGATGCGACGGGCATCGGCGAACTCCTGGGGGAAGCGACTGCGCACCTCATCGAGGATCTCATAGATCTCCTGGGCATCGACGATCCGCTTCTGGCCACCGCCGGTCAGGGGGGTCTTGCCTTCACTCACGACCTGTTCGAGCTCATCGAGCAAGCTCTCGATTTCCTCACCCGGCTGCATGCAGGGCTCCTTTCGTCTTCCAAAGACCCAAGAGTCGTGCCACGCGGCACGGCGGTGCTCATTTCACTGCATTTTAGCAGAATAGCGTTGAGAGCCCCTCTCCCACCAAGAGCACCCAAAAAGCGCAACTGGATACCTTCCTGACTCGATTTGGCCTTTCCATCATCTTCCTTGACGTACTATATGCGTGTTGCAACAAAGGGCCATCGGATAGCAAGGTTCCCAACACGAAGGGACTGCCATGAGTCGCGTACGCAAGAAGGAAGACCTCTTCTACTCCCTGCTCGAGGACCTCTGCGCCGAGCTCGACCGATCCGGCAAGGCATACCTTGACATATTCGAATCCTACCCCGATGGCGTCGAGAGGATCCGTGCCATGAAGGACATCGAGACCGAGTGTGACGACAAGGTGCACAACCTGCTCACCAGGCTCTATGAGTCATTCATCACCCCGTTCGACCGCGAGGACATCAACGAGCTCGCGCTCAAGATGGATGACGTGGTGGACGGCATGGAGAACATCTCCCGCCGCCTCGAGATCTTCCACGTCGGGTCCATGCGCCCTGAGGCCGTCGAGCTCGCACGCCTCACCGACCAGGGCACCACAGAGCTCCGAAAGATGTTCGCGCACCTCTCCAACTTCAAGAGGGATCCCGTCGTGATGGAGCAGACCCACAGGATTCACGAGATCGAGGACCAGGCTGACGATGTCTACCACGATGCCATCGCCCGCCTGTACAACGAGAATGACGCCCCCGCCACCCACCTGCTCAAGTGGAACACCATATTCAACCACATGGAGGACACCATAGACGCCATCAAGCTCGTGTCCACCATCGTGAGCGATGTGGTGCTGAAAAATGCCTAACGCACTGCTTATCGGTGTCGTGCTGACGGCGCTCGTCTTCGAGTTCATCAACGGCTTCCACGACACGGCCAATGCCATCGCGACCACCGTCTACACCAGGGCCCTCACGCCCCGCGTCGCCATCCTCGCGAGCGCCGCCATGAACTTCCTGGGCGCCCTCACGCACGAGGGTGTGGCCATGACGATCGCACATGGCCTGGTGAACGTGAGCCTCGACCTCTCGGTCATTCTTGCCGCACTCATCGGCGCCATCATGTGGGATCTCCTCACCTGGTGGCTCTCCATCCCCTCAAGCTCGAGCCATGCCCTCATCGGCTCGCTCATCGGCGCGACCATCATCTACACGGGCACCACGGAGCACGTGATGTGGGACGGCGTCCTCGAGAAGGTCGTCATCCCCCTCTTCACCTCGCCCCTTATCGGTCTGGTGCTGGGATTTTTCCTCATGAAGGTCGTCTTCGAGCTCTTCGCCAACTGGACCTGCCACCATACGACCACGCTCTTCCACCAGCTGCAGATCGTCTCGAGCCTGTTCATGGCCTTCAGCCATGGTTCCAACGACGCCCAGAAGACGATGGGCATCATCACGATGGCGCTCATCGGCGTGGGCATGCTGCCCGGGGGAGCCGGTGTGCCCCTGTGGGCAAAGGTGTTCTGCGCGACTACGATGGCCCTGGGCACAGCCATCGGTGGGCGGCGCATCATGAAGACCGTGGGCAGCGGCGTCACCAGGCTGGAGCCCGTCATGGGCTTTGTCTCTCAGACGTCGAGCGCCATCGCCATCCAGGTCATGACGGCGCTGGCCGCGCCTGTCTCCACCACGCAGGTGGTGACCACGGCCGTCATGGGCTCGGGTGCGGCGAAGGGCTTCAAGAAGGTCCACTGGGGCCTCGCCAAGAGCATCGTACGGGCGTGGTTCGTGACGCTTCCCGCCACCATGCTGCTCGGCGCCGCGGTGGCATTCATCGTCCTGCATGCCTAGGACAGACACGATGGATGGGCCCACCACGTTCGTCCATCCTAGGCCCTGCACTATCTGCCATAGTGTGCCATGAGCGTCTCGCGGACGCAGTCCGTGACGAGGAAGGACACGTCGCCACCCATGGACGCCAGCTCGCGCACGATGGAGGACGAGACATACCCATATCTCGGGTTGCTCATCACGAAGATGGACTCGATGTCGGGCGCCAGGTGATAGTTGAGGTCGGCCTGCTGAAGCTCGTACTCGAAGTCGGTCATGGCGCGCAGGCCCTTGACCACGCCGCCCACATCGAGCGTGCGGCACAGGTCCACGAGCAGGCCACCAAAGGGAATCACCTGGATGCCGCTCTCGATGCCCACCTCGCGCACGGAGCGACGCACGAGCCCCACCCGCTCGTCGAGCGAGAAGGCCGTACCCGTGCCATGCTTGGCGACCGATTCCGCAACGGCAACCGTCACCTTGGGAAACATGCGCCTCGAGCGCGCGATGACATCGAGGTGCCCCAGCGTCACGGGATCAAACGTGCCCGGAACCACCACATGACCGATCAGTTCCTCACTCATGCGCTTCCTTCCTGTGAAACAGCGTGACGGCGGTGATGCCATGCGTCCGTTCCCTCAGCACCGAGAACCCCGGCAGACTGAGGCCCGGGCGCGTGCCCTCGTGCTCATAGGCCACGAGGGCACGCCCCGTGAGTGCGCCCGCCTGCACGAGATCCCCCACGAGCCGCGAGACCACATCCGCATCCACGGCATAGGGCGGATCGAGCACCACAAGCGCAAAGGGACCGCCCTCGATGGGCCCCGACGCCAGTCGTGTGACGTCCGCACAGACGATCGTGGCAACGTCGAGCGCACCGAGGGAGCGCGCGTTCGAGCGCACGACGTTGGCCGCCCTGCGATCGCGCTCCACAAAGGTGCAGCGTGCGGCCCCGCGCGAGAGCAGCTCGAGGCCTACGGCGCCCGAGCCCGCAAAGGCGTCCAGGACTCGCAGGCCCGAGAGGTCGAGTCCACAGGCCGAGAGTACCATGGAGGCGAGCGACTCGCGCATGCGCTCCGTGGTGGGGCGCGTATGCCTGCCCTCGGGGGCCGCGATGGCCCGACCACGCCATGCGCCCCCCACGATGCGCATCCTGATCACGTCCGCTCGACCTCCTCGAAGTAGGCGCCAAAGCGATCCTGCACCTCAAGGGAGAGGGCCACATGCTCGTCCTCGCGCAGGGTGGGGTCATGCTCCACGATGGCGGCGGCATCCTCGTGTGCCCAGGCGATGAGGTCGCCATCCTCGGCAAGGTCGGCGATGCGCAGCGAGACGCCGCCACTTTGGCGGTACCCCAGCACCTCCCCCTCGTGACGGATCTTGAGGTCGAGCTCCGCAAGCTCGAAGCCATCGCTCGTCGCCTCGAGTGCCGCAAGGCGCCTGCGGGCGGGCGTGTCCCGCCTGGCTGCACAGGAGAGGAACACCCGCCCCGCCTGATCCCCCCTGCCCACGCGGCCGCGCAGCTGGTGCAGGGTGGCCAGGCCAAAGCGATCGGCGTCGAACACGAGCATGACGGTGGCATTGGGCACGTCCACACCCACTTCGACGACGGTCGTGCAGACCAGCACGTCTATCGCCCCCGCACGGAAGTCGCACATGATGGCGTCCTTGTCCGCAGCGGGGAGCCGTCCGTGCAGCAGCCCCACGCACAGGCCCGCAAGCGTACGTCTCAGCTGCCGCTGGGTGGCAACGGCGGAGTGAAGGGTGCGTGCATGGGAGAGCGACGCATCGGGGACGTCGTCGAGCCCCGTTCCGTCATCGTCGTCATCGACGAGGGGGCAGATCACATAGGCCTGTCTTCCCTGCTCGTGCGCCTCGCGGATGGCGCCGTAGGCAAGGTCGAGGTTCTCGGGGGCAATGCAGGTGGTGCTCACGCCTGCGCCGGGGTTGGGTCGGTGCACGATGCGCGAGCAGCTCATGTCGCCATAGAACGTGAGGGCCATCGTGCGCGGGATGGGCGTGGCCGTCATGGCCAAAAGGTCCGCGCCAGCGCCCTTGTGCCTGAGGGCCGCTCGCTGGTCAACGCCAAAGCGATGCTGCTCGTCGATGACGACGAGGCTCAGGCGCGCAAACGCGAGCGCATCCGAGAGGATCGCCGTGGTGCCGAAGACGACGCTCGTCCTCCCGGCGGCGATGTCCACCTCGATCCGCGCCCGCTTCCCCTCGGGCGTCGAGCCCGTCACGAGTGCCCAGGTGACGCCTGCCGCATCCAGCAGGGGGCCGAGACGTTCGGCATACTGTGCCGCCAGCACCGAGGTGGGAGCCATCATGGCAGCTTGGGAGCCGGTGTCGGCCGCTGCGGCGAGCGCCACGGCGGCCACGGCCGTCTTGCCCGTGCCTACGTCCCCCAAAAGGAGCCGGTTCATGGGGTGGGGAGCCGCCATGTCCGCCAGGATCTCGTCTTCCGCCTGGCGCTGCTCGTCCGTGAGCGCGAAGGGCAGGGCGGCGCGCAACGCCCGCACATGAGCGCCATCCGTCACATGGCTCGTCGGCGTGATGCCACGCTGCTCCAGACTCTGGCGCGTCATGAGCGCCAGCTGCAGGCAGACGAGCTCATCATAGGCGAGGCGACGGCGGGCCTCGTCCTTAAGGGCCATGGTCCTGGGAAAATGCACCTCGCGCAGGGCGCGTGCGAGCGTCATGAGGCGGCGGCGCGCCACAAGGCGCGCGGGCAGGACATCGCACACGTCTGCGTGCTCGGCGACGGCCGCCGAGACGATACGTCGCATCCACGCGGCGCTCACGCCCTCGGTCGTAGGATGCACCGGGAGGATGCGCGCATAGGAGGAGGAATCGTCCTTCCCACCCAGACACTCCATGAACGGCGCCCTCATCTCCTTGAAGCCATAGGAGAACGTAACCTTGCCCGAGAGCGCAAGGAGGTCCCCCCGCTTAAGCTGGTCGGCAATCCACGGCTGACGGAAGAAGGTCACCTGCATGACCCCCGTCTGGTCAAGCACGAAGACCTCCACGACCTGCATGCGGGGCCGCGGACGCTTGAGCTTGACCCGATCGACCGTGGCGATGATGGTTGCCTTTGATCCCACGTCGGCATGGGCGATGTCCACGACGCTGGAGAAGTCCAGGTAGCGATGGGGCACGTTGAGCAGCACGTCGCGCACGCGCGTGAGCCCCATGCGCCCAAGCGCCTCCGCGCGCGTGCCGCGCACGTAGCGGAGCATCGACGAGCTCTGTGCAAGCGAGGTCGTCCGATGCAGGCGCTCGGCGACCTCGGATATGGTTGGCCCCTGCCTCACGGGACGTGCCCACAGACCTACTCGATCGAGAAGACCACCGGGTACAGCGGTTGCTCGCCACGGTGGGAGTCGATCTCGAGGTCGGGCTGCGCCTGCTCGATGGCGGCCAACAGAACGGAGAAGGCCTCGTCGCCCATGTCGGCGCCCGCGAGGATGGTGAGGGTGTCACCCTCCTCGTCATCCTGCATGCGATTGATGAGGTCGAGCGTCACCTGCTGCACGTCGGAGCCGACGACCTGGATGGCACCACCCTCGATGCCCATGACATCACCGACGTGGATGGGACTGCCGTCGACCGCCGAGGAATCACGCACGGCCGTGGTCACCTCGCCATCGCGTACCTCCTTGATGGCCTCGCCCATGGCCTCGATGTTGTCCTCCAGGCTCGCCTCCACGTCCGCCGCAAACATGGCGGCAAAGCCCTGGGGCACCGTCTTGGTGGGAACCACACCCACCCGAACGTCATCACATGCGGAGACGGCGGCCTCTGCCGCCATGCGGATGTTGCCGTTGTCAGGCAACACGATGACGGACCTGGCATGTGCCCTGTGAACGGCGTCCACGATGTCCGCCGTGGAGGGGTTCATGGTCTGGCCACCGGAGACGATGACGTCGACACCCAGCGACGTGAGGATGTCCGCCTCGCCGGAACCAGCGGCGACGGCCACGAAGCCCAGCTCCTTCTGGGGCCCATCGGATGCCTTGTCCTCGCGGATGGACTCCGTGCGCTCCTGCGCCTCGATGTCCATGTTGTGCACGAACACGTTGTAGACCTGGCCATGGTGCAGCATGTGGCGCAGCACGCGGTCGGGGCGGTTGGTGTGCACGTGGCACTTGTAATCGGGATTGGTGCCCACCAAGAGCTCGCAGTCGCCCATGGTCGTGAAGAACTTGAGGCAAGCCTCCTCGTCAAACTGGGGGCTGTCCGCACGGAAGAGGAACTCGGTGCAGTAGCGGTACTCCGAACCCTCCCAATCGTCATTGATCTCTATGTCCACCACATCGGCCACATGCGCCTTGGCGCCACCCGCCTCTACGGTGGTCTTGAAGTCGGTGAGCTCGCCGGACTTGCCCTCGAAGGCGTTCACGAAGGCCTCGATGAAGACCGCCAGGCCATAGGCGCCGGAGTCCACCACGCCATTCTCCTTGAGGACGGGCAGCAGGTCGGGCGTGCGTGCGACGGACTCGTAGGCCTCCGTCACGATGGCGTCGAGCGCCTCGGCGGGCGTCGCCTTGGCCTTCTCCATCTGATCGGCACGGGCGGAGACATCCTTGAGCACGGTGAGGATGGTACCCTCGACCGGCTTGCGCACGGCCTTGAAGGCGACCTTCACCCCCGTGCGCAGCGCAGCGGCGATGTCCGCCGCCGTCGCATCGGGACCCTTTGCGCCTACGAGCCCCTCGGCGATGCCCCGCAGGATCTGGCTCGTGATGACGCCGGAGTTGCCACGCGCCCCCATGAGCGACCCATGCGTGATGGCCTTGGCCACAGCGGCCATGGATGCGCCCTCGGGAAGGGACTGAATCTCCTTCACCACGGTGCCCAGCGTGAGTGACATGTTGGTGCCCGTGTCGCCATCGGGCACGGGAAAGACGTTGAGCTTGTTGATCTCGTCTGCCTTATCGGCCACGACCTGCGCCGCCGCGGGGAAGCACGCGCGAATGGAGTTAGCAATCATGATGGGTGAGATCCTCGGTTCCTTGGGGTGGTGTTGCTCGGACAAGGGACGCTCTGTGCCCCTGCAGAGCCCGTCGGCTAGCTAACGGAACGCATGCCCTCGATATGGACACGCACATCGACATCCGTGAGCTCGGCAATTCGTGCAAGCACAAACTGCACCGCGCTCACGAGGTTATCCGCCACGGAGGTTATGTTGACGCCAGAGACCACGATGACATGCAGGTCGACCACGACCCTGCCCTCCTGCGTGGAGACGTCGATGCCCTTGCGCAGGCGATAGGTGGGAAGCAGGCGATAGGCGCCCTCCACCTGATCCCCCAACGCCATGCCCACGACGCCATAGCATTCAAGGGCGGCGAACCCCACGAGATCGGCAATGACGTCGTTGGATACCTTGAGGCTTCCGGGAATGTCCTGAGCCATACAGTTCTCCTCTCGCCGGGCTGACAGCGTGCTCAGCCGGTACATACGCCATGTATCATAGCCCACCAATGTGCAGGGCACGGCGAGAAGAGGTCGACTTTGCCCCTCTCGGACGCCCCGCAGGCCACGCCGCCCGCCGTCCTACCTACAAAACCAACACACCAACTCGCGTTGCGCATTCGAGGATCCCCCTGGCTGTGCTATAGTTGCGCAGCTTTGGAAATTGCGGGCGCCCCGCGCGTCGCCCTTTGGAGGTCGTAACATGTCGAAGGTCTGTGATATCTGCGGCAAGCACGCCGTTGCCGGTCGTTCCGTGAGTCACTCCCACCGCACCGTCAACCGTACGTTCAAGCCTAACATCCAGCGCGTCACCGTGTATGAGAACGGTCGCGTCGTCAAGAGGAACGTCTGCGCCCGCTGCCTCAAGAAGGGCACCGTCGCCCGCAGCGCCCAGCAGGCGTAGGCGTCTTCCCCCATAGCTCGATCGGGGGAGCCTTCGGGCTCCCCTTTTGGTGGGTCTGGCGGACCTCATCAGCTCGCAGGGACGCGAACCGGGGGAGAGCCTGCGGGTTCCATGAGCGTCCACGGCTCTCCCGCATCCGTATGCCGCTATGCGAGCAGGAACACCGCCAACGTGCCCGCGTGGCACACGACCTCGGCCGCAGCGGAGGTCACGACGTTCGAGACGCCCTCATCGCCCAAAGGCGGCAGCTCCCGCTGGTCAAGCTCCCACTTGAGCCCCCGCTCCGAGAGCATGCTGTCCGGTTCCAGGGCAATGGCAGAGAGCGTCCTGCCCCGCGCAGTCGCATCCAGCCGCCAGCGGTCGCATCCCCCCGCACGCAGCACGCGGCACTCGAAGCCATCCTCCACAAGCCTCACGGACGCATGTCTCTCGCGCGCCAGGCAGGCAAGCTGCCCCAGCACGGCCAGGGCGTGGTCGGGCCGACCCCCCGAGGCACAGGTGAGCGTGAGCATGAGCGCCGTACCCCGTCGTGCGGCCTCGTGACGTGCGCAGTCCAGGGACAGGGCGAGGTCGGTCGCGTACTTGTCCCTGGGAAACTCGATGATGCGCCGTGCGGCGTTCCGCGCCCACGCACCCGTCTCGGGCGCCACGGAGTCGGCATCGCCACAGAACGCATCGGGCGTCCCCCCCGCCGCCCGCAGCGTCTGCGCGCCGCGATCGACGGCGATGACGTAGTCGCTCTCCCCCGCCAGGCGCCGCACGAGCTCGGGGCTGCTGGGCTGGGGTGACCCATCCACCACCAGCACACGCGTGACGCCCCTTGGCCTGGCAGCGGGCCTCTCGTAGTCCTCGAGCAGCGACAGTGACAGCTCGCCATACCCATGCACGAGGATGTCCGCAGGGGCGGACGATGCCACCAGGCTGCGGGTGCCGCCGTCGTCGAAGACGCAGACCGTGGGAAGGCCCGCCGCATGGGCGGACGCAAGGCCAACCGGCGAGTCCTCAAAGACCCAACTCGCTCCCAGGGGCGTCCCCAGGCGACGGCAGGCCTCGAGGTAGATGTCCGGCTCCTCCTTGCCCACCCCCACCTCATCGGCACTGATGACGAACTCAAAGAGGTCATCGATGCCCTGGGCCACAAGGGCGGCCGTCACCTCAGGGACGCTTGTGGCGGATGCGACGCAGAGCCTCACGCCCGCCGCCTCGAGCTCCCGCAGGAAGCGCTCGCACTCCGGATACAGGTGTACGGAGGTGCGGTAGGCATCGCGCACGCAGGCGAGCAGCCTCTCCTGCATCACCTCGGCGGAATCGGGCGCCCCGTACACGTCGTGGAAGTGACGGCACATGATCTCCACTGGCTCGGGCTCCGTCCTGTCAAAGACGGCCTCCTCGTCGGGGACGCCCTCCTGCCGCAGCAGTTCGACGGTGACGTCATGCCACACGTCCATGGAGTCGACGATGGTCCCGTCCAGATCGAATATCGCACCCTCTATGCGCACGGCAGTACCACCTTGACCTCGTCATCTCTCGGACGCCGAATATGATAGCAGCATGGTGGGCGCCATCGACCACCCACCCACGAGGCACAACGGGTACAGTGGCTACGGAACAGGCGGATGCGACAGGCAAGGGAGACTGGTTCGATGGCTCTGTACGACTACCGGTGCACGACGTGCGGCAAGCGGTTCGAGGTCGAGAGGCCCATGGGCATACATCCCACGGCGACCTGTCCCGACTGCGGGAACGAGGCCGAGCTCACGATCGTGCCCTCCGACATCGTGCTCTCGGGCCCTGGCTTCTACAACACCGACCAGAAGAGCAAGTGACAGGCTGCGCGCAGCCGCACCGGCAGAGCCTCGGCAAGGCACGGCCACGATCGCATCCCCGGGAGCCCGAGGACGTCGGGCCGAGTCCCCGACGGCGTTGCGCCGGACATGACCGCTCGCCAGCCCATCGTTCCCTTTCACGGGAAATCCTCTGCCCCACCCTACCGCTCGCGCCGAGCCACAGGACGGTCGCAGGCATCTTTATGGGGGCATAACGAATCAATATTTGTGGGATCGATCGACCAGGCTGATAGTCATAGGCAATCGGGCGGCACACGGCAGCCGCCTCCCTCGGAAAGGGGTGCATATGACTGGTACGGCAGGCAGATGGTCGACGGGCACGGGACGCACGGGCCTCATCAAGGGCATCGTGTGCGTCGCCCTTGGTCTCATCCTCTTCTTCCTCCCCGTTCCCGCTGGGGTCGACCCGCGTGGCATGCACATGCTCGGCATCTTCATCGGGACGATACTGGCGCTCATCCTGCAGCCGTTGCCCACGTCCGCCGTCGCGATCATAGGACTCGCGCTGGCTATGGCGACCGGATCGATGAGCACCAAGGAGGCCTTCTCCGGTCTCGGCAGCGGGTCGGTGTGGCTCATCGTCGCCGCATACTTCATCGCCCAGGGCTTCGTCAAGACGGGACTGGGTCGGCGCATCGCGATCTGGTTCCTCTCCAAGCTCGGGGGATCGTCACTGGGCACGGCCTATGGCCTGGCCGTCACCGACCTCATCCTCTCGCCCGCCATGCCCTCGAACACGGCACGCCTGGGGGGTGTGCTCTTCCCCATCATCACCTCCATCGGCAAGCTGCAGGACTCCACACCCGAGGGCGGCGATGCGTCGCGCAAGCGCATCGGTGCCTATCTGTGCGCGACCGCCAACAACGTCAACGCCGTGACCTCCGCGATGTTCCTCACGGCCATGGCCGGCGGCCCCATCTGCATGGGCCTGGCGGCCGAGCAGGGCATCACGCTGGACTGGGTCACCTGGGCGCTCGGCGGGATCGTCCCCGGCCTCGTCGCCCTTGCCCTCCTCCCCCGCGTCGTGCACGCGATCTTCCCGCCCACCCTCAAGGACACACCCGAGGCACGGCAGAACGCCATCCAGGAGCAGAGGAGCATGGGCAGGATGAGTGTCCAGGAGCGCATCATGGGAATGACCTTCCTGGCTATGCTCGTGCTCTGGTGCCTGGGCTCCACGCTCGACATGGCTGCCGTCACCGTCGCGTTCCTCGGGGTCTCAATCCTGCTCGTGACCCACGTCATCGACTGGAAGGACATGGCCGCCAACAAGTCCGCCTGGCAGACGCTGATCTTCTTCGGCATCCTGATTGGGATGGCATCGCAGCTCAACACGCTCGGCGTCATCAGTTGGATCGGTGGCTTTCTGGCAGGCGGCATCGAGGGGATGTCGTGGCCCGTCGTTCTCGTCCTGCTCACCATCTTCTACTTCGTGCTCCACTACCTGTTCGCATCCGAGCTCTCCCAGATCAGCGCCCTCTACACGCTCTTCCTGACCGTGGCCATCGCGGCGGGCGTCCCTTCCCTGCTGGCCGCCCTCATGCTCGGTGCCGCCTCGGCGCTCATGGGTGCGATGACCCACTACGCCTCCGGACCCGCGGCGCTCATCTTTGGCGCAGGCTACCTCACCACCCCCGAGTACTTCAGGATCGGCGCCGTCTGCGGCGTGGTCATGCTTGCGACATGGCTCACCGTGGGTCTCGGCTGGTGGCATATCATTGGCCTCTGGTAACCGTCCCGACGGGAGGGCGCTGCCCAAGCACCACGACGTTCGGCTCTCGGCTGCAACACCTAGGGGATAGGAGCATGTCATGACCAAGCAAGGCTTTGCGGTACTCGACGATTCGCTGCTCAACAAGGGATGCGCCTTCACGCCCGATGAGCGTGAGGAGCTTGGCCTCACGGGGCTTCTGCCCGCGGCCGTGCTGACCATCGACCAGCAGGAGGCCATGGTGTACGAGCGCTTCCTCGCGCAGCCCACCGACCTCGCACGGCGCATGTACCTCATGAGCGTCCGCGACGACAACGCCCGTCTGTTCTTCTACAGCATGTCCAAGCACCTCACCGAGTACATGCCCATCGTCTATGCGCCCACGGTGGCACAGTCCATCGAGGGCTACAGCGACCACTACTTCGGCTCGAAGGTCGCCTACATCTCCATCGACCATCCCGAGGAGATCGAGCGGTCCCTGAGGGCCTTCGCAGGGGAGCGCACCGACATCCGCCTGGTGGTCGCCACCGATGCCGAGGGCATCCTGGGCATCGGCGACTGGGGTGCCAACGGTGCGGAGATTCTGACGGGGAAGCTCGCCGTCTACACAGCGGCCGCCTCCATAGACCCGGCCCAGATCCTGCCCGTCATGGTGGACGTGGGCACCAACCGCAGGGAGCTGCTCGATGACCCACGCTACATGGGCAACCGGTTCGAGCGCGTGCGGGGACGGCGCTACGACGACTTCATCCAGCGGTTCGTGGACGTCTCCCTCGGGCTCTACCCCGATGCCCTCATGCACTGGGAAGACTTCGGCCGCCCCTGCGCGGCACCCATCCTCGAGCGGTACCGCGACAAGATCCTGACCATCAACGACGACATCCAGGGGACGGGCGTCACGGTGCTCGGCGCGCTCATCGCCGCGACGAAGGTGGCCGCGCGGGAGCTTGCCGACACCAAGGTCGTCACCTTCGGCGCGGGCACCGCCGGCATCGGCATCGACGACCAGATCGTCGATGGGCTCGTGCATCTCGGTGGCCTGAGCCTCGAGGAGGCCCGCAGCCGCATCTACCTGGTCGACCGCCAGGGACTCATCCTCAAGGGCATGGACGGCCTCACCGACGGCCAGCGGCTCTATGCGCACGGGGCGTCCGAGTTCCCGCAGGGGCTGGACACCCATGACCTCGCCGCCATCGTGGACGCCATAGCGCCCACCGCGCTCATCGGAACCTCCACGGTCCACGGCGCCTTCACCGAACAGGTCTGCAAGAACATGGCGGCGCAGTGTGACCGTCCCCTCATCGCGCCCATCTCCAACCCCACCAAGCTCGCCGAGGCGACCGCCAAGGACGTCGTCACCTGGACCGCGGGCAGGGCCCTCGTCGTGACGGGCACGCCCTCGGCATCCTTCGAGTACGGTGGGCAGACCTACCACATCGGCCAGGGCAACAACGCCCTCATGTATCCCGGGCTCTGCCTGGGTGCCCTGATTCCCCGGTCCAGGATCGTGAGCGACGGCATGCTCCTCGCCGGCGCGTCGGCCCTCGCCGACATGGTCGACCTCGACACCCCTGGCGCGGCAATACTGCCTTCCATGGCCGAGCTTCCCAAGATCACGCGCACCGTCGCACGCGCCGTCGCACTCGAGTCCATCGAGGAGGGACTCAACCGCATCGAGGTGGCTGACGTCGACCAGGCCATTGCTGACGCCGCCTGGGACCCAAGATACTAGCCCCGGACAGCCTCGAGCCACCCACGTCACCCGTCCTATGCCCCATGCCGCCACGTGGAAGCGTGACGGCATGCCTCTCGAGGCATCACGGACGACCCGCAGGGCATCTCGCGACCATGGGCGGCACGACATGATGACCGATGGGCGAACGTGCGGTGCATCCCCCCGATTCATGAACACTCATTAAGTGACGAGGGTCTACCGTTGGGCCATGCAGGCAGGGAGCTGGTGAGAAGCCATGCCGGAAATCGACAACCTGCACGACATCGAGATCTTCTTGGAGGCAGTGCGCACGGGGAGCTTCACCGAGGCGGCACGGGCCTTTGGTATCTCTCAACCGACCATCTCGCACGCCGTCAAGCGCCTGGAGCGGACGCTGGGCACCGTGCTCTTCGAACGGCAGTCGTTTGGGACAGGCGGCATCAGGCTGACAAGGTCGGGCCACATCTTCGAGGCGCATGCGGAGAGGATCGTGGAGGAGCTCCGCAAGGCCCGCAGAACGATCGATGACCTGGAGGGGCGTCGCACCATCTATCTAGGCATACCGCCCATTCTCCTGTCTCGCTTCTACAAGGGTGCCATCGTCACGCTGCAGAGGACCTACCACAAGAACAAGTTCGTCGTGCAGTCCCTTGGCTCCTCCCGCACGCTGCACGAGATCTCGCGTCACGCGCTCGATGCCGGCGTCGTGGCCTGCACCGGCTCGTTTCCCACGATTCCCAACGTCAGGGCCCGCAAGGTGGGTTCGTTTCCCTTCTGATTCGTGACGCCAGCGGGACACCCATTCCTCACCGGCAGGCCGATAGAGCCCGCGGCCCTCGAGTGGTTGCCCCAGTTTCCCCTGGTCACCTTCACCAGTGACTACCTCCAGCGCACGACGCTCGAACGCCTCTTCGACGCGTATGGGCGCGACATCAGAATCGTCGCCGAGATAGACCAGCTGCCGCTGCTCAAGGCACTTGTCGCCGCCGAAGTGGGCATCGGCTTCATGTCCACCGTCTCGCTGGGCGACAACGACCACGAGGTGACCATGACACCCATCGTGGGAACGGGCGCCCCCTCCTTCAACGTCTACGCCTTCCAGGACCTGACGCGCCCCTACTACCGCGACGACGCATGCATCAACGCCATCAGGGAGTTGCTGAGGGAACCGTTACCCAGGGTGGAGTAGCGCGGACAGTCGTGCGGCACGGTACGGATACCCGACGTTACAGGGGCTCGGGGCTAGGCTGTGCGCACGAGCAGGGAAAGGTAGTGCGCGTCGGGGCCTCCACGCCGCTGGGCAAGGCAGAGCGAGCCTTCGGTGGAGGCGGCGTCCTCGTCCACCACGGTGTCGAGACGGGGCAGGGGCGCCCTCTCGAAGCCCCTGCCGGCAGCGCTTGCGAGGAAATGCCTCCGTCCCCAGGGAAGGGGACGCACACAGCAGATCGCACATACGCGCCGCATGGCGCCGCTGCTCTGTCAGGAGCCCGAGGGCGACCCGCGAGGCGCATCGAGCACCCGTCCTCGCGCCACCCTCCCTGTGCGGGCCTGCCGCCCTGCCCGTGCCGGCCATGCTAGAGGGTATCCCAGGACATGGCGCCCCTCAGACCGGATGCCCAGGCGGAGGCGGCCATCTCGCGCTTGCCGTCGGGCTTCACGCGCGTGAGCTCCAACGCACCGTCCACGCAGCCCAGGTACACATGCCCCCCGCGCACGAGCACACGGCCCTCGGCAACGGACGCGTCCGCGACACGCGCATCGAGTGCGCGCAGTCCCCTGCCGCCAACCGAAAGACGCGCCGGGGCCTCGTCAAGCGATGCCTGGACGCGCCGACGATTCTCCCATGCGCGTGCCGCGGGATCCAGGTGCATCTCCACCTTCTCGATCTTGGGCGCATAGGTAACCCGCAGGGGATCCTGCTCCACCCACACGGCGGTGCCTGCCGCGATCTCGCCGAGTGCGCCCGCCAGCTCATGGGCTCCCAGCCGCGCCAGTTCGTCCATGAGCTGGGGGCACGTCTGATCCGTGAGCGCAACGGACGCCTGACGGCAATACGCGCCGGCGTCCAACTCGTGGACGATGCGCATGATGGAGACGCCCACCCGCTCATCCCCCGCCAGCACGGCACGCAGGATGGGCGCGGCGCCACGCCAGCGCGGCAGGAGTGACCCGTGCACATTCACACAGCCCAGGGGGGCCATGTCGAGCAGCTCGTCCGGCAGGATGCAACCGAAGGCCGCAACGGCAAGGGCATCGGGCTGGGCGGCGCGGATCCGGGCGAGCAGCTCTGACGTGATGCGCTTGGTCTCCACCACGGGAAGGCCAAGTTCGAGCGCCGCCGCCTTGACGGGGGAGGCCACGAGCTTCCTACCGCGTCCTCGCACGGCATCCGGCCTGGTCAGCACCAGGGTGACCTCGTTGGTGCACGCGAGCTCGCGCAGGGATGGCACGGCGAAGTCGGGAGTTCCCATGAAGACGATGCGCATGACGTTCCCCCCTATTCTGTCGACGTCTCGCCTGGAAGCGCGCCTGCAGCGACCGCCTCCTGATAGTCACGCAGGGCGGCGATGCGCTTGGCGGGAGACAGATGGTCGACCATCGTGATGCCATGCAGGTGGTCGATCTCATGCTGCAGGCACACGGCAAGGAGGTTGTCCTGGGCCTCATAGCGCATGAGGTCGCCATCGAGGTTGCGCGCCTCCACCACCACGTGGCTGGGACGGCTCACCTCCACACTGATGCCGGGGAACGACAGACAGCCCTCACTCGTGGTGCGTTCGGGACCATCCGCCACGACCACCTTGGGATTGACGAGCACATAGGGGTTCTTGGAACCCTCGCCATCAGCATGGTCCACGTCGATGACCACCAGCTGCACCAGTGCACCCACCTGCGGTGCGGCAAGGCCGCAGCCGTCGGAGGCATACATGTCCTTGAGCATGCGCTTAGCCAGGGCCTTCACACTGCCATCCACCCTCTCGATGGGAGCGCACTCGGTCATGAGCCGATCATCCGGCGCACAGACGATATCCTTCATTCCAGACATGGAAAGTTCCTTTCAGGCGAGATGGGCACGCCGTCACGCCATGGCTTGGACAACCTTTCCCATACTACCCAACAAGGGCGGGATCCTTCCACCGCATCGCAAGACGACGATTCATGGAAGGGCATGCCAGGCTGCACGTGCGGAGGGCTTCGACACCCTGCGGCAGGCCAATGCGGAATGAGATCCCGTGCGCTGACGTGCCGCACAACGCCATGTTTGCGGTGGGGTGACACAATCCTTGTCATTTGCCCGCCGGACATGCGAAACCTCATGCAACGGAGTGTCCGCCCGTGGCAGAATGCCTCGGTGTGCGAGTCTTCATTCCAGATGCGCCACCCAGACCGTCACGTGGGCTGCGCTCATCGCCCACGCAGCGCTACATCGTGTCGTAGGCATCCACGTCGATCGCCATGCTCACGCCCCGCGGCACCCTGAGGGTGCGCACGCACGCCATGAGCAGCTCACCGGGGCCGCTGCCAAGCGGCGACTTCACCATGAGGTGACGTCGCACGCGATCCTTCACGCGTCCCTTGAGACAGTCGGTGGGGCCCAGCACCTCCCAACCAGGCTCCTCGCCGATGCGCGCGCGCACGGCCCGTGCCAGCTCGTCACCCACCTGTCGCACTGCCTGGACATCGATGCCCCAGAAGGTCACATTGGAGAGCCGGGAGAACGGCGGGTAGCCACCCTCCTGGCGATCCGCCAGCTCGGAGGCGAGGAACACGGAACGGTCATGGAGCAGCACGGCCTGGATGGCCGGATGCGAGGCCCAGTAGGTCTGAATGACGACCTCACCAGACACGTCTCCGCGTCCGGCACGGCCTGCGACCTGCTCCAGCAGGTCATAGGTGCGCTCTGCCGCACGAAAGTCGGGAAGCTTGAGCGTGGTATCGGCATTCACGATGCCCACGAGCGTGACCTCGGGAAAGTCGAGTCCCTTGGCAATCATCTGCGTGCCCACGAGCACTGCGCACCGAGCGGCGTCAAACTGCTCGAGCAGGCGCTGGTGGGCACCCTTGCCTTTGGTGGTATCCGCATCCATGCGGATGACCTCGACGTCCTCACCCAGCAGCATCCTCAGCTCGTCCTCCACACGCTGCGTGCCTACGCCAAAGGCGCCCAGGTAGCGGCTCCCACAGTTGGGACAGCGCGTGGACGGGTCGGGGTAGGCCCTCACGGGCCAGTTGCGTCCACAGCTGTGGCATACCAACATGTGGCCGCGCTCGTGGTAGGTGAGGGCACACGAGCAGTGGGGACACTCGGGCACCGCACCACACTCGCGGCACATGAGGAAGTTCGCAAAGCCACGCCGGTTGAGCAGAAGCACTGCCTTACGGTGTTCGTCCCTGACTCTCAACAGGGCATCGACGAGAGGCGCAGAGAAGATCGAGCGGCTCCCTTGGGCAAACTGTCGCGTCATGTCCACGACACGCACCGTGGGAAGGGCTGCGCGTCCCGGACGCTCCGACATGGAGACCCGCGTCCAGCGCACGCCGAGCGCACGCCCTTCCTCACAGCGGGCAAGGCTCTCCAGCGAGGGAGTCGCAGAGCCCAGCACGAGCGCACAGCCGCGCTCCCGCGCAAGCCGGCAGGCCACCTCGCGCGCATGGTAACGCGGCGCGGAGTCCTGCTTGTAGGAGGCCTCGTGCTCCTCGTCGATCACGATGAGCCCCACCCGCGAGAACGGCGCGAACAGCGCCGAACGCGCTCCCACCACCACATGCACCTCGCCACGGCGCACGAGATCCCACTGGTCGAAGCGTTCACCGACGGAAAGGCGCGAGTGCAGGATGGCCACGTCACCGCCAAAGCGCGAGCGGAAGCGTCCCACCGTCTGTGCCGTGAGGGAGATCTCCGGCACGAGCACGATGGCGTTCGTGCCTGCAGCGCGCGCATGCTCGATGGCACCGAGGTAGACCTCGGTCTTGCCCGACCCCGTCACGCCATCCACGAGCACCACGTCACCGGAGGCGGCCCCACGCGCCTCATCAATGGCGGCGAGCGCCTCCCGTTGGCCCACGGTGAGCTCCTGGGGTCGCGCGGCCTGGGCGGACGAGAGCGAGGTGCCCGCGCCCCCGCGCACGCGTCGGCGCGACTCTACCGCCACCACGCCGTGCCCTTCCAGCGCTGAGACGGCGGCCCCGGCCCCAGGCATGGTAGCCGAGAGCTCCGCCATGCGAATGGGACCGTGCGTCAGCACCTCGAGCACCTGGCGCTGGCGACTCGCATTCTTGCGGGGCTCGAAGCCCTCCGCCGCGGGCACGCGAAAGACCCAATGCTCGTCCACGGGACCGGAACGCTCGCACACGAGCGTCCAGCCCCCCTCGTCCGCACGCTCCACACGCATCGTCTGTCCTGGCGCAAGGAAGGGCCTCACGGCCTCGGGCAGCGTACAGGCATACTCGCGGGCCATCCAGCGGATGACGTGGGCGGCGCCCTCGTCAAAGGCAGGCTCCGCCAGCACGCGCTCGATGGGGAGCAATCGGGAGACGTCGACCCCCGGCTCGGGCACAGGGCCCACGTCCAGCACGTAGCCCACCACATCACGATGGCCAAACGACACGAGCACGGTGACGCCCACCGTCACCTCGCCCGAGAGCTCGGGCGGGATGACGTAGTCATAGGTGCCGTCGAGGGCGCGCGTGGGAACGTCGGGGACGACCGCAGCGAAGCGCGCGGGCGCATCCGGCGTACGGCCAGCCTCCGTCATGCCAGCAGGTCCCAGAGCGTGATGCGCGTGCCGGGCGCCTCCACGTCGACGCCGTATGCAGTTGGGTAGTAGCGCGTGGAGAACGTGAGCTCGCCATCGTTCACGAAGACCTCCACCGAGGAGACGTCACCGACGATGCGAACGTTGCGCAGCTCGTCCAGACGCTCGAAGCGCACCTTGCGGCCCGCGCCCACGGATTCCATCGACTCGTCGAGGAAGCGCATCTCGAAGATCCCGCTGCCCCAGCTGAGCATGAGCTCCCGTCCCACATGGGCGCGCATGACATCGATCCTGCCGGTGAGGCCCTCGACGGTGAGGTCGAACTCCTTGCATCCGTCAACATCGAGCTCTTCCTTTGCGCTGCGCTCGTTGGTGCGCAGGGCGTCCAGCTCGCTGACCGGCCTCTGCAGGACGCGTCCATCGAAGGCCGTCACCTCGCGCGCGATGGTGAAGCAGTGCTGCCAGCCATCCCGCAGGGTGAGGTTGGTGTACTCCTTGGTGTCGGGCATGCCCATCCAGCCGATGAGGATCCTGCGGCCGTCGGAGGCTTGGAAGGTCTGGGGCGCATAGAAGTCAAATCCCGCGTCCCACAGGGCGAAGGGCGACAGGTAGTTCTCGCCCAGAAGGTCGCCGCGCATCACGAAGTAGCCGCTCTGATATACGTTGCGATGCTCCCAGTCGCTGCCCCTGAGCCCCTGTGGCGAGATGCTCAGCACCTTGACATGCTCGCTTGCGGTGAGGTCGCCATCATCGGCAAGCTCGAAGTAGTCGGGGCACTCCCACATGTAGCCAAAGGGATACTCCGTGCTCACGCGGTTGGCAAGGCTCCAGTGCCTGAGGTCGTCGGAGCGAAACACCAGCACCTCGCCCTTGTCGTCCGTGCGTCGAGCCCCTTGGACCATGAGGTACGTTCCATCCTGGCGCCATACCTTGGGATCGCGCACGTGCTCGGTGTCATCCGCGGGATAGTCCGCGTTGGTCATGATGAGGCGCTTGGGCCCAAAGGTACGACCGTCGCGACTCGTCACATAGATGGTGTTGGCCTCACGCCCGCTGGTCACGTAGTCGTAGTGATCCTCGTCCTCGCGCTTTACGTTGCCCGTATAGAAGATGTGCATCAGGTCGTTCTCGACATAGGCGCAGCCCGAGTACACACCGGAGACGTCAAAGGGCTGGTCAGGGTAGATGGCCGTGCCCTCATAGGACCAGCGCACGAGGTCCTTGCTCGTGCTGTGGCCCCACATCTTGACGCCACCCTCGGGATTGAAGGGCGAGTACTGGAAGTAGGCATGGTAGGTGTCTCCCATCTGGCAGAGGCCATTGGGGTCATTGAGCCAGCCCACAGGCGGAACCAGGTGGAAGGATTGGGCATAGTGCCCCGGCGTGGCAAGGCGCTCCATGGCCTGCCGAAGCGCATTCAAGTCTGAGCTCAGTGGATTTCCCATGATGCCCTCCCCCTTCGCCACCGCCCACCCCGCTGGGCAGGATGGGCGGCAGACGGCACATCGCTCTCACGTCCTATGATGATAGTAGTGCATGCTGGGGCGGACGCGGATGCCACATCCCGCTATGAGGACAGCAGGCTTGCGCCTGAGCCCTTGTCAAACAGGTGCAGCGCGTTGGGGGCAAACGTGAAGCCGATCGCGTCACCTGGGTCATAGCTCCTACCACCCAGGTCAACCGAGGGAACGATGAGCACGAACTGACCATCGTCCGTGCTCACGTGCACATGGACGGTAGAGCCCATGAGTTCCGTCACCTCAACGGTGCCGCTCATGGCATCGGGCACGCCGACGTCAGCGAGCAGGAGCTGCTCGGGGCGCACGCCCGCCACCACGCTCGTCGCATCGGAGACGTCCTGCATCTGGGCGAGCTTGGCGCTCGTCTCCGCAGAGAGCGCGATGGAAAGGGAGCCCGTCTCCAGGTGGTACTCCTTGCCTGTGCGCATGAGGCGGGCGTCGAAGAAGTTCATCTGTGGGACGCCGATGAAGCCGGCCACGAAGAGGTTGGCAGGATGGTCGAAGACCTCCTGCGGGGTGCCCACCTGCTGCACCACGCCATCCTTCATGACCACGATGCGATCGCCGAGGGTCATGGCTTCGGTCTGGTCGTGCGTGACGTACATGAACGTCGTGTCGATGCGCTGGCGCAGTTTGATGATCTCGGCACGCATCTGGTTGCGCAGCTTGGCATCCAGGTTCGAGAGGGGCTCGTCCATGAGGAGCACCTTGGGGTTGCGCACGATGGCGCGGCCGATGGCCACGCGCTGGCGCTGACCACCCGAAAGCGCCTTGGGCTTACGGTCGAGATACTCGGTGATGCCCAGGATCTGTGCCGCCTCGCGCACCTTCCCGTCAGCCTCGTCAGCGGGCGTCTTGCGCAGCTTGAGGGGAAAGGCCAGGTTATCGTAGACCGTCATGTGCGGATAGAGCGCATAGCTTTGGAAGACCATGGCGATGTCGCGATCCTTGGGAGCCACATCGTTCATGCGCTTGCCGTCGATGCACAGGTCGCCCCCCGAGATCTCCTCGAGACCGGCAACCATGCGCAGCGTCGTCGACTTGCCACATCCCGATGGTCCCACGAGCACCACAAACTCACGATCGGCCACATCGAGGTTGAAGTCGTCCACCGCAACGACGCCCTCGTCGGTCACCTTCAGGTTGCTCTTGCGCTCGGCCTCCCCCTTTCTATGGCGACGCTGTCTCTCGGTCGTGGGATAGACCTTCCTGATATGCTTCAGGTTTACCTCTGCCATGAGCTTCCTTCCTTTCGTCCGTACAGTCGGACCATCTTGGCCATGCGCATGGCCAGCTGGTCCGTGAGTTGCCCCTCCGTGAGGCGCCATTGCCAGTTTCCACCCACGTACCCCGGCGTGTTCATGCGTGACGCGCTGCCGAGTCCCAGGTAGTCCTGTATCTGTGCCATGAAGAGATCCGCGACGCTCGCCATGCCGCCACGTATGACGCCCCAGTTGAAGCCCTCATCACTATTGAGGCCCAGGTAGTCTATGGCCGTCTGGACATCGGCTGGGGCCGCCTCATCGCGCCATCCCATGATGGGCGCGTTATCGTGCGTGCCGGTGTAGCACACGCAATGCCGGTCATAGAGGTGCGGAAGGTAGCTCGTGGCCTCGCGGGAATCAAAGGCCAGCTCAAGCACCTTCATGCCGGGTAGTCCCGAGTCCTCGAGCAGGCGCGCGACCTCGGGGGTCACATAGCCCAGGTCCTCGGCGATGAATGACAGCTGCGGGAAGCTGCCGAGCAGCGCCCCCACGAGCTCCATGCCGGGACCCTTGACCCATCTGCCATGCTTGGCCGTCCGCTCGCCGGCAGGGACAGACCAGTAGCTCTCGAATCCGCGGAAGTGGTCGAGGCGCACCATGTCATAGAGCGAGGCTATGCCACCCATCCTGCGCACCCACCAGCCGAAGCCATCGGAGCGCATGGCATCGTAGTCGTAGAGCGGGTTACCCCACAGCTGCCCATCCGCATTGAAGTAGTCGGGGGGCACTCCCGCCACCCGCGTCGGCAGGTTGTCCTCGTCCAGCTGAAACCACTGGGGGCCCGCCCAGGCGTCCGCCGAGTCGAGCGCCACATAGATGGGCATGTCACCGATGATGCGCACCCCCCGCCCATGGGCATGGGCACGCAGGGCGTCCCACTGTTTGAAGAACAGGTACTGCAGGTAGGTATGGCACCGTATGTCGTCCGCCAGCTCCACGCGATAGCGCGTGAGCGCCTCGGAGGTGCGCAGGCGCGCCCCCTCGTCGGGCCACTGCGTCCAGGCGGTCATGCCGAAGTGCTGCTTGAGTGCCATGAAGAGCGCGTAGTCATCAAGCCAGGAGGCGTGCTCCTGGGCAAAGGCGGCCACCTCGGTCTGGTCGCGCCTCCATCCGCGCCGATAGGCCCTGCGCAGAAGCGGGAGGCGCTCCCGAAAGAGCACGCCATAGTCCACGCGCTCGGGGTCGCTCCCCCACCCGATGGCCGTGACCTCCTCCTTATCGAGCAGGCCCTCCTCGATGAGCTGGTCAAGGTCGATGAGGTAGGGGTTGCCCGCAAAGCTGGAGGGGCTCTGGTAGGGCGAGTCGCCATAGCTGGTGGGGCCAACCGGCAGCACCTGCCACCACGACTGTCCCGCCTGCGCGAGAAAGTTCACGAACGAGCGGGCCGCCGCACCGATCGTGCCGATGCCGTACGGCGATGGCAGCGACGAGATGGCCGCAATGACACCACACGAGCGTCCCATGGCCTATCCCTTCACGGCGCCGGCCGCGACGCCCTTGATGATGTACTTCTGGGCACACAGGTAGAAGACGATGACCGGGACGATTGCCAGAAGGACGAGGGCCATCGTGGCGCCGAGGTCGACCGTGCCATAGCTGCCCTTGAGATACTGGATGTGGATGGGGATGGTCCGGTACGTATTGATGTCGAGCACCAGGTAGGGCAGGAGATAGTCGTTCCACACCCACATGATCTCCAGGATGCCCACGGAGATGAGCGTTGGCCTGAGTATGGGCAGCACCACGGAGAAGAACGTGCGCAGAGGCCCACACCCATCGATGGCGGCCGCCTCCTCGATCTCGATGGGGATGGTCTTCATGGCGCCGACGAACATGAAGATGGCCAGGCCCGCACCAAAGCCGAGGTAGACGATGGGAATGGTGTAGGGGGTGTTGAGCTTCAGGGTGTCCGCGGTCTTGGAGAGCGTGAACATGACCATCTGGAACGGCACGACCATCGAGAAGATGCACAGGTAGTAGATGACCTTGCAGAACTTGGAGTTGACGCGCGCGACGTACCAGGCGGCCATCGAGCAGAAGAGCAGGATGAGGAAGGTGGACACGATGGTGATGAGCGCGCTGTAGAAGATGCACATCAGGAAGGGATAGTTGCCAAAGGTCATGCCATTGACAAAGTTGGAGAGGCCCGCGAAGCTCTCCTCCGTGGGCAGTGCAAAGGTGTCGGTCTTGACGTAGGTGTTGAGCTTGAACGAGTTGATGATGACGGAGACGACGGGCAGCACCCAGATGACGCATACGACGGCAAGGATCACCGACAGGATGGTCTGCGTGCGCCGTTCGCCCCCCACGGCCGTCGAGGACGTGGTAGCCATTACTGCTGCACCTCCCTCTTGCGGGTGTAGGCGAGCTGCGCCAGGCCCATGGCAGCCACCAGGACGAAGAAGGCGACGGCCTTCGCCTGGGCCACGCCACGGGTCGTCGCGCCCGAGGTGTAGAACGTGTTGTAGATGTTGAGGGCCAGCATCTCGGTCGACCTGAAGGGCTGGCCACCCGTGAGCGCGAGGTTCTGGTCAAAGAGCTTGAAGCCGTTGGTGAGCGACAGGAAGGTGCAGATGGTGATCGAAGGCATCACGTTGGGAATGATGACCTTGAAGAGCGTCTGCATCTTGGTGGCGCCATCGATCTTGGCGGCCTCGATCATGTTCTCGGGCACCGCCTGGAGCCCGGCGATGTAGATGATCATCATGTAGCCGATCTGCTGCCAGCACATGAGGATGATGAGTCCCCAGAAGCCATAGGTCGTGTCCAGCAGGATCGACGTGCCATAGGCCTGCAGGATGCCATCGAAGATCATCGACCAGATGTAGCCCAGCACGATGCCACCGATGAGGTTGGGCATGAAGAAGACCGTGCGGAAAAGGTTGGACCCCTTGATGTTCTGGGTGAGGGTGTAGGCCACCGCGAAGGCGATCACGTTGATGACCACGAGGCTGATGATGGCCGTCGCGGCCGTGTACCAGAACGAGTACTGGAAGCTGGAGTCCGCAAAGGCCGCGACGTAGTTGGAGAGGCCCACGAACGTCGCATGGCTCGTGGTCTTGAAGTTGCAGAACGAGAGGTAGATTCCCTGGATGAAGGGCCAGACGAATCCGATGACGAAGGCGATGGTCACGGGCCCCATGAAGAGCCAGCTCCAGCGCTTGGTCGCACGCATCTGGGAAGTACCTCGCTGTGGTTTGATGTTCATGGCATCGCTTCCCCTTGAGAGAGGGAGGCTGGGATGCCGCCGGCACCCAACCTCCCATCGAATCGCTCACGACACAGGACGGTCACGGGAGCCGGGGGCTAGCCGTGGGCCTTCTTGTACTGCTCGGCCCAGCCATCGACGAACGCGGTCCTGACGCCCTCCCACGTGGAGTCGGAGGGGCTGTCGTTGTATGCGTTGAGGGCGGAGACCAGGTTCGAGCGGAACTCGTCCACATTGGGCGTGTAGCTGAAGTTCCAGGTCATGATGTAGTTGCCCCTGTCCTCGTACGTCTGCTCCTGGGCATAGAAGGGGTCGGCGGACTCGGGGGCGTCCTTGTAGGGCAGGACGCCAAGCTGATCGACCAGGGTCTGTGCGGCCTCGGAGTCGGAGACGAGCCAGCACATGAAGTCCATCGTAGCCTTCTTGTCCTCGTCGGACGCATTGTCACTGATGGCCCAGCAGTTCTCGGTGCCGCAGTTGAGCGCCGCCTTCTCCTCGCCTTCGACGCCACCGTAGTACGGGATGCAGACGGCGTTGGGGACCTTGTCCTTGATGTCGGCATAGCCGAAGGTTCCCGTGAAGAAGAACGCGGCCTTGCCGTCGGTGAACTGGGTCAGCGGGTCGTGGCCGCCCGTCGCGAGCGAGCTGGGCTCGACGGTGCTGTTGTTGATGGCAAGGTCGTAGAGGTTCTTGTAGTTGGGAAGATAGGTTCCCTTGATGGTGGACGGAGCCTCCTTCCAGCCACCGTCATCCCGCGCCTCGTAGAACAGGGCGAGGTTCGTGAGGTGGCCGGTGACGCGCCAGCTCGAGGAGGAGTCCATGTCGGTGGCGACGAAGGCGTCGAAGCCGTTGGCCGCGGCCTTCTTGTGCATGTCCTCGACGACCGCCTTCAGGGACGCGAAGTCCTTGATCTCGTCCACCGAGTGTCCGGCCTTCTTGACGAGGTCGGGATTGACGACGATGCCGAAGCACTCGTAGCAGTACGGGATGGAGACGAGCTTGCCGGAATCGTCGCTGAGGTTGTAGTCCTCGGTGGACAGCAGCTTGGCGATGTCGGTGTCCTTGAGGTCCATCGCGTAGTCGCCCCACTCCCTGACGCCGACGGTGTTGCCGATGACGAAGAGCGTCGGAGCGTCGGACTTGTCCATCTCGGAGGTGAGCGTCTGCTCGTAGGTGCCCGAGGCCGCCGTGGTGATCTTCACCTTGACGTTGGGGTACTTGTCCATGTACTTCTTCGCCAGGTCCTGGATTGCCCCGTCCATCTCGGGCTTGAAGTTGAGCCAGTACACGTTGCCCGAACGATTGGAGTCGTCAGAGGACGAGCCGCCACCGCCCCCATTGCCGCACGCCGCCAGGCCCGCCGCGGCCACCAAGCCGGCACCGCCCAGAAACGTCCTCCTCGTTACCCGCCCTGCGCTGATGTCCATGTCCTTCTCCTTCCACGGTTCCTTATGTCTTTCTGCTCGCATACACACGCCATCAGGGCGTGGATGTGCCAGGGGGGCGCACGAGGGTGCCCCCCGTGCGAAGGTCGGTGGGCAGGCGCACGTGCCGCGCCTGGCCACGTCCCTCGATCTGGTCGATGAGGATCTGTGCCGCGCGCTCGCCCATCGTCTGGGTGGGCTGCACGAGCGTGGTGAGCGTCGGGACGCTGTAGAGCGAGACCTCGAGGCCATCGATGGCCACGAGCGACACGTCTTCGGGAACGCGGCGCCCAGCCTCGGCCAGGGCCTTCATCGAGGCCAGGGCCATGGCGTCGGATATGGCAAAGATGGCCGTCACATCGCGGCGACGGCCCACAAGGCCGGCCGTCGCCTCGTAGGCGGAGGCCATGGAGAAGCTCCCCGTCTCGAGCACGAGTCCCTCGTCCAGTGGGACCTTGGCCTTCCCCAAGGCGCTCCTGAAGCCCTTGTAGCGCAGCTCGCTGATGGACTGGTCGTCCGTGGCCGGCGTCAGCAGGGCTATCGTACGATGACCCGTATCCAGCAGCAGCTGCGTGGCGCGCTCGGCCTCCGCCACGTCATCGATGGATACGGACGAGTAGGTGCCGCGGTCGAGGCTCCCGAAACAGTTGGTGAAGGTGCAGCAGGCAAAGGGCACGCCGATGACGGCCCCCGTCGACGCGTCGTAGTCGAAGTGGCCGCCCAGCAGGATGACGCCCTTGAGACGCTTTGACTTGACGAGCGCGGCTGCCTGCCCCACCTCGTCGGCGTCGTCGGACAGCTGGCACATGACCATGGTATAGCCGGCGAGCTCGCACACCTCCTCGATGGCACGAACGATAGGCACGTAGAAGGGGTTGTCGGCACCGCGGACGACGACGCCGATGGAATCCCCCTGAGGGTGCACGAGATCCTGGGCGGCCTTGTTGGGCACGTAGCTGAGTTCGTTGATGGCAACATGCACCCTCCTGCGCACCCGCTCGCTCACGTCGGGGTGATCGTTGATGACACGTGACACCGTGCTCACGGACACGCCGCACTGCTGCGCGACATCCCTGATGGTCACCATGCCTGTCACCCCTTTCGCCTCGACGCCATGCGTGGGGCCGTATGCGGACACGCACATAGGGCACATCCCTATCATAGGGCATGGAGCCGCATGGCGCGACGACGCGGCCAACACGGGCCATCCCCCAACGTCTCCTGGAAACGTTACTGGTAACGTTTCCAGTCCGTAGTTCGCATTTTACGGAGTTCACTTCGGTGTCACGCCAGGATGAGCGCTCGCTCCGTCGAGCGTCACGATTTCGCCGTCAGACGGTAGTGACGGGAGCGGATGACGCGCTCGTGAGGGCCATCTGGGGCAAGGCCGGAGTAAGCTTGTTGGCACCTACGTTCCTAACCCCCACGAAACGGACGCCCATGGCCTGTGACACCGACCCCATCCTCCAGAGGCAGGTCATCTATTCCCTCTTCGTGCGCAACCACACGACCGAGGGCACCTTTGCGGCCGTCATCGACGACCTTCCCCGCATCCGCGCGCTGGGGTGCGACTTCATCTGGCTGCTGCCCATCCATCCCATCGGCAGGCGGGCGCGCAAGGGCTCCCTCGGCAGTCCCTATGCCATCAGGGACTATCGCGCCATCAACCCGGAACATGGCACGCTTGGGGACTTCGAGGCGCTCGTGGGCGCCATCCATGCCCAGGGGATGAAGGTCATGATCGACGTGGTCTACAACCACACCTCGCCCGACTCCGTGCTCTTCGCCGCGCATCCGGAGTGGTTCTATCATCGTGCGAACGGCAGGCCGGCAAACCGCGTGGGGGACTGGTCGGACGTCATCGATCTCGACTATGCCCATGAGGATCTCTGGGACTACCAGATCGAGACCCTCTGCCAGTGGGCGCGGCTGGTGGATGGCTTCCGCTGCGACGTTGCCTCCTTCGTGCCCATGGCGTTCTGGGAGCGCGCCCGCAGGGCCGTGGAGCGCGTGCATCCGGGACTCGTGTGGCTGGCAGAGACGGTGCACCGCTCGTTTGGCTCGGCCTGTCGCAGGGCAGGCAGGTACTGCGCCACGGATGGCGAGGCCTTCGGGGCCTTCGACATGGAGTATGCCTATGACGTGCAGGAGGCCTTCGAGCGCCACCTTGCGGGGGCGATACCCCTGAGCTGCTACCTCGACCTGTTGGACTTCCAGGAGAACGCCTACCCACGTACCTATGACAAGCTGCGCTTCCTGGAGAACCATGATGTGGAGCGCATCGCGGCGCGGGTTCCTGACCCACGCGCGCTCCGCAACCTCACGACCCTGCTCTACCTGACCAAGGGAACGACCCTCGTCTATGCCGGACAGGAACGTGCCCTCTCGCATCTGCCCAGCCTCTTCGACCGAGACCCCGTGGACTGGACGGCTGGCAGCGATCTGTCAGGCCTCATGCGTGCCCTCGCGGACATCAAGCATGGATACCTGGGCGCACAGGACCAGGTGTGCTATCGCGCGGATGACGCGCATGACATGGCGATCGTGGATCATCGCAGCGAGGACGGGCGGCTCGTGGGCATCTGCTCGCTCAAGGGGGAGGCGGCCAAGGTCGAGGTGGACATGCCCGACGGACGCTACCGCAACCTCATCGACGGCGGCATCGTCACCGTTGCCGACGGCTCGCTCGCCTGCACGGGCGACCCCCTGGTTCTCCATGCACCCTGAGGAAGGCGCAACGACCCACGTCCCGTCCCACGGGATGCCGTTCATGCCGTGGGTGCATGGCGGAACCCGCGCGCCAAGCACCCCGCATGCCACGAGCCATGCTACGAGAGCGCGGCCACCGCAGCCTTGAGCTCGTCCGTTCGGTTGACGGCCTCCCAGGTGAAGTCGGGATCGGTGCGGCCGAAGTGGCCATAGGCAGCCGTCTTCCCATAGATGGGGCGGCACAGCCTGAGGTCGCGGATGATGGCGCCGGGACGCAGGTCGAAGACCTCGCTCACGGCTCTGTCGAGCACGGAGTCATCGACCGTCGCGGTGCCGAGGCTGTCCACCATGATGGAGAGCGGCTGGCTGATGCCGATGGCATAGGCGAGCTCCACCTCGCACTTGCGGGCAAGGCCTGCGGCGACGATGTTCTTGGCAACCCAACGGGCCGCATAGGCGGCGGAGCGGTCGACCTTGGTGGGATCCTTGCCCGAGAAGGCACCGCCGCCGTGACGGCCCATGCCACCGTAGGTGTCGACGACGATCTTGCGGCCGGTGAGACCGGTGTCACCCATGGGACCGCCGACGACGAAGCGCCCGGTGGGGTTCACGTAGATGGCGGCGTCCTCCCAGGCGATGCCGACCCCATCCAAGATGGGCCGGATGACATGCGCGATGATGTCCTCGCGGATCTGGCCCAGCTCCACATCGGCGGCATGCTGCGTGGAGACCACGATGGCCATGACCTCCTTGGGACGGTCGTGCTCGTAGCGCACCGTCACCTGGGTCTTGCCGTCGGGGCGCAGGTAGGAGAGCGAGCCGTTCTTGCGCACCTCGGCCAGGCGCTGGGCCAGGCGCTGCGCGAGGTAGATGGGCATGGGCATGAGCACGTCGGTCTCGTCGGTGGCATAGCCGAACATCATCCCCTGATCCCCGGCACCGATCCTGTCGATGGCGTCCTCGTCGTCCGCACGCGCGAACGTGCCATCCACGCCCTGCGCGATGTCGGGAGACTGCTCGTGGATCATGTTGATGACGCCGCAGGTGTCGCAGTCGAAGCCGTACTTGGCGCGGTCGTAGCCAATGCGGCGCAGCGTCTCGCGGACGACCTGCTGCACGTCCACGTAGGCCTGGGTACGCACCTCGCCCATCACGGCGATGGTGCCCGTGGTCGTGAAGGTCTCCACGGCGCAGCGCACGTCATCGAGGCGAGCGGGAATGCCCGTGGGGGAGACGTACCCCCTCTTCTCCAGCCGCGCCTCCTTCTCGAGGATGGCATCGAGCACGGCATCCGATATCTGGTCGCAGATCTTGTCGGGATGGCCCTCGGTAACGGATTCCGAGGTAAAGAGGTAGTTCTGGTGTGCCATGAACGTTCCCTTCCGGCGCGACGCGCCTCTTGGGGGCAGAGCCCCACCTATATGAGGGGATACCGTGTCACTGGCACCGCTCCCCCGTCTTCCAGCGCACGCCCGTGCGCTGCCGAGATGTGGCACCATGCGGATGCTGGTTGCCGGAGCGTCAACGGGCTCGGTCCCTCGGCTCTATGCGCTGCACCAGGGCATGCGCCTCTCGACGAGCAGGGCTAAGCCTACGGCAACCTGCCTGTCCTTGTAAATAGGCAGGAGCAAGAATTTCGAACCTTGGTCAAAGGCAGGAAGTCGCACGCGCCGCCCAGGACAGGGCTGCCTATCTGACGCCGATGCCTTCCATGAGCTGCCGAAAGAGCGTCGTTCCCAGGCTCTCGGAGCCCGCAGCACGGCCCTCCCGCAACGAGGCACTGATGGTCGCGAAGCTCATGCATCCGCAGAGCATGCTGGCAGCAAGCTCGCTGTCCACGCTCTCGCTGATGAGACCCTCGCGCTTGCCGCGCTCGACCTGGTCGCAGATGATGGACGTCAGGCCCCCGAAGCGCTCCTCGATCTGAGGCAGCATGTTGTCACGCGCCTGCAGCAGCTCGCGGATGACCGCGAGCACGAGCGTGCCCTCCCCGATGAGGGACTGCTCGAACGCATCGCACATGTCGCAGAGGGCATCGCACGCACTCTCTGCACCATCCCCCACCTCGCGCAGACGCTGCGAGAAGTCCTCGAGCGCCTGCGAGAACACGGCCTCCACGAGGTCATCCCTGTTGCGGAAGTAATAGTACAGGGCACCCTTGGACATGTGGCACATCTCGGAGATCTCGCTCATCTGGAAGTTGGTGCCCACCCGCCGCATGATCAGCTTCGAGGCGGCCTTGATGATGCGCTCGCGCGTGGCGGCGCTCTTCTTGGTCTTTGACGAAAAGCGCGGGCTATGGTGCTTGCCGATGCTCTCGATGTGCCTCTCGATTGCCTGGTGCGTGGCCTCTCGGACGTCGTGCACCCCATCGAGCAGGGTGCCACCGGTGGCGTCCAAGAGGAGGTTCTGTGACAGGGAACTCATACCGCAACCCCCTCGCGTAGCCTCGTCGTCCTACAGATCAACCAGCGGGTGCAGGTCGTTCATGGTCACGAGACGGCGACGGCGCGCCGCAAGGCAGGTGATGAGGAACGATATGCCACCAAACAGTAACAGGATAGCCACATCCCCCGTCACAAGGGAGAGGTCAATGCCGCGAGTAGCGATTCTGAGCGCGTGAACGACGTATGTCATGGGCATGTAGGGACTGATCGCCTGGAAGACGGAGGGCTCCGTCTGGATGGGGAACGTTCCTGCCGCGCTCGTAAGCTGCAGCATGAGCAGGATGACGGCGACGAACTTTCCGGGGAAGCCCAGAACGGCCGTGATCATCTGAATCATCGCGCAGAACACGGCGCTCGCAAGGATGATGAGCAGGTAGAAGGCGGCGACGTGGATGATGTCAAGCTGGAGCGGGAACTGAACGACGAGGCCGAGGATGATGGATTGGATGATGCCCACGATGAGCCAGGGCACGAGGCCCGAGAACGCGGCGACGACGGGGTTGGCGCCCGAGCAGATGAGCCTGCGATTGAGCGGCTTCAGGATGAACGTCATCACGAGGGCGCCGACCCAGAGCCCCAAGGCAATGAAGTAGGGGGCGAAGCCCGTGCCGTAGTTGGCGACCGTGGTGTAGTTGTCGGTGGCAAGGGCCACCGGCTGGCTCATCATGCTGGCCCGCTCGTCAGCGTGGGCCGTCTGGTCGGCCACCGTGGCCGCACCACTCTCCAGGCCGTCGGCAAGGGTCTTGGATCCGTCATATGCCGTGTCGGTCGCCCCTGCGAGCGTGGTTGCGCCATCGGAGAGTGCCGCGGCACCCTTCGCGAGAGAGGTAGCGCCATCCGCCGCCGTGCCCAGCCCACTCGTGAGCGTGGCGGAGCCCCGGGACAGCAGGCCAAGGCCGTCGGCGAGGGTGTGGGCGCCCGGGCGAGCGGAGCCCAGGCCCGCGGCGAGCGTGTTCGAGCCCCTGTTCAGCAGGCCCAATGCCTCGGCGAGGGTGGTCGCGCCCCCTTTCGCGGACTGCGCGCCATCGGAGAGCTGGCGCGCGCCCATCGAGAGCTCCTCCGCCCCACCCACGGCGGCCCTCATGTTGTTGTCCACCTGCGTGGCCCCCTGCGAGAGACGTACGATGCCACCGTAGATGGTGGGTGCGCCCGTGCCGTCGGTGGCCTGGGTAAGCTGCTGGGTCACCGTGGTGGCACCCTTGGCCACCTCCTGTGCGCCATCGGTCAGCTTCTTGAGGTCGTCCTTCTTGTCCGAAAGGCCACTGACGAGCTTCTGTGCACCGGAAATGGCCTGCTTCGAGCTTTTGAGCAGCTTGCTCGCACCGTCAACCAGCGACGTGGAGCTCTGCTGGATGCCTTCGAGGTCCTTCTTGAGGCTTTCGAGATCTTGGCTCAGGGAGGATGAGCTCAACGCCTTCATCTTGTCCCCCGCGGACCGCACGGACGCCGCGGACCTCTTTGCACTGTCCGACGCGCTGGCGGCACTCTTCTGGGCACTCTGGAGCGCCTGATACTCCGTGGCGGTGATGGTGTAGGTGTTCGTGCCGTCCTTGCTCTGCTGAGGTGAGATCTGCGACAGGGCCTGGGCGGCCGCGCCGGCGGACTTCGCGGCATCTCCGGCCTGCGTGCCCGCGCTGCTCAGGTCGCTCGAGGCACCAGCCATGCCCTTGGTGAGCGCGGCGGCATCGTCGTGGGCCGCCTGCGCATGGCTCTGGAGGGACTTCCCCGATTGCGTGAGGGACTTCCCCGGCCCCTCCTCGAGCTCCCCCATCTGATGCTGCAGGTCGGTGGTGGTACTGTCGAGGCTGCTGACCTGATCCTGGAGGCCACCGAGGGTGTCCGAGAGCTCGCTCACGCCATCAGACACCTGCTGGGCACCGGGCCCAAGCTTGGAGATGGTGTCGCGCTGGGCCATGAGCTGCGCCTGCAGCGCCTGGGCGCCCTGAGCCACCTGTCCGGTGCCCTGTCTCTGCAGCAGGCTCAGCTTGCTCGCAAGCTCCTTGGAGCCCTGAAATTCGCGACCCAGGCCGTCCATGAGCGTGGTCATGCCACCGGAGAGCTGGGTGGCGCCATTCGCTGCCGCTGCAGTGCCGCTGGCAAGCGTCTGCGCGCCGGCGGCCGCGGCATCCGTACCGTCCGCAAGGGCACGGGCGCCTTGGGCGGCGGTGTTCAAGTTGGTCGTTATCCTCTGGGAGCCGGCCTGGGCGGAGCCCACGCCGGCGGCAAGCGCACTCGCACCGTCCCGTGCCGTGCCCGCGCCCTGGGCGAGCGTGGCGGCACCATCAGAGATTTGGCCCAGCCCGTCCTCGAGGTCGAAGGCCCCATCCGCCGCACGACGGATATCGCGGCCCGACGCGTTGATCTTGTCGAATATCTGCACGTAGTAGTTGTCACCCACGGCATAGTTGGTCTGGGCCGTCACCTCGCGAAACACCGACTTGCCCAGGATGGACGAGAGGTAGTTGTTGGCTTCGTTCGCCACGAACACGAGCTTGGCCTGCGTGGGCTCGCTGCCGTCCGCCGAGGCGATGTTCTGCGAGAAGTCCTGGGGGATGACCACCTTGAGGTAGTAGGTGCCATCCTCGATGCCGCGCTGTGCCGTGCCGTCATCCACGAAGCTGTAGTCGAGCGACTTGCTGTCACGCAGGCGGGCCACCAGGTCCTCCCCTGCATGGATGGTGCTGCCATCCGAGAGCGTGGCGCCTTGGTCCTCGTTGACGACGGCCACGGGCAGCGTGTCGAGCTTGCCATAGGGATCGTAGAACGCCATGAGATAGAGCACGCCATAGACCAGCGGGATGATGGCGATGGCAGCCATGGCCAGCTTCATGCCAACGTTGGCGCGGGCGGAGTGGAAGTCGAGGAGGGAGAAGCGCAGTCCCCTGAATGGGTTTTCCATGTTAGGCAACCTCCTTGTCGTGCTTGCGCGCCCAGGCGGCCGCCTGGGCGCGGGCATCGTCGTTGATGCACGTCGCGCCGTCGAAGAGGACGGCGAGGTCGTAATCGGTCACACCGCAGCAGATGGTGGTACCCATCGTGTGGGCAATGCCGCGCAGCTCGCCGATGAGCTTGTGCGACTGGTGCTCCGTGAGCGAGGATTCGATGTCATCGACCACCAGGAGACGCGGGTCGTGGGCCATGCCCAGCGCGATGCCCAGCCGGTCGAAGGTGTAGCGATCGAGCTCCTCGATGCTGGTGTCGGCCACGTCGGCGAGGTCCCAGGCCTCCAGGAACGCCTGCGTCGCCGCGTGACCGGAGCGCTTGCCCGCAAGTCCCAGCTCCGCAGAGGCCACCACATGCACGCGCAGAACCATCTCCACGTCGTTGACGTTCTCGAAGAAGCCCAGGCTTGCAAAGGGTCGCACGTGCGACAGCCCGACGAGCGTGTCCGCCGTGACGCCACCCACCGTGAGCGTGCCACGAGTGGGTCGCATGCGCCCTGCGAGCGTGAGCAGAAGCTCGGTCTTGCCGCTGTTGTCGGCGGCGCACACGGCATGTGCCGTACCGGCGGCAACGTCGATGTCAACGTTCTCGTACGACTTCACGCGCGCACTCAGCTGCGACAGCCCCCGTGCCCGAATGAAGGGCCTTGCAGCCAAAGCCCCTTGTGGTCTTCTGGCTTCCACGTTCTCCTCCTCGTACATGCGAGCCCCTCCGCCTTCACAGGGGCTCCGCGACGGTATCGTGACGAATGCCCAAGAATTTTAAATCGAAGTCGAAAATTTTTCAACGTCGATTCAAAAAAAGACAGAGGGGAACACGCGACAATCCCCAACGCAGCTCGTGCCCTCTCGTCAAGGGAGCAAGCTATACTCAAGTGATTTGCAATCTCGGCGAGAGGCATTGTCTTGAGCGACCAGAACACTCCCGTGCGCGTGCGCTTCGCACCCTCCCCCACCGGCAAGCTGCACGTAGGCGGCGCACGGACGGCCATATACAACTGGGCCTTCGCCCGTGCCAACCACGGTACCTTCATCCTGCGTATCGACGATACCGACCCCACCCGCTCCACCGAGGAGAACACGCAGGTGATCCTGCGCGCCATGCGCTGGCTGGGGCTGGACTGGGACGAGGGGCCCGCGGTAGGAGGCGACTATGGCCCCTACTGGCAGACGCAGCGCCTCGCCCTCTATCACGAGGCAGCCGAGCGTCTGGTGGCAAAAGACAGGGCCTATTACTGCTTCTGCACGCCCGAGAGGCTCGCCGCGGACCGGAAGACGGCCGAGGAGCGCCATGATCCCTTCCAGGGGTACCAGCGCACCTGCCGCTCCATCGATCCCGTCGAGGCACGGCGTCGCGTGGATGCCGGTGAGCCGCACACCATCCGCATCAAGGTGCCCGAGGATCGTGGTGACGTGGCCATCCATGACGCCGTGCACGGCACCGTGACCTTCAATGCCCGTGAGCTGGACGACTTCATCATCGTGCGCACCGACGGCACGCCCACCTACAACTTCACGACCGTGGTCGATGACACCCTGATGAGGATCACCCACGTCATCCGCGGCGATGACCACCTCTCCAACACGCCGCGCCAGGTGATGGTCTATGAGGCGCTCGGAGCCCCCACGCCCGCGTTCGCACACATCTCCATGATCCTGGGGCCTGATGGCAAGAAGCTCTCCAAGCGCCATGGGGCCACCTCCGTGGAGGAGTACCGCGACCGCGGCTATGATGCCGACGCGCTGGTGAACTACCTGGCCCTTCTGGGATGGGCGCCCGACGGCGAGACCACCATCGTGCCGCGCGACATGCTCGCCCGCGAGTTCTCCCTGGAGCATGTGTCCAAGAACCCCGCCACCTTCGACTTCAAGAAGCTCGACTGGATCCAGCAGCAGTACGTGCAGGCCATGAGCGACGAGGAATTCGTGTTCCAGCTGCTCATGCCCGAGCTCGTGGGGGCCGGCCTGGAGCGCGAGGCGGATCCGGCGCATCCCAAGGCCTGGTACCTGCTGCTCGCCAGCATCCTCAAGCCCCGCACCACCCTCGCGCCCGACGTGGTGGAGAAGTCCCGCTTCCTCTACGAGGGCGAGGACGTGACGTTCGACGAGAAGTCCGTGAGCAGGAACCTCTCCAGGGACGGAGCGCACGCCGCCCTCGAGGCCGCGCGTGAGGCGCTCCTTGACGTTGCGGCGGACGGCTGGCACGCCGCCGCCATCGACGCCGCCCTGGAGCCGCTGCCCGAGCGCCTGGGCACCACCAAGCGTAAGTTCTACGGGGCCGTGCGCGTCGCCGTCTGCGGCAACCAGGTGTCGCCACCCCTTGGCGAGTCGCTGGAGCTTTTGGGCCGCGGCCTTGCGCTCGCGCGCCTGGAGAAGGCGCTGCCGCTCGCACGCTAGGGAACGGTGGACGCGGCGGACGGGCGCCGACTGGCGAGCGGCCTAGGCCCACTGTTCTCTCTGCACCAGGCGTGCCTGACGAGTCGTATGCAGTCTCTCGCCCCCATCGCCTGAGTCGTTCGCAATGCTGATGGCTCTCAGGATGTTAAAGGCCAGGTAGCCGTAGTGTGGTCACATCATTATCTGCAGATACCGAGTGATAGTCTGCGAACGACTCCCAAACGGGTGGGGTACTTTTGCGAACGACTCGATGAGGCTAGGGACGGTGTCGGGAGATGCGCTTGCGCACGGCGGCCCCGCTCAGTGTGACGCCTCCGGAGGCAGAGCCGCCCGAGGGCCTACCGGGCCTACCCCTGCCACGACGACGGGCGCGCAGACGCATGCGCAGCTTGCGCACGCGATGGTAGATACTCTCCCCCCCAGTGGAACGCAGGCCCAGGATGGGGGCGGCCAGAAGCGTGGGGCCGAAGAACGTGACGATGCGCCATACGAGGAAGCCCGCGGATGCCGCCTCCCCGAACAGGCCACCAAAGAACATGAGGAAGCCGCCCTCGGCACCACCCGTGCCACCGGGCAGCGGCACGGCGGACGCCACCATCTGCACCATGGAGCCTGCCGCCAGGCAGTCCAGGAAGTCCGCCTCAACGTCAAACGCACGCAGCACGAACCAGGGGATCATGTAGAGGCACGCCAGCTGCAGCATGGTCACCACAAGGGTCAGCCCCATGTTGGGAAGGTCGCGCGCGGCGTGGCGGAAGGTCTCGGAGAACTCCCGCACCTGCACGTTGACCATGTCATTCCAGTGCTCGGGGTCCTTGAGCCACCTATGACGGGTGGCGACGCGCAGCAGGGCGTTGCCCACGCGCATGACGAAGCGGGGACACAGGCATATCACGAAGAGGCCCGCCAGCTCGACAAAGTGCACGCCAAACACCACGAGGTTGAGGATGATGATGTCCCCGAACGTCTCGAAGAAGTACTCGAGCTTGGCGACGAGCATGATGGCGGCAAAGAGCACCACGCCAAACTGGAACATGATGAAGCGCGTGAATTCCGTGGCACCGGCCTCGCCCACATCGAGCCCCGTGCGCGTGAGGCGATAGATCTGTGACGGCACGGCGCCGGCCATCATGGGCGTCAGGTTGCCAAAGAACACGCCCGAGCTCTCGACGCTCATGAGGTCGCGCACGCCCACCGGCGAATCGTGGTCGAGGTAGACGGCGATCACATAGGCGAGCACGCCGAAGATGAAGTAGAGCAGGTAGCACCCGCATGCGGCGACGACCCACGGCAGGGCAACCGATGAGAGCGCGTCCAAGAAGGTGGCCATCTGGCCGGAGAAGATGAGGTAGACGATGTAGATGCCCACGACGACCGCGAGGAAGAGCGCCCCCTTGCGCGCCTTGGCGTCACGCTCGCGATCGTCAGAGACCCCCTCGGGAATGTTCTCGGGGGCGACATGCGGTGCCGCGACCTTGACGGCGACCTTGGGATGCGCCGCCTTCATCTGGGGCCTTGCCGTGGGGTTCTCTGAGACGGCAGCCTTGACGTCCTGTGCTTTGGGCGTTTCCGTGGACATGCGTCCCAGCGTCCCCAATCTGCCGGCAGAGCGGCGCAAGAGTTGCAATGAATTGACAGTAGAAGTGTACCCTCTCGCGGTGCCTGGGGCGACCGGGCGGCAAGAGTCACGCAGGAGTTATGGACAAAAGATATTCACCCACAACGCTTGCGTACAAGGCACGTTTCCCGTATAGTCCCATCTTGCGCTCACGCGCCTGGACACAGCATTGAGCCGTCGTCTAATGGTAGGACAGCGGATTCTGGTTCCGTCAGTGGGAGTTCGACTCTCTCCGGCTCAGCCATGTGTTCCTGTGACAGGCAGATATGGCCCGTTCGTCTAGCGGTTTAGGACGCCGCCCTCTCAAGGCGGAGATCACCAGTTCGAATCTGGTACGGGCTACCATCTGTTGCTCGGCCCGTTCGTCTAGCGGTTTAGGACGCCGCCCTCTCAAGGCGGAGATCACCAGTTCGAATCTGGTACGGGCTACCACAAGGTAGGCAGGCTATCGGCACAGCCCGATAGCCTGCCTTTTTGCGGTGGCCGTCATCCTCCGATCTCTGTCAGTTACGAACAAGGCAGCAATTCTGATATCTATAGCGTAACAGCCAAATTTAGCCATTCATTCTCAAAGTAGTCAATGTCAAGGCGCTTGACCTCGAAGGAAAACTCGGTCGAGACGCCCACATATGCGATAGACCCCGCGGGACACACGATCCAAAAGCTTCGCGCGGTTGAGATAGGAGATTGCCCAGCCCACGCGGCTTTCGTAGACAGGTACGCCGCTCGACGTGGCCTCCGCAAGCTCGCCTGAGGTGAGGCCTAACCTTTCCGCCGCTAGGTTCCTTACCTGCTTGCGACTGCGCTTCTCTCCGTCCCCCATATATTTGAGGACAATGCCGAACATGTCCGTCTGGGTTGGTAGCGCCATGACAACCGCTTCTTCCGCTCTCACCGCTGATGGGCGTGACGATTGTATGGCACCCCCTCCTTGAAGCGGAAACGCATATTCGCCGGAACGAATAATTTGCCTCGCACTGATCCTTGTGGCACCGGAAATCGCGCGGAGGTGCACGCTTAGGCCCCAAGTGCGCGATGCTCTGCACGGCGCCGTCCGGATGGGTGACTCTGGATCGCCTCGTATGGCACCATAGCGTGCCCGCGGAGGGGATAAGACGCCTCTTTTACGGGAGGAACACGGGTCGAAGGACGGGAGACCGTCCGACCCAGCACGCACTTGGGGCCTAAGCGTGCCATCGGATCGGAGAACGGGTTCCACAGGCGTATCCGATGGCAGCGGGGCGCTGGCGGAGGGACGGTTCCGGCAGGGTCCCCGCCCTGGCACGGGTGCCCGCCACAAGGCAGCCTGCGCCAGCGGGCACCACGGGCCGGCACACGGCACCGCAAGTGCCCCCGCTATGCCTGATGGGTGGCCTCGGCCATCCGTCGCACGTACTCCTCCACCACCGGCACGCTGCCCTTGCCGTGCTCGGCGACGAGCCGCACGATGGCGGAGCCCACGATGGCACCGTCCGACGATGCGGCCATCATGGCCGCCTGCTCGGGCGTCGAGATGCCAAAGCCCACGGCGCAGGGGACGCTCGGGTTTGCCTCGCGGATGAGGGCGACCATGGCATCGATGTCCGTGGTGATCCGGGAGCGCACACCCGTCACGCCCAGTGAGCTCACGATGTAGACGAAGCCCTGGGCATCAGCCGCGATCTCGCGGATGCGGTCGTGCGAGGTGGGCGCGATGAGCGAGACCAGCTCCAGGCCCGCAGCCGCTAGGGGCTCCGCGAACTCGGGCTTCTCCTCGTGGGGGACGTCGGGCAGGATGACGCCATCCACACCCGCCCCGGCCGCGCGGGCGGCAAAGCGCTCGAGCCCGTAGGAGAAGAGCACGTTGGCATAGGTCATGAACGCCAGGGGCACCCGCACGCCCCGCGCGCGCAGGCGCGCCACCAGCGCAAACACGTCATCGGTGGTCACGGCACCCCTGAGCGCACGGATGTTGGCCTCCTGGATGGTGGAGCCCTCCGCCGTGGGGTCGGAGAAGGGGATGCCCAGCTCGATGAGGTCGGCCCCGGCGCGCTCCAGGGCAACCACGAGCTCCTCGGTGATCCCGATGGTGGGGTCACCGCAGGTGATGAACGGTATGAAGGCCTTGGCGCGGCTGCCGTCGGCAGCGGTGAAGGCGGAGGCGATGCTAGTCATGAAGATCCTCTCCCCGATAGCGGGCGATGGCCGCGACGTCCTTGTCGCCACGGCCCGAGAGCGTGACGATGATGACCTGGTCCTTGTCCATGGTGGGCGCGATCTTGATGGCGTGGGCCACCGCATGGGCGCTCTCGATGGCGGGGATGACCCCCTCGGTGCGGCTCAGGTACTCGAAGGCGTCCACGGCCTCGTCATCGGTGACGGGCACGTACTCCGCGCGGCCGGAGTCGCGCAGCATAGCGTGCTCAGGCCCCACGCCCGGGTAGTCCAAGCCGGCACTGATGGAGTACACGGGCGCGATCTGCCCGTACTCGTCCTGGCAGAAGTAGCTCTTCATGCCATGGAAGATGCCGAGCGACCCCACGGACATGGTGGCTGCCGTCTCGGTGGTGTCCACGCCACGACCGGCCGCCTCGCAGCCGATGAGACGCACGCCCTCGTCATCGATGAAGTGGTAGAAGCTGCCGATGGCGTTGGAACCGCCGCCTACGCAGGCCAGCACCGCGTCGGGCAGCCTGCCCTCGGCCTCCAGGCACTGCTGGCGCGCCTCGCGCGAGATGACGGCCTGGAAGTCGCGCACCATCGTGGGAAACGGGTGTGGCCCCATGACAGATCCCAGGCAGTAGTGGGTATCGTCGATGCGGCTCGTCCACTCGCGGAAGGTCTCGGAGACGGCGTCCTTGAGGGTGCCGGTGCCCGACGAGACCCCGCGCACCTCCGCACCCAGAAGGCGCATGCGATACACGTTGAGGGCCTGGCGCTCCATGTCCTTCACGCCCATGTAGACCACGCACTCCATGCCGAAGAGGGCCGCGGCCGTGGCGGTTGCCACGCCATGCTGACCGGCACCCGTCTCGGCGATGAGGCGCGTCTTGCCCATGCGCTGGGCGAGCAGGGCCTGTCCCAGCACGTTGTTGATCTTGTGGGCACCGGTGTGGTTGAGGTCCTCACGCTTGAGGTAGACCTTGGCGCCCCCAAGGTCGCGCGTCATGTTCCGGGCACAGTACAGCAGGCTGGGACGACCCGCGTAGGTATTGAGCAGGTTCTCGAGCTCGGCCACGAAGGCGGGGTCGTCCCTGTACCGGTCGTAGGCCTCCTCCAGCTCCAGCACCGCGTTCATCAGGGTCTCGGGGATGTACTGGCCTCCGTGGATGCCAAAGCGCCCCCGCGAGTCGGGCGAGTTGCTCATCGTGCGCTCCTCACTGCGGCCACCGCCGCCTTGATCTTCTGTGGGTCCTTGTGTCGGTTCGTCTCGATGCCAGAGCTCATGTCCACGCCCCAGGGTGAGAAGGTGCGTACGGCCTCCCCCACGTTCTCGGGCGTGAGCCCGCCCGCGAGCATGAAGGGACGCCGGATGCCGCCAGCGAGCGCCCAGTCGAAGCGCTCCCCCGTGCCCCAGCCGTTGTCCAACAGCACGAGGTCGGCCCCGGAGGCGTTCGCCCGCTCCACATCCCTCTTCGTGCGCACGCGAAATGCCTGGATGATGGGGGCATCCGTGAGCGTGCGCAGGCGCGCGAGATAGCGCTCGTCCTCACCGCCGTGCAGCTGCACCACCTCGATGCCCCCCTGCGTGAGCGCCGCCACCCGCTCGGGCTCCTCGTCCACGAAGACCCCCACGGCACAGATGGCAGCTTCCAGGCCCGCCACCAGCTCCCGCAGGCGCTCCGGCGAGACGCTGCGATGCGAGCGCGGGAAGTCCACGACAAAGCCGCAGAGGTCGGGCGCGGCCTCGTTGACGGCGGTGATGTCCGCCTCGCGGGACATGCCGCAGAGCTTGACGTGCGTAGCCCCTGGCGTGCCATCCCGCACCGTGGCAAGGAGTTCGTGGGCGCGATCGCGCGCCGCGCTCACGTCCCTCATCGTGCCTCGCCTCCCGCCACGGTGCGCATCTGGGCGAGCAGGGATACCTTGTCCTCGGCACGCATGAGGAACTCCCCCACCAGCGCGGCGTCGGCGCCCATGCGGGCGATGGTCGCCACGTCATCCAAGCTCCCCACCCCGCTCTCGGCCACGTAGACGGCATCGGAGGGGATGAGCGCGCGCATGCGCCGTGCGTTCCCGAAGTCCACGGAGAAGTCGCGCAGGTCGCGGTTGTTGACGCCGATCACGCGGGCACCCACGCCCACGGCACGCCGGACCTCCTCGGCGCTGTAGACCTCCACGAGCGTGCCCAGGCCCAGCTCCTCGGCCAGCGCCATCAGCCGCGCCAGCTCCTCATCGTCCAGGATGGCGGTGAGCAGCAGCACCGCCTTGGCGCCGGCGAGCTTTGCCTCATAGAGCTGGTAGGCGTCCACGACGAAGTCCTTGCGCATGACGGGCACGGGCACCGTCGCGGCAATCTCCCGCAGGTGGTCGAGGGACCCCCGGAACCACCGGGGCTCCGTGAGGCAGCTGATGGCATCGGCACCGGCCTCCTCGTAGGTGCGGGCGATGTCCACTGGCGAGAAGTCCCGCGCAATGAGGCCCTTGGAGGGGGAGGCCCGCTTGACCTCGCAGATGAGGGAGAGACCCGGCCCGCACAGCGCACGCTCGAAGGCACGCGGATCTCCTGGGGACAGCGCTTGCGCCCGCTCGACCAGCTCGCCCTCACTCACGCGGAGCTTGGCCGCCGCCACGAGCCGGCGGCTGTGTGCGGCGATAGTCTGGAGGATGTTCTCTGCCATCACGCGTTGCTCTCCCTGACGAAGGCCCCAAGCGTCCTGGTGGCCTCACCGGAGTCGATCTGCGCCTGGGCCAGTGCGATGCCGTCGGCGATGGTGGAAGCCCGCTCGGCCAGATAGAGGGCCGCGCCGGCATTGAGCACGGCCACATCGCGCTTCGGCCCCGTCTCCTCGCCTGCAAGGATGTCGCGCGTGATCTGCGCGTTCTCGGCGGGCGTGCCACCCATCACAGCGGACTTCTGGGCACGCGTGAGGCCAAACTGCTCGGGCGTGATGGTGGTCGTACGGTAGTAGCCATCCCTGAGCTCGCAGACCTTGGTGGGCGCCGAGATGGAGATCTCGTCCATCCGGTCCTCGCCATAGACCACGAAGGCACGGCGCACGCCCAGGTCGGACAGGACGTTGGCCAAGGGCTCGCAGAGGTAGCCGTCGTAGACGCCCAAAAGGAAGAAGCGAGGCCTGGCGGGGTTGGTGAGCGGGCCCAGGATGTTGAAGACGGTGCGGAAGCCCAGCTCCCTGCGGATGGGGCCCACGTACCTCATGGCGGGGTGGTACTTCTGGGCGAAGAGGAAGCTCAGGCCGCAGCCGTCGAGCTCCGCACGCACCTTGCCCGGGTCCTGGTCCAGGTTGACACCCAGGGCCTCCAGGCAGTCGGCCGTGCCGCTCTGGGAGCTGGCCGCCCGGTTGCCGTGCTTGGTGACCTTGGCGCCCGCCGCGGCGCAGAGGAGGGCCGCCGTGGTGGAGATGTTGAAGGTGTTGGAGCGGTCACCGCCCGTGCCCACGATCTCGAGGGTCTCCACGCCCGGATGCTCGACGGGTGTGGCGATCTCGCGCATGGCGCAGGCACAGCCGCTGATCTCCTCGATGGTCTCGGCCCGGGTGTTCTTGGTGGAGAGCGCCGCGAGGAATGCCGCGTTCTGCGTGGGCGTGGTCTCGCCACGCATGATCTCGCCCATCGTCTGGTAGGCCTCGTCGTAGCTGAGGTCTCCGTGCTGGACGACCTTGTCGATGGCTTCCTTGATCATGGTCATGTCCCTTCTCGTCGTATGGCTCGATGGCTAGCGCACGAGCGCCAGGAAGTTCCTGGCCAACTGTGCGCCTGCGGGCGTGAGGATGGATTCCGGATGAAACTGCAGGCCAAACGTGGGGTGCTCCACGTGCTGCACGGCCATGACCGCGCCATCCTCGGTCTGTGCCGTCACCTTGAGGCACGGGGGCAGGCGCGTGGCGTCCGCCTCGAGCGAATGGTAGCGTCCCACCTGCATGGGCTGGGCGATGCCGTCGAAGAGCGGGCAGTCGTCGCGGGCGTGCGCAGGGGATGCCTTGCCGTGCATGATCTCCGCCGCATAGGTGACGACGCCGCCCAGCGCCTCGCAGACGGCCTGATGGCCCAGGCAGACCCCCAGGATGGGCACGCTCCCCGTCAGGCGACGCACCACGTCCTCGCAGATGCCCGCCGCAGCCGGTCGTCCCGGACCCGGCGAGAGCACGACGGCCGCGGGCGCGAGCGCGGCGAGCTCATCCACCGCCAGGGCATCGTTGCGCACGACCCTGATGTCCGGACGGACGGCACCCAGGAGCTGGTACAGGTTGAACGAGAAGCTGTCGTAGTTGTCGATGAGCACGATCATCGGTCGAGCCCTCCCTCCGCCTCGTGCAGCGCCTCCACCACGGCGCGCGCCTTGTTCACGCACTCGCGGTACTCGCGCTCGGGCACCGAGTCCATCACGATGCCCGCGCCGGACTGCACGCACACCTGGCCGTTCTTCTTGTAGGCCAGACGGATGCCGATGCACGTGTCCAGGTTGCCGGCAAAGTCCAGGTAGCCGATCGCCCCGCCGTAGATGCCGCGCTTGGCGCCCTCGAGGTCCTGGATGATCTGGCAGGCGCGCAGCTTGGGTGCCCCCGAGAGGGTGCCCGCCGGCAGGATGGAGTCCACGGCGTCCACGGCATCGGCCTGTGGATCGATCGTTGCGGACACCGTGGAGCCAAGGTGCATCACGTGCGAGAAGCGCAACACCTGGTGGTAGGCGTCCACGTGCACGGAGCCCAGCGCGGCGATGCGGCCAAGGTCGTTGCGCCCCAGGTCGACGAGCATGTTATGCTCGGCAAGCTCCTTCTCGTCGGCACGCAGGTCCTCCTCGAGCCGCGCGTCCTCCTCGGGCGTGGCGCCACGTGGCCGCGTGCCCGCCAGGGGATAGGTGAAGAGCCGCCCGTCGGTGAGGCGCGCGAGCGTCTCGGGCGAGGCGCCGGCGATCTCGATGTCATCGCTCGTGAAGTAGAACATGTACGGCGACGGGTTCATGCTGCGCAGCGCGCGATAGGTGTCGAGGAGGCTGCCCGTGGCGGGCGCGCGCAGGGGGTTCGAGAGCACCACCTGGAAGATGTCTCCCTCATGGATGTGGTGCTTGGCCGTGGCGACCATGTCCACATACTCCGCCTCGGAGAGCTCCGGCGTGAGGTCGCCCTCGAGGCGGAGCGGATCGAACTCCGCGCTCTCACCGTTCCTGATGAGGCTCTCCAGGGCGTCGAGCTGACGTGCGGCCGCCTGATAGGAGGTGGCGACCGCCACGTCGTCGCCCGTCACGTCCACGCTGGCGATGAGCACGACGCGCTGGCGGTAGGAGTCGAAGACCACGAGCCTGTCGAAGAGCATGAGGTCCATGTCGAGGAAGTCCTCGTGTGCGAGGTCCGGATGGCGCAGGGTGGGCTCGGCGTACTTGAGGTAGTCGTAGGCGAAGTAGCCCACGAGGCCACCGCAGAACGGTGGGAAGCCGGAAAGCTGCGGTGCCCGGTGCTCGGCGAGCACCTGGCGCAGGTAGGTGCCGGGGTGCTCCACCTGGCGCACCTCGAGGGTGGGCTCGCCGCCCTCCACGTTGGTGCGCACGCGCAGCTCGCCATCCAGGCAGGTGATCTCCCGGCTGGGATCGAAGCCGATGAAGGAGTAGCGGCCCAGGTGCTGGTCGGGCTCGGCGCTCTCGAGCAGGAACACGTGATGGCTTACCGCACGCAGGCGCCGACACACCTCGATGGTGGTGAAGGCATCGGCATAGAGCTCGCGTCGCACCGGCACCCGGCAGTAGGGGCCCGAAGCGGCAATCTCCTTGACCTCGGCAAGGGAGGGATGCATCGGTAGGCCTCCTTTCGGGGACGAAAAAAGTCCGTCCCCAACGAACTGCGCGTACAGAACGTCAAGGACGGGCTCTGAGGCTCGCGGTGCCACCTTGATTCACGGTTATCCGTGCACTTTGCGGGATGCCGACACATCCCTGGCAGCTCACGCGTGCCAGACGTCGCAGGCTACTGGGGCAAGGCCCGTTCGCTGCGCCCTCGGCGGCCCACTCGACGCCCCGCATCTCGGCCCGGATCTCAGCTGCCCGGACTCTCTGTACGCGCGTGCGACGTCTACCTTCCGCCTCACAGGTTTGGTGGAGCTATTCGATTGGCGAGCAGTGTACGGCACGGAGCCACGCCGCGCCACCCCCAGCGGCGCACACGTATCCAACGCGAAACAATTCCATAGGCGACGTCCGGCCACGCCCACGAGTCGTACGCATTCCTGGTGGGAGTCGTATGCAAAATATCACGGGCTTTCTCACCGAAAAGTGAGTATGCACCTCGATGAACTGCGCATTTGCAGATGCAGTTCTCAGAAAAATGCGTACGACTCAATCTAGCGTCGTCGGAAAGTGCGAACGACTCGGTCGGATGCCGCCGAGAAATGCGAACGACTCACCTGCGAAGCGTATGGGCATAGGCGAGAAGGGCACCTCGGTCGTTGGGAACCTCATCGCCTATGACGGCCTCGAGCAGGCCCGCCAGCACGTCGCCCACGGCGGGACCCGGCGCCAGGCCCAGCTCGCCTATGACGTCCGCACCGCCCACGGCCAGGTCGCGTACGCGATAGCAACCGCCCGACGCAAGCTCCCGACGCAGTGCCCTGGTGACGCGGTCAAGCTCCACGGCATAGCCGGCGGCAGCGGGGGCCTTGGACACGGCGTCCGCCCGCTTGAGGTCGATGACCTCGAAGGCCAGCTCCGCCGCACGACCGGGACAGGCACGGTCGAGCAGCATCAGGAGCCTCCTCAGCGAGGAGCGCCTTGCCGTCGTCACGTGGTCGTGGCGGCGGACGAGCGCCACCACGGGATCGACGACCTCGCTGGAGAGCGCCATCCGCCTGAGCACCCCACGCGCCACCTGGGCCCCGACCCTGGGATGCCCATAGAAGTGGCCTCTGCCCTTGGCATCCAGCGTGAACGTCTCGGGCTTGGCGATGTCATGCAGGAGCGCCGCCCACCTCAGCTCTCGTGACGCCAGCCCACAGGTGAACTCCTCCACCGCAGCACACACGTGGGCCGTATGGGTGAGCACGTCAAAGGCATGGTAGGGGCTGCGCTGGTCGAAGCCCACACAGGACTCCAGCTCCGGCAGCGCGGCCACGAGCACCGCCGTCTCATGCTCGAGCGCCCAGCCCGCCCGGCCCGAGCTCACGATGCCGTCCAGCTCCTGTCCGATGCGCTCCCGTGCCACATGGGCGAGCTCTGGCGCGGCCACCTCAAGCGCCCGTTGGGTGGCGGGCTCCACCACAAAGCCCAGGCGGCAGGCAAAGCGCACGGCACGCAGCACGCGCAGGGCGTCCTCGCCAAAGCGGAGCGCCGGCTCCCCCACCGCACGGATGACGCCACGGGCGAGGTCAGCCCTCCCACCAAAGGGGTCAAGCAGACCACGCTCGGGATGGAACGCCATCGCATTGATGGTAAAGTCGCGTCGCGCAAGGTCGAGCCGCACGTCGTCCACGAAGCTCACGCTGTCGGGATGGCGATGGTCGCTGTAGGCGCCCTCCTGGCGGAAGGTGGTCACCTCGATGGGCATGCCATCGGCCACCACGGTCACCGTGCCGTGGGCACAGCCCGTCTCGTGCACGACGAGGCCTGCCGATCGCGCCACGCGAGCCGTCTCCTGCCAGGGCGCGCTCGCCGTGACGTCCACATCGTGTGCGGTGTCGCCCCGCAGCGCGTCACGCACCCAACCGCCTACGACCCACGCCTCGAAGCCCGCCGCCTCAAGGACGCAGAGCACCCGGCGGGCGGCGGGCGGCAGACCGTGGGCGAGCTCGGCGGCGGACGGGGTCATGAGGCCTCTCCAAGACAGGTGGCACGCAGTGACGCCAAAGGGGTAGAAGGTGCCCTGAGTATAGCGCTCGGCGCGGCCAGCCGGCGGAGCCTGGTCACGGCGCGTGCGCTATCCTCGACATGTACGCCCGTCCGCCTTCCACCATCCGAAAGGAGTCCCTGTGGACACCATGAAGAGCATCACCCCCGACGACATCACGGCCTCGCGCGAGGCCTTCGACACCGACCGTACCAGCGTCGTCGCCAAGAATGCCGTAAGCTCCGCCGGCATCCGCACCGCCGCACGCGTGCCCGAGGCCATCGCCAACAACACGCTTCAGTTCGACATCGAGGTCACCCAGGGAGACCGCACCGACCAGGAACGTTCCGGCCGCTGCTGGATGTTCGCAAGCCTCAACACCATGCGCTACCGCACCATCAAGAGGTTCAACCTCAAGACCTTCGAGCTCTCGCAGGCCTACCCCCTCCTCTTCGACAAGCTCGAGAAGAGCAACTGGTTTCTCGAGAACATCCTGGACACGCTCGACGAGCCCCTTGGCGACCGCCTGATGGCCCACCTCCTGTCCGACCCCATCGGCGATGGCGGGCAGTGGGACATGTTCCGGAGCCTCGTGAGGAAGTACGGCGTGGTGCCCAAGGAGGCCATGCCCGAGACCGCCTGCTCGCGCAACACGCACGAGATGGACGCCTATCTCACGCGCTACCTGCGTGGCGCCACCAGGCGCCTGAGAGAGACGGCCGCCTCCGGCACCGGCGAGGATGACCTGCGCGCCATGAAGAAGGAGATGATGGACGAGGTCTATCACCTGCTCGTGACCTGCCTGGGCGAACCTCCCCTCCACTTTGACGTGCGCCTGCGCGACAAGGACGACAAGGTCGTGCTCTGTGGCACCTTCACGCCCCAGGAGTTCTTCGAGGCGGCCGTGGGCATGGAGCTCGACGACTACGTCTCGCTCATCAGCGCCCCCACCGCCGACAAGCCCTACCACAGGAGCTTCACCGTGAGCCGCCTGGGCAACGTGTGGGAGGATGGCACCGTGCGCCACCTCAACCTCCCCATCGACGAGCTCAAGCGCGTGGCCATCGCCCAGCTCAAGGACGGCCTGCCCGTGTGGTTTGGCTGTGACGTCGATCAGAGCTACCTGCGCGACGAGGGCATCATGGATCCGGCGGCCATCGACATCGACACGCTCATGGGCTTCCCCGTGGCCGGCGCACTCGACAGGGGCGAGCGCCTGGACTATGGCGAGAGCCTCATGACCCACGCCATGGTGCTCGAGGGCGTGCGCCTGGACGACGCCGGTACGCCCGTCATGTGGAAGGTGGAGAACAGCTGGGGCAAGGACCACGGCCGCGACGGCTTCGACACCCTCTCCGATGCGTGGTTCGACGAGTACGTCTACCAGGTGGTCGTGGACAGGAAATACCTCACCGACGAGGAGCGCGCCGCCTACGACGCGAAGCCCATCGAGCTTCTGCCCTGGGATCCCATGGGATCGCTCGCGCACTAGCACCATACGCCACGGCGCACGGCGGCGCCGCAGGGAACCCCTGCGGCGCCGTTCCGGTAGGCGGCCTCCTGCCACGGCTCCCTATGAGTGCGAGATCCCGAAGCAACGATGGGCCAGGTCGGCGTCGAGCTGGGCCCAGGCGCCGCCATCGGCAGAGGTGCGGTGGATGGAGAGCCTACCTTCCTCGGGAATCGTGGCCTCAAAGCCTCCGTCCACGTCGAAGGCGGGATGGCTGTTGCGCAGCTCCATGAGCCTGATGAGCTCGCGCACCACCGGACGCTCCACCTCGCGGTCGATCTCCTCGCGGCTGTAGTAGTGGCGGTTGATGTTGCGCCCCTCCTTGGTGGCCTCGAGCAGCTCGAGATCGTTTTTGCCCGCCAGCAGGCCCACGTAGTAGACCATGGGAACGCCCTTGGCAAAGAACTGGATGGCCCGGGCGAGCAGGTAGGCGTCATCGTCGTTGCCGAGCGCCGAGTAGTAGGTGGTGTTCACCTGGTAGACGTCCAGGTTGTGGTAGGCCTCGGTGTTGTAGACCTTCTTGACGTTGGCGCCCTCGGAGAACATCTTCTCCTTCGTGGCATCCACGACGTCGTCGGGCATGAGGTCCCTCACGTCCACGATCCCGATGCCATCGTGGGTGTCCAACGTGGTGAACTGATGTGCGGGGCTCATCTCGAGCCACCTCTGAAGGTAGGTGGCGTCCCCGTCGTAGAGGGCGTGCAGCGTGAGCACGGGCAGGGCGAAGTCGTAGACCCAGTAGCCCATCTTTGAGACCCTCATCTGCATCGTGTAGTGCTCGTGAATCTCGGGCAGCACCATGGTGCCATAGGGCTCGATGATGCGCTGCATGGCCTCGAGGAGCTCACCCGTCTCGGGCTGGACGAAGAAGCAGCTGGTGCCGGGCTTCTTGACCGCATAGGCGAAGGCGTCCAGGCGGATGATGCTGGCGTTGTTCTCGGCCATGGTGGTGAGCGTCTCGGCAAAGAAGCGCTGGGCGCGCTCGCTTCTCACGTTGATGTCGATCTGCTCCTCGCCGAAGGTGCACCAGAGCTTCTCGGTGGAGCCGTCGGCGAAGGTGGCGTCCACGTAGGGCGCGCGCGGCTTGCGCTTGTAGATGGCATCCACCTGCTCCTGCGTGGGAAAGCCGCCCTCCGCCGCCCAGAAGTCCTTGTAGCGTATGAAGAAGTCGGCAAACTCCGAGGCGTCCCTCTTGGCCATGAAGTCCTCGAAGTAGGGGCTGTGGCGCGAGATGTGGTTGATCATGAAGTCGAACATGAGGTAGCGCCGCTCGCCGATGCGCCTGATGTCGTCCCAGCTGCCAAAGGCCTCGTCCACCACGTCGTAGCGCAGGGGGGCGAAGCCGCGGTCTCCCGAGGAGGGGAAGAACGGCAGGATGTGCACCCCGCCCACGGCCGCATCGAAGTGGCTGTCGAGCACCTCGCGCAGGTCCGTGAGGTCCTTGCCGAGGCTGTCAGCATAGGTGATGAGCATGATCTTGTTGTTGAGCTTCATGGGGGTCCCTTCCAACCTGACACGTGGGTCACACATCGATGCTGCAGGGGCACGAGCGCCCTGCTTTGATTATGATGGAATCGATTCCAGATTGTCGTCTCAGGGGCGTGGGAGACTCATCCAAAGGGGCAGGCATGGCGGACTACTACCACAGGGCACACAGCAGGGGACGGCGAGAGGCGCGCTCCGACATCGCACGGGGGGCATACCCCTATCTGCCCGCGCTCGAGGGCATGGTGGACAGCGTCGCCACCATGCACGAGGTACCCCTGGGGACCATGGAGATCCCCCTCTACCTGGTCATTGGCACACGCACGCGCGGCAGGCAGAATGTCTTCTCCCGGAGCTTCATGCCACTGGCAGACGCGGGAAGCGAGTTCGCGGGAAAGTGGGAGGCCCTCTGCGAGTCCCAGGTCGCCGAGGGCATCCGCGAGCCCATCCGCGTCTATGAGTACCTCCAGCACTTCTATGTCCTGGAGGGCAACAAGCGTGTCTCCGTAGGCAAGTTTCTGGGGACGCCCACCGTGCACGCCGAGGTCACGCGTCTGCTGCCCCATCCCTCCCGTGACCCCTCCTACCGCCTGTACCGGGAGTTCCTTGACTTCTGGCAGGTCTGTCCCCTGTATGGGATCAATTTCACGCGCGAAGGCTCCTATGCGCTGCTCGCCCGCGAGCTGGGTCACACGCTCACGGAGCCGTGGCCCGAGGACGACGTCCGCGACCTCCACGCGTTTGCGGTGACCTTCAGGGAGCGCTTCTGGCATAGGGCGGGGCAGGCCGCTCCCGTGGACCTCACGGATGGGGACGCGCTGCTGATCTATCTCAAGGTCTTTGGCCCCGCCGCCCTGCACGAGTGCTCTCCCGCGCGCATCGACGAGCACCTTGGTGCCATCTGGGACGAGCTGGCCCTCGGCATGGGCGAGGAGGATGTGGACTTCGTGGACGTCCCAAAGACCGAGACGGGCGCCGTGTCCCGCATGGTGTCGAGCTTGGTGAGGGTCCATGAGGGGACCGAGCGCAGGCGTGCGCCCCTGCGCATCGCCTTCCTGTACGAGGGGGACCCTCTGGTCTCGGGCTGGACACTCGCGCATGACGATGGCCGCACATATCTCGAGAAGCAGCTGGGTGACCAGATCGAGACCGTGCCCTTCTACGACTGCGACCGTCCCGAGCGCTTCGCGGCGGCCATCGACGCTGCGGTTGCCGATGGTGATGACCTCATCGTCACCACGTCGCCCCGACAGATGGAGCTGACTCTCACGGCCGCCATCACGCACCCCGCCCTGGAGTTCCTCAACTGTTCCCTCAATCTGGCAAGCGCGCGCGTGCGCACGCTCTATGGCAGGATGTACGAGCCCAAGTTCATCCTAGGGGCACTGGCGGCCAGTGCCGCGGAGAACCATCAGATTGGCTACCTTGCCAGCTATCCCGTCTATGGCAGCGTGGCAGAGGTCAACGCGTTTGCCTTGGGCGCCCAGCTGATTGATCCCCAGGCACGCATACACCTGAGGTGGGCGTCCGTACGGGGCCGTGGCTTGGGCTGGCGTGAGGACATGCTCGCCGAGGGCGCCCGCGTCATCTCGGGCAGCGACTACTTTGACCCCACGTCGAGTCTGGCCTCGTTTGGCATCTGGCGCGAGACGGGCGATGGGCCCCATATGCTCGCCTACCCTCTCTGGGGATGGGGCCGCTGCTATGAGCTGGTCAGTCGCTACCTCATGGAGGACCTTTGGCAGCGGGGCGGCTCCGTGCGTCGTAGGCCGACAAACTACTGGTGGGGCATGGGCACGGGCGCCGTGGACATTCGCCTCATGGACGACCTGCCCCGCGGCTCGCACACACTTGCGACGCTGCTCAAGGAGGCCATCGTCAAGGGCATGCTCTCCCCCTTCGGGGGCGTGATCGACACGCGGCAGGGATCCCTCGGCCATGAGGGATCATCGCTCTCGGACGCACAGATCGCCAGTATGCGGTGGCTCGCCCAAAACGTGGAGGGGAGCCTCCCCTCCTACGATGAGCTCACCGACCAGGGAAAGGCGATGGTCCGCATCAGCGGCGTCATCGACATCCCACCCGACGAGGCGGTTCTGCGCACCTCGTTGGCGGGCGTACGGAACCATGACGACCCATGCGGCCCCCAGGACGACGGATACCGACAGGGCGGGGCGACCACATGAGGATACTTGCCCTATCGGACGTGGAGGAGCCCTGGCTGTACGAGTACCTCGATCGGGATCGCCTCGACGAGGCCGACCTCATCATCTCCTGTGGCGACCTCTCGGCGGACTATCTGGAGTTCATCGTGACCATGGCGCACGTCCCCCTGCTCTATGTGCCGGGCAACCATGACGAGGCGTACCTGACGCGCGCGCCCGGGGGATGCACGAGCATCGATGGCAGGCCCTGGGAGGACAGGGGGCTGCGCGTCTTTGGGATGGGCGGGGCGATGCGCTATCGCGTGGGCCCCTTCCTGTACTCCGAGGCGCAGATGCGCAGGCGCATGCGCAAGCTCAAGGTGAGGTCCGAGCTTGCCCAAGGTGTCGACATCCTGGTGACCCACGCACCACCCCGTGGCTATGGGGATCTCGATGACCTGGCACATCATGGCTTCGAGGCGTTCAACGAGACCCTGAACCGGTACAGGCCCACGCTCATGCTCCATGGGCACATCCACGTGCAGTACGGCCGCATCCAACGGGAGCTCATACACCCCAGCGGCACGAGGATCATCAACGTGTGCGGCTCCCAGCTCATCGAGTTCCCAAGGAGACAGGAGAGGCAGCCATGACAGTCGACACGGTCCCGCAATCCCTCACGACGGAGCGTTGGTGGCAACGCGCGGTCGTCTATCAGATCTGGCCTCGGAGCTTCCAGGACAGCGACGGCGATGGCGTGGGCGATCTGCGCGGCATCATCAGGCGCCTGCCCTATCTGGCGTGGCTGGGCGTTGACGTGCTTTGGCTCTCGCCCATCTACCGCTCGCCCATGGTGGACATGGGCTACGACATCAGTGACTATCAAGGCATCGCGCCGGAGTTTGGCACGATGGCGGACTTCGACGAGCTCCTGGCCCAGGCCCATGGGCTCGGGCTCCGTGTGGTCATGGACCTGGTGGTCAACCATACCTCAAGCGAGCACCCCTGGTTTGTGGCCGCACGATCGGGCCGGGACAACCCCCTGCACGACCACTACATCTGGCGCGCTGCCGTCGATGGGCACGAACCCAGCAACCTGGGTTCGTGCTTTGGCGGAAGCGCCTGGGAGTGGGACGAGACCTGCCAGCAGTACTACCTGCACCTCTTTGCCAAGGAGCAACCGGACCTCAACTGGGACAACCCCGCCGTGAGGGATGACGTGTATGCCATGATGCGCTGGTGGCTGGACAAGGGCGTGGATGGCTTCCGCATGGATGTCATCAGCCTCATCTCCAAGGGGCCGACGTTCGAGGACGGCACCCCCGGCCCCAGCGGCTACGCCATGGACACCATCCCGTCGAGTGGCCCGCACGAGCACGAGTACCTGCGTGAGATGCGTACGCGGGCACTGGCAGGGCATGACACCATGTGCGTCGGCGAGTGCCCTGGCGTGGGCATGGAGGAGGCCTGCCGCTATGCGAACCTCGACGGCAGCGAGCTGGACATGATCTTCCAGTTCGAGCACACGAGCCTGGGGGATGACGCCACGCATGGCAAGTGGACCTGCGCCCGCCCACGCCTGAGCGAGCTCAAGCAGACGGTGAGGCGCTGGCAGGAGGGCCTCGAGGGCAGGGCATGGAACAGCCTCTTCTGGGGCAATCACGACCAGCCCCGTGCCGTGTCACGCTGGGGTTTCGACAGCGATGAGTGGCGCGAGACGAGCGCCAAGATGCTTGCCTGCTGTCTCATGCTCATGAAGGGGACGCCCTACATCTTTCAGGGCGACGAGCTGGGCATGTGCAACTACCCCTTTGCGTGCATCGACGACTTCAGGGACCTGGAGTCAAAGGACGCCTGGCGCATGCTCAGGGAGGACTGCGGCGAGGGGGACGAGGAGGCACTGGCGGCGCTCAGGGCACGCAGCCGCGACAACGCCCGCACGCCCATGCAGTGGGACGCTGGGCACGAGGCGGGCTTCACCTGCGGGACGCCCTGGATGCCCGTCAACCCCAACTACCCGTCCGTCAACATGGAGGAGGAGCGCGGACGCACGGACTCCGTGCTCGCGTTCTATCGTATGCTCATCGCCCTGCGCCATGCGAGCGACCTCATCGTGCACGGGACGTTCCGCATGCTCGACCCCACGAACGAGGAGAGCCTCACGTACGAGCGCGTCCTCGACAAGCAGGGTCTGTTGGTTGCCTGCAACTTCTGCGCACACGGGACGACGGTGGGGCTGCCTGTCGCCTATCGCGACGATGGCGCGCTCCTCCTCTCCAACTACCCGGATGGGCCCACAGGGAAGTGCGCCGACGGACGTCTGGCGCTCAGGCCCTATGAGTCCATCGTCATCGCACATGCCATGACGTACGGGGAGCTCGAGGCCGTCTGCACGGCGGCTGGTGACCCCAAGGGCTAACAGATGCGTACCGCTCCCGCCTGGCGTATGCCCATGGGGTGCACGTTCTCGCGGCCGACGCATGAGGAGATGAAGTCCACGTAACCTGCCGTCTCCCTTTTGGGGAGCGCACACATGATGACGCCCGCAAAGCCCCCGCCGTGCACGCGGCACACGCCAGAGCCAATACGTCTCAGGTACAGCTCCGTGAGTGCAAGCACGAGCGGGATGGACTGGTCCTGGGCAGAGCCCGGGACCACCGTGTTCTGCAGCCACTTCCAGGAGGAGTTGCCAGATGCGCGCATGAGATCGAGTACGCGCCCCTCGTCTCCGGCACCAAGTGCGGCGGCAGCCTCGTCCACACGCCTGCACTCCTCGAAGAAGTGGAACGACCTCAGGATGGCGCGGTCACATCCCAGCTCCCTCCGCAGGTGCGGCAGGGCCTCAAGCAAGGCATCCTCACTGGTCTGGCAGAGCTGCTCAACGCCAAGGGCATGGGCGACGGCATGCATCTCATCGGGAATCGCAGAATACTCGGCGGAGAGATCCGCATGTCCCCTGCCCGTGTTCACGATCACGAGGTCGTAGCCCACGTCGTCAAGGCTGAACCTGACCTTCTGGTACCGGGCGCCGTCGCAGAAGTCAAGCAGAATCGTGCCCCCCACACCACAGGCCATCTGATCCATGAGGCCCGATGCCTTGAGCCAGAAATGATTCTCGGCAAACTGTCCGGCACGCGCGATGGTCGCGCAATCGATGCCTCCCCCGTTGAACAGATGGCTCACGACCGTGCCGACAAGCATCTCGAACGAGGCGGACGAGCTGACACCCGCCGAGGGAATGACCTCGGAGGAGACATGGGCATCGAGGCCACCCACCGTGAAGCCCGCCTGCCTGAGCGCCACCAGCATGCCCGCCACGAGCGTCATGGACCCAGGCCCTGGCTTGACCTCGTCCAGATGGTTCAGGGCGATGACGATGGGCTCGTCGTAGCCCTCGCTCACGATGCGCACCTGCGATCCTGTCGCGGGGACGGCTACGCAGATGCTGTCCATGGTGATGCTTGCCGCCAGAACCTTGCCCCCGTTGTGGTCGGTATGGTTGCCGATGATCTCCGTGCGACCCGGTGCGGAGAAGTACGAGACCGCATCCGTCGGCACGCCGAAGCGCTCCTCGAAGGCACCGGCCAGCGCCTCGAAGCGCGGCAGGGCACCCACCGCCCCATTGCCATAGACCCTGCCCAGCTCCTCAATGGTGGGAACCCTCATCGTTGCCCCTCTCCGTGCCAGCGGTTGACCGTATCGACAAAGGCATGGAAGGCTGTCCGACCAGCCTCGTCCGCCTTGAAGACGCCGCAGTTCTCGAGCACCAGCGCAAAGACGAGCCCTATCTCCTCCTTGAGGACCGCGCCCACCACTGCGGGATCTGCACCTTTGCCGATCTCGGGATGGCGCGTCAAGACCTCGCCTACCCATGGGGCATGGTCCGAGACCCCAGGAATCGACGAGACGTCCTCGCCCGCACAGATGGCCTCACGCACCCGCGCCATCTCCCCTTTGAGACGCGCAGGCAGCACCGCAAGACCCATGACCTCGATGAGGCCGATGTTCTCGCGCTTGATGTGATGGTATTTTGCGTGTGGGTGGAAGATTCCCAGGGGGTGCTCCTCGCTCGTGCGGTTGTTGCGCAACACGAGGTCGAGCTCATAGTCGTCCCCACGTCGGCGCGCGATGGGCGTGATGGTGTTATGGGGCCTGCCGTTCGTCTCGGCCAGGATGCCAGCCGACTCATCGCTATAGGCGCGCCAGGTCGTGAGGACACGATCCGCCAGCTCGACCAGCCGTGCCGGATTCGCACCATCGAGCCTGATCACCGAGAGCGGCCAGTCCACCACACAGGCATGCACGTCATCAAAGCCCACGAACGAGAGCCGCTCACGTGCCGCCGCGCGTGCCATGGCAAACTCATAGCGGCCACCTTGGAAGTGCTCGTGCGTGAGGATGGAACCGCCCACGATGGGCAGGTCGGCATTGGATCCCACCGTATAGTGGGGGAACATCCGCACAAAGTCGAGCAGGCGCACGAAGGCCTGTCGATCGATGAGCATGGGGGTGTGCTCGCGTGAGAGCACGATGCAGTGTTCGTTGTAGTAGACGTAGGGCGAGTACTGCAGGAACCACTGGCTTCCGCCCAACGTGAGCGGGATGAGCCTGATGGTCTGGCGCGCTGGGCGATCGAGCGCACCCGCATAGCCCACATTCTCGGGACAGAGCAGGCAGCGGGGGTAGCGCTCGCCGTCTGCCCCCGCCTTGAGGGCAGCCGCGATGGCGCGTGGATCCTTCTCGGGCTTCGAGAGGTTGATCGTGATGTCGAGGTTGCCATAGGCGGTCTTCGCCACCCAGGTGAGATCTCGTGCCACACGGTAGGTGCGAATGTAGTCGGAGTCCTGAGCCAACCGATAGAAGTAGTCGGTCGCGGCCTCGGGGGACCGTTCGTAGCGTTGCCAAAACGTACGGATGACCTCGCTCGGACGTGGCGTGAGGCAACCCATGAGACGCGTGTCGAACAGGTCGCGCCGTGTGATGCCGTCCTCGATGACCCCATGCGCAACGGCGTCGTCCAAGAGGTCCGCCAACATGTCCTCCAGCGGGCGGGCCGTGACCGTCGCCGTAGGGTCGAACGTCGCGGAGGGCCTCGCCTCAAGCACATCCAGCAGCTGGTTGGCAACAAGGGTGCGGTCGTCCTCCTTCATCAGCCCCCGTTCGACCCCATACGAGACGAGTTCGAGAACGGTACCCTCGACGTCCCTGGAAGCCCGTGCATCCCCATCGGTCACACTCACAGCGTTCCTCCTCCCTCAGCCGCCGCATGTGTCACAGCGCAGCAGGTGGTACCTGTGGCTCTGATACTCATGCAGGCCGGATGGGAGCGGCACCCCCATGCACATGAGGGCATCGGCCGGATAGATCCCGCCCGTCTCCTCGTCCCTGTAGAGCACGTCCGGCGTGAGCCCCCGTGGTACCACATAGAGCGACCCCCTGTTGACCTCCATCCTGTTCATGACCACGCTCACGAGCGCCTCCGAGCCATCAGGAGCCACAAACTCCCAGGCCGTCACGGCATCGCGCAGGGGGTCGGTGAGGCGGTAGTACCTCCCCCGCTGAACGAGGGAGGCATAGCGCCTGAAGTCCCCCACCTGTCCGCGTATGGAGTCATGCGCCTCCGCGGGCAGCTCGGCGAGGTCGAGCTCGAAGCCAAAGGTGCCGGCCATGGCCACGCAGGCGCGTGTGGAAAGCGGCACGCTGCGTCCGCTCATGTGGTTGGGACAGGCAGAGACGTGCGACCCCACCACAGAGCAGGGATAGCCGAACGAGGTGCCGTATTGGATCCTCAGCCGATCGATGGCATCGGTGTTGTCACTGCACCAGATCTGTGGCGTGTAGTAGAGCATGCCCGCGTCGAAGCGTCCGCCCCCACCGGCGCAGCCCTCTATGAGCAGCTTGGGATAGCGGGCGGTGATGCGCTCGAGCATGTCGTAGAGGCCCAGCATGTAGTCGTAGGTAACGCTACCCTGGTCCTTGGCGCACGGAGAGTACACGTCGATGATCGAACGGTTGTAGTCCCATTTGAGGTACTCGATGTTTCCCTGGTCAAGGAGCCTGCAGACCTGATCGAACAGGGCATCCACGACCTCGGGGCGCGAGAAGTCGAGCACGAGCTGGCTACGGCCCACCACGGGCTCCTTGCCGGGAATGGTGAGCGCCCAATCGGGGTGGGCGCGGAAGAGGTCGCTGTCCTGGCTCACCATCTCGGGTTCCATCCAGATGCCAAACCTGACCCCTAGGTCGTTCACGCGCCCGATGAGGTCCCTCAGCGTCCCGCCAAGCTTCTCCTCGTTGACCCACCAGTCGCCGAGCGCCCTGTCGTCCGTGCTCCTCCGCGAGAACCAGCCGTCATCCAGAACCAGCATGTCGATGCCAAGCTCGGCTGCCCGCCTGGCCAGCGAGACGATGTCATCCCCACTGAAGTCCATGTAGAAGGCCTCCCAGCTGTTCAGGAGGATGGGACGCACCCTGTCCCTCCACCAGCCCCGGCACACGCGCGTGCGGATGATGTCATGGAGGCTGTGTGAGAGCCGCTCGAAGCCCCGATCGGTGAAGCTCATGATGATCTCGGGACTGGTCACGCTCTGACCGGGGGCAAGCGGATAGGAGAACGTCTCCTCCGCCAGCCCCATCTGCAAGCGCGTCTGGTCGTACTGGTCACGCTCCGCCTCCGCACGGAAGGAGCCACTCCAGACGAACTGCATGGACCAGCAGCGTCCTGCCGTCTCGGATGTCGTATGGTCGGAGAGGATGAGCATGGGATTGTACTGGTGCGAGGAGGTGCCCCGCCTGCTGCCTATGACATGCAGGCCATGATCGAGATGCTCACGCAGAGGCTGACGCTCCATGGCATGGCGCCCATAGAAGCTCATGAGGTCAAAGTCACCATGCACGAAGTCCAGGCAGGCGCTGTGCAGCTTGTCAATCGTCACGCCCGCGCCGCCGGCATTCGTCACGCGTGTGGCACGGCAGATGACATCCTGGTGTGGCATCACGCCATAGAGCAGCTCCACCTCAAGGCCGAGGCGGACGTCGTGCAGCCTCACCCTGAGCGTCTGGGCACCGTCCCCTGGCTCGGCGTACACGGCGGGCATGCCCGGAAGGGCGTACTTGCCCTCCTCTATCTCGAACCCGGCAAAGCGCAGGTCGCACCCGAAGGCCCCCCGCGCGTCCCGCACGCGGAGCAGGGGGCTGCGACAATCGCCCCCACCCGCAAAGGGGAACTCCTGGGGCAGCGCATCCAGGGAGTAGCTGCGCCTGTCATGGGCCACCGCCGGATTGGCCGAGGTGCCTCGATCCGCATAGGTCAGCAGATAGTCCATGCAGCCTCTGCTTCTGGGACCCCAATAGAGATGCAGCAGATAGCCCATCATATCCACCTGCATCTGATAGCTCGTGTGGTCTGTGACGAGGGTCAGCGTGCTGCTCTGTTCGTCAACGACGATGGGCATCGTCCCTCCTCGGGGTTGGTCTTTGCGACAGGCGAACACGCTGCGAAAAGGTACGTACGGGGATAGACGCGCCTGCCGTCCGCGCGCGTCGTTGCACGCCCCTGGCTCGGCCCTACTTCACGGCGCCGTTCACGACGCCATTGATGATCTGCCTCTGGGCGAAGACGTAGAAGACCAGCATGGGCAGGAGCGCCAGCAGGTACGAGGCAAAGGCCAGGTTGTAGTTGGTGCCAAACTGCGTCTGGAACGTCAGCTGCGCGAGGGGCAGGGTGACGATGCCCGAACCGCTCATGATGACCAGCGGTGTCATGACGTCGTTCCATACGCTGAGGGCCGTGATGACGGCAACGGTCGCATGCATGGGCCTCATGAGGGGGAAGATGATCCTCCAGTACGTCGACCACGTGGAGGCGCCATCCACATGGGCGGCCTCCTCGAGGGCCAGGGGGATGTTCTTGAGGTAGCCGGTGTACAGAAGGACGTTCATGGGCATGTAGAACACCACGTAGAGAATGATGACACCCACGATGTTGTCGATGTGTAGGTATGCAGTCTGCTTGATGAGCGGCATCATGAGGATGGCAAAGGGCACGAACATGCCGCTCACGATGTAGTAGTACGACCACTTGAACCAGCGCTTCGCCTGCATGTTGCGCGCTATGGCATAGCCTGCCAGCGAGTGGATGACAATGGCGAGCCCAACGGTGACGCCCGTGATGACGAGACTCGCACCGAGGGCGCCCCAGAAGTCGGTGACCTCGATGGCCTGGGCGAAGTTGTCAAAGCTCCAGACCTTGGGCAGGGACAGGATGCCCCCTATGTCGTTCGTCATCTCGCTGGGCTGCTTGAAGGCGATGACGATGGTCATGTACAGCGGGAACAGGATGGTCACGAGCCCCAGGACGAGCAGGACGGTGACGGGCCAGTTGGTACGCTCTCGAGCGTCCTTGACGTGTGCAGACATTACAGCTGCTCCTCCCTGGTGCCCAGAACCCTCATCTGGAACACCGAGATGGCGACGATGACGATGAAGAACAGCACGGCGTTGGCACTCTGGAAGCCAAACTGCCCCCCGGACATGCCATTGTTGTAGATGAGGTACGAGATGGACTCCGTGGACTGGGCAGGCCCACCGGAGGTCAGGGAGAGGATCTGATCGAACACCATCAGGAAGTTCTTCATGCACAGGACCACGTTGATCGTGAAGAAGGGCATGATCAGCGGAAACGTGAGGTGGCGGAACCTGTTCCAGCCCGTCGCGCCATCAAGCGCGCCCGCCTCGTACACGTCTTCGGGCACCGTCTGCAGGCCCGCGATGTAGATGATCGTGTTCATGGCGATGGACTGCCAGGCGCACACGATCACGACGGCTATCCAGGCAGTGTTCCTGTCAGCGAGCATGCTGGTCGCCTTGGTGAGAAAGGGCACGATGTAGGTGAAGAAGTAGTTGAAGACATAGCCCACGACCAAAGATCCCAGGATGGCGGGCACAAAGTACAGCCCCCTGAGCGTGCTCTTGAGGCGAATCCTGCCGTTGAGGGCGAGCGCCAGGATGAGGCTCAGCACGTTCACGACGATGGTCGTGACGATGGCCAGCTTGAAGGTGAAGAGGTACGAGTTACCCACGCGACCGTCCGTGAAGAGGTCGGCGTAGTTCCTGAGGCCAACCCACTCGAAGCTGCCGTAGCCCTTGAAGTTGGTGAAGCTGTAGACGAACCCCTGGATGAGCGGCACCGTATTGAACACGAAGAACAGGATGAGGATGGGAACGAGCATCCACCGGAAGGTCCTGCTCCTGTCTGTCGAGCGCTCCTGCGCCCTCTCCTCTTTGCCCATCAGTTGCCTCCCTGGCCATGCGCTTGGCTGTACTCCTGGACCTTACGGATGACATCACGGTTGTAGCGTGTCCAATCGGCATCGAACTTTGCGAGGAACGCATCGACGTCACCGTCGATGACAAGCGTCTGCAGCATGGCCGGGACGGACATCTCGTCGGGATAGTGATGGTCCTGGTAGTCGGCGACCTTGGCATCATTGATGTAGTCCCTCATGCCGTCCAGCATGCCTGGCAGCCGGAAGTCGCCCGTGGAACAGGGCACGGCGTTCTGCTCGTCCACATATCCCTGCTGAGAGCCATGCTCCTGGAAGAAGTCGAGCACCTCATAGGCGGCCTCCTTGTCCCTGCAGGCAGCGCACACGCAGAACTGGAGGTCGACCCCCGAATTGAGCACGAGCTTGTCCGTGTCATCGGATCCCGGCATCACAAAGGAGTCGATGTCCATGTCAGGGTTGGCCGAGAGGATCTGAGGGACCGCATAGGAGCCGATGGGGTACATGGCCGCCTCGCCGTTCGCGAAGGCCGTGCATGCGGAGTTGTAGTCAAAGGCCACCGGACCGTCCTCGGCATAGGTACAGAGCTTGAGCAACTTCTCCGCAGGCTCACGGTAGTAGTCGGAGAACGTGGCCCTCCCCTCGTTGACCTGCTGGTAGAGATCGATCGGCGCCAGCTCGACGGCTAGCGCGTTCCACGGCGCCGCACAGGTCCAGGTATCCTTGAAGCCAAAGTAGATGGGGAGAACCCCCTCCCCCCGAATGCGTTCGCAGAGCTCGCAGAGCTCCGTCCAGGTTCCGGGTAGGGCCCAACCATGCTGCTCGAACATCTGGCGGTTGTAAAGGATGCCCGCGGCATTGGACATGTAGGGAACGCCAAAGCTTCCCTCCGTGGGCACATACTCCAGGCTCTCGAGGATGTCCCGATAGGACTGCTTTACGTTGTCAAGGCCCGCATAGTCCGACAGGTCCGCCAGGATGTTGGCATCGACGAAGTTGGAGTAGTTGATATCTCCACCGATGCCAATGATGTCCGGATAGTCCTCACGGATGAAGCGCGTCTTGATGACGGTCATGGCATCGTTGGGCGAGGTGATGGTGAGGTGGATGTCATCATGCGTGGCATTGAACTTTCCCTCAAGCTCCTCGAACACCTTGACTGCCTCGGGCTTGTACTGGATGACCTCGATCTCGGTCCTGCCGGAGGAGGGTCCGCACGCGGACAGCCCGACGCTTGCTCCCACGGCGGTCATGCTGGCGGTAAGCCTCATAAGGGAGCGCCTGGTGAGTGATGGCCCTCCCGAGGTGACGGGAACTGTCCTGTCATCGTGTCTCGTCATGTCACAGACCCCCAACCTAGTGCGCGATGGCGTACTCGCCAGCCTTGTCAAAGAGGCGGATCTTCTCGAGGTCGAGGCACAGGCCAACGGTCTGGCCGACGCCCGCCTTGGTCTCCGGACCCACTCGTGCGGAGAGCGAGAGGCCATCGGCGTCGCAGTAGAGCATCACCTCGGCACCCAGCAATTCGTACACGCTCACCTTTGCGGAAAACGGTTCGCTCAGACGCAGGCCCTCGGTCGTGCCGGCCTCGTGCACGTCCTCCGGACGCACGCCCATGACAACGACCTTCCCGTCGTAGGGAGCGAGTGCCCTTGCGCAATCGCCCTCCAAGGTGATGGCATGCGTGCCCACGGTAAGGATTGCCCTGTCGCCCACTAGGCTCACCTGGACATCCATGAAGTTCATCTGGGGCGACCCGATGAAGCCGGCGACAAAGAGGTTGCTGGGCCTGCCATAGAGGTTCTGCGGGGTATCGACCTGCTGCACGACACCGTCCTTCATGGCGACGATGCGCGTTCCCAAGGTCATGGCCTCGGTCTGGTCGTGCGTGACATAGATGATCGTTGCCCCAAGACGATCGTGCAGTCTCGAGATCTCGGTACGCATCTGGACGCGAAGCTTCGCGTCCAGGTTGGAGAGCGGCTCATCCATGAGGAACACCTTGGGATCGCGCACGATCGCACGACCCATGGCCACACGCTGCCGCTGACCACCCGAAAGGGCACTGGGTCTGCGCTTGAGCAGCGGCCCAAGGTCGAGGATGCGTGCCGCCTCGCGCACCTTGCGGTCGATCTCGTCCTTGGGAGTCTTGCGCATCTTGAGGGAGAACGCCATGTTGTCATAGACGTTCATGTGGGGGTAGAGGGCATAGTTCTGAAAGACCATCGCGATGTCGCGATCCTTGGGCTCCGTGCCGTTGACGACCCTGCCATCAATCTTGAGCGTTCCCGAGGTAATGCCCTCGAGTCCTGCGATCATGCGCAGCGTCGTCGACTTGCCACAGCCAGAGGGGCCCACGAGGATGATGAACTCCTTGTCGGCTACGTCAAGATTGAAGTCCTTGACCGCCTCAAACCCATTTGGGTACGTCTTGCAGACGTGCTCGAGCATAACCTCTGCCATAGTGCTCTCCCCTTACGTCTACGCCTCCCAAGCAATCGGACTGGCATAAATGTACAAACTATGAAGGGGATTCCATATAGAATTCTGCTATACATATATAGCCAGATGCTAGATTTTCCCGCATGTTCTACGGAGGGGCCATGCCCGACTTCGTGTACACCACCTTCATGGGTGGTCACTTCATAGACCTTGTCCCCTACGAATACGGTCATGAGAGCTGCTCCGCCAACCACTCCTTTGGTCCGGCACGGCGCAATCACTTCCTCTTTCACTACGTCATCAATGGGACGGGAAGGCTCGACTTCACACGGTCAGACGGTCAGGAGGGCAGCATGCCCATCCATGCGGGCCAGGGATTCATAATCTTTCCCCGCGTGGTGACCACCTACCAGGCGGATGGCGACAATCCCTGGCAGTACCTCTGGATCGAGTTCGATGGCCTGCGCATGGCCGAGAGGCTGTCGCAGGCGGGCTTCTCGCAGGACTACCCCCTCTACCAGCCCACATCCCAGTACGAGCGGGATATGATGATGCAGGAGATGCTCTACATCGTGGCACATGGGCGCGAAAGCACCCTAGGCGTGGTCGGCCACGCCTATCTGTTCCTGGATCATCTCATCAGGTCCTCCTTCAAGCCACGGGAGGACACGAACGGCGGCATGAGCGAGTTCTATGTGAGGGAGGCGCTGGAGTTCGTGGGGGCGCATTACCAAGAGGACATCACGGTCGAGGACATCGCCGCAAACTCCGGCCTTGACCGTAGCTACTTTGGCAGCCTCTTCAAGCGCTCCGTGGGAACGACCCCACAGCACTTCCTCATGGGATATCGTATGGATCGCGCTTGCGAACTGCTCGAATGCACGTCGCTCCCGATTGCGGCCATCGGTCGGGCGGTGGGCTACTCCAAGCAGCTGCACTTCTCGCGCGCCTTCAAGAACGCGCGAGGCGTCTCGCCCCGGCAGTGGAGGCGACAGACGGACACGACGGAAGGCACGGGGTAGGTTTCCCGGCATCCAACCGAGGCTCGTGGTTTGGCGCAACCGTGTAATCATTCTCGCCCCTCCTTCCCTGTGCTGGATACCGTATAGTTCTTGCGAGCTTTTCGACAGAAGGAGCACCATGCCCAACAGCACCTGGAACGTAGGGTTTCACCTTCGCTCTCCCCGCGCCTGGATGAACGACCCCAACGGCTGCTGCCAGTTCCGCGGCGTCTACCATTTCTTCTACCAGTACGATCACGGCTGGCCCGAGATCGACCAGAAGGCATGGGGCGAGTTCTCCAGCACCGACCTCATCCACTGGACGTATGACGGCATGCCCCTCGAACCCTCCTGCGAGGATGACAAGCATGGCGTCTTTACCGGAACGTCCTACGTGGAGAAGGGCACCGCGTCTGACGGTGGCGACAAGCTGCGCGTGTTCTATACCGGCAACGTGATCTGCCCCGCTCCCGACCACAACCACAAGGACTTCGACTTCGTCTATGCCGGCCGTCATGCCGATGTGCTGACCTGCGAGAGCGAGGATGGCACCACCTTCTCGGGCAAGCGTGTCGTCATCTCTGCCGAGAAGTATCCCGACATGTGCTCCATGCACGTGCGGGATCCCAAGGTCTGGAAGGAGGACGGCAGGCTCCATATGCTGCTGGGAGCCCGCCACATCGACAACCATGGCATGGTGCTCGTCTATGACTCCACCGATGGGTACACCTGGACGTTCTCGCACGCCATCAACCCCAGGTACTTCTTTGGCTATGTGTGGGAGTGCCCCAACATCGTGCACATAGAGGGCAACGAGTACCTCGCCGTGAACCCGCAGGGCCTGCCCAGCCTCTATGACCGCTGGCAGAACATGTGGCAGTCGGGCTACTTCCCGCTGCAGGGCCGTATCCTGGAGACACGCGAGGTGGACGAGCGCCAGTTCGTGGAGTGGGATCATGGCCATGACTTCTATGCGCCACAGACCTTCCTGGACGAGCAGGGCCGCTGGATCCTGGTGGGATGGCTGGGCACCTTCGATGGCAACTACTCCGCCACGCCTGACAACCTGGCATGGTGGCACTGCCTGACCGTCCCGCGCGAGGTCACCCGCGACGAGGAGACCGACCTGCTCAAACAGAACCCCGTCCCCGAACTCAGGCAGCTCAGGGGCACGCAGTGCGTGCTGAAGAGCCACGAACCGCTTGACATCGAGGGGCGTCTGGCCGACATCACACTCGAGCAGATCGCCTCCGCCGTGGGGACCCTCACGCTGGATGATTCGTTCCAGATCAGCTACGTGCAGGGCCGCCTGGCCATCAACTACCTGGAGGCTAGGCATGCGGCGGGGCGCACGGACCGCTTCATCCGCCTGCAGCGACTGACGAGCCTGCGCGTGCTGGTGGATGGCTCGGTCGTGGAGGTCTATGCCAATGGGGGCGAGGAGGTCTTCTCCTGTCGCTGGTTCCCCGACGAGAAGCCCGACCTCACCGTGGAGACCACGCTGCGCGCGGCACGCAGCTTTGCCTACCCCCTGCAGGACGCGATGGCCGAGATGTACGCGACCGCCAGGACGCCCGACATCAAGATGCCCGGCTGGAACGAGGAGATCCAGCTGGCCTAGGCCCACGACGCCCGCTCAGGCGGCAGGGCCCGTCCGCCCGGCCCTGCCTCACTCCCCCCGCCGGGACGCGGCGTAGGCCTCGTCCCACTTCTCGAAGGCGTCCTCTCCCAGATCGGCAAGATCCTCGAGCGCATGGCCCACGGCGTCCTCGTCGCAGGGGCCGATGTGATGGCGCGCGATGCCCCTCACCTTGTCGTTGGCGTTGGCGACGGCGACCGAATGGCCCGCGGCCCGCAGGATCTGCGCATCGTTGTCCGAGTCGCCAAAGCAGACGATCTCGTTGACATCGATGGCCAGCAGGATCTGCAGGACGCGCAGGCCGGACGCCTTCGACCAGCCCCTGGGCACGACATCGAACATGCGCGAGCCCGGCGAGATGAGGTCGAGCTTGGGGCACGCCTCGCGCACCCGCTGGCCCCAGGCGACGTTGTCGACGTCCTCGGAGCCCTCCTCGAAGTGCAGACCCGCCGTGATGATGGGGAATTCGGGGATGTCATCGGGTGCGCAGAGCTCGCTCGCGCGCTTGGAGCCCCAGAACGTGCCCATGAGGTTCTTGCGCGTGGTGCCCGAGATGAAGCCACCTGTGTCTCCCCTGCCGCTCACGTACACGCCGGGCAGGTCGTAGACCATATGGGCCATGGTCACCATGCTGTCGCGATCCACCGCCGTCTCGTTGATGAGGCACCCGTGGGCGTAGATCTTCTTACCGTTGGAGAGCAGGGCCGTCTGCATGCATCGGCTGTCGCCCCTGAAGGACTCCAGGACGGAGTCCCAGTCGCGGCCCGAAGCGGGACCGAAGAACACGCCCTGCTCGGTGAGCTGGTGTATGGCGTCGATTGCCCGCTCGCTCGCCGGCTGCTGAAAGGGCAGCAGCGTGTTGTCCATGTCGGTCAGGATGAGCTTGATCATGGTACCTGGCTCCCATCGTCGCGTTGCGGATGGGCTCATCGTAGCAAGGTGGAGGCCGATGGGACGTCGCAAACACCCAACGATCCCAAACCACAGGTACGCGGCGGGGCGGCGGCATCCCCCACACGTCCGACCCACGGGCAATGCCGTATGATGGCGTGGCTACAGAGAGACCGCGCCGCACATCGAAGGGACCAGGCATGACCACCGAACTCGACACCAGCTGGGCAACCGAGCGTAACGACTCCTTCTCACGGGAGCGCGCCAACCGTGTGGCCCGCAACTCCGTGACCTCCATGGACGTGATGGCCGCCGCCCGCGACATCTCCCAGATGCGCACCTACCATGACACCTATGGCATCTCCATCCCCAAGACGGGCGAGGTCACCAACCAGCGCCAGAGTGGCCGCTGCTGGATGTTCTCCGCCTTCAACGTGGCGCGCCAGGCGACCATGCGCTTCCTGGACGTCGACAGCTTCGAGTTCAGCCAGGCATACGGCATGTTCTATGACAAGCTCGAGAAGGCCAACGCCCTGTTCGAGCATGTCATCGAGACCGCGGACAAGCCCACCGACTCGCGTGAGGTACAGGAGATCCTCCAGGAGGGCATGGGTGACGGCGGCTGGTACCCGTTTGCCATGAACATCATCAGGAAGTGGGGCCTGGTTCCCAAGGACGCCATGCCCGAGACCGCCTGCTCCAAGAGCTCCACCCAGATGGATGACCAGCTCGACCGCGTGACGCACAAGGGCGCCTTCGAGCTGCGCGCGCTGGCCGCCGGCGGCGCGGCTGCAGACGAGCTTGCGGCCAGGAAGCAGGAGCTGCTGGCTGGCGTGCACCAGATCCTCTGCGTGTGCCTGGGCGAGCCACCGACGACCTTTGACCTGGAGCTCAAGGTGGGCAAGGACTGCAAGGCGGACGCCAGCCGGCTCTCCCCCATCGTGCCTGACCCCAAGCCCAGGACGTCCGACACGGGTGACAAGGACGATAGGGATGACGAGAAACCCCAGCAGATCCTGCGCGACGCCCACCTGACGCCGCGCGAGTTCGTGAGGCGCTACGTGCCGTTCGACCCCGATGCCTACGTGGCGCTCGTCTCCATCCCCTCAAGGCGCTTCCCCTATGGCAGGGTCTACCGCGTGCTGCGCAGCGACTCCGTCCTCGGTGGCCTCAAGACCCGCTGCCTCAACGTGGCGCCCGAGGTGCTCGAGCGGGCGGCGATCGCCAGCCTGAAGGACGGCAGGCCCGTGGCGATGGCCTGCGACGTCATGCAGCAGTTCCCTCGCCACATCGAGGACTTCAAGCACGTCCTCTCCACGGACGCCGTGGACGTGAGCGGCCTGTTTGGCGTCGACCTCGACATGGATCGTGCGGGCATGATCGACGTCTGCGAGACCGAGCTGACCCACGCCATGACCTTCCAGGGCGTCGAGCTGGACGCAAAGGGCACGCCCAAGGCCTGGCGCGTGGAGAACAGCTGGGGCAAGGACGCCGGCAAGGACGGCTACCTCATCATGAGCGCCGACTGGTTCCGCCTCTACGGCGGCGAGGTGGACGCCCATCGCAGCTACGTGAGCGACGAGCTGCTCGAGCTGTGGGATGACGAGAGCAGGGACATCGAGGTCGAGCCCTGGAGTGGCATGGGCCGCGCCCTGGGCATCAGGCGTCGCATCTAGGCCCGTCCCAGCATTCGCGTGCGGGCAGACCGCCCGGAGCCACGGGGATCCGAGCAGCCTGTGCATGCCCTGCGATCGCCTACCGCTCCGGCAGGATCTCGATGTACTGGCCGTCGGGGTCACAGATGAAGTACAGCCCCATGGCGGGGTTCTCCCTCTGGATGCAGCCCATCTCCTCGTGCAGCCTGTGGGCCGCCTCGAAGTCGTCCACCACGAAGGCGATGTGCGTGTCCATGCCACCGTTGTCATAGGGCTCGGTGCGCCCCCGGTTCCAGGTGAGCTCCAGTTGGAAGCCACTGTGCGGGTCGGTCATGAAGGTGTTGGACCACGAGCCGTCCGCAGGGCCACTCACGTGGTCGACCACCAGGCCGAGCGCCCGCTCGTAGAAGGTGCGGGTGGCCTCGAGGTCGATGACGTGGGTGCAGCGATGCACGAAGCGAAAGTTCATGGCGTCCTCCCAAACCTAGGCAACGGATATCATGGAGCCAACTGACAGCAGTGTATACCAGGGAGGCTGGCATGGCCGTACGCAACGTGGTGCTCGACATGGGGCAGGTGCTCCTGCGCTTCGACGGGATGCTCTTCGCGCGCATCTTCACCGAGGGCGAAGAGGACGCCGTACGCCTGGACCAGGCCCTGTTCTCCAGCCCCACCTGGGCGCTGTTGGATGCGGGCGTGGTGGACGAGGCCACCATGGAGCGCGTGGCGCGGGCGAGCCTACCAAAGCGCCTGTGGGGCAACCTGCATGATGCCCTCAGTGACTGGGACCTCCACCAGCCAGCCATTCCCGAGACCAACGCCCTGGTCGAGCGCATCCATGGGGCTGGCCTGGGCCTCTACCTGCTCTCGAACGCCGGCCTGCGCTTCGAGCGCGCCCACCGGCGCATCCCCACATGGGACCTCTTCGACGGCTGGGTGGTCTCGGCCTTCGAGCGGCTCATGAAGCCCGATGTACGCATCTACGCCCTCCTCTGCGACCGCTACGAGCTCGATCCCGCCACCTGCCTCTTCGTGGATGACAATCCCAACAACGTGCGGGGTGCCGAGGCCGCCGGCATGCAGGGACACCTGTTCGAGGGCGCCGATGGGCTCGAGCGGGACCTGCGCGAACGTGACGCCTGGCCCGAGGGGGCAGGGGTCCCGCCCCGTTCGCGCCGAGGGCTATCGTGACGGCTCGCCGCGCCTCAGGCGCGCAAACGAGGGCAGCGAGGCGACGAGGGCGACGGCATAGGCGACCAGGACGAGCCCCGGCACGCCCAGCACGCTGACGCATGCGCCCACATACACCGTCGAGACGGTGACCGCGACGGAGCCGAGGGACTCACGCAGGGCGATGAGGGAGGCGCCCCTGCCAGTGGCGGCGCGCCTCTGCAGCGCGGTCATGAGGCAGACGTCCTGCATGGAGTTGCCCAGACCGGTCGCGAACAGCAGCGCACAGCGCAGCAGGGGCCCCACAAGCACGCCAAACAGCAGGTAGGTGGTGAGCGCCCCCACGGTGAGCGCCCGATAGAGCCTGCCCGTCTCGAACCGATAGCCCACAAGCTCAAAGAGCACGTTCCCCATGAGCATGCCCGCCATGAGCGCGCCGAGAAACCATCCGTAGAGCACGGTGGGGTCGAGCGCCTGGACCTGCGACGCGATGGGCATGAGCGCATTGAGCGAGCCAAAGGCGAATCCCGAGGTCGCGTCGATGGTAAGGAGCGCGGCCGTGGATGCTCCGAGCGAGCGGAGGAGGGCCCACGCATGCGGCCGGTGGGCCGTGTCCTCGGGCCGCGCCTCGCCCCGCCCTCCGAGGCCGTCCCCCTCGGCGGACATCCCATCACCCGCGCTGGATCCCTCTCCCTGAGGCTCCTGTGCCTGCGGCATGAGGTGGCCAGCGGCAACCGAGGAGACGACCATGAGCGCGAGCGCGCATGCGATCGTGGGCCTCAGACCCCAGGCCGAGAAGAGCGCGGAGCTTACGAGCGGGCCGCACACCAAGGCCGCGTTCACGATGGTGAGCAGACGATTGGTTGCCCTCGACACCTGTTCCGGCCTGCACAGGCTCGGCACGAGGGAGAAGTAGCAGGGGGTCACCAGCGCCTCGACGAGCGCCCATGAGGCGGAGAGCACGTACAGCCACGCCTGTCCCGTCACGAACAGCAGCGGCACATACAGCAGGAGCCGCATCACCTCACTCACCTGCAGTATGCGCAGGGGCCTGATGCCACGTCGCTTGAGCACAACGAGCACCGCGTTGGCGGGTAGCGCCGGCAGGGAACGGCACAGGATGAGGAAGGCCATCGCGACCATGCTCCCGCCAATGGAATAGACCATGTTCGGCGTGAGCGTCGACACCATCCAGCTCGCGAGCAGCGAGGCGCCTCTGGCCAAGAGCAGCACGGCGAGACTCATGGGATACCCCCTGATCGATCTGAATCGAATCGAGCGCAGCTCCTCCGGAAGCTTACGGGACCTGAAAGGGCCCCTCGTGGCGTACGGTCGCCTTCACGTGGCGCGGGACGGCATAGAGCACGTTGGAGCCAATGACGACGTTCGCGCTCCTCTTGGCCTCCTCGAGGGCGCCGCGAGGCGCATAGGAGTGCTCGAAGCGCCGCAGCATGGAGAGGTCGTTGCCGCCGTCACCATAGACCGCCACCTCGTCATTGGCAAGGCCCAGCTGCCGCGCAAGCCAGGCGACGCCCTCCGCCTTGGTGGCCGTAGGATCGGTTATCTCGAACATGCGCCTGCTGAAGGGGGCATTCACGGCCTGGTCCGCATGGGCCGCGACGAAGGACGCCAGGCGCTCGCGCACCTCGTCATCGCCCGGCTCGGTGCGATAGTTGACCTTCACCACCACCTGCGAGCAGATATCGTCCGGCGTCTGGCCATAGAGGCGCTCGCCCCTGTCGCGTGTCATGCCGCGCAGGACGATGCGCCGCACGAGGGACATGCGGAGGCGGGCGGCCTCGGACTCCTTTCGCGAGCGGCGCTCCAGCGTGTGGTCGAGCGTGACAAACTCGAGGGGGAGCTCGGGGAATGCGACGAGCAGCTCCTCGATGAAGGCGGGATCCATGGGCACGTGGTGGACGATCGAGCCGTCGCGCCCCAGTATGATGGCACCGTTCGCGCAGACGACCTCCACGGGGATGTCCCCAAAGCCCACGGCCGCGCTCGAACGCACTGTGCGCCCGGTGGCAAGGGCAAAGTGGCGCCCGGAGTCGCAGGCCATGCGCACGGACGAGAGCACCTCCCTGCCCGCCTGGTGCGTGAGGCCAAAGAGCGTGCCGTCGAGATCGCTGGCGAAGAGGCCGACCATCAGAACTCCCCAAACGCGGGCTCACCCACCAGGCAGAGGTCGCGTCCCGCCGACAGCTCGGCGAGCGCAGACACGAACGCCTCCTCGGTACCGCTCAGAAACACGCAGTTCATCTGCACGTCCTCGGCGAAGATGGTGTCGCGCACCCTGCCGCCGCACGTGGCCACCAGACGCTCCACCCTGCCATAGGCGCCGTAGGGTACGGTGGCCGTCACGCGCGTCACGAGCGCCATGCGCACGATGGAGCCTTCCGTGCGCGCCTGTTCGAGCGCTCTCTGGACAGCGGCCGCGTAGGCCCTCGCAAGGCCCCCTGACCCCAGGAGCGTGCCGCCAAAGTAGCGCGTGACCACGCAGCACACGTCGGCCAGGTCCGCACCGTGCAGCACGTCGAGGATGGGCTGGCCGGCCGTGCCCTGTGGCTCCCCATCGTCCGAACGCCGCTCGCGACCATCCGAGAGCGCCCAGGCGGGCACGTTGTGACGGGCGTCGCGATGGGAGCTGCGCACGGAATCCACGAAGGCGCGGGCCTCGCGCTCGCCCTCCACATGGGTGATGTGCGCGATGAAGCGGCTCCTGCGCTCCTCCACCTCGCCCCGTGCGACGACGCCTACCGCAATCGTGTCGAACGACCTTCGCATGTCCACCTCCCCCGCTGCCTACGCTAGCAGAACCGAACGACAGAAGTGTACGTTGGATGGCATCCGAGAAATCGCACCTGGGCAGACGTGAGGCTCCCAATCCAACGCGCACGTCCCACCTCCCAGGGCCGTACGAACCGTATGGTACAATGCACGCTGCGAGGTGGGCCAGACGACCGCGGGACGTGTGCGTCACGAGGAAAGTCCGGGCTCCTGAGGGCAGGAAGCTGGCTAACGGCCAGGCGGGGTGACCCGACGGAAAGCGCCGCAGAAAAGAAGACTCCCGCTGTCCCCTTGGGGATGAGAGAAAAGCTGAAACGGTGGTGCAAGAGACCACCAGCGCCTGGGCGACCAGGCGGCTTGGCAAGCCCCTTCCGGAGCAAGCGCAAATAGGAGCGCCATGGTGTGGCCCGCACCGCGCTCGGGTTGCGCGCTCGAGGCCTGCGGCAACGCAAGGCCCTAGATAGATGGTCGTCCACGACAGAACCCGGCTTACCGGCCCGCCTCGCAGCTGCCATCCACACAAGATTGCATGGGCTGCCGTGCACCGTCGGATTTCCCTGGCCCGGACGAGTCGTTCGCAAACATAGGCGTAGAGGCTTGGACACGGCCGTGAAAACCGTCTCGTTCATGCAGGTACAAGGGTTGTTGCCCACACGACAATGGAAACTATGCCCTCAAATATTGCATACGACTCATACGGGAGCAGAGGCCGCACGCGTGGGTCATGCGGACGCCGGCCAATCTGGCCTATACTGGTTGGTCGAAGGGCGGGTCAGAGCATGCAGGCAAACGACACCATCGTCATAGGCATCGCCGGGGGCACCGGCTCGGGCAAGACCACCATCACCCGCAGGATCCAGGAGCGCTTCGGCTCCGACGTGGTGGTCATCTACCACGACAACTACTACAAGGCGCATCACAACCTCTCGTTCGAGGAGCGCACCCGCCTCAACTACGACCATCCCGACGCCTTCGACACCGACCTCCTGGTACGCGACCTTGCGGCGCTGCGCCAGGTGCGGACGGTACGGTGCCCCGTGTACGACTACACCATCCACGACCGCTCGCAGGAGACCCTCACCATCCATCCCGCCAGGGTCATCGTGGTGGAGGGCATCCTCATCTTCCACGCGCCCGAGCTGCGCGACCAGATGGACATCAAGATCTACGTGGACGCCGATGCCGACGTGCGCATCCTGCGCCGCATCCAGCGCGACGTGCGCGAGCGCGGCCGCTCGCTCGAGAGCGTCATCTCCCAGTACCTCACCACGGTCAAGCCCATGCACGAGGCCTTCGTCGAGCCCTCCAAGCGCTATGCGGACGTCATCATCCCCGAGGGCGGCCAGAACGAGGTGGCCATCGACATGCTGATCAACCGCATCGCGGCACACACGGGTGGTGGCGTCTCCCACTCGGCATAGTGGCCCCGGACGCCTGTGTCAGCCTTCTCACTATTCATAGAACATGTGTACGTCCTCAGGGCCATCGCCTATACTAAGAAGGCGAACGAGTGTTCCGCATTGGGGAGGGCGCATGGATGTCATGGACAAGCTCACGATACTGGCGGAGGCGGCCCGCTTCGATGCCGCCTGCACCTCTTCTGGCGCACGTCGCGGGCCCAAGGCGGGGAGGCTCGGCTGCACCTCCCCTGCGGGCTGCTGTCATAGCTTCACAGCAGACGGCCGCTGCATCACGTTGCTCAAGGTGCTCATGTCAAATGCCTGCAGCTACGACTGCGCCTACTGCGTCAACCGATCGGGTGCCCGCTGCCAAAGGGCCACGTTTGCCCCACACGAGCTCGCACAGCTCACGGTTGACTTCTACAGGCGCAACTACATCGAGGGTCTCTTCCTCTCCTCCGGCGTCCTGGGCACGCCGGACGCCACCTCGGAGCGCATGATCGCGTGCCTGCGCATCCTCAGGGACGAGCTGCGCTTCAACGGCTACGTGCACGCCAAGGTCATACCGGGCACGTCGCCCAAGCTCGTGGAGGCCCTGGGCCGCCTGGCGGACAGGCTCAGCGTCAACCTGGAACTGCCCAGTGCCGCCTCGCTCACAACCCTCTGCCCCCAGAAGGGCCAGCGAGCCGTGCTTGCCCCCATGCGGCAGATCGCCGAGGGACATGCCCAAGAGGGGCAGCGCCTCCTTGCGTCCGGGGCCGCCCGCGGGACGGGGATCCCGTCCCATCGCCCGCAGGGGCGTCAGCGCGATGGGCGCTCGCTGCTCGTCAACGCGAACGCGCTCACCCTGGGCAGGTCCCCCAGCCCCGTGCCCACGGCACGTCGGCGCTTTGCCCCAGCGGGGCAGTCAACCCAGCTCATCATAGGCGCCACGCCCGAGAGCGACCATCACGTCCTGCGGCTCTCGCAAGCGCTCTACCAGCACTTCGACCTCAAGCGCATCTTCTTCTCCGCCTATATGCCCATGATCGAGGATGCCCGGCTGCCCGAGAGGGACACGCCCGTGCCCCTCAGGCGCGAGCACAGGCTCTACCAAGCCGATTGGCTCATGCGCTACTACGGCTTCTCGCCCGACGAGCTGGCCACCCCCACCGAGCCTTGGCTCGATCTGGACCTCGATCCCAAGCTCGCCTGGGCGCTCAGGAACATCGCCCGCTTTCCCGTGGAGGTCATGGATGCCCCACTCCCCATGCTCCTGCGCGTGCCGGGCGTGGGGCCCGTCGGTGCCCGGCGCATCATGAGCGCCCGTCGCGCCCAGCGCCTGGACTTCGGCGACCTCAGAAGGCTGGGGGTCACCCTCAAGCGGGCCCGTCACTTCCTCACCTGCTCGGGAGTCCGCGACCGCGAAAGCCCGCTCGACGCCGAGCTCATCCGACAGAGGGTGGTGAGCGATGCCACGTCCTCCCGCTACAACCGCGCACGTCGTGCGGCAGAAGGCCAGCTCTCCCTCTTCTGAGGCAGCCGTCCCGCGCAGGAGGGATCCCCTCTCCCCCATCCTCGAGGACACGGTCCGTGAGCTGGCGGGGCTCCTCGGGCGCGGGTCCCCGGTCGCCGTAGCGGTGGATCCCTCGCTCGAGGGCATCCTTGCCGCCACGGGCCTGGGGTACCTGGCCCATGCCGACGCTCGCCGCCTGCGCCTGGTCGCACGCGGCGCCGCCCAGCCGCGCATCGGGGAAGCCTACCTCGAGGCGCCCTCCCCCAGCGAGGAGGGCATGGTGGAGCTGGCCACCCGCGTCCTTGGAGGCTTCCGGCAGCGCTGCGGGGCCACCTGCGCCCGACGGCTGGTCCTGGCTGCCGCCACGGACGATGCAGGGGCGGCCGAGGCGATCCACCGCTATGTGCGCCTGGGCTTCTCCCGCGGCACGGCCCTCCTCGACCTCGTGGCGGACGGGCGCTGTCTCGAGCTCAATCGCCTGGCCCGCTCCACCCTCTCCGAGTGCGAGCACACGCGTCAGTTCGTTCGCTTCTCCCACCTGTCGGATGGCAGCTGGATGGCGCGCTTCGAGCCCACGGCCAACACCATCCCCCTCACCGCACAGCACTTCGTCAGGCGCATGCCAACGGAACGGTTCTTCATCGTGGATCCCGTGCACCATGTTGCCGCCTTCCACCAGTGGGGTGCCAAGCGGGCGGATCTGCTCACCGTCAGGGGCGCCCTCCTGGATGGCCTCTTGGATCGTGGACGCCAGGTTGCGGGGGACGAGGAGCTTGCCCGCATGCTCTGGCGCAACTTCTACGGCGCCGTGGCCCTTCCGGGGCGGGACGCCTCGCAGCGCGGATATGACCTCCGCGTGGGCCTCATGCCCAAGCGCCTCTGGAAGAACCTCACGGAGCTCGCGGACGCCTAGCCGCCCCGCCGCGGGGCGGGAGGTACCACATGCCTACAACAGGCTGCAACAAGGGAGGGACAACGCACCGCGCCGTCCCTCCCCAGGAATCCCATCGGGAGGATGTCTGGCTTGGCTGAGACCAGGCTCGGTGCCCGCCCGCTAGTCGAGATCGCTGAAGTTGGTGTCGCTCGCCGCAGGCTGATACGAGGGAACGGTGCCGCCTGCAGTGGGGGCCGCAGCCTGGGGTTCGGGAATGCTGACGCTGGCGGCAGCGGAGCCGTTGGGAGTCACCAGGCTGCGCTGGGGGAAGACGGAGTCGGCGTCATCGATGAAGTGCTGCAGGAGCTTCTTGTACTCGTTGCGAAACTCCTCACGCGACTGCTTGAGACGATCGATCTCATCCAGCTCGCTCTGCTTCTCGGCGAGGGCCTGGCGAATGACCTCACGCGCCTTCTGGTCGGCCTCGGAGCGTATGGTCTCCGCATTGGCGCGGGCGTCGGAGACGATCTTGTCCGCGCTCTGTTGGGCGACGATGAGCACCTGGGAAATCTGGCGCTCCGTGGCAGAGAGGCTGCTCTCGCCGGAGGCGGCGGGGGCGGGGGCGGGCACATACTCGACAGCCGGGGCGGCCATGGTCTCGCTCTGCTGCTCCTGGAGCTGTGCGACCTGAGCTTGGGCAGCGGCAAGCTGCTGCTCGCTGTTGTTCAGACGGCCCTTGAGATCCGCGATCTTCTTGAGCATGGCATCGACTTCGGTGGAAACCTGATCGAGGAAGGCATCGACCTCCTCGGTGCTGTAACCGTGCTTCTTGGCCTCAGAGAACGTCATCGACTCGATGTCTGCGGGAGTGATAGCCATCTTTGCCCCTTTCGAATTGCGATGGTGCAGCATTCATGCATTACTGACGTCCGACAGTCTATCGCATTTGCCTACAGCAAAAGACGCTGAACGAGCTGCAGCACGATGATAGCAACAAATGGAGAGAAGTCCACAACACCCGCCATGGGGATGAAGCGCCGGAATATGCCCACAAAGGGCTCGACGACCTTGCCCAACGTGGCACGGAGCTCCACGAGCGCCCCGCTCGGGGAGGGGATCCACGAGAGCAGCGCCCATACGAAGATGAGGAGCTGATAGGCAGTGAGCAGACGGCTCAGGAGGACGGGCATGGGCTATGCCCTCCCCTTGTCGGCCAGCTGGCCCGTGCGCTCGAGCGCTGCGTCCACGCCCCGTTCGATGGCATCGAACAGGATGGGCTCCATGGCGCGCAGGCCAGCGGCGGTCGTACCGCCGGGCGAGGTCACACGCTCCATATAGGCGCGCGGATGATCGCCCGACCCCAGCAGCTGCCGTGAGACGCCACAGATGGTGGAAAGCACCATCTCGCGGGCGGCAGGGGCCGTCATGCCGTGCTCGACGGCGGCGCGCACCATGAGGTCGGCAAAGAGCGCCACGTAGGCGGGACCACAGCTCACGACGGCGCCCTCGGCGTCCAGCTGGTCCTCGCGCATCACATGGGCAGAGCCCAGGCACGAGAACAGCGCAACGGCGAGCTCCCCGTCCTGTGGGGTGGCCGTGTCGCCCAGGCAGAGGGCCGTGGCGCCCGAGAGCACCTGCACCGGCAGGTTGGGCAGGGCGCGCACGAGGCGGGCGCTGGGCACGAGCTCCGTGAGCGTCTCGAGCGAGACGCCAGCGGCTATGGAGATCACGAGCCTGTCCTCCAGCTTGTCCGCGACGTCCTCGAGCACGGCAGGAAGCACCTGGGGCTTCACGGCCACGACGAGCACGTCGAGGCTACCCGCGAGCATGTCCTGGGCACTTGCGAAGGTCTGGATGCCCAGGAGCGCCAGGCTGTCCAGCCTGTCCTGGCTGGGGTCGCACGCAAGCACGTGCGCGGCATCAACGGTGTGGGACGCCACCAGGCCCCGGGCGATGGAGCCGCCCATCGCACCGGCACCCAGAACGGCAATGGTCTTCTCTGTGGAAGGGGGCATGTCCTACCTCTCGATGGTTCCGTCCTGCACGAGCTTGTCGACCTCGGTCTGCGAGAGCTCGATGCCCTGGGGGATGACGGCGAACACGCGGTCGCCCAGCTCCTCCACGGAGCCAGAGATGCCGCAGGACAGCCCGAAGCAGAAGTCGAGGATGCGCTTGGCAGTGTCGATGTTGGTGTTCTTGAAGGCAAGCACGACGGGCTGGCCGGTGCGCACGCGGCGCACCACCATCTGGACATCATCGTACGATGCGGGCTTGAGCACATAGGGCGGGAGCTTGCCCGAGGTGCTCTGGCGCGGGATGGGCTTGAGGCCGATGTCGGCGGGGGTACTGCCATCGGTGGTGTTACCCAGCACGGATGCGCCGTGGGAGGCGACGGGTGCGGTCTCCTCCTGGGTGTAGCCACCCGCGCCATAGGCGTTGTTGTAGTCATTGCGGCGGCTGTATTCGCGCTCGCGCGGAGCATACTCGCGCTCGGGGGCGCGGCGGGCTGGTGCGGCGGGGCGATAGCCCTCCGCCTGCTGGGCATACGAGCCGCCGCCACGGTTGTTGTCCACAGGCCTGCCGGAGCGCGTGTAGACGGAGACGCTCTCGGCCTCGGGGCGACGGGTGTTGCCCAAGACACCGGACGTGCCAGGGTCCGGCGACGCGACACCCCGCCTCGCGGGGCGCGCATCGGATCCCTCGTCGTAGTACTCGTCGTACTCGTCGTCATCATAGTAGCCGTCATCCTGCGGATGGAGCCTGTCCCTGAGGTTGTCGAAGAATCCCATGGTTCCCACCTTCCTTGCCGCGGTGCGGCACCCTCCTCGTGACTAATTCTATCCCAGCCGGTATCCATCGCTGAACACGACCCTGCCAAGCCGCACCAGCGTCGACCCCTCCTCGATGGCGATGGGGAAGTCGTCGCTCATCCCACACGAGAGCACATCGAGCGCGAGGCCCGTCTCACCCCGCAGCCGTTCCGCCAGCTCGCGCAGGCCCGAGAAGGTCCTGCGTGCCCGGTCCGGCTGGTGAGCCGGTGCCATCGTCATGAGGCCACAGATCGCGATGCCCTCAAGCGACATGAGCGCGTCCATGGCCGCCGTGACCTCATCGGGAGAGAACCCGCCCTTGGACTGCTCCCCACTCACGTTGACCTCCAGCAGCACGTCGCACGTGAGCCCACGCGCCCGGGCACGCTTGGAGATGGACGAGGCAAGATGCTCCGAGGAGACTGAATGGATGAGCGCGACGTTACCGATGACCTGGTTGATCTTGTTGGTCTGCAGGTTGCCGATCATGTCGAAGCGAACGGAGGCCATCTCGGGATGTGCCGCCACGCCGGCCAGCTTGCGCTTGAGTTCCTGCGGGCGGTTCTCCCCAAAGGCGCGCCATCCCGCCTGCCAGGCCCGAAAGACCTCGTCCGGACCGACCGTCTTCGAGACGGCGAGGGTCGCGACGTCCCCCGCGCTCCGACCCGAGCGCCGGGCGGCATCGGCGATGCGGCCCATGATCTGGGCCCGTCGCTCACGTAGGAAGGCATCATAGCCCTCCGGACTGTCTGCCATGTTCATCACCCTACCCTTCCCTGAAGGCAACGGCCGCATGCCTGCCACAGGCACCCCGCTCCGCTCGGTACGAATAGAAGCGGTCGGTAGCCCGGGGCGTGGAGATGCCCGTGCCCTCGATGGCCGACTGCGGGAGCCCCGCGTCCACGAGGGCCGTGCGGACGCAGGCCCCCAGATCGAGATGGCGCTCGCTGGCGCGGGCCCGCGGGCCGAACTTTCCCACGAACCGATCGAGCAGCTCCGCGGACACCTCGTAGTCCTCTCCCATGATGTGGGGTCCGATGTAGGCGCGCGCGTCCTGGGGTGCGGCGCCCGACCGCTCGCACAGCCTGGCAAGCGCGGTCGCGGCGATGCGCCTGAGCGTTCCCCTCCAACCCGAATGCACGACGGCGTAGCCATCAGGAGCGGTCAGCACCACGGGGACGCAGTCCGCAAAGCACAGCATCACGGCGACGTCGGACACGGTGCAGACGATGGCATCGGCACCAGCCGCGGCCTCCTCGCGTGCCCGCGCGACAGACGCGTCGTCATTCGCGGTGACGCACACCACATGGTCACCGTGCACCTGGCGCGGAACAACCAGCCGCCCGAGGCCACCGGCAAACCCCATGGCCTCGAGCGCGCGACGACGGTTCTCGGCCACATGCGCCGAATCGTCGCCGCAGGCCGAGCCCAGGTTGAGCGAGGACCACGCCCCTGTCGAGACCCCTCCCGCACGCTCGGTGAATGCAAGCGTGACCCCACTTGGGCGGTCGGTCCCGCCAAGTAGGGTCACACCATGCCCGCCGTGTCGCTCACGCAGCATGGAGCACATGCTAGATGCGGCTCCGCTTGAGGAACTCGGGAATATCGAACTCCTTGTTCTCGCCATTCTGATTGGAGGACGAGGGGCTGGACGTACGGGCCTTGGAGGCGGGCGCAGCGGGACGGCTGGCGCTACGGGAGCGATCCGCGGAGAGCGTGGGCAGTGGCTGCTGGATGTTGGCATCCTTGAAGCCCGTGGCTATGACGGTGACGCGCACCTGGTCGCCCAGGCTCTCATCGACGACCGTGCCGAAGATGATGTTGGCCTCGGGGTCGACGTTCTTGGCAACGACGTCGGCGGCGTCATTGATCTCCTGGATGCCCAGGTCCTTGTTGCCGGCGATGGAGAGCAGCACGCGTGTGGCCCCATCGATGGAGTTCTCCAGCAGGCGGCTGGCGATGGCCTCCTCGGCGGCATCGGTGGCGCGGTTGTCGCCAGAGGCGGTACCCACGCCCATCATGGCGGTGCCGGCACCGCGCATGATGGTGCAGACGTCCGCAAAGTCGAGGTTGATGAGGCCCGGGACCGTGATGAGGTCAGTGATGCCCTGGGTGCCCTTGCACAGCACGTCATCCGCCATGCGGAACGCCTCGAGGAAGGAGGTCTTCTTCTCGGAGAGGTCGAGCAGGCGGTCATTGGGAATCACGATGAGGGCATCGACGCTCTCGGAGAGCGACTGGATGCCATCGGCGGCACGGTTGGAGCGAGGACGTCCCTCGAACGAGAACGGCTTGGTGACGACGCCGACCGTCAGGGCGCCCACATCGTTCTTGGCGATGTCGGCAACGACGGGAGCGGCACCGGTGCCGGTGCCACCACCCTCGCCCGCGGTGATGAAGACCATGTCGGCACCGGCAAGGGCCTGCTTGATTTCGTCATGCGAGTCCTCGGCCGCCTCGGCGCCCACCTCGGAGTTGGCACCTGCGCCCAGGCCGCGCGTGATGTCCTGGCCAATGTGCACCTTGATGTCGGCATCGGAGATGGCGAGGGCCTGCGCATCGGTGTTGATGGCAACGAACTCGACGCCGCGGATGCCCTCCTCGATCATGCGGTTGACGGCATTGGTGCCGCCACCGCCTACGCCCACCACCTTGATGACGGCCATGTAGTTGCTCGGAATGTCGTTGTCCATCATTGCTCCTCCTTGCTCGGCGCCGGCAGCGGAGACGGCCGCCTCTGCCCCCTGGACACTCGCCAGCCCCTGCTTGGTGGCAAAGCCACGGTTGGCTTCGACATCGAGACGGCGCGCCTTTGTCTTCGACTTCATGGTTTGACCTTACTTCGTGTGCAACGAACCTTCCCGCCTGTGAATCGCGCAGCCAACATGCTGGATGAGCAACCCTAAACCTCAGGTAGAACCCTATGGCTTATACAAGGCGCGTCATGTTTGCACACCGGAGGCCCTTGTGCTGTCAAATTTGTTCGTTCCATGAAGTCAGCAGGTAGAGTCCTGTTTTTAGAACCCTTGAGTCCCTCAGGCAGGCCTTGAGGGTTAGGGTTTGCGAGCATCCGAGGGACAGGGATGGCGCATGGCTCGGTGGACGCGCCCCTCCCCCGAGCCTTCCTCACTATGTGGGGAGGGCAGCTCGGTGCTTGCAGAGGCGGCAAGCCATCTGCCTGTGGGTCTCTGACTTCGATTGCACGTCACATGCGCACGGCCCCGACACCCCACAGCCGTACGTCCCCTAGGTCGCAGAGCCCGTGGCGCCCGTCCCCGCCTGCACGTCGTCCGAGGCGATGGCCCTATACGTGGGTGACGAGGGCACACGCACATTGATGTACGTCACCTTGTTCTCGTGCGCGGCGAGGATGGCACCCACGGCCGTCTCCTTGGCCTCGATGTCCGTAGGTGCCCCCAGCGACACCTCCACGCCGCTCGACAGCGTACACGCGATCGAATCCAGGCTGGGGACGGAATAACTCACGACCTGCGCGTTCATGGCACTCGAGAAGCCATTGCGATACGAGCTGACGGCCGTGATGACCGAATCGGTCGCCGTCGTGCCCGCAACGGGACTGACGGACGCCGGCACGTCGGTGATCAGCAGGACTCCCAGCGACTGCGCCTCGCCCAGCGCCACGTCGCCCATCGACGAGCCGTCGGGCACGTCGATGGGATAGGGCTCCACCCATACGCCGTCTGCCCCGAGGCACCACGCCACGCTTCCGGTGCCCATGACCACGATGGCCTCGATGTCCCGCTCATACACCACGATTCGCAGCCGATCGGGGAACTCGCGCACGTACTCGACCGACCCAACCCAGGGATTCTTGCGCAGGTTGTTCGTGACCTTGCTTTCGTCCAGGTTGAGGAGGGTCGCGCCGTCATCCACGGCGGCGAGGCGCACGATGGAGTCGGAGTCCATGTGAGCGGTGGCGTCGGCATCGACGCCCGTGATGGTGAAGACGGGCGTGTACGAGAGGATGAGCACGGCGAGCAGCCCAACGAGCGCAAGGGAGGCGATGACGATGGTGCCGATGATGAGGCGTCGTATCGGGAGATACCTCTGGGAGCGCTCGGCACCCGATCCGCGGCGGTCGGGCGTGAGCTCGCGCCTGGCGGAACGACGGTCCCGTTTCGGGTGCAAGCCGCCCCGGGCGCCCACGCGCCCCACCCGCCTGGGCGCTCCCCCCCGCCTCGTGGGGCGGGAGCTGGTCCTGTGCGTGCTCACGCCCGGGGCAGCACGTGGCCGTGGGGTGGAGCCGCGCCGTGTGGGTCGCATGCCAGCCATGCTAGGCCCCGAATCCCAGGAACTTAACCTCAGGCGTGAGGTCCGTGCCGTACGTGTCCATGACCGCGTCGTGCATGCGCGTCATGAGCCTGATCACGTCGTCAGCCGTGGCTCCACCCGTGTTGATGATGAAGTTGGCATGCCTCTCGCTCACCTGGGCGGCACCCTCGCGCGCACCCGAGAGGCCACAGCCCTCCACGAGCGACGCGGCGGAACCCTCCGCGGGGTTGCGGAACACGGAGCCACAGGAGGGCCTGCCCACGGGCTGCGTGCGCTGTCTGTGGGCGATGAGCGCGTTCATGCGAGCCGAGATGTCCCTCTTGGTGCCACCCCGCAGGCGCAGCGTTGCCTCGAGGATCACCGACGCGGGGTCGATGGACGTGGTGCGATAGCCCCATGCCACCTCGTCTGCCGACAGGCGGTGCAGCATGCCGTGCAGGTCGCAGGTGACGACGCTCTCGATGCACCGCGAGATCCAGTCGCGGCGCGTGCCCGCGTTCATCGAGACGGCACCGCCCAGCGTCCCCGGGATACCAATGCAGAACTCCAGGCCCGCAAGCTCATGCGAGAGCGTCTCACGCACGAGCCTGGACAGGGGAACGGCCGCCCCCACCGTCACGATGCCATCGTCCCCGAACGAGATGCGCGAGAACTCCCTCCCCAACTCGATGACACAGCCATCGTAGCCCCCGTCTGAGACCAGGATGTTGGACCCCTTGCCCAGGATGACCCACTCCACGTGCTCGTGTGCGAGAACGGCAAGGACCTTCCTGAGCGCCTGAAGGCTGTGAGCGTGACAGAAGAGCGCCGCCGGCCCACCGATGCGGCAGGTCGTGCGGCGCGCCATGCGCTCGTCGCGCGTGACGTCCGCGTCATACGCCCCCGAGAGGGTCATGTATGCGTTGTAGATGCCCACGTCCCCCATCCAGCCGCCTAGGCCCGGGCCGCGGCGTCGGCCTCGTGCCTGGCCTCGATGAAGGCGGGCCCGATGGCGGTGATGTCGCCGGCACCCTGGGTGATGAGCAGGTCGCCCTCCCGGCACACCGCAAGCAGGCGCTCCACGAGCTTGCGTGGGTTGGCGGCAAAGCTCACGTCCGCCACGTGTCCCCGCTCGCTCACCTGGTTGGCGACCACCTTGCCCGAAACGCCGGGGATGGGCGTCTCCCCCGCCGAGAAGACCTCCGTGACCACCAGCACGTCCGCATCGTCAAAGGCCGTGGCAAACTGGTCGGCAAGGGCCTGGGTGCGGCTGTAGCGGTGGGGCTGGAACGCGCACACGATCCGCCGGAAGCCCAGCGCCTTGGCGGCAGTGAGCGTGGCCCTGATCTCCGTGGGATGATGGCCATAGTCGTCCACCACGGTGATGCCATCCACGTCCCCCACGTGGGTGAAGCGGCGATGTGCGCCCTTGAAGCGCGAGAGGGCGCACGCGGCCTCGCCCATGTCGAAGCCGCAGACGTCCGCGACCGCAAGGGCGGCCGTCGCGTTGGCGATGTTGTGGTCCCCCGGGTTAGCCATGAGGCTCACGTTCACGCTGGTGCCGGCAGGCGTGCGCACGGTGAGGTCGCTCTCGAGCTTGTGGGCACCCACGACCTTCCTGCGTGCGCAGACATAGTCGCAGGACTCGTCGAAGCCATAGGTGACGACGTGACGCCCCGTGGACGTGGCCAGCTCGACATAGTGCTCCACGTCTCCATTGATGATGACGGCGCCATCGTCACCAACGAGGTCCATGAACTTGCAGAACGTCCTCTCGATGTTCTCGAGCGTGCCGTAGTGATCCAGGTGATCCGCCTCGATGTTGGTGACCACGACCACGTTGGGGTTGAGGTAGAGGAAGGAGCCATCGGACTCGTCCGCCTCGCACACGAAGTAGCCGCCGTTGCCATTGCGGCCATTGGTCCTGTACTCCTCCACGATGCCCCCGATGAGGAAGGAGGGATCCCTGCCCAGGTGGTCGAGCATGGTGGCAATCATGGATGACGTGGTGGTCTTGCCGTGCGTGCCCGCGACGGCGATGGTCTCGGCGCCATCCGAGAGCGCAGAGAGCATCTTTGCGCGTGGCCAGACGGGGATGCCCAGTTCACGAGCGCGTACGACCTCCGGATTGGTCTCGGGGATGGCCGAGGAGATGACCACGACGTCGGGCGCGACCTCGTCGACGGTCCCTGCCGCATGGCCGACATACACCTTGACGCCAGCCTCCTCGAGGTCGCGCACATAGCGCGACGACTTGAGGTCGGAACCCGTCACGGCATAGCCACGCTCATGGAGCACGAGCGCGATGCCGCTCATGCCCGCACCACCGATGCCGATGAAGTGTGCGCTCTTGAAGTCCTGCGAGGTGGTGATGGACATGATGGGGGGATCCTCCCAAAGTCGATGGCAACGTGAGAAGGGGCACTCGGTTGTGCCTTGACTACTCTAGCTCATCGATCGGCTTACCCGGCCGTCTGCGCCGCACTCTCCACTTGGTCTGCGAGAGCGGAGGCGGCGCGATCCTGACCGAGGCCACGTGCCGCCACACGCATCGCCTCGCGCCGGGCGCCATCATCCACGAGCGAGAGCAGCTCATGGGAGAACGCGGGCGTATCGATCCGATCATCCGCCAACATGACCGCGGCTCCCACCCCAACGAGGTAGGTGGCATTGGTGGTCTGGTGGTCAGCCGTGGCATGGGGATAGGGCACCAGCATGCTGGGAACCGCCAAGGCGGCGATCTCGGCGATGGAGGATGCACCGGCGCGCGCGAGCACCAGGTCGGATGCCGCCAGGACCTCCCCCATCGCATCGATGTAGGGACGCACCTGCCAACGACCTGCCTGCTCGTCCGTGAGGTCGAGGGCACTCACCACATGGTCATAGTCCCTCTGGCCCGTGGAGTGGATGAGGTAGAGCCCCTCGCGGCCCAAAAGCTCGTCCTTGAGGGCGATGACGCCCTCATTGAGGTGTGCCGCACCCAAGGAGCCGCCAAAGACCACAAGCAGCGTGGCGTCGGCCGGGATGTCGTTGTGGGCACGCCCGGCCGCCCCGCTTGCCCTGATGACGCTGGAGCGCACGGGATTGCCCGTGACCACGATCTGCGTCGCGGCACCCACGCGCTCCCTGAAGGCGTCAATGGCGACGGGGAGCGACACGCACACGCGCGCGGCCTTGGCCGCAAGCGCCTTGTTGGCGAGGCCCGGAACGGAGTTCTGCTCATGGAGCACGACGGGGATGCCCTGGCTGGCACACCAGTTGAGGAGGGGAAGCTCGACATAGGCGCCAAAGCCCACGGCCACGTCGGGACGGCGCGTGGCGGCGAGGTGCCTCCCGATGGCCGCCTGCGCGCGTCGCATGCGCCACAGGGCGGAGACGAGCGTCCAGGGACGCGCGCGGTCGAAGCCCGTGACCCGTATGGGGGTGAAGTCGAAGCCCGCCTGGGGCACGAGCTGCGCCTCGAGCCTGGTGGCCTGGCCAAAGAAGTGCACCTCGTGGCCACGGTCCCGCAGTTCCTCGGCAAGTGCCAGCGCTGGGTTGATGTGCCCTGCGGTTCCGCCGGCCGCAATGGCCACACACAGGCTCTTCGCCATGAGATCAGCTCCCTTTGCCACCGCGCGTCCCCCTGACGTGTGGCTTCGAGTCATCGCCGCGCAGGCGGTCGCCTGCATCCGGTCCAAGGTCTATGCGCGGCGCCCGCGCGTTTCCCAAGCGCACGTTGGCGGGCTTCGTCGGCCGCACGCGAGATGCCACCTCGCCCCCGCCATACATCCGAAAGCCCGTACGCCCGACAGGGCGCCCCGAACGCGGCATTGGCGCGCCCGCACCCTCCGTGGGGCCAAGCGGGGTGCCCTGTGCCGCGGTCACGCTCCACGCGCTGCGGCGCTCATCATACTCCGAGAGGGGCATGCGCGACTCCTTGGAGACCGAGAAGACGAGCCCCACGATCATGATGCTCGACATGATGGAGGACCCGCCATACGAGACGAAGGGTATGGGCTTGCCCGACAGGGGAAAGATGCCGATGACGCCGCACACGTTGAGCAGCATCTGTATGACCAGGATGGACGAGCAGCCCATGGCCACGAGCCGGCCGGCGAGGTCGGGCGCATTGATCGCGATGCGATAGCCCGCCCACAGGAGCACGGCAAAGCCCGCGAGCATGCCCACCGTGCCCACGACGCCGCACTCCTCCCCGATGACGGCGAAGATGAAGTCGTTATGCGCAAAGGGCAGGTAGTTGTACTTCTGCTTGCTCATGCCGATGCCCACACCAAAGAGCCCACCCGCGCCGAAGGCATAGAAGCCCTGGATGAGCTGGTAGCCGTTGTTGTAGGGATCGGACCATGGATCGAGCATGGCCATGAGGCGCGCACGGGAGTAGTCGTCCTTGAGCGAGAGCGCCAGGAACACGACGATGCCCACGGCCAAGAACAGCAGGAGATAGCGCACGGGAAAGCCCGCGATGTAGGCCATGACCACCAGCGAGAGCGCGATGACCATGACCGTGCCCTTGTCGGGCTGACAGATGATGAGGACGAGGGGCACCGCGATGCCCAGGGCCACCCCCCTGAGAAACGTGCGCTGATCGATGTCACGGGCGACGTAGAAGCGGTCGAAGAGGCGGACGGCCACCAGGATGACCGTGATCTTGGCAAACTCCGAGGGCTGCAGCGAGAAGGGCCCCAGGGAGATCCAACGGGTCGCGCCGTAGGCGTCCCTGCCGGCAAAGGGCAGCAGCACGAACGCCAGAAGGAGTATGGTCACACCCCAGAGGGGCCGCATGAGCCTCCCCAGGAGCCTGTGGTAGCCAAACGCCACGATGGCGGCCGCCCCCAGGATGCCCAGCCCCGCAAACAGCGCCTGGCGCTTGAGGTAATAGGTGGGGTCATTGCCCAAGGCCGCGCTGGAGAGCGCCGTGATCGACGAGCTGGAATACACCATGAGCAGGCCAAAGGCGAGCAGGGCCAGCGCCGTCACCAAAAAGACGAGCCGTGGCATCATGATGCGCGCGGGCACGCCCATGATGAGGCGGGCCGAGCGTTCCCCGTACGCGGTGCGGGTGGGGGCCTGCTCGCCTCCCTTCAAGCGCGCGGTGTCTGTCCGTCGACGGCGTGCCATCTAGCGGATGCCCTCACGCGAGGCGGCAAGGTCGCTCACGAGCCGCTTGAAGAGCCTGCCGCGCTCCCCCATGTCATGGAACTCGTCAAACGAGGAGCAGGCGGGCGAGAGCAGCACCGTGTCGCCGGGGCATGCCGCGGACACGGCCGCCTTGAAGGCATCCCTCAGCCTGTCGGCCACGAGCACCCTGTCCTTCCCCATGCCCTCCGTGGCACAGGCCTGGGCGAGGCGTGCGCCGGCATCGCCAAAGCAGACGGCGACACGGGCGCGGGAGGCGACGGAGCGGGCAAGGGGGTCGAGGTCGAGCCCCTTGTCGTGGCCTCCCAGGAGCAGCACGATCCTGCCCTGGTCGAAGGCGGTGAGCGCCTTCTCGACGGAGTCGGGGTTGGTCGCCTTGGAATCGTTCACGAAGTGGACGCCCCCCACCGCGCCGCACGGCTCGATGCGATGCTCGATGGGGTTGAAGGCACGCAGGCCCACGCTGGCATCCTCGGCGGAGACGCCCAGCTCGAGCGCCATGGATGCCGCCGCCAGGGCGTTCTCCACGTTATGGGCGCCCCTGATGCGCAGCTCGTCCGCGCGAAGGAGCACGTGCTCGACGCCGTCGATGCGCACCACGAGGACGCCGCCGCGCACGAAGGCGGCGTGAGGCCCCCCCGGATCCCGCTCGACGTCCACCACCAGCGTGCGCAGGCCGCGAGCGCGCTGGCGACCGGCAGCGGCACGGCACCGGTCGTCCGTGTCGCCGATGACGGCCAGGTCCCCGTCCGTGAGGTTGGCAAAGACCTTCTCCTTGGCGGCCGCATAGGCCTCCAGGGAACCGTGCCACTCGATGTGGTCGGGCGTGATGTTGAGCAGACAAGCGCAGCGCGGATGCAGCAGGCGCGTCTCCTCAAGCTGGAAGCTGGAAAGCTCCGCCACGAGCCAACGGCCCGCGGGGCGATCCTCCACGGCGTCGATGGTGGGCGTGCCAATGTTGCCCACGCAGGCGGCGTCCAACCCGCCCTGGGCGAGCAATGCCTGGGTGAGTAAGGTCGTGGTGGTCTTGCCGTTCGTCCCCGTGATGGCCACCCAGTCGTGCGGGCTCTCGCGCCATGCGAGCTCGGGCTCGCCGATGACCTCGGTGGCATGCGCCCTGGCAGAGGCAAGGAAGTCACTTGACTCGGGAATGCCCGGGGAGGCGATGGCAAGGTCGAAGCTGCCGGAGACCTCTTCGGTACCCACGTGCACGACGGCACCCAGCGCCTCGAGCTCACGGGTGGTGCCCCCCACGGTGGAGCTCGCCCCTCCAAAGACCGTGACGGAGGAGACCCTGCCCTTGGGAAGGCCCAGCAGGTAGCGCCCGACGTCGTACCCCGTGCGGCCGAGACCCAGGACGCAGACGCTGCCCAGGGACCGATTCGCTTGAATGGCACTCTCAGACATCGCGACCTCCTAGGCCAGTTGGAAGAACAGGGCGAAGCCGAGCGACGCAAAGGCGGCCGACACGATCCAGAAGCGAATGACCACCTTCGTCTCGCTCCAGCCCAGCTTCTCGAAGTGATGGTGTATGGGCGCCATGAGGAACACGCGCCTGCCCGTGAGCTTGAAGCTCGCCACCTGGATGATGACGGACAGCGCCTCGCAAATGAAGAGCCCCCCCATCACCAGGGACGTTATCTCGGTCTTGGTGAGCACGGCGAGGGCGGCGAGGGCGGCGCCCAACGCAAGCGAGCCCGTGTCGCCCATGAAGATGGATGCCGGATAGCAGTTGTGCCAGAGGAAGCCGATGCAGGCGCCTGCGATGGACGCGGCGAACACGGCGAGGTCGACCGAGCCAAAGCGAAACGCGACCATGGACATCACGATCATGACCACGAGCACGCAGCCGCTCGAGAGTCCGTCGAGGCCATCCGTGAGGTTGACGGCGTTGGAGAGGCCGGCCATCAGCAGAAAGACGAAGAGCATATAGATCCAGGGAACCGCGATGGTGGCGTCGCCCACGGCAACGGAGGTCGTGAGGGCACCCATGTCGATGCCAAGGCCACCGGGCAGCTCGACCACCGGGGAGATGCCGCAGCCGTTGACGGCGACCAGGCAGAACGTCACGGAGATGAGGACGAGGCCCACCATCTTCTGGGAGGGCGTGAGGCCAAGCGAGCGCTTGTGGGCCACGGACTCGATGTCATCGAGCAGGCCGAGCGATCCCGTGACGAGCATGACAAGCACGGCCAGGACGAGCCCCAGGCTCCAGGTGCCCTGCACGGCGCAGGCCACGACCGTCGCCAGGAGCATGACGACGCCGCCCATGGTGGGCGTGCCCTGCTTCACGAGGTGCCGTTGGGGACCATCGGCGCGAATCTGCTGGCCGATCCCCTCGTGACGCATGGCCTTGATGAAGAGGGGCATGGCAAGCGCCGTGAGTGCCGCCGCCACGGCGGCGGCGATGAACACCTGGTAGGTAGGGTAGCTGGGATCTCCGATCATTAGGCAAGCACCTCCCTCACGAAGGCGTCGAGTCGTGCGGCGCGCGACGCCTTGACCAGCACGAGGTCTCCCTCGTCCACTATCGGGGCGATGACCCGTATGGCCTCGTCCACATCGCGCACGCGCTCCAGGCGATCCTCGGAGAACCCCATCGTGAGGGCGGCCTCGGCCATGCGGTCCGCGTCATCGGTGCCCACAAGCACCAGGAGGTCGAGCGGCTTGGCGGCGGCATAGGCGCCCATGTAGCCGTGCAGGCGGGGCGCCGCCTCCCCCAGCTCGGCAACCTCACCCAGCACGGCCACGCGGCGACCCTCGCAGGGCAGTGACGCAAGCACGTCGAGGGCCGCGGCCGTGGAGTTGGGGCTCGCATTGTAGGAGTCGTCGATCACGCGGGGCCTGCCGGGGCCGCCGGCGATCTCCATGCGCATGTGCGTCTGGGGCATGTGCGCCATGGCCGTGCAGGCCGCCGTGCGGTCTGCGCCCACACGCCACGAGACGGCCAGGGCAAGCAGGAAGTCGCTCACCACATGGCGACCGGGCATCGGCAGCGTGACCTCGTCCCTCCAGCCATCCGAGCAGGTGACGGCGACATGGGCGCGGCCATCCCCGACAAGCGCCACGCGTGCGGCGCGCACGGAACAGCGCCCGTCCGCGCCGACGGAGAGCACCTCGATGCCTCGGGGGCGGGCATACTCGTCCTCGATGAGGGCGGCGTAGTCGTTGTCGGAGGTCATGACCAGGCAGGATCTCGCCCTCCCGCACCCCGCATCGGTGAGCTGCATGGACGAGAGGATCTCTGCCTTGGCACGGGCGATGGCCTCGCGGGAGCCCAGGTTGCCAATGTGGCTGGTGCCCACGTTGGTTATCACGGCAACGGTGGGACGGCCGCAGGCCGAGAGGCGCGTAAGCTCCCCAGCGTGGTTCATGCCCATCTCGGCCACCACGACCTCGTCGTCGGCCGAGGCCAAGAGCAGCGTGAGCGGCAGGCCGATGAGATTGTTGTGGTTGCCCTCCGTGGCATGCACCTTGTAGCGCGTCGCGAGTGCGACGGCGAGCATGTCCTTGGTGGTGGTCTTCCCCACCGAGCCCGTCACGCCCACGACGACCCACTGGGGATTGCGCGTGCGCCAGGCGCCAGCGAGGCGCAGCATGAACTCCTCGGCATCGCCGCCCTCGGCAACGAGGACCGCGGCGTCCAGGTCGCGGGCTTCCGCCAGCACCTCGGCCTCGGGTTCGCGGGTCATGACGACGGCCGCGGCCCCCGCCCCCATGGCCGCCACGGCATAGTCGTTGCCATCGACCCGCTCACCTGGAAAGCAGACGAAGAGCCCTCCCCGCCCCACCATACGTGAGTCGATGGCGACCCCCCTCACCTGGACGTCATCGGCGCCACCCGCAAGGCGTGCCCGCGTCGCGCCAACGATGTCCCCCACTGTCATGCAAACCATCACAACCCCTTTAGCATGCGAAACCGTTCGATCGTGTCCCTGCGGGCCAGACGCCTACGTCCCCGGCGGGATCTGGAGCTCGGAGAGGGCCTCACCCATGATAGTCGAGAAGAGCGGGGCGGCGGAGTTCGTCGCGAGGTACGGGGTCCCGTTGAGGCCCACATACACCAGGACCTGTGCGTCACCCGCCGGCGCGAAGCCTATGAGTGACGAGACGTACTTGTTGGCCTCATAGCCGCCGCTCTCGCTCGCCTGTTCGCCCGTACCCGTCTTGCCTGCGATGTCATAACCCCGTACCTGGGCCTTTTCGGCGGTTCCCTCCTTCACCACCGTACGCATCATGTCCGTCACCTGAGAGGCGGTCGATGGGGAGACGGAGGCGCCCGGGCTGGGCCAGCTCGCCTGCTCGCCGCCCTTGCTCAGGAGAAAGTGCGGCGTCTCGAGGACGCCATCGTTGGCGATGGAGCCCACGGCCTTGACCATCTGATCGAGCGGGATGGAGAGCGACTGCCCAAACGACATGGATCCCAGGCTGGCGCCGTCGTACTCGCTGCGTTGCCTCACGATGCCGTTGGCCTCGCCCGGAAAGTCGATGCCCGTGGCGGTTCCGATGCCAAACCACTGAAGCCCCTGGGCGAAGCGATCCGCCCCAATGACGTTCTGGGCCACGAGCGCGGTTCCCACGTTCGAGGAGCGTCGCAGCATCTCGCGAATCGTCATGTCCATACGCTGCTTGCGCTTGTCATCGTCACGCACCATGTCATCGCCCACCTTCACCTGGGCGGGTACGTCAAAGGTCGAGTCTGGCGTGATGAGGCCGTCCTCGATGCCGATGGACATCGTGATGAGCTTGAAGATGGAACCGGGCTCGAAGGACGAGGAGACGGGCTTGAGCGAGGTGGCCCCCTCCTCCATCCGTGAGGTGTTCGTCACGTCGAAGAGGGGTGTCGAGCAGGCGGCTATGACCTCCCCCGTCCTGGGGTCGCTCACCATCACCGATCCAGAGTCCGCCTTGTAGTCCTTGACGCCCCTGCTGATGACCTCCTCGGCCTTCTGCTGGACGTCGATGTCGAGCGAGATCTGTATGTCCGTGCCGCCCACCGCCGTCGTCTGGGTGCGCGCGCCGCCCGCGATGGGGATGCCTCCATTGCCCGTTTCCAGCGTGAGCGTGCCGTTGGTGCCCGAGAGAACGCCGTCGTAGTACTTCTCGAGACCCGTGAGGCCATCGCCATCGACGCCCACCACGCCAAGCACCTGGCTCGCCGCCGCTCCATAGGGGTACTCGCGGCGCATGTCATCCATGTAGTAGACGCCCGGGAGCCTGGCGGCGGCGAGGTCGCTCTTGAGCTGGTCGGCCTTGTCCGTGTCAACCTGACGGCGCACGTAGGAGAAGGTCGTGTCACCCGAGAGGGCCGAGAGGTACGAGGAGGGCTCTCCACCCAGGTCCTGTGCCATGATCTGCGCCACGGCGGTCTGATCGGTCACCTCCTTGGGGTTGCAGGTGACGGTCGTGCAGGCGACGCTCGTGGCAAGCACCTTGCCATTTCGATCGTAGATGGTGCCGCGCTTGGCCTTGACCGGGAACTCGTTGGAACGGACGCTCGTTCCGAGCTCTTTGAGGCGTGGCCCGTCGATCACCTGTAGGTAGACGAGGCGCATGGACACGATGGCAAGCAGGGCGGCGAGCACGATGGCGATCGTCCTGCCCGAGACGGCAACGTCACGCTCCTCGACGCCAAGGGGCGCGTCACCCTTCCCGCGCACCCCTGCGCCCAACCGAGCCTGCGCGCCGTAGGCCTGGCGAGGGGCCCCGCCTTCGGAGCCCCTCCCCGTCGTCCCCTGGCGGGGACGCCCGTCTCGATATGTGCCCGTGTCTCTCACGACGCACCATTCTAGGGCCCTGGCACCGGGAGCGTGCTAGTGCGCCTGAGTCTGCGCAGGCTCTGCAGACGACGCCTGGCCGGAGTCGGATGCGGCCGCGGAGGGGTCCTGAGTCGAGACGCGCTCGGGGGCGGGAGCGTAGACCATGCCGTAGTTCTCGGTCGCAATCTGGTCGATGCGCGCGGAGTTGGAGAGGTCGGCATTCGTTATCCGCAGCGACACATTGAGCGCCTGGGCATCGGAGAGCTCCGTCTGCGTGACGCCGTTTGCCTGTAGGGCGGTAACCGTCGCCGTCGTGAGCACCACGCGGGCGACGCCCAGGGCAATGACGGCGACGATGCAGACGAGGGCAAGCCTGATGCGTCCCATGAACTGTGTCGAGACGCCCTCGCGCTCGCGGGCGTCGCGGCCCCCGCCCTCGACGATAGAAAACGGCTCGTGATCCTGCCACCGGGCCTGTCTCTCGGCCATGTCGAGGCGATATGCCTCGGACCCTCGATATGCCATCGTCTCTCCTCTTGGACACCAGCTGGTGCCGGGTGGTGTGTTGGTAGTGCGTTTAGGCTGCGTTTGTGGTGCGGTGGTGCTGTGATGGTGCCATGCAACGGCTTGCGCCGGATGCATCTCGGTGTCGCACCCTATGCTTCCGTGACGTCGAGCTTTACCGCCACGCGCATGAGTGCGCTGCGCGACCGTGGGTTGGCCGCAACCTCCTCGCCCGATGGGACGAGGGGCCTCCTTGTCCTGACTTCGACTATCGGCACATGGCCGCATGCGCACACCGGAAGGTCCGGCGGGCAGACGCAGCCCTGGGAAAGCTCAGAGAACACGTGCTTCACCAGGCGATCCTCGAGCGAGTGGTACGAGATGACGCAGATCCTGCCACCCGTGTCCGCCCAGCGAACAGCCGAGCGCAGCCCCCTCTCGAGAGCCTCCAGCTCATGGTTGACCTCGATGCGCAGGGCCTGGAAGGTCCTGCGCGCCGGGTGGCCCCCATGGCGACGGGCCGCGGCCGGGATGGCGCGCCGCACGATGTCCGCCAGCTGAAGCGTGGTCCGTATGGGCGCTCGCCCTCGCGCGTGCACGATGGCGTGGGCTATGCGCGACGCAAACCTCTCGTCGCTGTATATGCGCAGGATCCGGGCGAGGTCTGCCTCGTTGTAGGTGTTCACGACCTCGGCTGCGGTTAGGGTGTCGTCACCCGGATCCATGCGCATATCCAGCGGGGCGTCCTCGCGATATGAGAAGCCCCGAGAGGCGATGTCAAGCTGGGGGGACGATACGCCGAGGTCGAAGAGGAAGCAGTCGACGCCCGGCACCTCGACCTTGACGAGAAGCGCATCGAGGTCGCCGAAGTTCCCCTTGAGGAAGCGATGCTCCGCACCCGGCACCTCGCGCTCGAAGCGCTCGGTTGCGGCGGCAAGGGCCAGCTCGTCCTGGTCGATGCCCAGGGAGAGACCATCCGGCTGAATCCGCCTTGCCAGCTCGACCGTGTGGCTCGCACCACCGAGGGTACAGTCGCACACGACCTCGCCAGGGCGGGGATCCAGCTCGTGGAGCACCTGCTCGATCATCACTGGAATGTGCCGATATTCTTCTGTCAAGATGGCTCTCCCCTACTCGGAGAACATCAGGCTGTCAAGATCGGAGCTCGTCTCGGCCATCTGCTGGTCGAACGTCTGGGCATCCCAGATCTCGAAGTGGTCGATGTTCCCCACGATGGCCACCTCGCGGGCAAGGCCGCACTGTACGAGCTGCTGTGCGGGAAGCTTGCCCAGGGCAATGCGGCCAGCGCTGTCGACATCGACCGTCGTGGTGCTGGACGCGATGGCTCTCTGCAGCCGGACGTCCTTCGCATTGCGAGGGTTGAGCCCCGCGGGAAAGACGCTGCCGAGCCACTCCCGGTAGGTATCGGGGGTAAAGCCATAGAGCGCGCCGTTGAAGGGAACCAGGAGGACCTGCTCGTCCACCTGCCTGCGAAAGGTTGCCGGAAGCGTGACGCGTGACTTGGCATCCAGATTGTGACGATAGGTGCCCGTCAGGAACATCACTCGACCTCCTTCTCGGTTCTCCGTTGGGAGAGCTCTCCCTCGAAAACGTGAGCTCATTCTATGGCTGCTTCCGACACAAAACAACACTTTGCCCCACTTTATGACACCAAAAGACACCTGAATGGTCGGCGGCCCCTCCGAGATGAATCAATCCACAACATCTTGTGAGAACAGACGTTTGGTGACACAAAACTGTTGCAGGCTTTCGGGTTATGGGGAACCCTGGTGTGGAGGAATGATGAATATGCAGGTAGAATGCCCTATTCTAGGATTCGTAAGCTCCTGGGACAGCCCCTACCTGGACAGATGCCACCCCGTGACATGCACCCTGAAAGGCGGCATGAGGGTGGGGTGCCATCCCACAGCTTGTGGTGGGGCATGGTCCCACGGCACGGACCGCGGTAGCCCATGTGCCTACCCACGATGGGCCCGTGGGTGAGCCTCGAGGTAGACCATGCGCACGTGCGTGCGATCGACATGCGTATACAGCTGGGTGGTGGAGACGTTCGCATGACCGAGCAGCTCCTGTACCACGCGCAGGTCGGCGCCGCCCTCCAGGAGGTGGGTTGCGAAGCTGTGGCGCAACGTGTGGGGATGCAGCCCATGGATGCCCACCATCTCACCATATCGTTCCACGAGGCCAAACACTGCCTGCCGCGTGATGCGCGTTCCCCGTGCGCTCAGAAAGGCCGCACCACCGCCCCGCGAGTGTGCGTGCGCCGCCAGAAGCGGCCGCCACTGGCCGAGGTAGTCCGCAAGCGCACGGTTGGCGGTGCCCAACAGGGGCACCACACGCTCCTTGGAACCCTTGCCAAAGACGCGCACCACCTCGTCGGCAACGAGGACGTCCCGCACGTCCAGCCCGCAGAGCTCCGAGACGCGCAGGCCACACCCGTAGAGCACCTCGAGGATGGCCTTGTCGCGATGGAAGCAGGCAACGTTGGTGCGGTCTGGCTCACCGCTCCTGCGCGGCTTGGGGCTTGGTTCCTGGGCAAACGGCACATCCAGCAGCTCGAAGGCCTTCTCGCGCGAGATGACGTCGGGCAGGTGCTCGGGCCTCTTGGGCATCACGAGACCGGCGGCGGGATGGTTGGTGGTCTCCTGCTCGGCGACAAGAAAGCGATGGAAGCCCCTGATGGCCGAGACGGCCCGCTGCACCGAGGAGGAAGCCAGCCCCTGCCTCTCCAGCGAGGCCACGTGCGCCTCGATGTCATGACGGGAGACGGCATCGACGTCCGTGATGCCGCCGCCGTTCAGATGGGAGACGTATCGCGCGAGATCGCGCCGATATGCCGCGACCGTGTTGGCAGAGCTGCCCCGCTCGATGGTGAGGTAGTCGAGGTACTCCCCCAGCGCGGCCTTCAGCTCCACCGCTAGCAGGCGCTCTCGTCCGCGGGCGTCACCTCATGGCGATCGACGCCCTCGTGGCGGGCGATGGCGGCACGCACGAACTCACGGAAGAGCGGTGCGGGCTTGGTGGGACGGCTCTTGAACTCCGGGTGCGCCTGGCTGGCAACGAACCAGGGATGCACGTCCTCCGGCAGCTCGACCATCTCGACCAGGCGGTCGTTCGGCGACAGGCCGCCAATGACGAGACCGGCCTCGGTCAGCCGGTTACGGAAGGCATTGTTGACCTCAAAGCGATGCCGATGACGCTCGTAGACGAGGTCCTCGCCATAGGCCTCGCGCGCGAGCGGACCCACGACCTTGCAGGGATAGGCGCCCAGGCGCATAGTGCCGCCCTTGTCCGTGATCTCCTCCTGGTCGCTCATGAGGGCAATCACGGGATAGGCGCAATCGTGCTCGAACTCGGCGGAGTTGGCGCCCGCAAGACCGCACACGGTGCGTGCAAACTCCGAGACGGCCACCTGCAGTCCCAGGCAGATACCCAGGTAGGGAATCCTACTCGTACGGGCACGATTGGCCGAGAGGATCTTGCCCTCCACACCACGCTGGCCGAAGCCGCCGGGCACCAGGATGCCATCGGCACCAGCGAGCGCCTCGTCGATGTTGGAACCGTCAAGCTCCTCGCCGTCTATCAGCGATATGTGCACATGGCGGCCATAGTAGACACCGGAGTGACGCAGGGCCTCGATGACGGAGAGGTAGGCATCGGGAAGCTGCACGTACTTGCCGACGACCTTGATCTCGACCGTGTCGTCCTGGGCGTTGGAGGCGTGCATGCAGTCGGTGAAGGCATACCAGTCCTCCATGTGGCGCTCTCCGGCCTCAAGGCCCAGCTTGGAGAGCACCTTCTCATCAAAGCCCTGTTGCGCGAGGTGCTCGGGCACGTCGTAGATGGAGGGGCAGTCGGAGTTCTCGAAGACGCAGTCCTCATCCACATCGCAGAAGTGGGCGATCTTGGCACGAATGGAGGCCTCCACCTCATGGTCGCTGCGACAGACGATGAGATCGGGCTGGATACCCATGGAGCGCAGCTCCTTGACCGAATGTTGCGTGGGCTTGGTCTTGACCTCGTGGGCGGCGGCGATGTAGGGCACGAGCGAGACGTGGATCACGAGCGTGTTGCCCGGGCCCTTGTCCTTGCGAAACTGGCGAATGGCCTCCACGAACGACTGGCCCTCGATGTCGCCGATGGTGCCACCGAGCTCGGTGATGACGACGTCCGCCTGGGTCTGTTCCTCGATGCGGCGGAAGCGTCCCTTGATCTCGTTGGTGACGTGTGGGATGACCTGCACGGTCCCACCGAGGAAGTCCCCAGCGCGCTCACGGCTGATGAGCGACTGGTAGACGAGGCCGGTGGTGAAGTTGGACTCGCGCGTGAGGTTCTCGTCGATGAAGCGCTCGTAGTGGCCGAGGTCGAGGTCGGTCTCCTTGCCGTCCTCCGTCACGAACACCTCGCCATGCTGGAAGGGACTCATGGTGCCGGGGTCGACATTGAGATAGGGGTCGGCCTTTTGCATCATGACCTTGAGGCCACGCGCCTTGAGCAGGCGACCGAGGGAGGCGGCTGTGATGCCCTTGCCCAGCGAGGAGACGACGCCACCGGTGACAAAGATGTGCTTGGCCATAGGCGAGAGACCCTTCCCGTGAGAGTTGTGACGGTGCTCATCCACGGGTCTCCATGATAGCGCGGCTTCGCACACTCCAGGCTCAGACGGGAATCCTCATAGAAAATTTTGTGGAACAGGGGGCATGTCGTGCTACCTCCGCCTCCGCTGCGCGCCCCTGCCATCGTTCCTGGCGCAGAACCGCAATCATTGTCTTCCCTGACGGCGTTCTACAGCCTTTCGCAGGAGCCTCACGTCTAGGCGCTCCTGTGACGTGGTCTGGACATGCCGAGGGATGCCGCCGTTCCTGATGCGATCCTCTGCGGCGAGAAGGGATTCGGCCATTCTGCCAAGATAGACCGCTTCGGAAAAGCCTCGCAGCAGGCGGTTGTGCTGCCGGTCATGTACGTCGCTCTCCCAGTCGTACGTCACCGTGCAACCATGGTCGCCTGATTCCACGAGGTAGGTGGCACATGTGCATTCCGCCCGTTCCTCACGTTCCACGGAAAAGAGGTGTGACGGCTCAAAGGAGCGTACGAGCAGATGTGCCTGGTCGGATCGCCATGAGAGACCCTCGCACAGGTCTCCTGCCTCGAGCTTCCCGCCCGTCAGCCCCTGCCAATCGTTTTCGAACATGGCCACAAGGTCCGAGAAGAACTCATCGCCCGACACGTCCAGTGACCTCACTATGCGCATAGTGTCTCTCCCTCACCACAAGCGGCGTTCTCAGGGTCGGGCGAGCGTGGCGCCTGGGCAGACAGAGCCCCCCAGGCATCCACGCACCCCCACAGCTAGCTCAGGTCAGCACCGTTGGAGGCGATGACCTTCTTGTACCAGTCGAACGAGTCCTTCTTCGAACGCCTGAGGCTACCGTTGCCCTGGTCGTCACGATCGACGTAGACAAAGCCATAGCGCTTCTTCATCTCACCGGTACCTGCAGAGACGAGATCAATGCAGCCCCACATGGTGTAACCCATGAGGTCAACGCCATCGAGCGTCACCGCATCATCCATGGAGGCGATGTTCTGGCGAAGATACTCGATGCGGTAGCTGTCGTGAACGCTGCCGTCCTTCTCCATCACATCATCCCAACCAATACCGTTCTCCACGACCCATAGGGGCTTGTGGTAGCGATCCCACAGTGTGTTGAGCGCCAGACGCAGACAGGCGGGATCGGTCGCCCATCCCCAGGCATTGGTCTTGAGGTACGGATTCTTGACACCCATGAACAGGTTGCCGCCACCTGCCTCTTCCTTGTGCGTGGTCAGCGTGGATGAGCCGTAGCACGAGAACGAGAGGAAGTCCGCGGGATAGGCAGCGATGAGGTCGAGGTCGTCATCCTCCATATCCAGGCTGATGCCGTCACGCTCATACTACCTGAGGCGATACTCGGGATAGCGACCACCCGTCTGCACATCGGAGTAGAACAAGGTTCCGTGACCATCCTCCATGACCTTGAGCTGGTCGGCAGGATCGCAGGTGTACGCATAGAGGGGCTGGTAGGCCAGCATCTGTCCCACCTTAATCGCGGGTGAGATCTCGTGCGCCGCACGCACGGCCCTGGCACTTGCCACAAACTGGTTGTGGGCGCCTTGGGCCTTGGCCTGCTCGGTGAAGTCGCTCATGCCGCCGGCCATGAAGGGCATCCACTCCATGCAGTTGATCTCGTTGAAGGTGAGCCAATACTTGACCTTACCCTGATAGCGAGCAAACATCGTCTTGGCATACGTCTCAAAGAAGTCGATGAGCCTGCGGCTCTTCCAACCGCCATAGGCCGTGGCGAGGTGGAGTGGCGTCTCGTAGTGCGAGAGCGTCACCAGGGGCTCGATGCCGTATCTGTGGCACTCGTCAAAGACGGCATCATAGAAGGCGAGGCCCTCCTCGTTGGGCCGCTCGTCATCACCATGGGGAAAGATGCGCGCCCAGTTCATGGACAGGCGAAAGGTCTTGAAGCCCATCTCGCCCATGAGGGCGATGTCCTCCTTGTAGTGATGATAGAAGTCCGTGGCGACATGGCTGGGATAGTACTCGCCTTCCACGACGGCAGGTTCGACACCGTCGGGGAAGATGTTTGCCTTCTGCATGAGCCCAAACGCATAGTCTATGGAGCCGGTCTCGCCCGTGGTGGGATTTCTCCATGTGATGCGGCGCGGCGTGGTATGCGCGCCAGCCGTCAGCACGTCAGAGGTATTGAGTCCCTTGCCTCCATCAAGGTAGCCTCCCTCATACTGGTTGGCAGCCGTTGCGCCACCCCATAGAAAGCCCTCGGGAAATGACATGGTGTATGCCTCCTTGTCATAGATGCGCAGGCATCAGAGAAGCCGCATGCCCGCTCCGGTAAGAACGAGGGGGCATGGGAACGATGCCCCTGCCCCTCCCAAGGCGGAACCCTACGCCTCGGCGGATGCCTCAGCTGCAAGCTCTGCCTGCTCCTTGTCATAGAGCTGCTTGTCATAGGCACGGATGAACGGGAGCCAGATGAGCCCCATGGGAATGACGGAGAAGTAGTCCCAGAGGAAGTTCCAGATGTTCAACGTGCTCAGATATCCGGCGAAACCCATGGGCAACAGGGCTGAGATCATGATGTACCCCGGAATGAGCAGGCCTGTGGCATAGCCAATCCAATAGAACAGGCAGTTGAGGGGGATGCACAGGATATAGGGAATGCAGAGGATGGGGTTGTACATGATGGGCAGGCCAAAGGTCATGGGCTCGTTGATGTTGAACCAACCAGGAACAATGGAGGCTTTGCCAACAGCCTTGACCTGCTCTGACTTGGCAAAGAACGCGGCGTAGATCGCCGCGGGGAAGGTGTTGCCCGACCCACCACAGTACGAGAGGCCAGCGGCGAGGGCAACGGGATAGAACACGAGGGCGGCCGTGCCCCCCGACTGGAAGGCGGCATAATTCTGTGCCGTGGTCTGGATGCCAATGGGCATCAGGGTGGTCATCGCGATGAGCGCGCCATGGATGCCAAAGCACCAGAGGACACCGGCGAACGTGCAGATGACCACGATGCCCGGAGCAGAGGTGAGACCGGCAAGAGGAGCCGCAAGCAAGGCGATGAAGCCGGAGATCAGTGTGAAGGCACCACCCGTCAGGGTCGTCACCGTAGTGTTCAGGACCTGGAAGATGATGACATTGAAGAGCAGGGGCACGATGCCGGCAAAGCCGTCCTGGAGGAACTGTGGGACGATGTCCGGCATGCGTATGTAGATCTTCCTATCGACGCACATCTTGTCGATCTGCGCAACGATGAAGCATGTCAGAAAACCCATGAACATGCCAGACGCACTGAAGTACGTGGTGTCCATGACCACGGTCCCGGCCTCGTTGGTAGAAAGCGCACCAGCAATGAGCAGGTAGCAGAACAGGCATTCCGACGCCGTTATGACGGGAGTCTTGATATCGATGTTACGGGCATAGTTGTAGCCCAAAAAGAGCACGACCCACAGCGAGAGCATGTTCATCGTAAAGTTATAGGGCATGTACAGAACCTGGTAGATCTCGCTGTCGGCGGAGAACCAGCCGAAGATGTTACAGCCCACCGAGCAGAGGATCTGCGAGATGGCCCCCACCATGATGATGGCCATCAGGGTCTGCATGGTGGCCTGTAGGGCAGACAGGTACTTGTTGCGTCCAAGCGCCTGTCCAAACTTCTGGAGCGTAATCATGAACTTGCTGTTGAAGAAGCCTTCCACGATAGCTCCCCTCCTTATCTTGCCAATGTCGATGAGTTACTTGCCGAGGAGCTTGTCAAGCTGTGCAAAGATATGCTCGCAGTTGCCGATGCCATAATCGGCAGGAGGAATGACTCCCACGGGAATGGAGACGCTCTTGGTAACGTCATCCTTCTGGTAGCCCACTTGTGGACCCATGAGCAGAACGTCATAGTCCTGCCACTTGTCCTTGTAGGCACTGAGGCCCACGGCGGCGACCTCGAAGTCAATGCCCTTCGAGGCAGCATACTTCTCAAGCTTCTTCATGAGAATGCTGGTGGACATCCCGCCAGCGCACACAAGCAACACCTTCATCGTTCTCTTCTCTCTGAAATGAAATGCCTACTGGTCTTGTGCCGCGGCTTGTGCAGAGACCTGTGTCTTGAGCTCGTCAAGCTCCTTGTGGAGATCGATGAGTTCCTGGATGAGCTCACCGGCGAGCATCGAGGTCATCAGATGGTTCTGTGCGTGCACGAGCAGAACGTCAACGGGCGTATGGTCACCTTGCGCCTCCTTGGTCAGCAGCGCGGTCTGCTGATTGTGCGATTCGACGGATCCCTCGTTGAACTTGGCCATGAGTTCGTCAGCCATTTGGTAGTCCCCCTGCTTGGCCGCCTTCAGTGCCTGGAACGCATTGCTGCGGGCATCACCCGCCGTTGCGATGATCTGGAACGAGGTCATCACACTCTCCGAGTCCTCATAGTCCATTCCCGTCACCTCTTCGTCTGACATAGTCGTCACCCCCTCTCTTCCGTCTTCGTGACCCAATTCGCATGCACATCGATGCCGTGCTGCCCAAGCAACACGGAGAGGGTCTGCCAGGTCTGATCCGGATGAGCCGGCCCATGTCGTCCTCGCTCACGAAGAGCTCGGCAAGGACGCTAAACAGGGCGCCCGTCCCCTCCCCCTCACGGGGAAGAGAAATGAGAAAGACGGCCTGAACCATATGTCCAAAGCCGTCCCAGAGGATGGGCGCGTCGAGGATGCCGACGCACACGTGGACGTCATGGGAGGTCGGCCTCATGGGATGGGGCATGGCAACGCCATTGTCAAAGGACGTCACCGCAAGATCCTCGCGCCTCAGCACGAGGTCATGGAAGTCATCGTCCACCGGTACGCGCTCTGCCATACGGGCACAAAGGAAGTCAAGGACGTCCTCCTTCTGGGAAAAGGCCAGATGGGGGAAGAAGAGCGCCTGATCGAAGGCTCCCGAGGCGGACGCGATGGAACCCCTGGAACTCAACAGTCGCTCGAGATCCTCGAAGTCTCCGGGGGCGAGGAAGGTGCGCACCTCGCGCACGGGAACGGGAAGCGGGCGGCCGATGGGCACCGTGGTAAAGACGTAGTCGATGTCTCGGAAGTCCACCTTGTCAATACCCGCCACATTGCAATGGCGCACCACAGCGATGCTCTCGCCAAAGCGCTGACGTATCCTCAGCTCCAGGAGGCGGGCGCTGCCGATGCCGGTGGAGCACACAATCAGAACGTTCTTCTTGGAATGATGGGTATGACGCCGTTCGAGGGCCAACGCAAAGAGCAGGGCGATAAAGCCCGTCTCGTCATCGCTGAGCTTCTCCCCATATGCCTCAAGGAGCACCGAGGATGACTCAAGCGCCATGGCCCATGCGAGGGGAAAGCGCCGTTTGGTGTCCGCCAGCAGTGGGTTGTTCCCGCCCAGGTGGTATTGGAGGCGCACGGCGAGGGGCCCGACATGGCGCGCCAGGTTCATGTGCAGCTCCAGGTCATCGGAGAAGTCCACATGAAAGGTCTGGTTGATGAGGGACAGCATGTCATCCACGACGTTCCAGACCTTGTCCGGAATGGAGAGCGGAGAGCTGTCATCGGAAAACTCTGCGAGCACCTTCTTGCCCGCAAGGTGAATGGCGATGTAGGCGGTCTCCTCCTCCGGAAACTCCAGATGAAACGCCTGCTCGATGGCCTGCGAGATGGCCCTGGCAAGCACGTACTCATCACTCCGTTTGATGCGGTTGAGATGCGCTCGACAAGCCTCAGATCCGCCGAAACCGTGGCGCGGGACACATAGAGAATCTGAGCGAGGCTGTCGAGCGTCACACAGTCGTTGCGTGAGAGCAAGTCTGTCACCATGCGCCGCGCTCGCTCGGCGCTTGTGATGGAGGCACCGTAGAGCTGCGCACGCCTGATCGCCCATGAGGAGAGTGCCTCGCTGTCAATCACATGAACGAAGTAGCCCGCCTTGGGTGAAAGGTCGACGCTCGCAATGCCCGCAAGCGACTCGTTCAGGCGGCGCACACGACTCCGAATGGTGCGGGTGCTCACCTTGAAATGGCTGGCAAGCTCCTGCTGGCTCACGCCAGGGTGCGTGCGCACATAGACCACCAGATGAAAGAGCGCATCTGCCATGAATCTGACCCTCCCCATCAAGCATCATCATTCGTGGCCACACGTACTACCGCCAAGACATCTGCCAACAGGGCGGAAGAAAAACTGAACAATAGGGTGACGCATCTCCCCGTAAGGCAGCGGATACCCCGACGGATCGTTGCCATTAGCGGGTTCGTGCACATGAGCCGGATGTGCGGAATGCGTTGCCCAACGCGAGGCGCCTACGCGCTAGCGCGCCACCTCAAGCATCTCGCGCGCATGGGCCAGCGAGGCCTCCGTCTCATCGCCCGAGAGCATGCGGGCAACCTCGCGCACGCGCTCATCGCCGGAGATCTCGCGAATGGTCGTCTCGGGCACGTCGCCGGCAGTCTTGGACACCAGGTAGTGCCTGTCGCCCATGACGGCAACCTGTGCCACATGCGTGACCACGATCACCTGATGCGTTTGGGCAAGACGGGCGAGCACCTGGGCCAGGGCAACGGCCGCAGAGCCGCCCACGCCCGCATCCACCTCGTCAAAGACGAGGGTCTGCGCATCGTCCGCCGCACCCAGCACCACCTTGCAGGCAAGCATGACGCGGCTGATCTCGCCACCGGAGGCGATCCTTCTGAGGGGCCGCGCCGTAAGGCCAGCGGCGGGGCGATAGAGCAGCTCCACGGTGCTGGGCCCCTCCCTGCCCCATTGGGAACGGGGCCTGCACTCGAGGGAGACCTCGATCTGGGCGGTGCCCATCTCCAGGAGGGCGAGCTGCTCGTTGATGGCCTCGGCCAGTTTGGGGGCTGCCGCCGTGCGCGTCCTGTCGAGCGCGGCGGCCGCCTCGGACAGCGCAGCCTCGCAGCGCTCGAGCTCCTGCTGGGCATGGCGCAGCCGCTCACCCCCGTCGCGCGCGACACCGACGAGCTCGCGCGCCTCTGCCCGGCGCTCGAACACCTCCTGCATGCGTGGGCCATAGCTGCGCATGAGGCCCTGCAGCTGGCTCATGCGCAGCTGCATGGATGCCAGCGCCTCCTCGTCCACCTCGATGCCATCCTGGTAGCTCCGCAACTCGGAGGCCGTATCCTCAAGGTCTATGAGCGAGCTTTCCACCGCGTCCGCAAGCGCGGAGAGCGTCTGGTCGTAGGTTCCCACGTCGCGCAGGCCCTGCACCACGGCCGAGAGCATGTCCGTGACGCCCTCGTCGCCCGTGAGCGCGTCATGCGTGGTGGCTGCCGCGCGCAGCAGCGCCTCGGCATGCTCCGCCTTCGGCAGCCGCTCCTCCAGCTCCTCGTACTCGCCCTCCTGGGGGTGCACCTCATCTATGCGGTCGAGCACGAACTGCGCGTCCCCCACCTTGGAGTCCACCGCACGCCCCAGCTCCTGCAGGCGCGCGACCTCGGCGGCCGCCTCGCCCCTCGCCGCGAGCGCCTGAAGATACGTCTCCCGCACCATGCGCACGGACTCGCCCGCCCATCCGTCCAGCAGCTCGACATGCGTCTGCGTGCGCATGAGCCGCTGGTGCTCATGCTGGCCGCAGAGGTCGATGGACGAACCCACGCCCTGCGCCAGCTCGCGCACCGAGGCGACACGACCGTCCACATGGGCGCGGCCGCGCCCATCGGCTCCCACGGTACGGCTCACCACGCAGCCATCCGGATCGCCACCCTTGAGGTACAGCCTGCCCTCGACGGAGAGGCCCTCAGACCCCTCGCGTACGGCGGAAGAGTCCGCACGTTCGCCGGTGAGCAGCTTGATGGCTGAGAGCAGGGCGCTCTTGCCCGCTCCCGTCTCGCCCGTGAGCACCGTGAGGCCCTCCGCCGGTTTGATGGTGGCATCATGGATGAGCGCGACGTCCTGTACGTGAAGCTCGTCGATCATCGGCGCTGATCCCCGTAGAACACGCGCGAGACGCTCTGGTAGAAGCTGGTCGAGCTGCGGTCGAGCAGGATGATGTCGCCCGGGCCGCGGCGGATGGTCACCCGCTCCCCCACCATCCCCCCACCGAGGGGCTGCCCATCCGCAAAGAAGAGGCGCTCGACGTTGCGCTCCGGACTGATCGCGATCTCCACGACGTCTGAGGGCGCCGTGAGGAAGGCGCGCGCGCGGATGGAGTGCGGTGCCACGGGAACACAGATCATGCCATTGAACTGTGGCGTCACGATGGGGCCGCCCGCCGCGAGGGCATAGCCGGTCGAGCCCGTTGCCGTCGAGACCACAAAGCCATCGCCACGCAGGCGATCGATGTGGTTGCCCGAGACGGAGACGTCAAACTCGATCATGTCTCCACAGACGCCATGGGTGAGGTACAGGTCATTGAGGGCAAAGTGGTGCTCGATGACCTCGGAGCCATCGGATGCCGCGAAGTATGCCTCGACGTCGAGCGTGGCACGGTGAGAGATGTGCATCTCGCCCGCCAGCGCGGATGACACGGTCGCAAGCAGGTTGTCCGGCCCTCCTGACGTGAGAAAGCCCAGATGGCCATAGGAGAGCCCCAGCATGGGAATCTCCCGGTAGCCCACGATGCCCGCCGCGCGCAGCAACGTTCCATCCCCACCCAAGGAGACCACGAGATCGACGTCGTCCACCTCAATGGGCGCGTCGGAAAAGAGCTTCTTGTCAGGCACCCAGCGCACCTCGATGCCCTCGCGCTCGAGCCAGTGGGCCAGATGCACGGCGGCGTCCTTGGCATTCTCGCGCGAGTAGTTGGGAACAAGCAGTACCTTCATGGAGTCAGGCCCCTCCACCTGTAGACGCCCATCGATCACTCAGTCGAGTGTAGCATCCGCCGGGCCTGCCCCGTCAATGCCGCCGACTTCTCCCACCATCCACATCCTCGGCACGCCGCATCGCAGCGCGGAACCCTTCCTCGACGCGGTCCTCCTCATCGCGAATCCGCATGCGTTCCCGCCTGCCCGCCTCCAGTTCATCGGCCATCTGCTCGACCGACCGCATGACACCGTATCGCAGCTCATCGCTGTCCACGCCTGTCCTCTGGAGAAGTCCGGGCATCGCATGGTCGCACTCCTCAATGAATGCGAGGTTCTGATACGTGAGTGCCTGAAAGTCCTCCATGTGCTCCTTCCGAGCGGTGTCTCGTCTCGCAAGGACGTCCTCGCGACGCTCAAGCTCAAGGAGGCGCGCGTCACGCGTTGCCATGGCGGCCCTTTCCGCGGCAGTAAGATCGTCCCTTCCCCATGAGACAACGCTCATGTCGCCATCCCCCAATCCGTGTCATCCGTGGCAGAGGTTCCCCCGACATCCTCGGAAAAGCGCGAGCTCTGTGCATTGGCCTTCAGGTAGCCGCCCACAATGAGATCATCGATCACATGGTTGGCCCAAGCGTCAAGCGTGGCGCGCGTGAGTTCCGTCGCAGAGAGGAACTCGCTCGCTGGAATCCGATGGCGCCCCTCGTCGTCATCACGGAGGAATGTCATCTCTCGTACAAGCGCGCGGGTGTCAGACGAATAGGCCCAATTGATCTGGACGCAGTACCCCTTGCCATTGCCAGCCCGCAAGAAGCCGCTGTCGGCGTAGATGTCAATCTCATCGCCTCTCCACGAGGAACCGTGAAGAATGGTGAGGTACAGGCCCGAAGGCTCATAGAGCTCAGCTGTAAGGGGACTTTCCAAATCGCCGCCGGCATAGCTGTAGTCGGCCCGATCATCCGCAATGCTATCTACCCCACCTTCCTGTGCCTCGAAGTCGACAGGCACATTGACATGTCTCCTTCCTGGCATAGCGAGGCAGGGGACACAGCCTGGACCCTCAAGGAGGAGTTCGTCGTATACATTATGGATGGAGGTCTCATGTCCCACGACGAGCACGCCAGCAGCAGTGAACATGACACTGAGCACGATGACAAGAGCGCGTTTCCGGCGTGGCACTGTTCTTCCATCTTTCCCGCTCATCAGCATCCTTCTCCTGATGCGTGGACATGCCTTGCGGCACCATGGCCACGCATCTCACTATGGAAGGTCATTGTCACCGTCTCTGAGCGATTGGATGAAGCGCGAGGTGTCGGACAGATTGTCATAGCTCCCTATGATTTCGATTTCTTTATTCATGATCTCTTTCTTCTGTTCCTCCGTCTTCGTAGAGTAATCCTTGCTCATATCCTCACCGGAGATGCTCACTGGCTGCTTGACCAATGCGGCCATATCTCGCTGAGAGAGATTTGTGTACAACTGGTTGATGACATTCACATCTCCGCCATTATTATTCAGGAACTTATTGGCGCGAGTGTAGGTGCCATCCTGCAGGTCTATGTAATACTGCCTGGCTGCCGCCTGATAGGGGGAACCGTTCGTCCTCTTCTTGCGGGAGGGCATCTTCAAGTACGCACCCCGTCAGTCACACGGCTCTCCACACGCTGCATGGGCGTCGTATACCACGGTAGCCAGATCGAGCCCTACGTCTGTGCCCTCCCTGTCGCGCTCTCCCAGCAGCAGGAACTCGCGATTGCCCTTGTGGCCGCGGATGGGGCTGGGGCACGCGCCGCAGGGCGTGAGGCCGGCGGCGGCAAAGGCGCAGGCGACCTCCTCCAGCACGCGCAGCTGCACGGCGGGGTCGCTCACGACACCCCCCTCGCCCACCTCTGCACGCACCGCCTCGAACTGGGGCTTCACGAGCGCCAGGAAGGAGCCCCGCGCCGCCAAGAGCTCCATGACCGCGGGCAGGACCGTGCACACGGACGTGAACGACACGTCGCACACGGCAAGGTCGATGGTACCCGCACGCTCGGGTGTGGGCACCGCCGTGATGTTGGTGCGCTCGAGGAGCGTGACGCGCGCGTCCTGCCGAAGCGACCAGTCGAACTGCGCGTATCCCACATCCACGGCAAGCACCGAGGCGGCACCATGCTTGAGCAGGCAGTCCGTAAAGCCCCCTGTGGAACAGCCCACATCCAGGCAGCGAAGGCCCGCAGGGTCAACGTCGAGGGCGTCCAGGCCACGCTCCAGCTTGAGGCCGCCACGACTCACATAGGCGAGGCGGCCGCGCACGTGCAGGGGAAGTCCGGGCCTGACCCGCTCCCCCGCCGACGTGAGCCGCCGGTCCGTGGTGGAGATCTCGCCCGCAAGCACGGAGCGTAGGGCGTCATCCGTAGACGCGAAGAGACCCTGGGCGACAAGCTCCTCGTCGAGCCGACGCCTAGCCACGTTCATCCTGGGCCTGAGAGGCCGCCTCTGAGGGGGTCGCATCGTCAGCATCAGCCTCGGCATCCTCCTGCGCCTTGGCCGCCAGCTTGGCCCTCTCCTCTTCCGTGAAGTTGGTTGTGTCCACCAGCTCCACAGCCTTGGAACCAAGGGCTATGGCCTCGTCAAAGAGGTCAAGCGATCGCTCGAGCGAGGTGTCCTTGCTCCGGACGTCCGCAACGATCTCGTCCAGACGACCCGTGATATCATCGAAGGTGCGGTAGGCGGAGGTGTCGGGGCGTGCCATCGGCTATGCCTCCGCCACGTTCACGCCATCGGCGATCTGGGATGCCACGCGACCCAGCACGCCGTTCACGAAGCGCGAGGACTCGTCGGTGCCATAGGCCTTGGCCAGTTCGACGCACTCGTCGATGGTGACGGCCACGTCGACCTCGTCCACGTTCAGCATCTCGTAGAGCGCCATGCGCAGGAGGTTGCGATCGACCGACGGCATGCGCGACACACCCCAGTTCTCCGAGGTACGGCTCAGAATGCGGTCAAGCATCGGGCACAGAGCATCCGCCCCGAGCGCAAGCGCGCGGCCGTAGTCATCCAGCGGCCCGTCGGAGAGCGAGTAGTCGCCGGCAAGCACGTCCTCCACCGAGCGACCCGTCTGCTCCGCCTGAAACAGCAGTTGCAGTGCCTGGCTGCGCGCAAGCGTACGGCCATGGAAGATGCCGCGAGACACGCTTACTCCTTGGGGAAGACGAGCCCATCGATGCAGACGTCGACGACGTCCACATCGACGCCCACCTGCTCACGGATGGCGCGGGCGACGGCCTCGCGTACGACGGCGGCAAGCCTTGTGAAGGGATAGCCATAGAACACGGCAACATGCACCACGATGCGCAGCTGCCCATCCTCCACATAGGCCTCCACGGCCTCGTCCTGGGGCAGGCTGCGGTTGGTGAACACCGACACCAGGCTTGAGGCGATGTCGTTGCCGCCCACGTGCGCGACGCCCTCGACCTTCTCGGCCGCGGTCGAGACGATGATGGCAAGTACGCTCCTGGAGATGCCGATTCCAGCGATGAAGAGCTCCGCTTGGCTCATGACGATCCTTTCGATCCGACGCGCCGTGTCTGGCGCGCTGTGCATGTCCCCCTCAGTATAGGCAACCGACTCGCCCCGGCGCGCACAAAGGCCCGTGGGCAGTGCCCACGGGCCGCCAGCCACTGCGAGAGGAGGCTAGACGCGGCCGACGAACTTGCCATCGCGCGTGTCCACCTTGATCATCTCGCCCTGATTGAGGTATAGAGGCACCTGGATGGTCGCACCGGTCTCGATGGTGGCGGGCTTGGTGCCACCCTGGACGGTGTCGCCCTTGAAGCCAGGGTCGGTCTCGGTGATCTCCACCTCGACGAAGGTGGGGGGCTGCACGGCATACAGGACGTCGTTGGCATACTGCAGCAGGCAGGTGTCGTTCTCCTTGAGGAACTTCTCGTTGTCGCCCACAAGGCCCTTCTCCACGGGGATCTGCTCGTAGGTCTCGGTGTCCATGAACCAGTAGGCGTCACCGTCGTTGTAGAGGTACTGCATCTCGCGCGTCTGCATGTTGACGCTCTCGAACTTGGCGGACTGCTGGAAGTTCTCCTCGTTCACGCGACCGGTGCGGATGTCACGGTACTTGGTGCGCACGTAGGTGTTGCCCTTGCCAGGCTTGACGTGCTGGGCCTCCAGGATGACGCAATCCTTGCCCTTGATGTTGACGCCCAGGCCAACCTTGAGGTCGTTGATGCTCAGAGTTGCCACAAAACGCTCGCTTTCCTATCTGCCCGCACGCGGGCCAAACCAATCAACGACGTTGAGTATAGCCCACACGTCCTATCTGCGCGAAGTCTCCTTGAGGGCGCGCGGGACCATTCTCGCCAGACGGAACGGCTGGCCCCTCTGCCTCGATGGCCAAGGCATGGAGGTAAGAGCGGAAGATAGCAACGCGCGAACAGAGGGTACCATAAGGTAGAAAGAGTAAAGGGCGGATAACACACGCTGGGAGGCGGGGGCATTGGCACAGGGCATGACCGATGGGCATCTGGATACGCGGTACCTCGATAGCATCCCCCTCTTCGCGGCACTGCCGACGGAGACGCACACACGGCTCATGCGGGGCGCACACCAGAGCACCTACCCCCGCGGCTCTGTCATCGCCCACGAGGGGGATCCCATCGACGCGGTGCTCATCGTACGCGAGGGACGCATCAAGACCTTCCACGTCAACGTTGACGGGGAGGAACACGTGCTTGACGTGCTTCACGATGGGCAGGCCGTCTGGCATGGCCTCTTCCTGCCCGACCACACCTACCACTACTCTGTGGGCTGTCTCACACGCGTCTCGCTCTCCTCCATCCGCCGGCAGGAGTTCGAAGGCGCGCTGCTAGCACACCCTGAGGGAGCCCTCAAGCTCGTCCATATCCTGAGCGGCGAGCTGGATGCCGCCGAGGAGAAGCTCATGATGCTGGGCGTGCGCGACCCCAGGCAGCGGCTCGCGGACTATCTGCTACACCGGGACGCGCGATGCCTAGGAGGCGAGATCGACCTCAAGCTCGAGGACATCGCCCGTTCCATCAACCTCCGACCCGAGACCGTATCGCGCACGTTCACGAGCTTCGAGCACGATGGGCTGGTCGTGCGCCTGGGCAGGGGCAGGCTCAAGGTCCTCGACCACGCGGCGCTGAGAGACGTCTCGGCCTAGCCGTCCCCCTCTTCCTGAGTCGTATGCAATCTGTTCTGTGTCCCTTTTGAGTCGTTCGTATCTTTCGTCCGAGAAGTGTCTACGATGCTCTTTCAAGAATAGATGTACCTGCTATTTTTCAAAAGGGTCGAGAGAAAAAGTGCGCACGACTCACGTCGACCGGCTCAGGAAGTGCATACGACTCGCCCCTCCCCGCCAGCGTACGGATGCCGCTGGGAAAAAACCTTCCTACTTGATTTCAATCATAGAACGAACAGCGCATCCCCCATAAAGTCGGCATGGTAGGCAGGCCAGAGGAGAGTCAGATGCCACAGGGAAGGGTTCACTCATGCGAGTCGTTCGGCTCAGCCGATGGCCCGGGTGTGCGCTACCTCATCTTCCTGCAGGGCTGCGCCATGCGCTGCGCCTACTGCCACAACCCGGACACTTGGGATACAAACGCTGGTGAACTCAGGGGTGCCGACGAGCTCCTGGATGAGGCTGAGCGCTACCGCAGCTACTGGGGGGAGGACGGCGGCATCACCGTGAGTGGCGGCGAGCCCCTCCTGCAGATCGACTTCCTCGTTGAGCTGTTCCAGAAGGCCAGGGAGCGTGGCATCAACACTTGCATCGACACGGCACTTGCGCCCTTCACGCACGATCAACCCTTTCTGGGTGAGTTCGAGGAGCTCATGGGCCTCACCGACCTCCTGCTCTGCGACATCAAGCACATCGACCCCACGGAGCACCGGCACCTCACCGGCCACGACAACGCCAACATCCTGAACGGGCTGAGGTACCTCTCAAAGATCGGCAAGCCCGTCTGGATCCGCCATGTGCTGGTGCCAGGCATCACCGACAACGATGACTACCTCAGGCGCACCGCCGCCTTCATCCACACACTCTCCAACGTGGAGCGCATCGACGTGCTCCCCTATCACAGCCTGGGCGTCTTCAAGTGGGACGAGCTGGGCCTCACCTACACGCTGCGGGACGTCAAGCCGCCCACGGCAGAACGCGTGAACAATGCGCGAGAGATTCTCGACCAGCGGGTCGAGACGGTCGCGCCATAGAGCCACTACCCAAGGAGGTACCGAATGCACGAGGCATGGCAGGGTTTCAAGAGGGGTCACTGGACGAGGGACGTCAACGTCCGCGACTTCATCCAGCAGAACTACACGCCCTATGACGGCGATGCGAGCTTCCTCGCCGGGCCCACCGAGGCGACCGACCGCCTCTGGGGCAAGGTGCAGGAGCTCCAGGCCGCCGAGCGCGCCAAGGGCGGTGTGCTCGACTGCGAGACCGAGGTCGTCTCCGGTATCACCGCCTATGGGCCTGGCTACATCGATGACTCCATGAAGGACCTCGAGAAGGTCGTCGGACTCCAGACCGACCGACCCCTGAAGCGCGCCTTCATGCCCTATGGCGGCATCAAGATGGCGCAGCAGGCCGCCGAGAACTACGGTTACCATGTGAACGACCGGTTCGACCAGATCTTCAACGAGTATCACAAGACCCATAACCAGGCCGTCTTTGACGCCTACACCCCCGAGATGCGCGCTGCCCGCCACAGCCACGTGATCACGGGGCTGCCCGACACCTATGGTCGCGGTCGCATCGTGGGCGACTACCGTCGCGTGGCGCTCTACGGCATCGACTACCTGATCAGGGCAAAGCAGGAGGACCTTGCCAACTGCGGCGACGGCACCATGACCGACGACGTCATCCGCCAGCGCGAGGAGATCGCCGACCAGATCCGCGCCCTCGGGCAGATGAAGGAGATGGCCCAGGCCTATGGCTACGACATCTCCCAGCCCGCCACCTGCGCCCGCGAGGCCTTCCAGTGGCTCTACTTCGGCTACCTCGCCGCCATCAAGACACAGAACGGTGCCGCCATGTCCGTGGGGCGCATCTCCACCTTCCTGGACATCTACCTCGAGCGCGACCTTGCGGCAGGCACGCTCACCGAGACCGAGGCGCAGGAGCTCGTCGATCACCTGGTCCTCAAGTTCCGTATCGTCAAGTTCGCGCGCATCCCCTCCTACAACCAGCTCTTCTCCGGCGACCCCGTGTGGGCGACGCTCGAGGTGGCGGGCCTTGGCCAGGACGGCCGTCACATGGTGACCAAGAACGACTTCCGCTTCCTGCACACCCTCGAGGACATGGGGCCGGCCCCCGAGCCCAATCTCACCGTGCTCTACAGCCAGCGCCTGCCCGAGAGCTTCCGCCGCTATGCCGCCAGGATCTCCATCGACACGTCCTCGATCCAGTATGAGAACGACGACGTCATGCGTCCCATCTGGGGTGATGACTACAGCATCTGCTGCTGCGTCTCGGCCACCCAGACCGGCAAGGAGATGCAGTTCTTTGGGGCCCGCGCCAACCTGGCCAAGTGCCTCATCTATGCCATCAACGGCGGCAAGGACGCCAAGTTCCTGGACAAGCAGGGCAATCACATGCAGGTTGGCCCCGAGTACACCCCCATCACCTCGGAGTACCTCGACTACGACGAGGTCATGCACAAGTTCGATCTCATGATGGACTGGCTGGCGGGGCTCTATGTCAACATCCTCGACCTCATCCAGTACATGCACGACAAGTACTACTATGAGGCCGCCGAGATGGCCCTCATCGACACCGACGTGCGTCGCACCTTTGCCACGGGCATCGCCGGCTTCTCCCACGTGGTGGACTCGCTCTCGGCTATCAGGTACGCCAAGGTCAAGACCGTGCGCGACGAGAGCGGCCTGGTCGTGGACTACCAGGTGGAGGGGGACTTCCCTCGCTACGGCAACGATGACGACCGCGCCGACGACATCGCCGTGTGGCTGCTGCGCACCTTCATCACCAAGATCAAGAAGCACCACACCTATCGCGACTCCGAGGCCACGACCTCGATTCTCACCATCACGAGCAACGTGGTCTATGGCAAGGCGACGGGGGCCACGCCCGACGGGCGCGAGGCCTACACGCCCTTCGCCCCTGGCGCGAACCCCTCCTATGGGGCCGAGAGGAACGGTCTGCTCGCCTCGCTCAACTCCGTGGCCAAGCTGCCCTATGAGTACGCGCTCGATGGCATCTCCAACACGCAGACCATCAACCCCGGCGCCCTAGGCACCGATGAGGACCAGCGTGTGGGAAACCTCGTGAGCGTCATGGATGGCTACTTTGCCAACGGTGCGCACCACCTCAACGTGAACGTCTTTGGCGTGGAGAAGCTCCGGGATGCCATGGAGCACCCCGAGAAGCCCGAGTACGCCAACTTCACCATCCGCGTCTCCGGCTATGCCGTGAAGTTCATCGACCTCACGCGTGAGCAGCAGCTCGACGTCATCGCCCGCACCTGCCACGACCACATGTAGGGCCCTGTGGGGGGCTCGACCAGTCCCATCGGCCGGCCTCCTGCGAAAAACCGCCGTAACGACCCGCCTTCCGTGCGATGCATCGCGTGGGGGGCGGGTCGTCCATCCCCAGATGCGCGGCGCCAAGCGCGCCAGTGGTGACAGAGGGCTTACAACCAACAGGGCAAGGAGCGTTTGGCACGTTTGGGCCCCAAGTGCGTGCCGATGGGTCGGAATGGCCGCACCAGATGTGCCCCACGACGCCTTCAACGCACTCACTGCACCCAGGAAGGGCACGAATCATGCGTTCGGCGCCCGGGAACGACCGAAGGCAGCACGCACTTGGGCCCTAAACGTGCCCAAGGACGCAGAAAGCGTCCTGACGACATTGACGCGTCCGTAGAAACCGCCGAAATCTTTCCGCTGGAGGCCTTCAAAATTCCAGTCAATGCCCCAGACTGGATGCGGCGACGTTGACCGACCGGTCAACGACTCTGGCGAGAGGGGTTCTCATGGACGACTTCGACGGCTCGATCCTCCCCGGCGAGGACAACGCCTTCCGTCGCCTGCCCGAGGAGCGGCGTGACGCCATCGCGCGGGCGTCCATCGAGGCGTTCGGGCGCAACGACTACAAGAGCGCGTCCACGGACGACATCGCACGCTCGGCAGGCATCTCCAAGGGTCTGCTGTTCTTCTATTGCAAGAGCAAGCGCCAGCTGTATCTGCGCACCATGGAGTACCTCTACGACAGGGCGGTGGAGGTCGCCGTGGACGACGGCCTCTGGAGGATCGACGACTTCTTCGAGCTCATGGAGTATGCCGCCACCAAGAAGATGGCCCTGATGGAAAGGTTCCCGTGGGCGCTCGCGTTCAGCATCCGCGCCTTCTACCCCGAGCATCGCGACGTCAAGGACACCATGGACCGCTGGACGCAGCGGCAGACTGACGCGATGTTCGAGCGCTTCTTCAAGAACGTGGACTGGGGACGGTTCCGCGACGACGTGGATCCACGTCACGTGCTGGACATGATCATCTGGCTGGCCGACGGCTGGATGCACCAGCGACGGGCCGCCCGCGAGGCCATAGACCTCGACGCCCTCATGGCCGAGTTCCTGTCGTGGTGCGACATGCTGCGGACCTGGGCCTACAAACCGGAGTACGCAGGCAGGGAAGGCAGGCCGAATGGCAAGGAGGTGCGATCATGACCCGCAGCGGCATCGTCACGGCACGAGGGCTGACCAAGGACTACGGGCAGGGGCGTGGCATATTCGACGTGTCGTTCGCCGTGGAGGAGGGCGAGGTCTTAGGCTTTCTGGGAAGCAACGGCGCGGGCAAGACCGTGACCATGCGCCACCTCATGGGCTTCGTCAGGCCACAGGCGGGTGTCGCACGCATCTTCGGTCTCGACTGCTTTGCCGAGCAGGCCGCCATACAGGGGCGCCTGGGGTACCTCCCGGGCGAGACCGCCGTGCCCGAGGACATGACCGGCATAGCGTTTTTGGAATACATGGCGCGTCTGCGGCGTCTGCGCGACCACACGCGCATGCACGAGCTCATCGAGCGCTTCGAGCTCGACCCCAAGGCCCGCGTCCGCAGGATGTCGAAGGGCACCAGGCAGAAGGTGGGACTGGTGTGCGCGTTCATGGGACGGCCCGATGTCCTGCTCCTGGACGAGCCCACCAGCGGCTTCGACCCCCTGATGCAGGGGCGCTTCGTGGAGCTGGTGCGACAGGAGCGCGATCGGGGTGCCACGGTCTTTCTGTCATCGCACATCTTCGAGGAGGTCGAGCGCACCTGCGACAGGGTTGCCTTCATCCGCGCCGGCCGCCTGGTGTCCACGGAGCGCATGGGGGACGTACGCGCATCGCGGCGACATGCGTTCAGGGTGACGTTTCCCTCGGCGGACGAGCGAGCCCGCTACCAGAGGGCCTGCACGCTGAGGGGCGTCAAGGTCCATGTGTTGAGCGAGCACGACGTGGAGGTCTGGGCAGGTGCGGACGTCGACGCCTTCGTCAAGGAACTGGCCGGCTTTCGGGTGGAGGGCCTCGCCTCCCGCGAGCAGACACTGGAGGAGATGTTCCTTCACTTCTATGGAAAGGACGCGGCAGGGGAAGGGGACGTCGGATGAGCATCGCACTGTACCTGAGGGAGCTGCGCAGGGGCGCGTTTCCGACCTTCGTGATCGGCGCCATACTCGCCCTGTACATCGTGTCCGTGGTCCACATGTACGATCCCGCGATCGCCAGGAACCTCGGCACCATCGTGGACACCATGCCGGACGTGTTCGCCGCCTTCGGGATGTCCAACGCCGCGACCACCATGACGGTCTTTTTGGTGAACTACCTGTACGGCTTCCTGCTCACATGGGTGCCGCTGCTGCTGGTCATGATGACGGTCAACCGCATGGTCGTGCGGCCCGTCGAGGACGGCTCCCTGTCCTACCTGCTGTCCACCCCCACAAGCCGCCTGCGCATTGCGGCCACCTTTGTGGCGATCCTGCTGACGGTCCTCGCCATGACGATGGCGCTGATCGTTGTCGTCCAGGTTGTCTGCTCCGAGTCCCAGTTCCCCGGCGAGCTGGACCGTGCGGGACTTCTGCGCGCGAGCGTTGGGCTGCTCTGCCTGTGGGTGTTCATGGCCGGCCTCTGCTTTGCCTCTGCCTGCTGCTTCCGCGACGCGCGGGTGGCGCTGTGGGCGGGCGGCGGCGCCTTCCTCCTGATGCTCCTGGCGAAGATGGTGTCACAGGTGGGCAAGGGCCTGGAGCTCCTCCAGGACGCGAACCCCATAGGGCTCTTCGACCCCTATGAGTTGGTGGCGGCGTCCGGTGACGCGGCCTGGCACGCCGCGGTCCTGGCCGTGGCAGGCGTGGCCCTCCTCGCGGTGGGCGTGGCCGTGTTCTGCAGGCGGGACTTCGACGTATAGCGCAACCAGCATGCCAAGAAAGCTGGCGCGACGTGCCTTCCACCGCCGCGCGCCCCCTCCCCGTCCTGCCGCGCATCGCGCCTAAAGCCCTGCCCTCCTTCGACATGTGCGGGCCCGTCCGCAGTGCCAGGGGCTTCTCGCGCCTGCGGCACAAGTATGGGATGCCCGACCGTCAGTGATCCCAAGAGCCACCCGTGACCTTCTCGCTGCGCGAAGCCTGTTTGACCTTCTCGCCACGTGAAGGGTCATGATGTTCCCGGGAGGTGCGAGATGGACGAGCCGAAGCAAGCGGGAGGACGCTACAGCGTGGGCCAGCTGGCCCAGATGGCGGGCGTGAGTGCACGCACGCTGCGCCACTACGAGGACCTGGGACTCCTCAGGCCCGCCCGGGCGGAGAACGGGTACCGCACCTATGGCCCCCACGACGTGAGGCGCCTGTCGCAGATACTTGCGATGCGCGCCTGCAGCCTTCCCCTCACGACCATCCGTCACCTGCTCAGGGATCCGCAGGCAAGCCTTCGGGATACCCTTGAGTCGCATCTCAGAACCCTGCGCGCGCAGGAGAGGTCACTGACGGACGCGATGGCCCGCACAGAGGCGGCCATCGCGACGATCGAAGGGATCGAGGACATGGACGACGAGAAGAGGTTCGAGGCCATCAAGGCCCAGGGCCTGAGGGAGTTCGAGGAGGCGTACGGAACCGAGGCGCGCAGGCGCTATGGCGATGCGGTCATCGATGCGGCCAACGAGCGCATCATGTCGCTCACGCGCGACGAGTGGGACGCGAAGGACCTGCTTGAGGAGGTCATCAAGGTGCAGCTCCGTCTGGCGATGGCGTCGGGCGACCCCAAGGGGGACGAGGCCGCGGAGCTCGCCCGCCTGCACGAGCGCTGGATGCGCATCCACTGGGGCGAGGCCTACGACCGCGAGACGCACCTGGCGCTGGTGCACGGCTACCTGGACGACCAGCGCTTCAAGGACTACTACGACGCCGCGGCCGGGGATGGCGGGGCGGAGTTCCTCGTGAGGGCGATGGAGGCCAACCTGTAGCGCATGGAACGCGTGGCTGGGGCGGGGCGACGGGCCGTCGCCCTGCCCCGCAGGCTACTCCTGATCCTTGCGGAACTCGCGAATCATCTTGGCCAGGCCCTTGAAGTCGAGGTGCACGTGCTCCTTGTCGTTGTCCACGTGGATGCCGTCCCAGCCCACATGGACCTCTTCGCCCCTCTTGGAGTCGCGGACATGCACGCCCTGGGAGAGGCTGATGTTGACGTAGTCCTGATCGGGGCTCTCGGGGCGTTGCCAAGCGGCCTCCTCCCCTGCCTCCTCGGACGCCTCCTCGGCGACGTGTGCGCCCTCCGTGCCCTCTCCCGAGCTGCCTGCATCCGTCTCGCACTCAGGTGATGCGATTGCCGTCCCCTCGGGATCGGCGAACAAGAGCTCGTCCACCGTCACCTCATAGAGCAGGGCGAGCGCGATGAGGTTGTCGGTGTCGGGGGACGACTCGGCGCACTTCCACTTCGACACCGCCTGACGCGACACGCCGATCCTGGTGGCTACCTGCTCCTGGGAGAGCCCGGAAGCCCGACGGTACTCGTAGAGCCTCTTCGCTGTCTCGATCTTCATGATGGGAGCCTTTCTCTGTCGTCGTTGGTATGAGCCTAGCAGCTGCCTGGCACCATGCTCGACCACACCCAATGCGAAGCGCCACCACTTCTGGCTTGCAATTTCCCCCGCAACCGATAGTTGCAGGGGAAATTGGTTGAGCGACACGTTCACCAAAAGACGCTATAAGGGCGTCGGCAGCCCACATACAGGACAACGCAATCGTTGCCTTTCCCCTCCCACATGCCAGTGTTCTCCCGTTCCTAACGCACGCCATCAAAACAATGCAAGGGCTCGTGCGCCATCGCCTTGCTACCGTGAAAGGCGTTCCTCATCGAGGATGCGCAGGCTGATCAAGGCCACGTGGGAACGGGTGACGGGAGCACACGGATGCAGACAGGCAAGCACAACGGCACACTCAACCAGGATCTCGCGCACGGGCACACTCATGGCCACACGCATTCCAAGGCCCACATCCACAGCCACAGGAACCTGATAGGCTTCAGTGAGCAGGGCATCCCCGTCGTCACGCGCGAGGCCGACCACAGCACGGGCGACGAGGAGGCCGATCGCAAGGCCTTCGTCAAGGACTACATGGATGCCATCAGGGCGTACCGAACGTCCTTCCCCACCAAGGGCCAGCAGAGGGAGCTCACCCCCGACCCAGCGGTCAGGGAGATGATCGAGCGGTCCGACGAGTTGGGATTCAGCACCACCTTCGACCGTTTCGACGCGCAGCAGCCACAGTGCAGCTTCGGCCTGGCGGGCATCTGCTGCAAGGTCTGCAACATGGGGCCCTGCCGCATCTCGGCAAAGGCGCCGCGCGGGGTATGCGGCGCCGATGCCGACCTGATCGTCGCGCGCAACCTGGCGCGCGCTGCCGCCGCCGGCGTGGCACAGCATGGCATGCACGCCCGTGAGGTCATCCTCACGCTGAAATGGGCAGCGGAGGGCAGGCTTGACCTGCCCATCCTGGGCAAGCAGAAGCTCAAGGCGACAGCCGAGAGGTTTGGCATCAAGACCAGGGGCCGCCAGCTGAGGAACATCGCGCGCGACCTGGCAGACGCCCTACTCGAGGATCTGTCACGCACCAACCCGGAGCAGGAGTACCGTACCATCAAGGCGCTGGCGCCGGCCGAGCGCCAAAAGGTGTGGGAGGACATGGACATCATTCCCATCTCCGCCTACCACGAGGTCTTCGAGACCTACCACCGCACGGGCTGCGCGACCGACGGCGACTGGCGCTCCGTGATGGAGCAGTTCCTGCGCTGTGGCCTGGCCTTCACGTTCTCGGGCGTGACCGGGGCAAACCTGGCCACGGACAGCCTCTTTGGTGTGGGTGACCGCGTGACCTCCAAGGTGAACCTGGGCGCACTCAGGGAGGGTTACGTGAACATCGCGGTCCATGGGCACCTCCCCACGCTGGTGCATGCCATCATCGCGGTGGGTCACGAGGACGCCTTCATCGAGAAGGCCAAGGCTGCTGGCGCGAAGGGCATCCGCTTCTACGGCATCTGCTGCTCGGCCCTGTCTGCGATGTACCGCTACGGCGGCGTCATCCCCCTGTCGAACGCGGTGTCCGCCGAACTCGTGCTGGGCACCGGTGCGCTCGACCTGTGGGTGGCCGACGTCCAGGATGTGTTCCCCACGATCATGGAGGTGGCGAGATGCTTCAGGACGACGGTCGTGACCACGTCGGACAGCGCACGTCTGCCAGGCGCCGAGCGCTTCGAGTATGACCACCATCACTCCAACGTCGAGCAGACGCGCAGCCTGGCCGAGGCCATCGTCAACCGTGGCATCGAGAGCTTCCAGCAGCGTCGCGGCATCCCGGTGCACATACCACCGTATGAGGTGGACGCGGAGGTGGGCTTCTCGGTCGAATACGTGGCGCGTCGCTTTGGCGGGTTCGATCCGCTCGCAGAGGCCGTCAAGGACGGCCAGGTGCTCGGCATCGTGAACATGGTGGGCTGCAACAACCCGAAGGTCCCCTATGAGCGCTGCATCGTCGACGTGGTCGATGTCCTCCTGAGGAACAACGTCCTCGTCCTGTCCAACGGCTGCGCGTCGTTCCCCCTGATGAAGCTGGGCTACTGCAACGTGCGTGACGGGCAGGAACGCTGCGGGGCCAGCCTTGCGGAGTTCCTGGGCGACGACCTGCCTCCCGTGTGGCATGTCGGCGAGTGCATCGACAACACGCGCAGCACCGGCATCCTGGGAGGTGTCGCGGCGGCGGCACGGCAGCGCGTATGCGACATGCCGTACGCCTTCAGCTCGCCGGAGTGGTCCAACGAGAAGTCGGTGGACGCCGCCCTGGGCTTCCGCCTGCTCGGCATCAGCTCGTATCATTGCGTCGAGCAGCAGATCTACGGGTCCAAGAACGTCATCGAGTTCCTCAAGGAGGGCACGATGGAGACCCTGGGCAGCCGCATGGTCATCGATGTCGACCCCAAGCGGCTCGGCCAGCAGATCGTCAATGACATGAGGGCCAAGCGAGTCGCGCTTGGCTGGGACTAACGCCCCCAGACAAAGACGTGAAGATCTTCCTCCTGCCTCCTTCTCCTGGGGCGCGTTCGAGTGCGTCCGGAACTATGACTTTACCTGCGAAGAGCGCTTCTATAGCATGTGCAGGTGAGATGTACGTCGTCTTCGAGAGGAACGATATGAGAGCGTTGCTGGTTGTGTCGATGTGCAGACCGATGTGATACGGCAAGGACAAAGCACCAAGGGCCTCATCGAGGCATGCAACGACGTCATTGCGCGCTACGCAGAGAACGTCGTGTACATCGTGAACAAGCTGCCTTGGGAGTCGGCCTCGAAGGTTAGGGAGTTCGTCGCGAGGCTCAGCGTGGTGTCGAAGCTGCTTTTCGATAAGAAGAGAGGCGACGCGTTCTCTCATCCTGCTCTACTGCAAGCGCTTCGAAGCATGGGGCCGATTCGGTCGAGATCATTGGCGCCGACGGGAATCATTGCATCAAGGCGACGGCGCTCGGTGCCCTAAGGAACGGCTTGTCCGCAACGGTCAACATACGTGCCATGTCGTCAAGGAACGAAAGGGCTTTCGATGCGACGAAGCAGCGCCTTCGCAGCGCGGGGGTTGGCTTGGCTGGCCACATAAGCTCGAACGTGCGAGCTGGGTGCAGGTGAACGGACGCGGGACGAGTACGGAACACGGTACTGATGCGGGCGTGGGCGCACCATCACACTTGTACGCCCTACGCCCCCAAGGTGTCAATCGGGATGACGTACACCCCATCCGAGCCTCGCCTGCGCGCCATCGTGCCCTTTCCCAACAGCACGGCCATGAAGCTGGGCTTGGGGTTGCGCGCCGCGGGATTTGCGGCCACCTTCGCAGCAAGCCGCATGAGATTGGCAGCTGCTTTCTCGACCTTCGACTCCCCCGTCTTGATCTCGACGGCAGCCCACCGACCGTCAGCTAGCTCGATGATGGCATCAACCTCAAGGCCGTCGGCATCCGCGTAATACCGCAGGGAGCTCCCGTACGACTCGGGCAGGGCAGAGACGTAGACGAACAAATCGTGAATGCAGAGCGATTCGATCAAAAGACCAAGCAGCTGACCGTCTTTGAGCAAGTGTGAGGGGTCGACACCGAGCAGACTAGCCACGAGGGAGGTATCGCAGAGATAGCGCTTCGGCTTTGTGCGGAGCCTTGACCTCGATCTGATTGGGGCGTCCCAACCCGGCAGCTCCTCGATGAAGTAGTTGCGCCTGAATTCCTCGAGATACGAGGATATGGTCGCATCGGCTGGGGCGACGTCGCCAAGGGCAGCGATGTCGCTTCTCATGGTGCCCATCGTCGCACTTGTCGCCACGTTACGCGCGAGGGACGTGGCAATGCGACGGGACAGGACGGGGCTTTTCCCTGCATGGGGCATACTCACCTCGAACAGTGCGTCGAGATAGCCCGCTGCAACGACCTTGGGGTTCGTCGACTCGCCCGTCTGAAGAGCCGGCCATCCACCACGGCATACTTCGAGCAAATCCAACAACGATTTTCGAGTCAACTCGCTTTGGTCTTTCGAGGAGCTTGGGTACAGACGCACCATGTCAGGACACAGTCAAGTGGGACGGCAGTTGAGAGGTCCGACATGTCTTGTTGGCGGGACCCATGCCTCCGATGTGGTCCAATCGACACAGGAGATTCGAGAGGAAGAAAGCGACAGGCAAAGACAACGCACGATGAAAGGCACGCTTCGCGTCATACCCAGGATACCGCTCGGGTTCGTCGCGATTGCAACGATCGCCTCCGCTGCCTATGCCTATGGCAGCCGCTGAGGCGAAGGGCGACTTCGTGAGGAAAAACACCGAACGGGCGCGAGACGAGCACGGAACACGGTACCGATGCGGACGGGAGCGCACACCGTATGGTTCCGGTCAGGAGGTATAGGCACCGAGCAGGAACGCTCCCAGGAGGAGCAACGCGGGGCGCCACGAGCAGCACGATACCGACCGATGCTGCCTGCCTCCAGGTCTTTCCGTGCACCCCGCGCCAGATTGCATAGGCGACCAGTGCCCCCGGTATGAGTGGATACGTCAGGGGGACGCTCATGGTCATCATGAGCTCCGACCCGTTCCACCGGAGGGAGGACAGCATCTCCACCAGCATCGTGACTAACGCCAATATGGCAATGAGCATCACGACGTCCCTGGTTTCCCTCTCTACCTGTGCCTCGGTGAGGTCAAGGGCACCCTTGCAAGCCTCATCCGCCTCATGCGTCGACATGACTTCCCCCGTCCTCTCCGCCCTCATCAGCTCGATGACGGACACGTCCAAGGCATCCGCCAGCGGTTCGATGGTCCCGATGTCAGGAAAACCCACGCCCTGCTCTCAGCGGCTGACCGCCTTGTCGGTCACGCAAATCCTGTCTGCAAGTAAGGCCTGGGTCGTCCCCTGCTGCTTGCGCCGTCGCGCCACGAAGTTGCCAAACCGGTGTGCATCCATGTGCGCCTCCTTTCAGGGACAAACATGCCCCAGAAGTCCGCGACGGTCAATCGACGCTTCGTTTGCCCGCACAAAAGACCTGTTGGCTCTGTGTCTCTGCCGTACATTGCCAGTGGGATGGCACGTGGCTCCAGAAGGTCACGCATATCAGTCTATAGTTTCCCTATAAAGACAAGTTTAGGCTTACTTTGATGGGAGTGTGTCGCATGAGGACGGCAGAGCAGTACAAGCGCCTCTCCATAGAGGAGTTCACGAAGGCGGCCGAGACGTACGAGACGTACGAGACGGACGATGCCGGCATCTACGAGCCGTGCCGTGCCGAGTACCCCAGCATCCTGAAAGAATTTGAGAGGGAACCCTTCGAGGACCTTCTCGACTGTGGGTGCGGGACGGGTCCCATGACCTCGCTCCTGCACAAGAGATGGCCGAATCGCCGCTACACCGACCTCGGCCTCACGCCCAAGATGATCGAGGTCGCCCGGGCAAAGGCGTGCGCCAACGTCAGGTTCGTGGTAAGCGACTGCAAGGACATCCCCTTCGAGGACTCATCGTTTGACGTCGCAATCTGCTCCATGAGCTTCCACCACTACCCCAATCTCCAGGACTTTTTTGACAGCGTGTCTCGCGTTCTGAGGCCCGGAGGCAAGCTTGTGCTCAACGACAGCACCGGCAACGCCCTTATGGTCTGGTTCATCAATCACGTAGAGCTGCCGCTGGCAAACCTCCTCCACAAGGGCGATGTGCGCATCTATTCCAGAAAGGAAATCGAGCGGATGCGCCAGGAGTCCAGGCTCACCCTCGAAGTCTTCCGAAACGACAGGCTCTGGCATCTTCATGCCGTGATGCGCAAGCCCAGGGCCATTTAGGTGGTCATGCGAGCTGGTCCACCTAGTAAACCAGCTATCACACCTCAGGTGAAACCGAGGATTGCTCCAACCGCCCTTTGGGCTCTACATGTGAGTTACTGGCCTTGTTCGCTCGTCTTCATGTCCGTGGGCAAGTGCGGCGCACAGGCATCGTGTGCCTCATCGCAATGGTTGACAGTGAGATCCTTGAGCACTGACGATGTGGCATAGATGAGGCCGAGCTTCATCTCCTTCCCCGCGGTTGATTTTTCTGGGTGACATTTGACATAGCTTCCATTGTTGCTGACTCCGTGGCGATTCATAATTTCTTAATGAGTTCACAGTCCTTCTGAGTGGACCCACGGTCGAATCACAGCGAAGGCTCCGCTCGCCACACCTGATAGAAACCGGAGGGAGCATATATCTGCTTTCGATTCCATCAACATCGGGGCGGTTATTGCTCGGAAGAGAAAAAGACGCAGCATGACCCAAGGGGATGTCGCGAACTTTGTCGGGGTGTCGAAGGCCGCCGTTTCCAAGTGGGAACTCGGCATCAGTCTTCCCGATATCACGTTGCTGCCAAAGCTGTCCGCGCTTTTCTCCATCAGCATCGAGGAATTGCTGGGCTACGAAGCAATGCTGCCAGAGAAAACAGTCCAGGAGATACGCGACAAACTCCTTGAGGAATTCAAGGCTGATTCAGCAGAGGCATACGAACACCTGGACATCATTGTCAGGCTCCACTACTCGAGCTGGTCTCTGCTGTTCACCGCTGCCGCTTTGTTGCTTGCAGTGAACAATGGGACAGCAGGAGCGAGCAAACATGAGGATGCGATGAGGTTCACAGGCAGGGGCGTAGAGTATTGCGAACGAGTTGAGCGAGATTGTCCGATTGAGGCCCTTGTAAGAAAGGCGAGAAAGTTACATGTGATGTTCTTGCTCCTGTCGCTTGGAGATGGCGGGGAAGGTCTCGACGAAATCGTCGCTCTATTGGGCCCGAACGCAGAAACGGACTCGTCTTCCGCCCCTCTGCTCGCCGAGGCCTACTACATAAGCGGCGATTTCGAATCGGCACGCCACCTATTCCAGCTTATGCTTGCGGATGGCGTAGAGCTTATCCTCGCAAGCGTGCCTTTTATGCTCCGGCTCGTCTCGAGCGAAGACGATGCAGCGATATCCGATTGCGCACTGCTCGCCACACAGCTCTATGATCACTTCGGGAGAAGCGTCATCGACCCTCTTATCGTACTAGGGATTTTCTTCTCGGTTGCATGCATAAGCCTGTCGCGGAAGGACCTGGACGGTGCGACGCGCGCTTTCGCCGCCTACGCTGTCGCAGTGAATGACCTGGATGCAGTGAAGAGTGACCCGAGCGATACTGCCCCCTTACATGCCTTCGCCAAGGCAAGGAGGAACGAAACCCTGGAAGACCTTGTCGAGGGAGGAAACACACTCCGATATATTGAGGAAGCGCTTCGCATCTTGCACGCCCATGCAGAAGCGATGTCATCCAGAACGTGGCTCTGCCTGGCAGAGACGAAGGAATATAAGGGCGCATTGGGCGGGGCGCAGAGGGCAATTGCTCGCTTTAATGAATATAAAAGACTCTCTGAGCAGGAAAGAGAGTTTCAACGATGAAAAACTATCTGACTCTTTCGTATGATTAACATCGTGAGGAACTTTAGCGACTACCAGGACTTAGGGCGGCCCAAGAGGCAGTAGACCAGTATAACGTGCACGTATTGTCACACTGCTCGAAGTGCAATGTGTCTCGCCTCTGCCCAAAGTGCTTCGCAACAACTGAGGATGACCCTTACTACCATCTCGGCGATTCGTTTTGTGCGGCCATTCGCAGAACGATCGAGAAGAGGTTATCTGTCTATGCCACCATTATGAAGAGGAATCCGCATGCATTTTCTCAGGCATTTGGTCAGTAACAGAGGCAGCTCCCTGCGCCTCTTGACTCCATACGTTCGGGGCAACAAGGGCAAACTGACCGGCGCAGGCGCGCTCCTCCTCTGCTATTCGGCCTTGACCGTGCTTCCATCATTGGTTATGCAGCTACTCATCGATGATGGGTTCGGTACTGGAAGGCTGAACATCATAATACTGCTCGCGGTTTCGCTGGTTGTCATTGCAGGTGCCCAATCCCTGCTCTCGGTCAGTGTGGCGAAGCTACTTGCAAGGGTCGGGCAAGGCATCGTCTCGGATTTTCGCGGCGCTTTGGTCTCTCGAGCGCTATCGATGCCTACCGATTGGCTTTCGGACAAGGATGACGGCTATATCGCATCGAGGATTAATGAGGCAAACAACGTCTCCTCGCTTTTCTCACAGACGAGTTTTACCTTTTTGAGCAGTATCCTTCAGGCGATGGTCGCTATGTCACTCATGGCGTCAACCGATGTGCGCATCTTGTTTTTCGCCATGCTGCCGATTCCCGTGTATGCAGCCTATGCGGTTCATTCTGTACGGAAATACAGAGTTGCCATGGCCGAAGCGTTCGAGGCAGGCGCACGACTTGCGGGCAGGACGACGGAGGCGGTTGCGAGCAGGGAGGAAGCGAAGATAAATGCCTCCTCCGCCTATGGGACGAAGAGGGTTGACCGAGCGAACAGGCTATTCAGGGACAAGTCAATCAGGCAGGCTGTTCTTGCCTCCGTGACAGGCGAGAGCATGAAGGTCTTGACAACGGCATCTGCCGCCCTGGTATATATCGTTTGCGGCGTGCTCATGGGTGACTCTAGGTTGTCTCTGGGGCAGATCGTTGCATCCGTGCAGTATGCCTCATACCTCTACAGCCCCTTTCTTGTCGCAGTGTCAGTGTCTATATCACTTCAGCCTGCCCTTGCCGCACTCGACCGTATAGCCGGGGTATTCCCAGCGGATTCCCCTGCCTATGGCGCCCCCGTCATGATGAGGACAGAACCCACGGAGATTGAGATAAGGGATCTGAGCTTTAGGTGGGGCGGTGGGGATAGGATCTTATTTGGGGGACTCAATGCCAACCTAGTACGACCGTCGCTTGTCCTGATCAAGGGCGCCAATGGAAGTGGAAAGACCACCCTCGCCAAGATACTCCTGGGATCGATTCAGAATTGGTCGGGCTCGATCCTTGTTGATGGCATTCCCCTCAAGTCAATAGCCACCGACTCATGGAAAGGGTACTGTTCAGCGGTCTCGCAGCATCCCTTCCTCTTGAATGCCAGCATACGTGAAAACGTCTCGTTCGGGATCGAGAAGATGGATGAGGAAGCCTATGAGATGGCTCTTCACCTATCGGGTCTGGATGAGATCATCAGCAGGCTTCCGGAGGGAGAGCTGACGGAAGTCGGACCGGCCGCCTCAAGGCTTTCTGGTGGAGAGCGACAGAAGGTGGCAATTGCGCGGGCGGTCTTACGTGGAGCATCAGTACTCATATTTGATGAGCCTGCAAGTGGCTTGGACGAGCTATCAAGAACCTGTCTCACAGAGCTGCTCAGAACCCTCTCTCGAGACAGGCTGGTAATCGTGATCGACCATGAGAATTTGTTCAATGACATTGCTACCTCAACGATATGCCTGTAAGCAGAGCATGCTGAGGTGGGGTACGTGGTCAACAGAACATCTCTGAGACGGGACAGGCCAGGCTCTCCTTCCTCGCCTGGACACTATGCCGCTATCAACGTGGGCAAGGAGCTGCACGGTACCTCCTCATGCTCCTGTACGAGGTCGCCTGGCTCCGCTAGGCCACGCTGGCACACACCACGGATACCTCCGCAAGGTCCACGACCGTTAGGCGGGAAGGCCCGTCCGCATCCTCTCTACAGCCGTACTTACCGATCGGGGAAGAAGACCTCCTCCACCTGCGTCTGAAACAGTCGCGCTATCCTGATCGCAAGCCCAAGGGAGGGGTCATACTTGTCGTTCTCGATCGCTATGACCGTCTGGCGGCTGACTCCCAGCAGCGCCGCCATGTCCTCCTGACGGTACCCCGCCCTCTTCCGTCGCTCCCTGACGTTGTTCCTCATGCCGGTCATGCCCTGGAGACGAGGTACATGCCAGCCGCAATCAGAGCCACGACAACGGCCACTGCCCCCAGAAGTACGCGGAGGAGTCGGTTGGGCTCATGATACTCCTCGTCCCCCGCAAGCATCCGCTGCCGAATCGCAAGCCTCGAGAGACCCTGTGCCAACACCCCTCCCAACAGGACCCAGCCCGGGACAGGCTCATATCCCCTCCCGTTCAGAGCCGCCTGAAGGCAGTTGTAGAGGGTCCAGGCAGAGAGCGCAAGGAGCAGGACCCGATAGCCCCACTCTTCCGACCTCAGGAACATGCGTTGGTCCATCTCGTCGGTCTTCTTCATCCAGACCACCCCTTCCGCCTTTGAATGTAAAATACCATTTACATTTTGCATGATACGACATCCAGTGGCTATATGTCAAGAATACTTTACATTTCCCGGGGGAAACTCGCCCCATCAGCGCATGTCCCCAACCGCGGCACACCCAGGTCACAGGACAGGCGCCATGGCATGCGACGTCAGGAGGGAGCGCAGAGAGCTCTACCTGTTACCGGAGAAGCCGACCGCCCAGGCAGCCGGAACGTCATGCACGCACCTCTTCTCGGTACCCCTAGAGCCAGCGCTGGCCCTCGGCGATCGGCTGGCGGAAGATCCTTCCCTGGTCGGACTCCTCCTTCGCCTGGTGGTACTTGAAGAGCATGTCCTCGCCTTGGGCGGGCCCGAGGATCTCGACCTTCCCCGTGACGTGCGAGAGCACGAAGCGGAAGCACTTCCCCTGGCCGTTCTGCATGCGCTTCGCCTGCTCCACGATGCGGTAGCCCTCGCGCAGGGGGACCTGGAACCGGTTGACCACCCCGGCCACCGGACGGCATTGGAAGACGTAGTACGGGATGACCCCGATCGTCGTGAGCCCCCTCAGCAGCGTCCCCAGCGTGCGCGCGTCGTCGTTCACCCCTCGCAGCAGAACCGTCTGGTTGCGGACGGGAATCCCCAACCTGAGAAGGCGGTCTATCGCCTCGGTCGACTCCTTGGTGATCTCCCTCGGATGGTTGAACTGCGTGACGACGTATATCCTCTTCCTCTTGGAATATTCCTCGAGGATCCCCAGCAGCTCGTCGTCCTCCGTGATCCTCTGGGGCAGGGTGACGGGGGTCCGGGTCCCAAAGCGAATGAGGTCGAGGTGTGCGATGTCGCGGAGTCCGTCAAGGTAGCGCCGGATGGTGGCGTTGCTGTTCATGAACGCGTCCCCGCCGCTGATCAGCACGTTCGAGATCTCCTCGTGCTCCCGTATATAGGCGAACATGCCCTCGAGGTGCTGTGAGGTCTCGTCCTCGCTGAGGCCCACCATGCGCCTTCTGAAGCAGTGTCGGCAGTACATCGCGCACTGGTTGGTGGAGAGGATCAGTGCCGTTTCGCGGTACTTGTGCTGCAGTCCGGCCATGACCGTGTTGGACTGCTCGCCGCTGGTGTCGAGGCTACCGCTGCGGTCCGCCTCCGACACGTCGGGGATGCTCATCCTCCTGATGGGGTCATCTGGGTCGTTCGGGTCAATCAGGGAGAGATAGTACGGGTTGACGAACATGGGAAACGTCTGCTGTAGCTCCCGCACGACGGCGACGTCCCCGTCCGACAGGCCGAGGGTGCCTTGAAGGCCACGGATGTCGCTATACCCTTGCGAGATGAGCGTCTTCCAACTCTCCATGGTCCATCCCCTTCGTTTTCGATGCCCTGACGGCCGTGACGGGAGAGACGGTGCACAACGCTTGGGATGCAATGTCCCTCGGCTACGCCTTGCCCAGCTCCTTCGTCTCGGCGATGCCCGCGGCCGCAGCCTCGGGGTCAAGGTAGCGGCCGCTCCCCTGCACCCGTAGGCCGCCAAACGCATCGCTCGTAAACTCGTAGGCGCGCGGAACGCCGGTGGGCACGTTGACGGTGCGAATCTCCTCGTCGGAGAGGCCTTCGATGACCTTGATGAGGGAGCGCACCACCGAGCCATGCGTGACGACGAGGACCGTCTCGCCGAGCGAGAGGCATGGCGTGACGAAGGCCTGCCAGAACGGCTCGAGACGCACGACCACGTCCCTCAGGCACTCACTGCGAATCTGGGCGGGATCGAGGCTGTCGAGCCCATCCTGCGCGATGACGCCATAGCGCGGGTCATCTCCCTGCCACCAGGGCGAGCTCGTGGCAATCTCGGGCGGGCGCACGTCGTAGCTGCGACGGTAGGTCGTGAAGAGCTCCTCGCCGTAGCGCTCCCGCATGGCGGGACGCGCCTCCCCCTGGAAGGAACCGTAGTGGCGTTCGTTCAGCCGCCAGCTCCTAATCACGGGGACCCAGAGGCGGTCGACCACGTCGAGCACGATGTCACAGGTCTCTATCGAACGGCGTAGCAGGGAGGTGAACGCCGCATCGGGTCTGATGCCCGCGTCACGGATGAGCTCGCCGGCATGTCTTGCCTGGTCGCGGCCGCGCTCTGTGAGTGGGATGTCCGCCCAGCCGGCAAAGCGGTTCTGGGCCTTATCCGTCCACGTGGACTCGCCGTGCCTCATGACCACCAACGTCGCGCTTCTCATGGCAGCCTCCCCCCGGTCTTGGCCCCCTGCAACACGCAAACGGTCCTCGCGCGTCAGCAGCACGAAGAGCTCCCTCTTGAAGTTCCCGCCACACCTGTTTGCATCATACCCACCCACTGACCTTCAGGAATCAACAAGTCAGCGAACAGGCAGCATGGGCCGGTAACGCAACCTGGCATTCCTCGCCTTCGCCCTCGCTGGGCTCCGCCTCGTCATTCCGGCAGGCATCAGGCACGATGCGTTCGTCAGGGTGCATCCGTACGTGGAGGACTTCTACACCACGACCCAGAGGGAGACTGCCAACAAGCTCTTCTCCCGCGGCATCGTCGGGGGCATCACGGCCATCTTCGTGGGCGTCATGCTCTCTGCCGTCCTCAACGACAGCGTCGCCTAGGTCGGAAGCGCCTTTCTCGTCTGCGCGGCGGTGGGTGTCGCGCTGATGCTCTACGCATCGCTCATGCATGGTCGCATCGATGTAGGCGCGCATCCTCTCGAACGCGTCACCCCAGTCACAGCGCCTGGTTGCCATGAGTCCCCACCCTACGAGAAGATGCCATGCACGCACTGGCACACCGTAGGATGGCATCCCTGACGTCGGCCTTCCTTCCTCTGCGAGCAGCATATGCCAAGGGATGAGGCGGGCAACGGGAACATGCCCCAGCGTGCAACGGACGAGTGCCCAGCACCCGCAGCTGCTGACGCTACGTCCTGTCTCACTTTTCTCATCCCCTTGACATATACCACAAATGTAATATTCTACTTATAGAATATTACCGAGCGAGAGGGGACGGAATGCTCAAACATGGCGTACTCGGGCTGCTGAGCTATGGAGACATGACCGGATACGAGATCATGGAGGTGTTCAGGGACTCCCTCGCGTTCTTCTGGAACGCGAGCACCAGTCAGATCTATCGCGAGCTCCAAGGACTCGAACGCAAGGGGTTCGCGAGCAGCCGTATCGAGGAGCAGGAGGGACGACCCAACCGTCGGGTCTACTCCCTCACCGAGGCGGGACGGGAGGAACTGTCCCGTTGGCTCTCGCCCACGGAGGCTGACGTGCGTGGCGACGTGCAGATTCGCTTCCCCTTCCTCCTGAGGCTGTTCTTCATGGCAGAGGCACAGGCCAGCGAGCAGGAAGCCTACGTGCAGGTACTCGTCGCGCTCAGCGAGCGCTTCGTCACGGCGATGGAGGATGTGCCGGAAATCATTGGCGCATACGGCTCGCACGAGGACAATGCCGGGAAGTCCGTCTTCTGGATGATGACGGCCGACTTCGGCATCCGCTATGCGCGGATGCTGCACGAGTGGAGCCAGGCATGCAGGGACAAGCTCGATACGCTACAGGAGGAGAAGTAATGAACATCCTGCTCATCAACGGCAGCCCCAAAGGGTCAGCCAGCAACTCCCTCAAGCTCGCGTCGGCGTTCGTGGACGGCATGAGGGACGCGAGGTCGGACGTGGAGCTGCGCACCCTCGACGTGAGGTCGCTGGACATCTCCCCCTGCAGGGGCTGCTTCGCCTGCTGGGGCAAGACGCCCGGCGCGTGCTGCATGCACGATGACATGGCGCAGGTGCTCGAGGACCAGCAATGGACCGATGTCACCGTCTGGAGCTTCCCCCTGTACTACTTTGGCGTCCCCGGCCCCCTTAAGAACCTGATAGACCGCCAGCTTCCCACCTCGCTGCCCTTCATGGTCGACCGCACCGACGGCGTGGGCAACGGGGCGCACCCCTCGCGCGTCGACCGCACGGGCAAGCGCACGGTGTTGGTGTCCACCTGCGGCTTCTACACCTCCGAGGGCAACTACGACGCCGTGACCAGCATGTTCGACCACATCTGCGGACGGGGCGACTACGAGACGGTCTTCTGCGGGCAGGGCGAGCTGTTCCACGTGAGGGAGCTGCGCGAAAAGACCGACGCGTACCTCTCCGTCGTGCGCCAGGCCGGTGCGGAGTTCGCGGAGGCGGACGTAATCGCCGCCGATACGCGCGGGCGGCTTGAGAGGCTCCTCTATCCCAAGGAGACATACGAGGCCATGGCGAACGCGAGCTGGGGCATCAAGGGGGATGGGAGCACGACCGCGCCCTCGTCCGAGGCCCTTGCGTTCACCAGGCAGATGGCACTGCTGTACAACCCGGCGACGTACGCCGGCACGACGCGCGTGGTCGAGATGGACTACACCGATGTCAAAGAGGTGTGCCAGATCAACCTGACCGACCAGGCGGCCGAGGTCGTCGAGGGGCGCCCCGCCACCGCGACCACGGTGATCAGGACGCCGCTTGCGGTGTGGCAGCAGATCGCCCGCGGGGAGCTCGAGGGCACCCAGGCGCTCGGCCAGGGACTCTACACGGTGGAGGGCGACTTCTCGCTCATGATGGAGTGGAACAAGGTGTTCGGCTCCAACGAGGAGCCAACCGAGGCTGGCCCCACATCGGATGCGACGAAGCCCGCGCGCAGGCCACCCGTGATGATGGCGTCCCTGCTCCCCCTGATGGCGTTCTGGATCGCCACCCCCATCAATGCCCTGGTGGGCTCCCTGGCCGTGCTCGTCACCTGCGCGATAGAGCCCCTGCTGCTCGTCCGGCGCGAGACGACGGTGTATGACACCCTCTCCCTTGCCATGGCATCCCTGCTCTCGCTGGCGGTGCTCACCGGCGTCGGGGGGTCGTGGGCGCAGCCGGTGTCGTATGTGCTGTACGGGGCCATGTGGGCGGCGTCGTGCGCCACGGGCGTCCCGTTCACCGCCCACTACGTCAAGGCCCGCTATGGCGGGGACAGGGCGCTGGGAAACCCCCTCTTCATGGACTGCAACCGGATCCTCACCTTGACGTGGGCGGTCGTGTTCGCGCTCAGCGCCGTGCTGGTCGCGACCCTGTCCGCCACCCCCCTGCATCCCTACTCGGGCATGACCGTGAGCGCGCTTTCCCTGCTCATGGGTGCCTTCACCACGTGGTTCCAGCGCTTCTACCCCGCCTGGGTGGCGGCAGGGAGACCATCGCCCCTCGGATGACACGCGCCCCATCCCGACGATGTCGCACCAGGCTGCCATCGTCTCCCCCTTGACATTCATATGATATTGAGTAACGTATTCATATGGTATCAAGTAACATACGGATACGCGAAACGGGGTGGTGCGCATGGCCACTGGACAGGGAGACATCCGGACGACACCGGATGCACGGACGTCGGTGCGGGCATGGAGGGCCTTGGGCGGCTTGTGCCTCGGCACGTTCGTGTGCTTCGCCAACACGACGGCCTTCAACGTCGCCCTCCCCACGATCTCCGTCTCGCTGGGGGCCGGCCAGGTGGAGCAGCAGTGGATGGTCTCGGCATACAACCTGATCTTTGCGGCGTTCATGCTGCTCTCGGGATCCCTGGGCGACAGGTGGGGCGTCAAGCGCACGCTGTTGCTGGGCACGGGCGCCTTCGTCGTCGCATCGGTCATCGGCGTCCTCGCGCCCAACTCCATGGTCACCATCGTTGCACGGGGCCTCATGGGACTTGGGGCGGGCTTCTACGTCCCCATGGGACTGGCCCTCATCAAGTACCTGTTCGACCCTGAGGGACAGCTGCGCGCCCTCACGCTGCGCGCCATCGCGATGACCCTGGGGGCGCCCTTTGGCCTGGTGCTCGGGGGCCTGCTCGTCCACTTTGCCGGCTGGCGCTCCATCTTCGTGTTCGACCTGGTGGCCTTCGTCGTCACCATGCTGCTCAATGCGGCCCTCCTGCCCCATGACGGGGAGCTGCTCCATGAGGGGGACGGTGCGTCCGGCGGTCGGCTGCCCCTCCTCTCGGCGCTGCTCGCACTCGTTGGCCTCTCCCTGCTCTCGGCCGGCCTCATCAACGCGCAGGTCTCCCTCGCCTCCCCGGACTCCTGGGGCCTGATGGTGGCGGGTGCCGTGGCAATCGCGCTGTTCGTCCGCCACGACACGCGGTCCTCCAACCCACTTGCCGAGCTTGGCCTGCTACGCACACCCTCGTTCGCGGCCGCTTCGATGTCCCTGCTCGCACTCAACCTCGCCATATCGGGCATACTGTTCGTCCTGCCCTCCTACGTCGAGACGGCGCTCGGGAACGGCGCGCTGGTAGGCGCCCTCATGCTCATGCCCATGGTCATCGCCGCCATGGCGGGATCCGCCATCACCAAGCAGGTCGCGGATGGGCTGGGCAAGCGACGGGCATGCATGGGGAGCCTCGCCCTCATCGCCCTCGGCCTGGTCGTCATGGCCGTGTCGACGACCCTCATGGGCTATCCCTTCATGGTCGTGGGGCAGTGCGCCTGCGGCCTGGGCATGGGCATGGGACTGCCCACCATGCAGGGATGGGGCATGGAGCGCGTCCCCAACCAGCGAGCAGGTGGCGGCTCCGCCCTCATCTCCACCTTTCAGCAGCTCGGATGCCTTGTGGGTATTGGCTCTCTCGGCTCGATCGTGGGTTCGGTCTATGCCGCGACATGCCGGGGAGGTGCCGCCGAAGGCTTCGCGTCCATCTCGCTTGCCTTCGAAGCCGCAGACACACAAAGTGACGTGCAGGCACAGGCGATACGTACCGCCGCGAGTGGCGCATATGCCCATGCTATCCTGGTGACGTTCTGCGTGACGGCCGTCGTGCTCCTCCTAGTGGCGGCATACGTCGCATACACATCAAAATGGGAGCAGGAAGACCATGCGAGAGACTGGGCAGGCTGACAGACGCGGCACCTCGGTGCGGGCCGTACGAGCTCGAGAGACGTGGCAGGGAGAGCGCCTGCGCTCGACGCGCTCCCGCCTGCGCTCCTGCGGCCTCAGGCTCATCGCCGAGCGCGGCTACGACGAGACGACGGCACGCGACATCGCCCAGGCCGCCGGCGTCTCCGTCATGACGTTCTTCCGCCACTTCCCCTCCAAGGAGGACGTCATCCTGGGGATGCCGCCCGACAGCGCCGCCATCGTGGTCGCCGAACGCACGCTGGGCACGGCAGGAGAGGACGCGCGCCCGCTCGATGTCGCCCACACCGTCCTCGATGCCGTCGTGGGCGAGCTTGGCGGGGAGGGGCTCTCGGACGTCGCCCTCAGGCTCGCCATCGTGCACGAGAACCCCACGCTCCTGAGGGCACTGTACGCGCGCGTCCCGCGCTGGGAGCAGGTCGTGGCCACGCTGCTCTCCCCTTCGCTGCGTACGGATGATGATGACTTTGCGACGCACCTCACGGCAGCTGCCATGGTGTTGTACTGGGTCGAGGTCATGCGCGAGTGGTCACACCGCGGCGGAACCGATGCGGACGCCGCGCTTCTGCGCACGGTCGCCGACGAGGCGGGCGAGGCACTGGCGGCATCAGGGGCGCACTGAGGCGCTCACCGCCTTCGATGGCACCAAGATCAAGGTTCAGGGTCCGTGAGAACGACACGCCCCTGAAGGACTTCAGGACGTGGTTCGCAGGACCGGTTGTCACGAGCCACCGAGACAGAGCAACGGCAGCCATCGGCCTCAGGTCACGCCTCGTCATTCCTCGTCCTCCTGATCGCAACCGGGTATGTCCGCAGTCCGCAGGCGAGCATCTCGTCTCGATATGTGGGGTGTCATCCCCGTCACACCCGTCCGAGCAGGCAGCGAAGCCCAGCCTGCCGCCGCATGACCACCCCCGCCCGGGGCGGCGACCTCAGCGTCCCCATTTTCGTGCGCCCCATGGTACCCGACCCCGACCGTGCAAGAGCGCTATCGTGGAGGCGGACAGGACGAACCCCACCCAAGGAAGGAATGTCCCATGGACCTGACCGAAGCTATCGAGACACGCCACTCGGTGCGCGCGTTCACCGACGAGCCCATCGACCCCGGGCAGCGCGAGGAGCTCGAGCGCATCATCGCCGAGGAGAACGCGGCCGGCGACCTGCACATGCGCCTGATCTGCGACGAGCCCAAGGCCTTCAGGAGCACCATGGCGCACTACGGCAGGTTCCGCAACGTGCGCACCTACCTCGTCCTGGCAGGCGTCCCTGCCGACGACCTCGAGGAGCGCTGTGGCTACCACGGCGAGCGCGTCGTCCTGGAGGCGCAGCGCATGGGGCTTAACAGCTGCTGGGTGGCACTCACCTTCAAGCGGCGCCAGGTGAGGCGCATGCTGGAGCCGGGCGATCGGCTTGTGGTCGTCGTGGCCCTGGGGCACGGCACCACGCAGGGCGTCCCGCACCGCTCCAAGGACGCGAACAAGGTCGCGACGGGCCTCCCGGGCTCCCCGGACTGGTTCCAGCGAGGCGTCGAGGCGGCGCTCCTTGCCCCCACCTCCATCAACCAGCAGAGCTTCCTGCTCACCCTTGTGGACGGGCGGGATGACGACGGGGTGGCGCCCACCGTACGAGTGGAGTCCAAGGGTGGCCCCTATGCCACCGTGGACCTGGGCATCGTCAAGCGCCACTTCGAGCTGGGAGCCGGCAGGCCCCTGCGCTGGGCATAGGGATCGAACCAACCCGCGGGGCCGGACGTGCCCCGACCACACATCCGAGGAGGGCCTCATGACCACCTTCAACGGCACCATGCTCCAAGGCTTCTCCTGGTACCTGCCAGCCGACGGCAAACACTGGGAGCGCCTGCGCAAAAACGCCAAGGCCTTCGCTGCCAGCGGCATCACCAGCATCTGGCTCCCGCCCGCCTACAAGGGGCAGGCCGGTGCTAACGACGTGGGCTATGGCGTCTACGACACCTACGACCTGGGAGAGTTCGACCAGAAGGGCAGCGTCGCCACCAAGTACGGCACCAAGGACGAGTACCTTGCCGCCATCCGTGCCCTCAAGGCCGCAGGCATCCAGGTGCTCGCGGACGTGGTGCTCAACCACCGCATGGGCGCCGACGAGGCCGAGCAGGTGCGAGCCGTGGAGGTCAACCCCCAGGACCGCGACCAGCCCGCAGGCGGCGAGCAGACCATCACGGCCTGGACCCGCTACACCTTCCCCGGGCGCGCAGGCGCGTACTCGACGTTCACCTGGAACTGGCACTGCTTCCACGGCTGCGACTACGATGCCGCCACAAACCGCAGCGGCATCTTCCGCTTTGCGGGCAAGCACTGGGACCCCGACGTCACCCACGAGAACGGCAACTACGACTACCTCATGGGCTGCGACGTCGACGTGATGTACCAGCCCGTCTTCGACGAGCTCGTGGCCTGGGGCGCGTGGTACACCAAGACCTGCGACCTCGACGGCTATCGCCTGGACGCCGTCAAGCACATCGAGCGCGAGTTCTACCGCAGGTGGCTGGCGCAGATGCGCGCGACGAGCGGCAAAGAGCTCTTCACCGTGGGCGAGTACTGGTCGGGCGACCTCCAGGAGCTCAGGGACTATCTGGGCGACGACGCGCCCATGAGCCTCTTCGACGTGCCTCTACACTACAAGCTGTACACTGCCTCGACGTCGAACGGCGACATGGACCTCTCCACCCTCTTCGACAACACGCTCGTAGGTGCCGATCCCACTCATGCCGTGACCTTCGTGGAGAACCATGACACCCAACCTGGCCAGGCCCTGCAGTCCTTCATCGAGCCCTGGTTCAAGCCCAGCGCCTATGCCTGCATCCTGCTGCGCGAGGCCGGCTACCCCTGTGTCTTCTACGGTGACCTCTACGGCATGCCCAACGACGGCAACGTCCCCGCCGTGGCCGAGCTGCCCCTGCTCATGGAGGTCCGCCGTCGCTTTGCCTATGGTCCCCAGCACGACTTCCTTGCGAACGCCGATGACATCGGCTGGACGCGCGAGGGCGATGGAGACCATGAGGACAGCGGCGTGGCCGTGCTTCTCACCGACCGCGACCAGACGCAGCTTACCATGAGCGTGGGCACCTCCCACGCCGGCGAAACGTGGCGCTGCGTGCTGGGAGACGAGGCAGATGTGACCATCGCGGATGACGGATCGGCCACCTTTAGCGTAGGCGGCGGCAGACTTGCGGTCTACCTGCCCGAAGGTGCCGTCGCCATGCTGGAGAGCGACTTCAAGGCACTGCGCCGGGCAAAGCGTCGCGCGCCCAATCCCTCGCCCACAGCGTAGACGTAGGTGTCTCATGGCCTCCGTGGAGCGTTTTGGCCCCAAGTGCGTGGCTCCCTTGTCGCTTCTGCGACGGTGGAAGGCTCGTTTGCTGCCAATTTCCTCGCCCGATGCGCTCGAGGTGGAATTGGATGGCACGTGACGGGCCAATTGCGCCCTTGATTTCTCCCGAATTGGCAAGGAGCATCACGCACTTGGGGCCAAAACGCTCCCGCGACCGCCGGGATGGGTGTGTCGGCACTCGCCGTGGGTGCCCATCGTCGCATCAGCGCCGACGGGCATCGCCACGAACCTGCCGACAATATGTGAGGCAGCCGATCCATAGGCGATAGGATCCCCATACGCTCTGGAATCCATGCTGGTGAGAGCATGATGATGACCACCGTGGTGCCAGCTGCTGCACCATCCCTGCAATGCCACACACAACGACCGGGATGGTCGCAACCCCACCAGCAACGGTACCCGCACCCGTACCGCCCATGATGGTGATGGTGGCACTGCCTGGGTGTCGGAGGAGGAGTGGGGATCGACTTGGGGTGCGCCGTGTCATAGCGGTGTCCCAGACGCCGAGATCCACATAGCCCTTCTCATACGCACGGGCATCGGCCTTGTCCTGGTCGGTGAGCTGGTAGGCGATGAGCCCCGTGCCATCGATGGAGACGCGAACGGTACCATCCCGTACCATGGCGGCCACATGGTACGTGTGCCCGCAGGAGAGGTCGGCCGCCACCTGGGTGAAGGTATGGTCGCCCTTGAAGTCGAACAGCCGCAGCGTGCCATCCGAACGAAGCCGGATGGCGTAGCAGCCGCCAAACGGATCGGTGATCTGAGAGCCAAACACCAGGTTGGTGGTGGAGTCGCTGTAGTTCACGTCCACCTCATACGAGAAGTTCCCATCCAGGCTGTACTCCTCGGAGGACATGAGGAACGCGTTGAGCCCGGCGCCATCGACGTGATAGGCCCGGCCATCGATGTGCCACGTGCCTGCCGTGGGAGTGAGGCCATCGACGTTGGTCTTGAACTCGTTGGCATGGACGGTGACGGTGATGGTCTTGGTGATGGAAGGATCTGCCGCACTCGCGATGGTGATCGTCGTGGTGCCAGGCCTGCTGGCGACGATGCTGAGGCCTGTATCGGCGCGTACGACCCACGCCACGCCTGGTTCGCTCGAGGAGACGGTCCAACCCTGGTCCGTATAACCCGGCGTCACCCACACGCGCACGTCGCTCGTGGCGCCAGGGTTGGCAACCACAGACGTGGCGTCAACGCTGATGCCGGTAGGCGTCAAGGACTGCTCGCCCTTGACGGTCCAGATGCCGGCCAGCTGATGCACCGTGGCATCGAGCGTTGCCACACCGTTCTCGGCGAATGCGGCCAGACCATCGGGATAGCCCGTGGGGAAGATCTGGTTGGCATCAGAGATGGTGTCATCCGCCGTGAAGACCTCGACGCTCATGCGATCCACGAAGATGTGGAGGTCGACGGAGCCGTCGGGGTTGGTCACGACCTTGGCCTGCCGATCTGAGGCTGAGAACGTGTCACTGACGGTGATGCCGGACTGGGAGCGGTCGATGGCGATGGTATGCGTCGAGAAGTCTGGGGCCGGATGGCACGAAGGCACGTACACCAGGAGAACGGGGCAGCCATCTCGTCCTCCAGCACGACGCCCGTGGTCCCGTCCTTTGCGACGGCCATGGCAGCTGGGAAAGCGACGGCTCAAGCAGATGACGTTGAACTTGGCTCCGCCCCTTCGGCCGTCCGATCAACGGGGATACGATACCCTCTCATTAACCGTTCGGTCAGCAGGAGGGATCCGGTCATGAACGAGCACTTCCTCGCGTTGCCTGCCGCATGGCGCGACGCGATGCTCGACGCGGGGTTCGGGATGTTCTTGCGCTGCCCCTACGCCAAGGCTCCCATGTCGGAGGTCGCCGTGGCAGGTGGCGTCTCCAAGCCCCCGCTCTCCCACTATTTCGGCAACAAGCTCGGCCTCTACCTCCATCTCTGGGAGACGACCCTGGGTGAGGTGGCGCGCTCGACCCGGAAGCACGGGGTGCTTGAGGCCGACGACATCGACGTCGACGGAATAGAGTGCGACATGGGGGCGATCATCGACCGCTGGTGCGTCGCGCTTTCCGAGGAGGTGGCCTCATGAGCGGCGATCTCGAAGGCCTGCCGTCGCCTTGCGATGCACCGTACCCGGGCGACGTCGAGCCCGCAATCGCTGCAGGGATGGTCGAACGGACATTGCGCACCGAGCACGGAGAGGTGCGCTACTGGGTGAGCGAGCGGGCGGACGCGGAGCGCGGGTGGGTGGCCTTCCTGCCCGGCCTCTCGGCCGACCACACCCTGTTCGACCCCCAGTTCGCCCACTTCGCGAGGCGCTGGAACCTCGTCGTCTGGGACGCTCCGGGCCACGGGCTCTCGCGCCCGTGGGGCAAGAGGCTCGACCTCGACGACATGGCCGGCGCGCTTTGCGAAATCCTCAAGGCGTGTGGGGCGGTGCATCCCGTCCTCGTCGGCCAGTCGCTCGGCGGCTACGTCGCGCAGGCCTACCTCGACCTCTTCCCCACCCGCACGGCCGCCTTCGTCTCCATCGACTCGTCACCTATGCAGCGACGCTACTACAAAAGATGGCACCTGGCCGTGCTGCGCCACATGGAGGGGATATGCCGGCTCTGGGGCACCGAAGGCTTCCTGCGCGGCCAGATCGCGGGGAACTGCTCGACCACCGAGCACGGGCGAAGGAACATGCTCCGGCAGATCGAGCGTTACTCGAAGAGGGAGCTCTGTGCGCTGTACGGCGGGGGCTTTAGGGCGATCTCCGACGCCGTGGCGAAAGACCGCGCGTACCGCATCGACTGCCCGCTCATGATCGTATGCGGGACCGAGGATGCGGCGGGCTTCGTCAAGGCCTACGACAAGGCGTGGTCGAGGGAGACCGGCGTGCCCGTCATCTGGGTCGAGGGCGCGGGACACAACGCCAACGTCGATGACCCCGCCTTCGTCAACGCCGCCATCGACCGGTTCCTGGAGTCCACGGCCGAAAACCACTCGCCGGGCTAAGGTCCCTGTGGCGACAATGACCCGCCGAGCGCGCGCAACTGCCCGAGAGTTGGACGATGCGCAAGGGGGAGGCATTACCGCAGACATGGCCTACTCAGGGGAGCTGCTGGACACCCATGCCGAAGAAGCTGAAGGAGTATCGAAGGTAGGAGAGCTCCAGCTTGCGGAATTGCATGATAGACCTGGACCCTCTCGGACCGAAAGCGAGCGGAGACACCGATGAAGCTGTTCCTGACGTCCTATCTGGCTGGCACAAGGGGACTCACCGACGCGCTCCTCTCGGAGACGGAACCTAGGGAGATCGTGCTCGTCCCCGCCACCGCCAGCGCCAGCGTGGAACGCGTGACTCGTCCGGGCAGGCTAGCTGGCACAGCAACCCACACCAGTCTAATCCAAGATGGAGGGAGCCTTGGGGGCGTCCAAGCCGTCATCCAAGAACCCCGCGGGCACATTGCCCCTGTACGTTGCCAACGTGGTATGGGTCTTACCATAGGCCGTCCTGGCGTAGGAGACCGGAAACCCCTGCTCATCATAGATGGTCGTAGACGATTCCGCTGATGCCGGGTCACTTGAGTCCCGCGTCTTTGTCCTCGAGGATACCTTGTTCGTGTTGGGATAGTACTCGACCGTCTCATCATACGTACAGGTCTCGATGGACGAACCATCGAGGGCCCAGGTCCCGTCGTCCCGCAATGTCGAGCGAACCGATCTGACCACGCGCCCTTCGGAATCGAGCCAGTTCGTGCAGCAACTGTCCGGCTGCTGCGTGTCCCTATCATAATAGTACGTACGCTCGAAGTCGCCCTGGTCATCGGTGCCATACTCGTATGTTTGGGAGCTGGGCCAGTCGATCTCGTCGCCATGGGATCCGTAGTGCCAATGCGCCGTCTGGCGGCCCTGATCGTCGTACTCGAAGGTCTCGCGGTCATTGGAGGTGACAGCGTTCGATTCGACGATTCTCCCGGCGGCGTCATAGCTCTTCGTCATGGTCAACGTGCCATCTTCTCGACGGGAGACGTTAAGGCTGCCGTCATCGTGATAGCTGTAGGTGGTCTCGAACGACCTCTCGGTGTTCGGCCCGCCGCCCTCGCACGAGCCGGTAACCGAAGAGAGCCTCCCTTGGTCGTAGTGATAGTAGCTGACCGACCACGTGCCCCCATCGGAATTGAAACTCTCCGATGCGACAAGCGTCCCACCGGCATCGAACTGGTAGGTTTTCCAGAACCGAGAGGAGTCGTCACCCATGATGAGGATGGCGCCACCTCCCTCTGGGACCTGCTGGTTCCAGAGGACCGACGTATCGCGCGAGGAGCCGAACTCGCCCATACCCGTGCTCTCGCATCCCGCAAGACAGACGCAGAGCAGGAGCGTGGCAAGGGTGCAGACGGCAACGTGCAGGCTGATATGGACAACTCTCATACGTTCCATGGGTAGGGCCTATCATGACTGGCGGCCACAAGTCGATGGCTGCCATCGGGGCCATTGCGGCGGGTATGACGTGAGGGCAGCAGACCGATGTGGTCGTAATGTCGGACCGTACGAATCGTCAGACCCGCAGCAGCGGCAATCTCACCGCTCGTATATCTCTTCTCGCTCATGCCAATGCCTCCCTGCCATCCCATTACAGTTCATTACGCGACGTCATGAGCAAGGGTTTTTGTCCCATCCGAAAACTGGCGGCTAGACGTTGTCACCTGGTACAGCGCATGGGGCCATCACCGCACACACCGAGAAGCGAAAACCTCGCCATACGAGAACGTCGTGGCACCCATGCCACCAGACGCCCGTGTGCCCTGTGCGCCATCCTGCATGGGTTCGACGCAGAATGTCCGCTGCATCCATGAGCCCTACCCTTGGGGTGTGAGCAAACCTCTGACCTCCTCCACCTTATCCGTTTGACCAGCGGCTTTTTGTGCCCAGGGCTCCTGAAGCGTCTCGTTGAAGACGTCAATGGCCCGTTTGCCGTTGCCATCGACCGCACCTGGCCGGGCACCCTGCTGGAGCATCTTCTTGATGATGACGATGTCGCCGTCATCTAGGCCATTGCCACACATGGCTGTAACAAAGTAGTTGAGAGGCAACTTCGCTTGTGACCGCTTCATGTCGACCCCCGCATCAAGCAGGGCATTGACGATCTTGGGGTTGTAGGCATCCAGGCCCTGCTGAAGGAAGCTTTCTCCATAGCGGCTGTCCCAGTCCGTATAGTCACATGCAAAAAGAAGCAGTTCCTCAGTGGGGTGAGCCCCCCTGGCAAGCAGGGTGTCAACCATCTCATAGTCATCTTTCCTGACCGCACGATGCAGAAGCGACTCCCCCGACGCTAGGCTTTCGCGACAGGCATAGTCATCAATGGCAATGTCCGGATTGGCGTCGAACACAGCCAGGAGGCCCTTTACGTCATGCGAATCCACGCATGCAAATGCCTTGTCGGTAGCCTCGTCTTTGGCCTGGCTCCTTGCCGCACCCGCAGACAGATAGGCATACGTGCCGACAACGATTACCGCCGGCACAAGACCCACAACGAACAAAGTGATGGGGATGGCCTTCTTGAGCCCAAGCTTCTTCCCCTGGGCAGCACGCCTCTTTGAGCCCACGGCAAAGACGATGGTGACGACAAGTCCCGCCCCTATGAACACGACCGCAACGACCGCAAGAATCAGATAGACAAAGAAGATACCATTGAGTAGGAGGACCGTACCAAAAGCCATGTGCTCCCCTCTCGCCAGATGGGATGAGTGCCCTTGAGACAGAGCATAGCATCTCCGTCGGGTCGTCCCTCTCATTGCGGGACACACAGTAGGCATGCAAGCAAACGAGAGCAGGTCGTGCGATCACCACGTCAACTACCTCATGGTATCGAGGGCGTGCCACACAATGACTCGCGGACTCGCGCATCTCATCCGGCCCCCACGAACCAGCGAGCGCGATGCCACGGCCAGCCACCACTACGAGCCATCAGCCATCATATCCCGACAGGGCCCATGCCGTCGGGACGGTCCCCCCTGAAGGCCAGGGCGCACCCCGCCTTGCACACCTTTGAATGCAGGATGATCGCTGCCACGACATCGGTAACGAACAGCAGGTGCAACACAAGGAGAACCGTCGCCGCGGCGCCCGTGATGAGGTCCTGCCTGCACGCACGAACCACAGACGCGAAACCGTACGAGGAGGTGAGCAGCAACAGCACGTAGTCGACGGCGGCCAGCAGCAGCACCATGACGGACGCAAAGAGGATGAGCCCCGGCACCACCGCCGAGGGCTGGCCATGCCTCCCTGCCTATCCCGTCAGGATGGACACAAGCAGGACAAACCCAACGGTAAGGGCAGGAACCCCCACGACGAGCGCCCAGGCCGCCGGCCGCGCGAAGTTCAGGGTCCAGCCAAAGCCGAATCGCTTGGGGAGAAAGACGCTCGCATCCCCCCGGTTGACGTAGAACATGCCGAGCCACCAGTGCTCGTCATCGTCTGACAAGAGCTCGCCGCCCCCTTGCATCCTCCTGAACACACGCGAGCCCATCTGCCCATAGACGACCGAGAGGACCACGCCGCCCATGGCAAAGGGAACGCAGAGGATTATGATGCCGAGCCCTGCCTGGCCTAGCCCGATAAGCCCCGCTGACGAGAGCAGGAACAGAAGGCCGGAACCCGCACTCATGAGCACTCCCGTGGCAAGCAGGAGCACGCTCTGGGCGCGAGCGAAGAGCCCGTACGCCAGGACAGACGTGGCGGGCGCGCCGGGATCGACCGGACGCTTCGAGCGCAGAATCATCCAGTGGGAGAAGACGAAACACACCGCCAGGAACGCCTCGAAGGCAACGGGAAACCCAATGGCGCTGCCAGGCGTCTTCGGCACATAGCGATTGACATTTCCCAGAAAGTCGGCGTGCATCGGAAGCAAATCGGGCATGCCGGGATAGAGCACGAGCCCCAGGCAGACCGTCCCTAGGATGACGGGAACATAGATGAGGTCCCATGTCAGGGGAATCGCGCCTGGCAAGCCCTCCTCGGCGACGCTGGCGACCGCCTGACGGCTCCTCACCCCCCAACCCTCGGAGCGCTTGAGCGCGCTCACCCTGCGGCGGTTGCGCAGCATGAGCACGAACGACATGACCACAGGGACGAGCAGGGCGGCGCACATAAGCGCCGTACCAATCCCTTCCTGGCCAGAGACCATCAGCATGCCAGCCGCCAGGGAGGAGATGGTCGCCGCTGCCGTCAGGACGAGCATCACCACGGCGTAGCGCCTCTTGAGCAAGACGAGGCGCGGGTCCCTCTGGGCGGAGGCGGGCACCGTCACGGCGAAGCACTCGGTGCGGCGCATGAGATACGGGGTGAAGGCAAACAGCAGGCCGATGACGAGCGTCAGCAGTGCCAGCATGCCAATCGTGGCGACAGCAATCACGGTCATGCTCCTTCAGGTGCGGTCCCGGAAGCTCTCGGAGCAACATGCCGGACATGTGAACCATCGGCCCCCAGGCAATCGCCCCTCTCGTCCAAGCCCAGCACACGCACGTCCCGCTGCACCCCGGCCACGCCCGAATCAGAGAACACGCACGTAGCCTGGGTGCGCGCGGCTTGAAGGAACGCGTCCTCGGTCCCTCCCTGGGCGCGGTGCTCGAGCGCGAGCTGGTAGAGCCCTGCCGCAAGCCGCTCCGCGTTTGCCGCGACGCGCTCGGGCGTCGCGGTCTGCCCAACGTCCGCCACGACCGCCCCCGAGCGACCGCGCATGAGAAGGTAGCCCTCGTCGCGCAGCACGGCATATGCCTTGTTCACGGTATGGAGGTTCACGCCAAGGTCGCCCGCGAGCGCGCGCACGCTGGGGAGCCGGTCTGCGGCCACGAGCTCACCCCGTGCGATGGCCGCCACAATCTGGTCGCGGATCTGCTGGTAGACGGGCGTCTGGTCCGCCTGGTCAATGCGGAGGATCACGACGGTCCCTCCCCTTCCGAGCTCCGTCCATCATGAGCCATACGTGCCATCACGCCATCCATCCCATCGGTCACCGGTCTTGGAGCGGGACGCGCATCGCGGCCCTCCCGGCAAACGCGGCCGCCGCGAGGACCACCAGCGCGACGGCCATTCCCGCCACGGAACCCAAGCCGCCCGCAAGCAGCGTCGCCGCAGCCCCGGCAAGCGTCGCGAGGAAGCCCGCGCCGACGCAGATGCCCACGCTCACCGAGCGCTTGACCGGCTCGTACGCACTCGACCACCCGTAGTGGGGACGCCGTACGTCCAGGAAGGCGCCCAGGCATGAGGCCAGGGCACCCGCCGCCAGCGGGGCCATGGCGCACAGGATGGCGTCGAGCGGCGTCCTCGCGACCCCAACGGCGACGATCGTCCCGGCAATCACGGAAGCAGGTCCCGTGACGAGCAGGCTCAGCGCCAGCTTCGCACCGACTATCGTGGAGGAGGACACCGGCGCGGTCTGGACGATCCAGCGCGCACTCCCCTCGAGCGAGGTCGACGAGGCAGTGAGTGACGTCATCGCCATGCAGAACGCCAGGACCCAGGGAAGCGCCCCCGCCATCAGGACGGTGATCGCCTCTCGGTTCGCCCCCGAAACGCTCATTGCCGACGCGATGGCCTCCGGGCCAACCGCGGTCGCCGTTATAGCGGCGACGAGCGCGGGGATGGGGCCGGGTGCGGTGTTCATGAGGTATATCGGGACCCCCGTCCACAGCCTGAGCTCCTTGCGGACCAGCGCGACGAAGGGCCTCCGCGGGGCATCCGCCCTTGCGGACGCACTTCTCGCTCGGCGCAGGCCCCCGGCGGAGAGCAGGGAGTTCATGGGCACCAGAGAGCGTGTCAGCACGGCGCTGGCGGCGACAGTGGCCGCCACCGAGGCGCCCGCGTACAGCGCAAGCGCGGGCACGCTCCCCTCCATCGCGTCCGCCGCCCATGCGGCGGGCGGCCACAGCGCCGACACGGCTCCCCTCAGCTGCCCGCCCATGGGGACAAGGGCATCGAGGCCTCCCTGGCCGGACGCGCCCGCGCCTCCCGTGGCGAGCGTGACCCCCACCACGATGGCGACCGTCACGAGCACGCCGACGATGCCGAGCGCACGGTCGGGGCGTGCGCGACGCCGCCCAAGCCACGCAGAACGAGGCGGCGAGGGCGAGCGCCACGGGGAGCGCCGGGGCCAACAGCAGCACCAGAAGGGCAGTGATGACGCCCGCTGGCGTGACGCCGACCACAGGCAGGTAGGCAGCCATGAGCGGCGCGCCCAGGACGAGTGAGCACACGAGGCCCATGCCGTAGAGCGGGGCCACGCGCGAGACGACCACGGCCCACAGGGGCGCGGGCATCGAGACAACGAGGTCGAAGTCCCTGAACCTGAACAGGAGTCCGTTCGCCTTGGCGAACGTGGAGAACACGCAGCCCACACCCACCGCCGCCACGGCGAGGCCGGGCAGTGCTCCCGCGGCACCGAGCGCAACGAACGCCTGCCCGACCGCCCACATATACGCCACGACATACACGGCGAGCAGGGCGACGCCCACGGCGGCGAGCGCGAGCCTCCTTCGCGCCTTGGGGTCGTGATCGTTCATCAGGCGGCCCACGCCGAACGCGCCGAGCGCCTGGACCCTGAGCAGGGGCGCGAGGCTAGCCATTGCGCGTCTCCCTCACGAGCTCGAGGAACACCTGCTCGAGGCTCTCGTCCCTACGGACCTCGTCGGTCGTCCCCACGCGGACGATGCCGCCCTGGCGGATGATCGCGACCGTGTCGCAGAGCTTCTCCACGGCGTCGAGCACGTGGCTCGAGAGGAAGATGGCGCTGCCGCGCGACGTGAGCTCGCGCATCATGGTGCGCAGCTCGTATGCCGCCTCGGGGTCGAGCCCGACGAAGGGCTCGTCGAGCACGAGCAGCCGTGGCTCGTGAAGGAAGGCTCCGATCAAAACGAGCTTCTGCCTCATGCCGTGCGAATACGCGGAGACCATCTCGCCAAGCCTGTCTTCCATCCCCAGGCGCTTGGCGAAGCCGTCTATGCGCCGTACCCGCTCATCGGAACCAACGCAGAACAGGTCCGCCACGTAGTCGAGGTATTGCATGCCTGTGAGAAAGCCATAGACGTCCGGGTTGTCGGGCACGTAGGCGCACACCCGCTTGCAGGCGACGGGATCCGTGCGAACCGATTTCCCGCAGATCCGGATGTCGCCCTCGTCGAAGGCAAGGGCGCCCACGATGGAGCGGATGAGCGTCGTCTTGCCCGCGCCGTTGTGCCCCACGAAGCCGAAGATGCTGCCCGGAAGGACCGAGAACGAGAC